>DATLOU010000001.1:0-4372 GCA_035536115.1 Rhizomicrobium sp.
CTCGGCGTCGCGCTGTTTCACCGGCATACATTGCCGGTCGCGCTGGCAGGCCTTGGCGTCACTACGGTCTACAAGCTGATATTCACCGGCTTTAAGGAGGGCGCGGGCCTTGCCGGCCTCGGCCTGCATCTCGGTCACGAATTTTCGCTGCTCTCGAACCTGTTCCTGCTGCTGATGGGCTTCGCTTTGCTGTCGCGCCACTTCGAGGAAAGCGCCGTGCCGGACGAGATGCCGGCGCTGTTGCCGGACAACTGGACGGGCGGACTGGCGCTGCTCGTGATCGTATTCGTGCTGTCAGGTTTTCTCGACAACATTGCCGCGGCAATCATCGGCGGCACGGTCGCGCGGCACGTGTTTCGCGGCAAGGTCCACATCGGTTATCTCGCGGCCATCGTCGCCGCATCCAACGCCGGCGGCGCGGGCAGCGTGCTGGGCGACACGACCACGACCATGATGTGGGTCGCGGGCGTAAGCCCGCTGGTCGTGCTTGAAGCCTATGTCGCCGCTTTCGCGGCGTTGCTGGTTTTCGCGGTGCCCGCTTCCCTGCAGCAGCACCGGCACTCGCCGATCGTCAAGCACGCGCGGCGCGGTATCGCGCTCGACTGGGCGCGCGTCGTTATCGTCATTGCCATGCTCTGCGTGGTGGTCGCGACGAATATCGTTACCAACCTGTATTTTCCCGTGCTTCTCGGCCGGGTACCGGTGCTCGGCCTCTCTCTCTGGGCAGTTCTTCTTGCGACCGCGCCGTGGCGGCGGCCGGACTGGAGCGTGCTGCCGGAAACATTCAAGGGCACAGTTTTCCTGATCGCGCTGGTGACAACGGCCTCGCTGATGCCGGTCGAGACGCTGCCCCCCGCATCGTGGCAGACGGCCTTCGGCCTGGGGTTCGTCTCGGCAGTATTCGACAACATTCCGCTGACAGCGCTCGCGCTCAAGCAAGGCGGCTACGACTGGGGATTTCTCGCCTATGCCGTCGGCTTCGGCGGCTCGATGATCTGGTTCGGTTCCTCGGCCGGCGTCGCGCTCTCCAACCAATATGCCGAGGCAAAGTCAGTCGGCCTGTGGTTGCGGCACGGCTGGCACGTCGCGGTCGCCTACGTGATCGGATTCTTCGTCATGCTCGTGCTGCTCGGCTGGCATGCCGACGCACCGTAAAGATTTACCGGCGCTTGGCTCTCGCAAAGCCGCTGTGTTTACTAAAAACCGCGCGTTTCAAGCCAGCACTTTTTAGCGGCGGGCCGGTACAAGCCCCTCATGGAACAAACCTCCTTGCACTTCGCCGCCATCTGGTTCTCCGCGTGGGGAGCGCTGATGACTTACGGCAGGATTTCACATGAGCCCGCACATGCGCCGGGCGCGTTTCACGGGCCCGACTGCCCGCAGTGCGGCGAACCAATGTGGCTGGCGCTTATTGAGCCGGACAAACCCGACCACGACCGTCGTACGTTCGAATGCGCCAACTGCGACCGCGTCGAAAAAGTTGTGGTGAAGTACCGGTAGCGCCTTGCACATACGAATGTAACCTTTTAGCGGCAATTGATCCTCGAATTCGCCACGGTCGGAGCATGAACTCGCCCCGTGCCGGTCGTCGGCTGTGAGGCAGCGTTACGTCGGGGGACGGAGGGCTAGCCTCTAGGGGATCAGCCAGGCGACCGGCGCCCTCTAGATATGTACGCTAACGAATTTTGAAAAGGCGGCGCCTGTTCAATGGGTGATTCAAAATATGCCCCGGATCACGCCAGATTATCCGTCGCGATTTCTAAATTAGGAAGGGCCGCGGTTTGCGGCCCTTCCGGTCGAGTTTGCTGCTCGAATATGTTCTAGCAAGGCGGCAGATTGGCCTCGGCCGGGGTCGAGCCCGGCATTCCCGAGGGACTGTTGGTGCTTGAGCTTGTGCCCGGGCTGCTCGACGGCGCGGTGTTTGACGCCGCTCCTGTGGTGCTGCCTGAACCCGTCCTCGCGCTTTTCAGCTGCACTTTGCCACTGGCATCACGGCAATGTGTCGCGGCAGAGATGGTGGATGAAGGTGATGCTCCAGGACTTGTGGTGGCCGGAGGCGGCGACGTTGTTTGCGCGCCGGCAGTGAAGATTTCAGCCGCGCTAACAATGGCAGCGCCAATAAAAAGTCGAGTGATTTTCACTATTTCCTCCTTACGTTCCTGTTCCGGGGTGGAAGTAAGGGTCGCCCATTCGCGATCACGACCCTGATCGCGTTCGCACTTGAAGTCGGAGTTCGAAGCGCGACCAACCTGATAAGCGCGTCAAGTGCCACTGGTTCCGGGAACTCCGACCAGCTATCAAGGTCACGCAATTCGGCTGCCCGACGGAATCAGTATCAGGCGGCGGCGCACATGCGCTCGACCGCGTCCGGCGCACCAATGACGACAGGATGGCGCCAGTAGCGCAGATCACTTCCTCCGCCGATCGACGGCGGCTCCGACACGAAACCGTGCATGGCCTCCCACTTTCCATGCCGCCGCTGACGGACCGCGCCCCCTGCCGCCCTGACCAGCACTATACCGCCCGCGATGTCCCAGATGTTCGGGCTGTCGAAACGGGCGACGCGCAACATGCCGGCGGCAACTAGCGCGCATTCGATCGCTGCCGAGCCGGTTTTTCGGGTTTCCCAGTTTTCGTCATTGGCCGTCGCAGCCGGCACGCCGGCCAACCGCCGTCGCACCGCCGGGTTGAGCTTCGGAGTCACGTCGCTGTCCTCGAAACGGAGCTTGCCGCCGGCCTGCGCGTGATAGACGCCTGGCCGCAGCGCGTGGCCGGTCGAGCACCACACCGCGCCCACCACAGGTTCACCGCGCCGCAAGACGCCGATCGATGCAGCGAACATGGGAAAGCCATTGACGAAGTTAGTAGTGCCATCGATCGGATCGACGGTCCACAGATAATCGTGAACGCGTCCCAGCCGCTCGGCCATTTCCTCACCGATGACGTCATGGTTTGGAAACCGCTCGGCAACCCGCATGCGGATCAACGCCTCGATGCGCTGGTCGACCTCTGACACCGGATCACGCCACAGCGTCTTTTCGGCCAATTCGCCCTTGTAGCGAACGGCCATCATACTGCCGAGCGCAGCCTGGATCTCGGCGCCGGCAAGTGTGGCGAGTTCGACCGCGATCCGCTGAATTTCTCCTAGCTCTGTCATTTGGCAACGGCCTTCTGAGCCGGATGCTTCACCGGAATGAGGACCTTCAATTGCTCTTTTTCGCACGCAAGCTCGACGGCCTGTTTCTTGTCACGGTTGCCGTGTGACTCATCGTCAAGACGGTTTGCGCTGTCGGTCCAAACGAGCTCCACGGTCTTGCCCTGACGGGTTGCGACCGGAGCCTGCTCATCCTGAGGCGCCTCAAGCCACGCCTCGAAGTCGCGGCGCCGTCCGGCATCGAAGCAGACGACGTCGAGCAAACCGTCGGCGAGGTCCGCCTTCGTCGCGAGCGGCAAGCCCGGCCCGGTGAAAGGCACGTTCATGACCTCGACGCCAAGGAACTCACCCTTGAGCGGCTTGCCGTCGATCGTAATCGAAAGATCAACCGGCTTTGCGGTCTTGATCCGCTTTTCAAGCAATGCGCGGCCCTTGCGCAGGTTGTCGGCGCCTTTGACTTTTTCGCCCTTGTCCGCCGCCCTCAAAAATTCGGCGAACACGCCGACGCCAAACCCCTCCACGAAACGGGATGCACCCCAGGATGCCTTCACAGCACCGACATCAAGCGGATGAGTGTTGTCGAGTTTCCAGGTTTCCACGAGCTCCTGCGGGGTCCCGGCGATACCCAGCGAACGGGCGATGTTGTTCGCGGTCCCAAGCGGCAGCAAGGCCACCGGCACCGACCGGTTGGCGAGCTTGGTCACAACTTCCGTGATTGTCCCATCGCCGCCCGCGATAACAATCAGATCGGTTTTCTTTTCGAGTGCCTCCTCGACGTCGCCATTTTTGACCGAGACGTATCGGACGTCGAAATCGGCCAGCTTCATAGCGGCCAAAATCTCGTCTTTGGCCGCCTTGTGTCCGGCGGTGGGGTTGTGAAACAGCGTCGCCCGCATGAACCGGATAACATGGGCGCTCGGCCGAGGTTCCAATCCCGAATTACGATTAAGTCACGAATTTCTCATTCTAAATTCCATGTCGAAGGGCAGCCGGCTGACGGTGCCCCGCTTTGGTCACGCCGGCGGCGAACATCATCATTTGAAATGTCTGTTGACCGTTCCGATCATTTCAATAATCATTGAACCATGAAAAAGCGGGGCGCCGTCTCGATTCTGGCCGCGCTGGCACAGGACAGCCGGCTGGATGCCTTCCGCCTGCTGGTCGAGGCAGGCCCGCAAGGAATGCCCGCAGGGCATCTGGCAGCCAGCCTGCGGCTGA
>DATLOU010000002.1:0-42832 GCA_035536115.1 Rhizomicrobium sp.
TAGATCAGCTCCAAGGCTTCTTTCGGTGTCAGCGTGTCCGGCTCGATGGCGCGGATCGCCTCTTCGAAGCCGTTCGGCTTTTGGGGCTTCGCCGGAACGCTGGCGGCGAACAACGGCAGATCGCCGATCCTGGCAAGCGGTTTGTGACCTTCGCGGCCTTCCTCGAGGGCGCGCAAAACATCTTCGGCGCGCGCCACTACGGCCGCCGGCAGTCCGGCGAGTTTTGCGACGTGGATGCCATAGGAGCGATCCGCTGCGCCGGGCGCGACTTCGTGCAGGAACACGATTGTGTCGTTCCATTCGCGCACGCGCATCGTCACGCAGGCAAGCGACGAGAGCCGCTCTGCAAGCGCCGTCATCTCATGATAGTGCGTGGCGAAAAGCGCGCGGCTCTTGTTCTTCTCATGCAGATGTTCCGCGGTCGCCCAGGCAATCGCGAGACCGTCGAACGTGGCGGTGCCGCGGCCAATTTCGTCCAGGATGACGAGGCTTCTTTCCGTCGCCTGATTGAGGATGGCGGCGGTCTCGACCATCTCGACCATGAACGTGGAACGGCCGGAGGCGAGATCATCGCCTGCGCCGACGCGGCTGAAGAGACGATCCACGATCCCGATATGCGCCTTTTCGGCGGGCACGAACGAGCCGGCTTGCGCCAGGATCGCGATCAGCGCGTTCTGGCGCAGGAACGTCGACTTGCCGGCCATGTTGGGACCAGTGACGAGCCAAAGCCGACCCGCGCCTTCGGCAGACAAGTCGCAATCATTGGGAACGAAGGGTTGCGCGTGTTGGGACGAAAGAGCCGCCTCGACCACGGGATGACGGCCGCGCTCGATGTGGAAGGCGAGACTGTCGTCGATGGTCGGTCGGTTGAGGCGCGACGTGGCGGCAAGTTCGCCGAGTGCAGACGCCACATCGATCACGGCAAGCGCGCCGGCGATGGCGTTCAAATTCGCCGCCTGTTCCAGGACATTGGCGCACAAGCTGTCGAACAGTTCGCGCTCGAGCGCGAGCGCCTGTTCGCCCGCCTGTGCGATGCGGCTCGCCAGCGTTGCAAGCTCGTCGGTCGAGAAGCGCACGGCGCTTCCGATCGTCTGGCGATGGCGAAAAAGATCGCGATTGCCGTCCGCCTGAAGCTTGTCGGCGTGCTGCGGCGTCACTTCGATGAAATAGCCGAGCACGCCATTGTGCTTGATGCGCAATTGCGAGACGCCGCTGTCGCTCTTGTAGCGCGCTTCAAGGCTGGCGATGACACGGCGCGATTCGTCGCGCAGCCGCCTGACCTCGTCCAACGGCGCATGCACGCCAGCCGCGATGAAGCCGCCGTCGCGCGCGAAGAAGGGCGGCTCGGGCACGAGAAGCCGTTCGAGTCGATCCGTGACGCGCGAAACCTCGGCGACGGCCGCGATCAGAGCCGAGAGGGCATCGGCCACTTCGCCGGCGGACGGCTTCAGCGGGTCGTCGAGCTTGAGCTTGCCCCGCAAGGCGCGCGCGCATTTGATGCCGTCGCGAAGATTGGCCAGATCGCGCGGGCCGCCGCGGCCGACGGAAATCCGCGCCAACGCGCGCGCAATATCGGGCGCGCGGCGCAGTTCCTCACGCATGAGGCGACGCGCGTCGGTCTCGTCCTTGAAGAAGGCCACCGCATCGTGGCGCCGGGCGATAGCGGCGACGTCGAGCAGAGGCGCGGACAGTCGCGCAGCCAGTTCGCGTGCGCCCGCCGCCGTCACCGTACGGTCGATCACGGCGAGAAGGCACTCCTTGCGCGCGCCGGAAAGCGTTTCCGTGAGTTCCAGATTGCGCCGCGTTGCGGCGTCGATCCCCATGAAGGTGCTGGGCGCAATGCGCGCGGGATTCTGCAGCGCGGGACGATTGCCCTTTTGCGTGAGATCGAGGTAGGCGACAAGCGCTCCAGCCGCCGAGAGCTCGGCGCGGCCGAAGGCGCCGAAACCGTCGAGACTTGTCACCTTATATTGGGTCTTGAGAGCACGTTCGCCGGCAGCGGAATCAAACTTGATGGAAGGAAGCGGTGACAGTCGCGCTCCGAATGCTTTCAATATCGGCGCGAGCGTCTCGTCGGCGAGCAGCATGTCGGGCACGAGCAACTCGCTCGGCGCGATGCGTGCGAGTTCGGTTGCGATATCTTCCGGTTCGACGGGCGAGACGAAGAAGCTTCCCGACGAAATGTCCGCTGCTGCCAACGCGAAGGCCCCGGAAGCGCGGCCGAGCGCCGCCAGAACATTGGCGCTTCTCGCCTCGAGCAGCGCATCCTCGGTCAGCGTTCCCGGCGTCACCAGCCGGATGACCTGGCGCTGCACGACGGCTTTGGCACCGCGCTTCCTGGCTTCCGCCGGATCCTCGGTCTGCTCGCAGACCGCGACCCGGAAACCCTTGCGGATCAACTTCTCCAGATAGGAGTCCGCCGCATGCACCGGCACGCCGCACATAGCGATGTCTTCGCCGAGATGACGGCCGCGCTTGGTCAAGGCAATGTCCAGCGCTTCGGCGGCCTTCACGGCGTCCGCGAAGAAGAGCTCGTAGAAATCGCCCATGCGGTAAAACAGAAGGTAGTCGGCATGCGCCGCCTTGATCTCGAGATACTGCGCCATCATGGGCGTCGCGCCGTCCGGCGCGCTCGTTGCAGGCGAAATGCCACCTGGCGCAGGTTCGGGCAAATCCGAAGGCTTCTCGTTCATGGCCCGACGTTAACACGCCGCAGCGTGCGTCACGCCTAAGCCATTGAAAGACAGGCCCGCAAAAAGGGATATTCTGTGGACTGGTTTTGGTGTGACAATCCATGTCCGACATCCGCAGGCCTTCCTTTACGCAGGACGAGGCGCTCGCTTTCCATGCGCAGCCGAAGCCTGGAAAGCTCGAAATCACGCCGACCAAGCCGATGGCGACACAGCGCGACCTGTCGCTCGCCTATTCTCCCGGCGTTGCCGTGCCGGTGCGCGCGATCGCCGACAATCCCGACCTCGCTTATGAATATACGTCCAAGGGCAATCTCGTCGCCGTCATCTCCAACGGGACGGCGATTTTGGGACTGGGGGACTTGGGCGCGCTGGCCTCCAAGCCGGTGATGGAGGGCAAGGCCGTCCTCTTCAAGCGCTTCGCCGATGTGGATGCCATCGATCTTGAAGTCGGGACCGCAGACATCGACGCGTTCATCGGTGCGGTGCGCTATCTCGGTCCGAGTTTCGGCGGCATCAATCTGGAAGACATCAAGGCGCCGGATTGTTTCGTCATCGAAGAGCGCCTGCGCGAGATGATGGACATTCCGGTGTTCCATGACGACCAGCATGGCACCGCCATCATCTCGACGGCCGGCGTCATCAATGCCCTGCATCTGACCGGCCGCTCGATCAAGGATATCCGCGTCGTCGTCAATGGCGCCGGCTCGGCCGGCATCGCTTGCCTCGAGCTTTTGAAATCGATGGGCTTGCCGAACGCCAATGCGATCCTGTGCGATTCCAAGGGCGTGGTGTATCGCGGCCGCACGGCAGGCATGAACCAGTGGAAGTCCGCCCATGCGGTCGAAACCAAAGCGCGCACGCTCGAGGACGCGGTCAAGGACAGCGATGTCTTCTTGGGGCTCTCCGTGGCCGGCGCCATGACACAGGCGATGGTCAAGAGCATGCGCAAGGCGCCGATCATTTTCGCCATGGCCAATCCCGACCCGGAGATCACGCCGGAAGATGCCAAGGCCGTGCGCCCCGATGCGATCGTCGCCACCGGCCGCAGCGACTATCCCAATCAGGTCAACAATGTTCTGGGCTTCCCCTACATCTTCCGCGGCGCACTCGACGTGCGCGCCAGGACCATCAATGAAGAGATGAAGATCGCCGCGGCTTACGCGCTGGCCGAACTGGCGCGCGAAGATGTGCCTGATGAAGTGGCGGCGGCCTATCGCGGCGCGCGCCCGGTCTATGGCCCCGATTATATCATCCCCGTGCCGTTCGACCCCCGCCTGATCAGCCGCGTGTCGCGCGCGGTCGCCGAGGCCGCGATGAAATCGGGCGTGGCCAGGCTCGAGATCAAGGACCTGGACGCCTACAGTTTTCAGCTCTCGGCGCGCCTCGATCCGTCTGCGGACTTGTTCCAGCGCATCACTGCCAGCGTGCGTGCCAATCCCAAGCGCGTCGTGTTCGCGGAAGGCGAGGAGGAATCCGTCATCCGCGCCGCGGCCGCCTTCCAGAATTCCGGGCTTGGCAAGGCGATCCTGGTGGGACGAGAGGATGTCGTGCGTTCCGCCATCCGGAAGGCTGGGTTCGAAGAGACATCGCTCGAGATCCGCGTGCCGCACTCGGCGAAAGAAGCCCAGCCTTATGCCGAGGCGCTGTACAAGCGGCTGCAGCGGCGCGGCGCGCTCTATCGCGATGCGGTGCGCTTGGTGACCAACGATCGCAATGTGTTCGCAGCCTCGATGCTTGCCGCGGGTCATGCCGATGCCATGGTCACCGGCACGACCCGCAACTATGCGACAGCGCTTGGCGATGTGCGCCTCGTGCTCGATCCGCCGAGAGGCGAGCGGCCTGTCGGCGTGATGCTGATTTTCGCCAAGGGGCGCCTCGTCTTCGTCGGCGATACCAGCGTGCACGAGATGCCGACATCCGACGAGCTTGCCGACATCGCGGTGCAGACGGCAGCCGTAGCGCGCCGTTTCGGTTTCGTGCCGCGCGTGGCGCTGCTTGCATCTTCGACCTTCGGTTTCCCGCGCAGCGAGCGCAGTGAACGCATCGTCGAGGCGGTGAACAT
This sequence comes from Rhizomicrobium sp., assembly GCA_035536115.1. Taxonomy (GTDB): domain Bacteria; phylum Pseudomonadota; class Alphaproteobacteria; order Micropepsales; family Micropepsaceae; genus Rhizomicrobium. Next base: position 4,756 of record DATLOU010000002.1, read on the forward strand.
TCTCGACAAGCGCGGCGTCGATTTCGAGTATGACGGCGAGATCGCCGTCGATGCGGCGCTCGATCGTGAAAAAATGCTGCTCTATCCCTTCTGCCGGCTGACCGACACGGCAAACGTTTTGATCATGCCGGCGATCCATTCGGCCGCAATTTCCACCAAGTTCCTGGCACAGCTTGGCGGCGTGTCGATGATGGGACCTTTGCTTGTCGGTCTGGAAAAACCGGTTCAGATCGCGCCCCTGGGCGCGAAGATGAGCGAGATTTACAATGCGGCGGTGATTGCCGCGCTATAGTGCAACGCTATTCGACGAGCACGTGCCCATGACCGTACCTTCCTTCATCGACCGCATCTGGGACGACGAAATCCTTCCGACGCTGACGCAATATATTCGCATTCCCAACAAGTCGCCGCACTTCGATTCCCATTGGGAAAAGCACGGCCACATGGATCGGGCCGTCGCGCTATTCGAGACGTGGGCGCGCCAGAAGATCGCGAGCCTCGCCGGCGCGACGCTGGAAGTCGTCCGTCTGCCCTCGCGCACGCCGCTGATCTTCATCGAGATTCCAGGCGAGGCGAAGGGCACGGTGCTGCTCTACGGCCATCTCGACAAGCAGCCGGAAATGGTGGGTTGGGCGGAAGGCACCGGTCCGTGGACGCCCGTGATGAAGGGCGACAAGTTGTTCGGGCGCGGCGGCGCCGATGACGGCTATGCGATGTTCGCCTCGCTTGCCGCGCTTTTGTCGCTCCGCGAAGACAAGAAGAAGCACGCGCGCTGCGTCATCGTGATCGAGGCGTGCGAGGAATCGGGCAGCTATGACCTGCCTTTCTATATCGATCATTTGTCGACGCGCATCGGCACGCCGGATCTCGTCGTCTGTCTCGATTCCGGCTGCGGCAATTACGATCAGCTCTGGCTGACCACAAGTTTGCGCGGGATCGCGATGGGCGACCTCACGGTGCGCGTACTCACCGAAGGTGTGCATTCGGGCGACGCGAGCGGCATCGTGCCATCGTCGTTCCGCATCCTGCGCGGTCTTCTCTCGCGCATCGAGGACGAAGCGTCCGGTCAGATCAAGATGGATGAGCTCTTCGTTCAGGTGCCGCCGGACCGGCTCGAGCAGGCGCGCAAGTCCGCTGAAATCCTGGGACCGGAGGTTTACACCAAAATGCCGCTGGCGGGCGCCACCAAACCGATGGCGGCCGACCTGACGGAGCTCATTCTCAATCGCACCTGGCGGCCGCAACTCGCCGTCACCGCGATGGCTGGTTATCCCTTACCGGAAGATGGCGGCAATGTGCTTCTGCCCTATTCGACTGCCAAGCTCAGCATCCGTCTGCCGCCGACCTGCGATGCGACAAACGCAACAGCCGCGCTCAAGCGCGAACTCGAGCAGAGCGCGCCATATGGGGCCGAGGTCGCATTCGACGCCGATGACGGCCAGACCGGCTGGAATTCGCCGAAGCTCGCGCCCTGGCTTGCTGCGTCGTTGAACAAGGCGAGCGTTGCGCATTTCGGCAAGCCCGTCGCGTTCATGGGCGAAGGCGGTTCGATTCCCTTCATGGCGATGCTCGGCGAGAAATATCCAAAGACCCAATTCGTGGTCACCGGCGTTCTCGGCCCGCATTCCAACGCGCACGGGCCCAACGAATTCCTGCACATCCCGACCGCCAAGAAGGTCAGCGCCTGTATCGCCGACATCCTGGCAGATCACGCGGCAAGCTAGGTTGCGCCGCAGCAGGATGCGGCAAAATCGGCCGAATCGACTGGGCTTCAACGCTTGCAGGGACGAGACCCCGTCCCTATATACCCCCTTGGACCGGCATGGATTTAAGCCATTTGCCGGTTTTGCCAATTGATTCAAAGAGGACGGGCCGGAAGGCGCCTTCGGGGCCAGGAACCCGCCGCTCCAAGGAAGGAAAACAACATGGCTAAAGTCATCGGTATCGACCTGGGTACGACCAATTCGTGTGTCTCGGTCATGGAGGGCTCGACCCCCAAAGTCATCGAAAATGCGGAAGGCGCGCGCACCACGCCCTCCATCGTGGCCTTCGCCCAGGACGGCGAACGCCTCATCGGCCAGCCGGCCAAGCGCCAGGCGGTCACCAATCCGGAATTCACCTATTTCGCGATCAAGCGCCTCATCGGCCGGCGCTTCGACGATCCGATGACCCAGAAGGACATCGGCATGGTGCCTTACAAGATCATCAAGGCCGACAATGGCGATGCTTGGGTCCAGGGCCGCGACGCCAAGCGTTTCTCGCCCTCGGAAATTTCCGCTTTCATTCTGCAGAAGATGAAGGAGACCGCGGAAGCGCATCTCGGTGAAAAGGTGACGCAAGCCGTCATCACCGTTCCCGCCTACTTCAACGACGCGCAGCGCCAGGCGACGAAAGACGCCGGCAAGATCTCGGGCCTCGAAGTTCTGCGCATCATCAACGAGCCGACCGCAGCCGCGCTCGCTTATGGGCTCGACAAAAAGGGCTCGGGCACGATCGCAGTCTATGACCTTGGCGGCGGCACCTTCGACGTGTCGGTGCTCGAAATCGGCGACGGCGTGTTCGAGGTGAAGTCCACCAACGGTGACACCTTCCTCGGCGGCGAGGACTTCGACCAACGCCTCGTCAACTATCTCGCGGACGAGTTCAAGAAAGAGAACGGCATCGATCTGCGCAGCGACCGCTTGGCGCTTCAGCGGCTGAAGGACGCCGCCGAAAAGGCGAAGATCGAGCTTTCGAGCGCGGCGCAGACCGAAGTGAACCTGCCCTTCATCACCGCCGACGCCTCCGGCCCGAAGCATCTGACGATCAAGATCACGCGCGCCAAGCTCGAAGCTTTGGTCGACGATCTGATCCAGAAGACGATCGGCCCGGTCAAGCAGGCGCTCAAGGATGCCGGCGTATCGGCCAACCAGATCGACGAAGTCATCCTGGTCGGCGGCATGACGCGCATGCCCAAGGTGCAGGAAGTCGTCAAGCAACTCTTCGGCAAGGAGCCGCACAAGGGCGTCAACCCGGACGAAGTTGTCGCCATCGGCGCGGCCATCCAGGGCGGTGTGCTCAAGGGCGAAGTCAAGGACGTGCTCCTGCTCGACGTCACGCCGCTTTCGCTCGGCATCGAGACATTGGGCGGCGTCTTCACCCGCCTGATCGACCGCAACACCACGATCCCGACCAAGAAGTCGCAGATCTTCTCGACGGCTGAGGATAATCAGACCGCCGTGACCATCCGCGTCTTCCAGGGCGAGCGCGAAATGGCGGCGGACAACAAGCTGCTCGGCCAGTTCGATCTGATGGGCATTCCGCCGGCCCCGCGCGGCGTGCCGCAGGTCGAAGTCACCTTCGACATCGACGCGAACGGCATCGTCTCCGTCACAGCAAAGGACAAGGCGACCAACAAGGAACAGCAGATCCGCATCCAGGCCTCTGGCGGCCTTTCGGAAGCCGACATCAAGAAGATGGTGCAGGAAGCCGAAAGCCATGCCGCGGAAGACAAGAAGCGCCGTCAGCTGGTCGAAGCGAAGAACCAAGGCGATGCGCTGATCCATTCGACGGAGAAGGCCTTGTCCGAGCATGGCGACAAGATCGACGCCGGCGAACGCAGTAACATCGAGAACGCGATCGCGACCTTGAAGGAAGCGGTCAAGAGCGACGATGTCGAAAGCATCCAGGCCAAGACCCAGGCGCTCGCCCAGGCCTCGAGGAAGCTTGGCGACGCGAGGTAGAAGGCCAGTCACGGTGGCCAAGGGGGTGATGGCACGCCGCCGGGCGACCCGGCCGGAGGCTCCAAGCCCGACGACAATGTCGTCGATGCGGAGTTCTCCGAAGTCGACGACGACAAGAAGAAGGGCGCGGCGTAGTCGGAAGTCTGAACTCGGAAATCTGAAATCGGAACTCGGAAACCATGAGTCTTCTATGACAACTCACATTTCTGATTTCCGATTTCTGTCTTCTGACTTCTGGCGCACGCGCAGGCTTGCGCCATGAAGCGCTGCTACTACGAGACCCTTGGCTGCCAGAAGGGTGCCAGTGTCGCCGAGTTGAAGTCGAAATACCGCAAGCTCGCCATGGAGCTGCATCCGGACCGCAATCCCCACGATCACACCGCCGAGGTCAAATTCAAGGAAATCAACGAAGCCTATGACGTCCTGAAGGACGATCAGAAGCGCGCCGCCTATGATCGGTTTGGCCATGCCGCGTTCGAGAACGGCATGGGCGGCCGCGGACCCAGCGGATTCGACTTCGCGTCTTCGTTCACCGATGTGTTCGACGATCTGTTCGGCGAATTCATGGGCGGACGGCGTGCGCGGCGGCAAAATCGCGGCGGCGATCTGCGCTACAATCTGGAGGTCACGCTCGAGGAATCGTTCACAGGCCGCAACGTCCAGATCAAGGTGCCGAGCGCGGTCGCCTGCGAGGCCTGCGGCGCCAGCGGCTCGGAGCCGGGACACAAGCCGGAACAATGTCCGACTTGCTCCGGCGTCGGCAAAGTTCGCGCACAGCAGGGCTTCTTCACCATCGAGCGCACCTGTCCCGGCTGCAAAGGCAGCGGCAAGATCATCAAGCATCCCTGCAAGCCGTGCAAAGGCAGCGGTCACGTGCAGAAGGAACGCACGCTCAGCGTCGACATTCCCGCCGGCGTCGAGGAGGGCACGCGCATCAGGCTCTCGGGCGAAGGCCAGGCAGGCATGAACGGCGGACCGCCGGGCGATCTCTACATTTTCGTCTCGGTCAAGGCGCACGAGATGTTCCAGCGCGACGGACACGATCTCTATTGTCATGCGCCGGTGTCGTTCGTGCTCGCCGCACTCGGCGGCGCGATCGATGTACCGACGCTCGATGGCGGTCATGCCAAGGTGACATTGCCCGAAGGTACCCAAACGGGCCGTCAGTTCCGGCTACGCGGCAAGGGCATGCCGGTGTTGCGCGGCGGCGGCATGCACGGCGATCTCTATGTCGAGATTGCGGTCGAAACGCCGGTCAAACTGTGCAAGCGGCAGAAGGAACTGCTGCGCGAATTCGACCAACTCAACGATGAGGGCTGCAATCCCGCGAGCGAGAGCTGGCTTGCCAAGGCCAGGAGTTTCCTCAATCCGGCTGCGAAGAACTAGGGAACATTCAGGCGGCGAGATTGTTGTTGTTTCACAAGCTTGCGTGATCCCCGTCATCCAGCTTGTCGACCGATGAGCCAGCCCCTACCTTCGCCTGCCATGGGAACTGCGATGTCCGACAGCCTGCGCTTCATCGGCCGACTCGTTGCGAAGCCGAAGCTGGTAGGCGCGATCGCGCCGTCGAGCCGGGCTCTTGCGAACGCCATCGCCGCCCAGATGCCGACAAAAGGAGCAATCCTCGAGATTGGTCCTGGAACCGGCGTCGCCACCCAGGCGCTCATCGAACGCGGCGTGTCGCCGGATCAGATCACGGCGATCGAATATGATCCGGAATTCGCGCGCCTGATCGCGCAGCGATTTCCCCGCATCAAGCTGATCAAGGGCGACGCCTTCGATCTCGATCGCACGCTTGGAGACCGCGAGCCGTTTGCGGGCATCATTTCCGGTGTGCCGCTCCTGAACCATAGTCTCGAGCGCCGCAAACGCTTTGTGCAGGGCCTGCTCGCACGGCTCAAGCCGGGCGCGCCGCTGGTGCAATTCTCTTATGGCTTGCACGCCCCCGTCGCGGCGCCGCCGGGCGTGAGCGTCACGCTTGCCGCGCTCGTGCTCTTCAATCTGCCCCCTGCCCGCGTCTGGGTTTATCGCCAGGGCTGACGTCAGGCACCGAGCTCGATCGTGTAGCCATCCGGATCCGTGAAGTAGGCAAACGGCTCGTTCTGAGAATGATGCCCGCGCCTCAGCAATTTGCCGCCCGCGCGTTCTACCTGCTCGACCATCGCGTCGAATTCCGCAGGCTGGGCGCGAAAACCGAAATGCGAGACGCCGCCATTGCCGATCGCTTCGCCGGGCTTGGCCTGACAGAGCGTGATGAGATCGTGCGCGCCTGGCGAACCGACAAAGACCATGTCGTCGCCTTCGCGGAAGCGAACCTCCAAGCCAAAGGCAGCAAGATAGAAGCGTTCCGAGCGCTCAAGGTCGGTCACGTTCAGATTGATGTGATTCAATCCCAACGTCCTCACCATCAAGGCGCTCCTTCAGACGGGCTACTCGGCTGCTTCCGCCAAATGCGGCGCGGCCTGCAACACATCGGGCCCGACATGCGATTCGAATTTCTTGAAATTGTCCCGGAACATGGCGACCAGCTTCCGGGCCTGTACGTCATAGGCCTTCTTGTCGGCCCAGGTATCGCGCGGGTCGAGGATCTTGGCGTCGACGCCTTTGACCGCGACCGGCACGCGGAAGGAGAAGTGCGGATCGACCCGCATCTCCGCCGTCGCAAGCGACCCGTCCAAAGCGGCCGCAAGCAGGGCGCGCGTCGCCTTGATCGGCATGCGCGAGCCGGTCCCGAAGGCGCCGCCGGTCCAACCCGTGTTGACCAGCCAGCAATCGGCCTGGTGCAGGCCGATCAGATCACGCAGGAGATTGCCGTATTCGGACGGATGGCGCGGCATGAAGGGCGCACCGAAACAGGTGGAGAAGGTCGGCTGCGGTTCCTTGCCCAGGCCTTTTTCGGTTCCGGCTACCTTCGCCGTGAAGCCCGAAAGAAAGTGATACATCGCCTGGCTCGGCGTGAGCTTGGCGATCGGCGGCAGAACGCCAAAGGCGTCCGCCGTCAGCATGATCACGTTCTTGGGATGTCCGGCCCGGCCGGTTTCGCTCGCATTCGGGATGAAATCGATCGGATAGGCGGCGCGGGTGTTTTCCGCATGGCGCGCATCGTCGAGATCGAGTTCGCGGGTCTTCGGATCCATCACGACATTTTCCAAAACCGTGCCGAAGCGCTCGGTCGTCGAATAAATTTCGGGCTCCGCCTCCCTCGAAAGCCTGATGACCTTGGCATAGCAGCCGCCTTCGAAATTGAAGACGCCATGCTCACTCCAGCCATGCTCATCGTCGCCGATCAGCGTGCGCGACGCGTCGGCGCTCAATGTCGTCTTGCCGGTGCCGGAAAGGCCGAAGAAGATCGCGGCCTTGCCGTCCTTGCCGACATTGGCCGAGCAATGCATCGGCATGACGCGTTTCGCCGGCAGCAGATAGTTGAGAATTGTGAAGACCGATTTCTTCATCTCGCCCGCATAGGACGTGCCACCGATGAGCACCAGCTTCTTGGTGAAATTCACTGCGATCACCGTGCCGCTGGCCGAGCCATGCAGCTTGGGATCGGCTTCGAACCCGGGAAGATCGATGATGGTGAACTCGGGCGAAAAAACCTTGAGCTGTTCTGCCGTCGGGCGGATCAGGAGCTGATGCACGAACAGCGAATGCCAGGCATATTCGGTGATGATGCGCACCGGCAGGCGGTGACTGAGATCTGCGCCGCCGAAGAGATCCTTGGCAAAAAGTTCGCGGCCCTGCGCGTAGGACAGCATCGAGCCATAGAGCGCGTCGAAGTGGGCCGGCGTCATCTCTTTGTTGTTGTCCCACCAGACCTGGTTTTCGCTCGCCTCATCGCGCACGACGAATTTGTCCGATGCCGAGCGGCCGGTGTGCTGGCCGGTCAGAACCACAAGCGGTCCGTTTTTGGCGACGCGGCCTTCGCCGCGCGCGACCGCGATTTCGTAAAGTTCCGGCGCGCTCAGATTCCAGTGCACTTTCTTGAGATTGCGAAAGCCTTGTTGTTCCAGACCGCTCGGCCCGTCATTCGACATTGAAAATACCTCTGAAAAAACGCTTCCCACCCGGCGCCGCGTGACCCGCGGACTCAGTCTTGTATGCGCCCAAAATAGAGGGTGCCACCCTCGGCTTCAACCGAAGAACCAAAGGCGGTTACCAGGTAAATATGGCCAGATACAATGGGTTAGAAATTGCGCCAGGCCTGGTTCCAGGCGCGAACCCGACCTTCCCCCGGGTTTTATCGGCGCATGGGAAACGCTATGACCCCTCTCATGAGCTTGAGCGACGAGGAAGTTGAGCGCTACGCCCGCCATATTGTGCTGCGCGAAGTGGGCGGCCCCGGCCAGGCGAAGCTCCGGGCGGCGCGGGTGCTGGTTGTCGGCGCGGGCGGGCTCGGCAGCCCGGTCCTGCTCTATCTCGCCGCGGCCGGCGTCGGCACGCTCGGCATCGTCGATTTCGACACCGTCAGTCTCTCCAATCTCCAGCGCCAGATTGCGCATGCGACAGATCGGGTCGGTCATCTCAAAACCGATTCCGCCGCCGACATGATCAACGCGCTTAATCCCGGCGTGACGGTTGAGCGCCACGCCTTTCGCCTCACGCCGGATAACGCCATCGATCTCATCGCGCGCTATGACATTGTCGCGGACGGTTCGGATAATTTTCCGACCCGCTTTCTCGTCAACGACGCCTGCTACTTCGCCAAACGCACCTTGGTGTCCGCCGCGGTGACCGAATTTGATGGGCAACTCGCCACCTTCAAGGCGCACGACCATGAAGGACCCTGTTATCGTTGTCTCTTTCCCGAAGCACCGCCGCCCGGCACGGCACGGTCTTGCTCGGAGACCGGCGTGCTCGGCGCCGCGGCCGGGGTCATGGGGACGCTGCAGGCGCTGGAAGTGATCAAGGAGATCACGGGCGTCGGTGAAAGCATGTCCGGACGCCTCTTGATCTACGAAGCGCTGGCGACCCGTTTTCGCACCGTGACGTTCAAACGCGATCCCGGGTGCACGCTTTGCGGCGACGCGCCGACAATCCTGGATCTTTCAGGCCATGCCAGATCCGGCTGACTGAGCCATGCAATTCACCAAGCGACTTCGCGAACCCGTCAGGCGCGGCGATGTCACCTGCAGTGTGCGGATCTGGCAAAAGCCGCACGTGAAGGCAGGCGGCCGCTATCCGATGGGTCGCGGCCACATCGTGGTGCAATCGATCCGCCAGATCACGCTCTCCGACATCACGCCGGCGCTTGCCAGACGGTCCGGCTTTGCCGGCGTCGTTGATCTGCTGAAGGTGGCCAAGCACGGCCCAGGCGAGAAGGTCTATCTGATCGAGTTCGAATACGAAGAATAGTCATGCTTCGACAGGCTCAGCATGAGGTATTGTGCCATGTCCTCATCCTGAGCTTGTCGAAGGATGAGCTAGTGCGCGGCGTCCCAATTCGCAGCCGCGCGCGCATCGACCGTCAGCGGCACCCTGAGTTGGATCGCGGGGTGCGCCGCCCTCTCCATCACCGCCTTCACCAGTTCCTGCGTCTTTTCGATTTCGGCGTCCGGCGTTTCGAAGATGAGCTCGTCATGCACCTGTAGCAGCATCTTCGCGCTGAGCTTCTTGTCGGCGAGCGCAATCGGCAGGCGCACCATCGCGCGGCGGATGATGTCGGCGGCGCTCCCCTGGATCGGCGCGTTGATCGCCGCGCGTTCGGCGCCGCCGCGATGGCCCGGAATCGTCGATTTGATGTCGCGGATATGCATGCGCCGGCCGAACAAAGTCTCGACATAGCCGTGCTCGCGCGCGAATGCCTTGGTCGTTTCCATATAGTCGCGAATGCCGGGGAAGCGCTGGAAATACTTCTTGATGTAGTCGTCGGCCTCGCCGCGCGCGATACCGAGCTGGTTGGCGAGCCCGAACGCCGAAATGCCGTAGATGATGCCGAAGTTGATCGCCTTGGCGCGCCGGCGCACCTCGGCCGGCATATTCTTGACCGGCACCGAGAAAATCTCCGACGCGGTCATCGCATGAATGTCGGTGCCGTCGGCAAAGGCCTTGCGCAACTGCGGGATGTCGGCGATGTGCGCAAGGAGTCGAAGCTCGATCTGGCTGTAGTCGGCGCTGATGAGCTTGGTGCCTTTGGGCGCGATGAAGGCCCGGCGGATCTTACGGCCCTCTTCGGTGCGAACCGGAATGTTCTGCAAATTGGGATCGATCGATGCGAGACGTCCCGTCGAGGTCGCAGCCATCGCATAGGAGGTGTGCACGCGCCCCGTCCTGGGATTGATGTAGTTCGGCAGCGCATCGGTATAGGTGCCGCGTAATTTCGCCAGAGCGCGCCAATCCAGCACGTTCTGGGCGATGTCATGCCCCTGCGCTGCGACTTCTTCAAGAATGTCGACGTCCGTCGACCAGGCACCGGTCCTGGTCTTGCGCCCTCCCGGCAGCGAGAATTTCCCGAACAGAATATCGCCCAACTGCTTGGGCGAACCGATGTTGAATTCCTCTCCGGCGAGCTTGTAGATCTGTTTTTCCAGCTTGGCCTGATCCTGCGCGAAGTCGTTGGAGAGTTTGCGCAGCAGGTTGAGATCGATCGAGACGCCGGCGCGCTCCATGTCCGCCAACACCGGGACCAGCGGCCGCTCCAGCGTTTCATAGGTCGTCGTCTTGCCCAAAACAGCCAGACGCGGTTTCAGCAAGAGATAAAGCCGCAAGGTCACATCGGCTTGTTCGGCCGAATAACGCGTCGCCTCCTTGATGGCGACCTGATCGAAGCTGACCTTCTCCCGGCCCTTGCCGGCGACGGAGTCGAACTCGATCGGCGCATGGTTGAGATGCAATTGCGAGAGTTCGTCCCTGCCATGGCCGTGGACGCCGCTTTCCAGCACGTAGGAGATCAACATCGGGTCGTCGAACGGCGTGATGCGGATGCCGCGCTCGAGGAAGATGAGATAGTCGTATTTCAGACTCTGCGCGACTTTGAGAACGCTATCGTCTTCCAGAAGCGGTCTCAGCTGCGCGAGTATGTCTTTTTCCGGCAACTGCTCGAGATCGCCCTTGCCGCCATCGAGCGCCAATCCTTTGCCCTTCGAGTGACCGCAAGGGACGTAACAAGCTTCGTTCGGCGCGACCGCGAGAGAAATGCCGCAGAGCTCCGCCTGCATGGCATCGGACGACGAGGTGTTGGCATTGATGCAGACGAACCCTGTTTCGCGGGCGCGCGCGATCCACTCATCGAGCCGCTTCAGCGTGGTCACGGTTTCGTAGGCATTGTGATCGATGGCACGGAGGATCGCGGCGCGCGCTGCCACCGCACCGACCGTCACGGCGGTCTTGTCCCTGGCCCCCGGACCCGGCGTCGCCATTTCTTCCTGCAGCGCCGGCGGTTGCGCGGCCGGTCCGCTCGCGGCGCCAATCGCGTCGATATCCTCGATGCCGAAACGCGTCGCCACGCGCTTGGTGATGGCGGTGAATTCCATGCTCTTGAGGAAGGCGATCAGCGTTGTCGGCTCGGGCTCATGCACGGCGAAATGCTCGGGTCCTTCCGGCAGCGGCGCCTTGTCGTCCAGCGTCACGAGTTTCTTGGAGATGCGCGCATTGTCGGCGTTTTCGAGCAAGGTCTCGCGCCGTTTGGGTTGTTTGATCTCGCCGGCGCGCTTGATCAACGTCTCGATGTCGCCATAGAGATTGATCAATTCGGCGGCCGTCTTGACGCCGATGCCGCGCACGCCAGGCACATTGTCGGTCGAATCGCCCGCCAGCGCCTGGACCTCGATCACCTTGGACGGCGGCACGCCGAATTTCTCCATGACCTCGGCCGAACCGATGCGCTTGTTCTTCATGGTGTCGAACATTTCGACTTTGCCGTCGACGACAAGCTGCATGAGATCCTTGTCGGAGGAGATGATCGTGACGCGCGCCCCGACCTCGCGTCCCAGACGCGCATAGGTCGCAATCAGATCGTCGGCCTCGTAGCCCTTCTGTTCGACGCAGGCGACCCCGAAGGCGCGTGTCGCATCGCGCACCAGGGGAAATTGCGGGATCAGGTCTTCGGGCGGCGGCGGCCGGTTCGCCTTGTATTTGTCATAGAGCTTGTTGCGGAAAGTCACCTCGCCGGCATCGAAGACGACGGCAAGATGGGTCGGCCGCTCGCCGCCTTTCATGTCCTCGAGCAGCTTCCATACCATATTGCAGTAGCCGGAGACCGCGCCCGTCGGCAGGCCGTCCGACTTTCGCGTCAATGGCGGCAGCGCGTGATAGGCGCGGAAGAGATAGCCCGAACCGTCGATCAGGTAGAGGTGATCGCCCTTTGCCAGCGCTTTGGTTTTGGCGCTCAATGCCGTTCGGCTCCCGCCTTCAGCACGAAGCGCCGGTCGCAATAGGGACAGACGACGAAATCCTCGTCGCCCATTTCGAGATAGACCTTGGGATGGCCAAGTGTCCCGCCGACGCCCTCGCAGGCGACGCGGGTTTCGGCGACTTCGACGATTTCAGGCGCGGAGACAGGCATGGTTGACACTTTATTTGCTGGAAGACGCCGGATCATATCTGCAAGGCCTCAAGCCGCAACCCACCTTTGCCGCGACCGTTCCACACGCTAGCCTTGCGCGCATGGTCACCTTGAATCGCATCTACACCAAGACCGGCGACAAAGGCGAAACCGCGCTGGGCGACGGCACGCGACGCCCCAAACACGATCTGCGCATCCAGGCCTATGGCACGGTCGATGAAGCCAATGCCGCGATCGGTCTGGCACGGCTCCATGCGCACGACGCGTTAGACAAGATGCTGGGCCGCATCCAAAACGACCTGTTCGATCTCGGTGCCGACCTTGCGACCCCTGAGAATGGCCGTCGCGGCGAAGGCCGGCTCAGAATTGTCGATTCGCAAGTCGAGCGCCTCGAGCGCGAGATCGATCTGATGAACGACACCCTGAAGCCGCTCAATTCCTTCGTCTTGCCGGGCGGAACGCCGGCGGCAGCCTATCTCCATCTCGCCCGCACAATCGCCAGACGGGCCGAACGGCTGATGGTCGAACTGGCGTTGCACGAAAAAGTCAGCCCCGCCGCGCTACGTTACATCAATCGCGTGTCCGATCACCTCTTCGTCGCCGGCCGCATGGCCAATGACGGCGGGGCGAAGGACGTGCTCTGGGTTCCGGGCGCAAACCGCTAAACTAAGCGGCGTCCGGCGCGCGTCTGCCGAAGAGAAACGCCAGCACCGTTCCGGGAACGCCCGTCGCGGCCCAACCGGGCAGCGTAAAGATCGCCGCAACGCCATGCGCGAGAGCCGGCGCCAGATGGCGATCGAGCCAGGCGTGGAAGGCGTCCATGCTCGGCTTGTCGAGCGTGGCCCAGATCTGATCGAGCGAGCGCACGATGATCTTGCCGCCATTTTCGAGCGACGAGATCGCGTCGGCGCCCAACAACAAGAGCGCCGCGACGATCAACACCAGACTGATCAGGCGCAGGATGACGAACATGCCCAACCTCGAAAGCGAGCCCGCTTATTGCGCGGCGGGCGGCGCTTCCACCTTCGGCTTCTTTGAAATGTCCTCGCCCGTGGTCTGGTCGACTTGTTTCATCGACAGACGCACCTTGCCGCGATCATCGAAGCCGAGCAGTTTTACCTTCACCTGCTGGCCTTCCTTGACCACATCGCTCGGCTTGTTGACGCGTTGCGGCGCCAGTTCCGAGACATGGACGAGCCCGTCCTTCGGACCGAAGAAGTTCACGAAGGCGCCGAAATCCATGACCTTGACGATCTTGCCGTCATAGATTTCGCCCACTTCAGGCTCGGCCACGATGCCCTTGATCCACTTGAGCGCAGCCTTGATCGATTCGCCGTCGGCGGAGGCGATCTTCACCGTGCCGTCGTCTTCGATGTTGATCTTGGCGCCGGTCTTCTCGACGATCTCGCGGATCACTTTGCCGCCCGAGCCGATCACTTCGCGGATCTTGTCGGTCGGGATCTTGATCTGCTCGATGCGCGGTGCGTGTTCGCCAAGCTCGGCTCGCGCGCCGGTGATCGCCTTGTTCATCTCACCCAGGATATGGATGCGCCCGCCTTTGGCCTGATCGAGCGCGACGCGCATGATCTCCTCGGTGATGCCGGCGATCTTGATGTCCATCTGCAGCGAAGTGATGCCGTCTTCGGTGCCCGCCACCTTGAAGTCCATGTCGCCGAGATGATCCTCGTCGCCGAGGATGTCGGAGAGCACCGCGTAACGCTCCCCTTCCAGGATGAGGCCCATGGCGATGCCCGCCGTCGGCTTCTTCAGAGGAACGCCGGCATCCATCAAGGCGAGCGAGGTGCCGCACACCGTCGCCATCGACGACGAGCCGTTGGATTCGGTGATTTCCGATACCACGCGCAGCGTGTAGGGGAACTCTTCCTTGCTCGGCAAAAGCGGATGGATGGCGCGCCAGGCAAGCTTGCCGTGACCGATGTCGCGCCGGCTGGGCGCGCCCATGCGCCCTGTCTCACCCACCGAATAAGGCGGGAAGTTGTAGTGCAGCATGAAGGTCTGCTTGCCGGTACCTTCGAGGCTGTCGACGAATTGCTCATCCTCTGCCGTGCCGAGCGTGCAGACGACCAGCGCCTGCGTCTCACCGCGGGTGAAGAGCGCCGAACCATGCGTGCGCGGCAGCACGCCCACTTCGGCCACGATCGGCCTGACGGTGACGAGGTCACGACCATCGATGCGCCTCTTGGTGTCGAGCACCGCGTTGCGCATGACATGGCCTTCCACGTCGTGCATCAGGTTGGAGAACGTGTTGGCGGCGATTCTGCCTTCACCTTCGCCGACATAGTCGGCGGCGAGCTTCTTGCGCACGGCTTGGATCGCGTCACCGCGAACCTGCTTTTGCGCGATTTTGAAGGCTTCGGCGAGCTCTTTGCCGGCAACCGACTTGAGCTTCTCGCGTACCGCGACGTGCGCATCCTCCGGCACGGCGCGCGGCTCCTTCGCCGCCTTCTCCGCCAAACGGATGATCGCGTTGATGGCATGCTGCATTTCGCGATGGCCGAACATGACAGCGCCGAGCATCACCTGTTCGGAGAGCTCCTGTGCCTCGGACTCCACCATCAGAACGGCATCGGCGGTACCGGCAACGACGAGATCGAGCTTGGAATTGACCATGTCGTCGATCGGCGGGTTGAGCACATATTGATCGTTGATCCAGGCGACCCGCGCCGCGCCAATCGGACCCATGAAGGGAACGCCGGAAATCGTCAGCGCAGCCGACGCGGCGATCATGCCGACGATGTCGGGATCATTTTCCATATCGTGGCTCAGCACCTGCACCACGACCTGGGTTTCGTTGCGATAGCCTTCGGCGAACAGCGGGCGGATCGGGCGGTCGATCAGGCGCGAGATCAGCGTCTCGCGCTCCGTCGGCGCACGTTCGCGCTTGAAATAGCCGCCGGGGATCTTTCCCGCCGCGTAATAACGCTCCTGGTAGTTCACCGTGAGCGGGAAGAAATCCACGCCCTCGCGCGGCGCTTCGTCGCCCACCACGGTCGCGAGCACCACGGTCTCGCCATACGTCGCGACGACGGCACCGTCGGCCTGACGCGCAACCTTGCCGGTCTCGAGCGTCAGCGTTCTGCCGCCCCATTCGAAACTTTCCTTCTGTACATTAAACATCTGTTTCTTCTTCCTTCGTCTGCCGCAGCCGGATTGCCGCGGCGCTTCTACCGGCCTCCTGCCGGTACATGTGTGCCTTCCAAGGCCCATGCCCTGAAACGCGTATGCGCATGCGTCCGCGACCATCGCGGACTCACGCGGGATTCCTTTTGTCTTGAAACCGAACCGCTCAGCGGCGCAGGCCCAGGCGTTCGATGAGCGCTTCGTAGCGCTTGGCATCCGTCGCCTTCACATAGTCGAGCAACTTCCTGCGCGTCTGGACCATCTTGATGAGGCCCCGGCGCGAATGGTTGTCCTTGCTATGCGATTTGAAATGCTCGGTCAGATTGTTGATGCGCTCCGAAAGAACGGCGACCTGAACTTCGGGCGAACCTGTGTCGCCCTCCTTGGTCGCGAATTTCGCAACGACTTCTTTCTTTCGTTCGGCAGTAATCATCGGTCATCCGATCCTAAAAGTTGAACACGCGAAACGGCCTAAGCTCGCCCTGTGCGAATTCGGCCAGTGCCACTGGTTCGCCCTCAGCTGTCGAGAGAAAAACAGTGAGCCCTTGAAGATCGGTCCCTTCGGAGCGGCCCTCCGCGATCTTCGCGAACTGGTTCGCGCGGATCAGGATCGGGTTGCCGCTTCTCAGGCGAACCGCATCCGGGCCCGTGACGGCCAGCGCCGGGATGCCGTCCAGCGCGGTCGAAATGGGCCTCAAGTGCTCAAAAGCGGCGGGAATATGCATAAAACCCCTGAGCGTTTCCAGTGCTATCGCATCGTCTTCGCAAAAGGCGCCGATGCGGGTGCGACGAAGCGCGGAAACATGGCCCAACGTGCCCAGCGCCAGCGCCAGATCGCGCACCCAGGCCCTGACGTAAGTCCCTTTGCCACAACGGATTTCGAACTCAGTATGATCGCTGTCCTGTATCCGGAGCAGCCTGGCGGCATGGACGTCGACGCTGCGCGGTTCGAGGACCGGGGTTTCGCCATCGCGGGCGAGGTCGTAGGCCCGTTCCCCCTGGACCTTGATCGCCGAATAGGCCGGCGGCACCTGAATCAGGCGTCCGATGAAGCGCGGCAGGACGTTTTCGATCTCTTCGCACGTCGGGCGCTTGGTGGACGTGGCCGTGACCTTGCCTTCGGCATCGTCGCTGTCGCGCGCTTCGCCCCAGCGCGCGGTGAAGCGGTAAGTCTTTTCCGCATCCATCGCGTAAGGCACGGTTTTCGTCGCCTCGCCCAACGCGACGGCCAGGATGCCCGTCGCCATCGGATCGAGCGTGCCGGCATGACCCGCCTTCTGCGCATCGAAGACGCGCTTCACGATTCCCACGACTTGCGTCGAGGTGATGCCGGTCGGCTTGTCGACGACGACCCAGCCATGCACCGGCTGACCTTTTTTGCGGCGCGCCATCGCGACGATCAGTCCACGTCGTCTTCGTCGGGCATGTCTGCGGCCTTCGGCGTCGACAGATCGCGCGCGACGCGCGAGGACCTGAGCAGCGTTTCAATCTTCTCTGCCTCGGCGAAGGATTCGTCTTCCAGAAAGCGCAGCTCGGGCGTGAATTTGAGCGCGATGAGACGGCCCATCTCGCCGCGCAGGAAACCTTTGTGGCGATTGAGCGCCGCGACCACGGTCTTGGCATTCTTGCCGCCGAGCGGTTCGCAGAAAATCGTCGCATAGCGCATGTCGGGCGACGGCTTGACCTGCGTGATTGTCACCGAGACGCCCGCAAGATCGGCATCGCGCAGTTCGCCGCGGCGCAACACGTCCGAAAGCGCGTGACGCAGCATTTCACCGACGCGGAGCTGGCGTTGGCTCGGGCCCTTGTTTGCAGTACGGTCGTGGTGTCGCGACATTTTTTTCGATGCTTCGACAAGCTCAGCGTGGCTATGGCGGATCAGAGCGCGCGCTGGATCGTTTCGACCTCGAAGCACTCGATGACGTCGCCCTTCTGCATGTCCTGGTAGTTGGCGAATGCCATGCCGCATTCCTTGCCGGATTGCACTTCGCGCACTTCGTCCTTGAAACGCTTGAGCGTCGAGAGCTCGCCTTCATGGATCACGACATTGTCGCGGATGAGGCGCACCCGCGCGCCGCGGCGCACGACACCGTCGGTCACGCGGCAGCCCGCGACCTTTCCGACCTTGGAAATCGTGAAGACCTCGAGAATCTGCGCGTTGCCGAGCAACCTCTCGCGCACTTCCGGCGCCAGCATGCCCGAAAGCACAGCTTTCACGTCGTCCACGACATTATAGATGATGTTGTAGTAGCGCAGTTCGACGCCATCGCGCTTGGCGCGTTCACGCGCCAGCTTGTCGGCGCGCACATTGAAGCCGATGACGCCCGCGCCGCTCGCATGCGCCAGAATGACGTCGCTTTCGGTGATGCCGCCGACGCCGGCCTGGAGCACCTGCACGCCGACCTCGTCGCTGCCGAGCTTGGCGAGCGCGCCTTGAATCGCTTCCGACGAACCTTGCACATCGGCCTTGATGACCAGCGGCAGGAGACGCTTCTCGCCGGCATCGCGGGTCTTGAGCAACTGATCGAGTGTCTGGCGCGACGTCGTCGCCTGGCGCGCTTCGCGACGCTTTCTGGCGCGGTATTCGGTGACTTCGCGGGCGCGCGCTTCGCTGTCGACGACGACCATTTCGTCGCCGGCTTCGGGGACGCCGGACAACCCGAGCACTTCGACCGGGCTTGCCGGCCCTGCGCTCGTGACCGTCTCGCCGCGGTCGTTCTGCAAGAGACGCACGCGGCCCCATTCCGAACCCGCCACGACGATGTCGCCGACCTTCAACGTGCCGCGCTGCACGAGCACGGTCGCGACCGGGCCACGGCCGCGATCAAGCTTGGCCTCGATCACCGCGCCTTCGGCGGAGCGATCGGGATTGGCCTTGAGATCGAGCAATTCCGCCTGCAGCAGGATGGCTTCCTCGAGCTTGTCGAGATTGGTGCCCTTGGTAGCGGAGACATCGATGGCAAGCGTCTCGCCGCCGAGTTCTTCGACCTGGATTTCGTGCTGCAGCAACTCGGTCTTGACGCGCTGCGGATTGGCATCGCCCTTGTCGATCTTGTTGACCGCGACGATGAGCGGAACATGCGCCGCCCTGGCGTGCGCGATCGCTTCGACCGTCTGTGGCATGACGCCGTCATCGGCCGCGACGACGAGCACGACGAGATCGGTGACCTTGGCGCCGCGGCTGCGCATCGCCGTGAAGGCGGCATGACCCGGCGTGTCGAGGAAGGTGATCTTCTGTCCGCCCTTCAACGTCACCTGATAGGCGCCGATATGCTGAGTGATGCCGCCCGCCTCGCCGGAGACGACGTCGGTCTTGCGCAAGGCGTCGAGCAGCGAGGTCTTGCCATGGTCGACATGGCCCATGACGGTGACGACGGGCGGACGCGGCGCGCGCGCCTCGTCGCTGTCGGCGGCGCCTTTGAGGCCCTCGAGCACGTCGGACTCCGCGACACGCTTGACGGTATGGCCATATTCGGCGGCCACGAGTTCGGCGGTGTCGGCATCGATCACGTCGTTGGCCGTCGCCATGTGGCCGTTTTTCATCAGCACTTTGATGATGTCGACGCTGCGGCGCGCCATGCGGTTGGCAAGTTCGGCAACCGTGATGGCCTCCGGAATCGTCACCTCGCGCGGGCCCGCCGGACCAGCAGGTTGCTGTTGCGCGGTCTTGTTGACGCGCTGCAAGTGGCGGCGATAGGCGGCGACGGAGCGCGTGCGTTCGTCATCGCCGGAAAGCGCCCGGGTGACGGTCAGCTTGCCGCGGCGGCGATTATCGTCTCCGACCTTCTTGGCGGCAGGAACCTTGGCGGCGACCTTCGCGCCTTTCTTGGTCGTCGTCTCCTCTTCCTCTTCTTCGACCGCACGGCGGCCGCGCGCAGGCGCGCCTGGAGCGGAAGCCGTGTCGTCCTTCTTGTCGCGCCGCGCCGCTTCTTCCTCGGCATGCTTGCGCGCGAGTTCCTCTTGCGCCTTGCGCGCGTCTTCTTCGGCCTTGCGACGGGCGGCGGCTTCGCGTTCGCGTGCGAGTTTTTCCTCTTCGACGGCGCGATGGCGTGCATCTTCCTCGGCGCGCTTGCGGGCTTCGACCTCATAGACGCGCGCATCGGCAAGGGCGGCGCCACGGCGCGCCTTTTCTTCTTCTGTCAGCTGACGCAGCACCACGCCGGCCCGTGGGGCCGCGTCGCGCGGCGCCGCTGCCGGCGTTGCAGCCGCAGCAGTCTTGGCCGACGCCGGCGTCGCCTGGGGTTTGTCCGACGGCTTCGCCGCCACCGGCCCGAGCGTACGCTTCTTCTCCACCACGACCGCCTTGGTGCGGCCATGGCTGAAGCTCTGCTTCACGGTCGAAGTTTCCGTCTTCTTCAGCGTCAGCGTCTTGGCGCCGGACGGTTTCTTCGTGGTGTCATTCGTATCGGTCATGCGTCACTTTCATATGGGCCCGCCGGCGTGGCCACGGAACGAAAGCCCGAGAGCCGTTCCGCATCCATGCTCAGCCGTTCCTGCAGGCGCCCGGATTTGAGGGCTGCATGTATCACATTCTCGCGCCCCACGGCCACGCTCAATTCCGCCGATGTAAGGCACTCAATCGTCTCGACTTTCAGGCCGCGCGCGTGGCTGATGGCAAAGAGCTTGCGCTTGCCGTCTTGGGCGCCGTCGCTCGCTTCCACCAGCAGCGAAGGCGGCTCCGGGCCCTGCAAGGCGCGCTGCACAGAATCGAAGCCGAGAACGAGCTGTCCGGAGCGCAGCGCCATGCCGAGATCGGATTGCATGCGCTGCACGATCAGCAAAGGCACGCGCGCCGCAAGATCGGGCGAAATCTTCACGGCGTGTTTCGCGGTCTTGGCGAACTCGTTCTTCGCGATTGCAGACGCGAGTGTGGCTGCATTCGCGCCGACCCAGATGCCGCGACCCGGCAGCTTGGCGGCAAGATCGGGCGTGACCACGCCATCCGGTCCGACGACGAAGCGGATGAGCTTCGCTTCCGGCAAGACTTCCCCGCTCACGATGCAGCGGCGTTCACGTTCACGCCCGCGCATCGCGTCGTCCTCGGCTTTCGTGGCGGCGGCCAGACTCATGCTTCGGATGTTTCTCCTTCTGCGACTTCTTCTGGTGCTTCGGGTTCTTCTTCGATCCAGCCGGCCTTGACGCGCGCCTTCATGACGATGGCGTTGGCGTCTTCGGACGTCAGGTTGAAGCCTTCCAAGGCGCCAGGAACGCGCACCCGCTCCTTCTCCTTGTTGAGCTCGTAATAGCCCAACAGATCATCGGTGGCGCAGCCGGCCAGATCCTCGAGCGTCTTGATCTCGGCTTCGCCCAGCGCGACCGCGATGGCCGGCGTCACGCCCTCGACCTCGAGCACTTCGTCGGCGACGCCGAGCGCGATGCGCTTGTCGTCCATCTCCTTGTTGCGCGCCTCGATGTACTCGAGCGCGCGGCTTTGCAGTTCCTGCGCCGTCTCTTCGTCGAAGCCTTCGACCGAACCGAGTTCGTTCAACGGCACATAGGCGACGTCTTCGATGGTCGCGAAGCCCTCGGAGGCGAGGAGCTGGGCCACCGTCTCGTCGACGTCGAGCGCGTCCATGAAGAGCTTGGTGCGCTCGCTGAATTCCTTCTGGCGGCGCTCCGACTCCTCGGCTTCCGTCAGGATGTCGATCTGCCAGCCGGTCAGCTGCGAAGCGAGGCGCACATTCTGTCCGCGCCGCCCGATCGCGAGCGAGAGCTGCTCGTCCGGCACCACGACTTCGACGCGGTGGGTGTCTTCGTCGAGCACGACCTTGGAGACTTCCGCCGGCGCCAGCGCGTTGACGATGAAGGTCGCCGCCTCGCCCGACCAGGGAATGATGTCGATGCGCTCGCCCTGCAGTTCCTGCACCACCGCCTGCACGCGCACGCCGCGCATGCCGACGCAGGCGCCGACCGGATCGATGCTGGAATCCTTGGAGATCACCGCGATCTTGGCACGCGAGCCGGGATCGCGCGCCACCGCGCGGATCTCGATGATGCCGTCGTAGATTTCGGGCACTTCCTGCGCGAAGAGGCGGACCATGAATTGCGGATGGCTGCGCGACAGGAAGATCTGCGGTCCGCGCGTTTCGCGGCGCACATCGTAGATGTAGGCGCGAATGCGATCGCCGACACGGAAACTCTCGCGCGGGATCATCTCGTCGCGCCGGACCACGCCTTCGGCACGGCCGAGATCGACGACGACGGAACCGAATTCGGAGCGCTTGACGATGCCGTGCACGATCTCGCCGATGCGGTCCTTGTATTCGTCATACTGGCGCTCGCGCTCGGCGTCGCGCACTTTCTGCACGATCACCTGCTTGGCGTTCTGCGCGTTGATGCGGTTGAAATCGACCGGCGGCAGCGTCTCGGCGATGATGTCGCCGACCTGGGCCGCGGGGTTGCGCGCCCGCGCATCGGCAAGGCTGATCTCGGTCTTGTCGTTTTCGACCTGTTCGACGACATGCAGATAACGCGAGACGTGGGTCTCGCCGGTCTTGGGATCGATCTCGACCTTGATCTCGTTCTCGCTGCCATAATGCTGCTTGGCGGCGCGCTGCATCGCTTCTTCCATGGCGGCGAGCACCACCGCCTTGTCGATCGACTTGTCGCGGGCGACAGCGTCTGCGATCTGCAGAAGCTCGGTCCGGTTTGCGGCGATGGCGGCCATGATAGGTCTTCTCCTTGCTAAGCGCGCTCCTGCGCGCCAATGGCTTCAACTGGCGCGTTTGCGCGCCTTCAAATCCTCGGCGATCAAGGCGTCGGTCAAGACCAGCTTGGCCTCCGCGATCTGTTTGAACGGCAACACGATGCGCGCCTCCGGCGTCTGAATGACGACATCATTGTCTTCCAGACCGAGCAGCTTGCCGCGGAAACGCTTGCGGCCATCGATTGCGGCGGCGAGCTCGATCTTGGCCTCGTGTCCCGACCAGCGCGCGAAATCCGTCAGCCTGGTCAGCGGCCGGTCGATGCCGGGCGACGACACTTCGAGTTCGAAGTCGCCGTCGATCACGCTTTCGCGGTCGAGAAAGTCCTGCAGCGCACGCGCGAGTACGGCGCAGTCGGCCACGTTCATGCTGCCGTCCTGGCGCTCCGCCATGACCTGCAGCGTCTTTGTGTGGCCGCCCATCAGGCGCAGACGCACGAGCCGAAAGCCTGCCTTTTCGATAGCAGGTTCGATGATCGGCTCCAGATGGCTCATCGCACTCAGAATGATCGCTACTCCAAAAACAAAACCTTTCCCGCGCGGCGATCCGTTTGGACCGCCACACAACAGTAGGTTCTGTTGTTTGGGATGGGCGCTATGTACGCTGGCAAGGTGCGATTATCAAGCCTGGGCGAAGAAAATCAGGGCGCGGCGGGCGTCTTTCGGGCCGGAAGGCCGATCGTCACCTCGCCTGGGACGGCCGTATTCGCAGCCGGTTGGGCCGTCTTGGCCGGCGCGATGGTGAACTGAAAAAAGCACACACCGATTGCGCATAGGGTTAGCAAGGCGGCAACAAAAACGATGCCATCGTCCCAAATCTGGTTGCGCGGCGGCTTGTCGTCATCTTCAAGGCTCATGGAGCGGACCTTATCAGGTCCGCACGAATCTGAGGAATGCCGGCGCCCCGTGCAGCTCCTTGGCTTCGTAACGCGTCTTTGGCCAGTCGGATGGCCGCGTTTTCCAGTCGGATGGACCCTCGGCCGTCCAGCGAAACGCCGGATGCGCCATGAGCCGCTCCAGCGCATAGCCGAGATAGCCCGGATCGTCGGTGGCGAAGCGCACCTCCGCGCCGGTCTTCAGGATCCGCGCCACCTGATCAAGCATTTCGCTCTGGATGAAGCGGCGCTTGTGGTGACGCGTCTTCGGCCAGGGGTCGGGGAAGAGAATGAAGAGCCGTCCGATGCACGCGTCGGGCAGCGCGGCGATGATATCGCGGGCATCGTCTTCGTAGAGCCGGATGTTCGGAAGCTCTTTTTCGTCGAGCCGGCCAAGAAGTTTCGCAGTGCCTGCGATGTATGGTTCAGCTCCGAGGAGCCCGATCGCAGGATGGGCGGCGGCTTGCCAGACAAGATGCTCGCCCGCGCCATAGCCGACCTCGAGCCAGACGTCCTCGACGGGTTGCGCGAAATAGGTTTTCGGGTCGCGACCCTGAGCGAGTTTGAGCGCAAGGCGCGGCAGCAGCGTGTCGCGCAGGCGAGACTGGCGCTGCGAGAGTTTCGGTCCCTTGCGGCGCCCGTAAAGCAAGCGTCTGTGACGGTGGTTTCGCTCCTCGGTCATGGCGCGTTGTCGCGGATCGGCCGTCCCGAGGTCAATCGGCGTCGGATGGGGCCGATCCAAGCCCGGTTTACCAAGCTTTGAATCCGTCTGTTTAAATACTAGTAAAACGATAGAGATTATGTAATAAGGCCGGCCTCGAACGAGGGGCCACCGTGGAATTCCTTCAGCACATCGATCCGCTTTTCGTCATGTCCGGCTTCGCGGTCGGCGCCATCGTCGGGCTGACCGGCGTCGGCGGCGGCTCGCTGATGACGCCCATCCTCATTCTTCTCTTCGGCGTTCACCCGGCAGCCGCGGTCGGCACTGACCTACTCTATGCCAGCGTGACCAAAACAGGCGGCTCGCTGATTCACAGTTTCAACAAGACCATCCATTGGCCCTTGGTCGCGCGGCTGGCGCTGGGAAGCTTGCCGGCGTCGCTCGTCACTTTGCTGATCCTCAGGCACTATGCCGGCGAGACGACGGCTTTGAATGCCCTGATTTCACGTGCGCTCGGCTTCGCCTTGATCCTGACCGCGGCGACTCTTATTTTCCGCAAGAGGCTGATCGCAAGCTACGCCTCAAGGCTCGACGCCTTCGGTGAGAAGACTATCCACGCGCTGACGACGTTGACCGGAGCCGCGCTTGGTATTCTGGTGACGCTGTCGTCGGTTGGCGCCGGTGCGCTCGGCGTGACAGCACTTCTCCTGCTCTATCCAAAGACCCCCGTCGCGCGCATCGTGGGCTCGGACATCGCGCACGCAGTACCGCTCACGCTGATTGCGGGAGCGGGCCATCTGATGATGGGTCATATCGATTTCAGAATGCTGACATCGCTGCTTCTGGGTTCGCTTCCAGGCATCATGCTCGCGAGCAACCTCGCGCCGCGCCTGCCCGAGAATATCCTGCGCTATGCGCTCTCGACGATCCTTGTCGTCGTCTCGGCCAAGCTTCTCGCTTAAAAAGCGCGCGTCAGCTGGTCGGCAAGATCGGTCTTCTCCCAGGAGAAGCCGCCTTCGGCATCAGGCTCGCGGCCGAAATGACCGTATGCCGCGGTCCGCGCATAGATCGGCTTGTTCAGCCCCAGATGTTCGCGGATGTTGCGCGGCTTCAGACTCATCATCTCCGGGAGAATCTTCTCCAGTTTGACTTCGTCGACCTTCCCCGTCTGATGCGTGTCGACATAGACGGACAAGGGATCGGGAACGCCGATGGCGTAGGAGATCTGGATCGTGCAACGGTCGGCGAGACCGGCTGCGACGACATTCTTGGCCAGATAACGCGCCGCATACGCCGCCGAGCGGTCGACCTTGGTCGGATCCTTCCCCGAAAACGCGCCGCCGCCATGCGGCGCCGCCCCACCATAGGTATCGACGATGATCTTGCGCCCGGTCAGGCCGCAGTCGCCATCCGGTCCGCCGACGACGAAGGCACCGGTCGGATTGACGTGCCAAAGCGTCTTGTCGCTGATCCAGCCCTGCGGCAACGCTAGGCGAACATAGGGTTCGACGACGGCGCGCACATCGTTCGAGGTCATGTCGGCATCGAGATGCTGGGTCGAGAGCACGATCTGCGTCGCCGAAACCGCCTTGCCGTTTTCATACTGCACCGTCACCTGGCTCTTGGCGTCGGGACCGAGCTTCGGTTCCTTGCCGGCGTGGCGCGCGTCGGCGAGCAGCTTGAGGATCCTGTGGCTGTAAAAGATCGGCGCCGGCATCAGCTCCGGCGTTTCGCGGCAGGCATAACCGAACATGATGCCCTGGTCGCCCGCGCCTTCGTCGCGATTGCCCGACGCGTCGACACCTTGCGCGATATGCGGCGACTGCGCATGCAAGAGGACTTCGACGTTCGCAGTCTTCCAGTGAAAGCCGGCCTGCTCGTAGCCGATGTCTTTGATCGCCTTGCGCGCGACCTCGATGATCTGCTCGTGGCCGATGTGCTTGGGCCCGCGCGTCTCGCCGGCGATGACGACCCGGTTGGTCGTCGCCATGGTTTCGCAGGCCGCGCGAATGTCCCAGGGCGACAAGCCGCTCTTTGGTCCTTCGCGGAAGAACAGATCCACCACTTCGTCGGAGATGCGGTCGCAGACTTTGTCGGGATGCCCTTCGGACACGCTCTCGCTGGTGAAGAGGTAGTTCTGCCGCATCATCGCTTTCGACCTTTCGCCCCGGAGGAAGCCGCGCCTTTTTGCAACAATCGACCTCTTGGTCAACTGGCACAGAGGGCGTCTGCTCGGCTAGGCTCGATTGTCACAATCGGTCGGGAGAATTGGCCATGGTTGCACCGTTTCAAGGTGGCTGCCGCTGTGGCGCCATTCGTTACGAAGTGTCTTCGGAACCGCTGGCGGTGATGAACTGCCATTGTCGCGATTGCCAATATGCCTCGGGCGGAGGCTTTTCGACCGTCGTCGTCATCCCGATGGCCGCGTTCCGTCTGACCAAGGGAACACCGGCGCGTTTCACCGTGAAGGGCGATTCCGGCAAGGACATCACGCGCAGTTTCTGCGCGAGCTGCGGCACGCCCATCTTCAGCGAGCCGCAAGGCGGCGCCATCTGGGTGGTGAAGGCGGGAACGCTGGACGATCCAAGCTGGCTCAAGCTTGGCGGCAATCTCTATACCAAGTCGGCGCAACCCTGGTCGCATATCGATCCAGGTCTGATGCAGTTCGAAAAGATGCCGCCCGGCGCGGGGTGAGCGCGCGCGTCCTCATCCTTCGACAAGCTCAGGATGAGGATTCTTGTTCTGAGCGGAGCTACAGAATAAAGCGCGAGAGGTCCTGATCCTTCGCCAGATCGTCGACACGCGCGTGCACATATTTCCCGTCGATGACGATCTTGTCGCCGCTCTTCTCGGTGGCGGAGAAGCTGATCTCGTCCAGCACGCGTTCCATGATCGTCTGCAGGCGGCGCGCGCCGATATTCTCGACGCTGGCATTCACCTGCGCCGCGAGATCGGCAATCGCCGCGATGCCATCGACGGTGAATTCGAGTGCGACGCTTTCGGTGTTCAAGAGCGCGACATACTGCTTGATCAGGCTGGCCTCCGGTTCGCTCAGGATGCGCTCGAAGTCGTCGCGCGTCAGCGCCTTCAACTCGACGCGGATCGGGAGTCGCCCCTGGAGTTCGGGCAGAAGATCCGACGGCTTCGCCGTGTGAAACGCGCCGGATGCGATGAAGAGAATGTGATCGGTCTTGACGGGCCCATGCTTTGTCGCGACCGTCGTGCCTTCGATCAGCGGCAAGAGATCGCGCTGCACGCCTTCGCGACTGACATCGCCGCCGCCACGCATTTCGCTCCGGGCGCAAATTTTGTCGATCTCGTCGAGAAAGACGATGCCGTTATTCTCCACCATCTCGATGGCGTCGCGCACGATCGCATCGTTGTCGAGGAGCTTGTCCGCTTCCTCCGCAACCAGGGGCGCATGCGCATCGGCCACGCTGAGGCGACGCTTCTTGCCTTTCTGTCCGAACGCCTTGCCGAAAATGTCGCCGATGTTGACCATCGAGATCTGCGCGTTCGGCATGCCGGGAATTTCGAAGGCCGGCATGCCGCCGGCCTCTTTCATCTCGATCTCGACTTCCTTTGAGTCGAGTTCGCCCGAGCGCAGCGCTTTTCTGAAGCTCTCGCGCGTATTGCCGCTGGAAGCGCCGACGAGTGCGTCGAGAATGCGCTCCTCGGCGCGCGCTTCGGCTTGCGCCTCGACGTCGCGCCGCTTGGCGGCCCGCACCTGCGCGATGCCGACTTCCAGAAGATCACGCGCGATCTGATCGACGTCGCGCCCGACATAGCCGACCTCGGTGAACTTGGTCGCTTCGACCTTGATAAACGGCGCCTGCGCCAGCTTTGCCAGGCGGCGCGAAATCTCGGTCTTGCCGACGCCGGTCGGTCCGATCATCAGGATGTTCTTGGGCAGCACCTCCTCTCGCATTTCTGGCGCAAGCTGCTGGCGGCGCCAGCGGTTGCGCAAGGCGATGGCGACAGCGCGCTTGGCGTCGTGCTGGCCGATGATGAAGCGGTCGAGTTCCGAGACGATTTCGCGCGGCGTGAAGGAGGTGTTCATCTTGACCTATATGGGGAGCGCGGCGATGCGCGTCAAACGGACGCCAAACTCTCAATCACGACATTCTCATTCGTGTAGATGCAAATGTCGGCCGCGATTTTCATGGCGCGGCGCGCAACCTCCTCGGCCGACAGATCCAGTGTCAGAAGCGCCCTGGCCGCGGCGAGTGCGAACGGTCCACCCGAACCGATTCCAATCAAACCGTCTTCAGGTTCCACGACATCGCCGGTGCCCGAAAGGATGAGCGAGGTCTTGGCGTCCACCACCGCCATCATCGCTTCGAGACGCCTGAGATAACGGTCGGTGCGCCAATCCTTGGCGAGTTCGACGCAGGCGCGCGCCAGATTACCGGGATGTTGCTCGATCTTGGCTTCGAGCCGCTCGGAAAGTGCGAAGGCATCGGCCGTGGCACCGGCGAAACCGACGAGCACGTCGCCCTTGCCGATTCTGCGCACCTTGCGGGCATTGGATTTCATCACGGTGACGCCGGCCGTCACCTGGCCATCGCCGGCGACGACGACGGACCCGCCCTTGCGCACAGACAGGATCGTCGTCGAGCGCCATTTCTCTTTTTCCGTCATAGCAATCAACCTATTGTCGCGCATCGAAAGGGCGCGCCATGCAAATTCGCTATCTCGCAGCCGCAAGTTTAGGCGCGACACTTATCGCCGCACAACCGGCGCACGCCGCAGCGTTCACGTATGACTGCCAAGCCTATATAACAAGAGTGGAGAGCGTGCCGCCCGTCGCTGCGGATGACAGCGATCCCTGGCAATGCCGCACACCGACGGCAAAACCGACGACGGCAACGCACTGGTTTCGCAATTCGTTGGAGTATTGCCGCCTCGCCGTGAACGTCTATGACGAAGCCTTGCGCGCGGCGCGGCGGATCGCGGCGACGCATCGGCGCCAGACCTGGATCGTGATGCTGGATGCGGACGAAACGGTGCTCGACAATTCCTTGTTCGAGCGCGAGCGCAACCTGTGCGGCAGCGAGTTCAAGGATGCGCAGTGGGAAAGTTGGGTACGCGCGGATATGGCGCGTGCGGTTCCGGGCGCCGCCAAATTCACGCAAGTCGTCCACCGCATGGGTGGTCTCATCGCCATCGTCACCAACCGCAAGGCGGCCGACGATCAGGTCACGCAGCATACGCTCCGTGCCGCCGGAATTTTGTTCGACTTCGAAGTGGGCATGGCCGAAACATCCGACAAGACGGCGCGATGGCGTCGTGCGGAGGAGGAGTTAGCACGTAAATTCGGTGGGCGACCGCGCATCGCGCTTTGGCTCGGCGATCAGGTGACGGATCTCGCGATCACGGATCGCAAAGGCGAGATCCTGCGCGCCATGAGCCAGAAGGATCAAGGCGACGGCATCGGAGCGGACCGCTTCATCCTGCCCAATCCGATGTACGGCAACTGGATGGACAATCCGGCGAACTGAGCGACTTGCATTAACGACATCGCCGGAACTTTCGGCTAAGACAGCGCCCAGGCCGCTTGCGGCGGCGCCCGGAGACAAGCCATGCGTACCGCGACCGTAGAGAGAAAGACCCGCGAGACCGAAATCGCCGTTTCACTCGACCTGGACGGGTCGGGCGAGTGCGACATCGACACCGGCATCGGCTTTCTCGACCACATGCTCGAGAGCTTCGGCCATCACGCCATGATCGACCTCAAGGTCCGTGCGCAAGGCGATCTGCATGTCGATTTTCATCACACGACCGAGGATACGGCCATCGTCATCGGCCAGGCGGTGAAGAAGGCGCTTGGCGATTATGCCGGCATCACGCGTTTCGGTGCAGCTCTCATTCCCATGGATGAGTGCCTGACGCGCGTCGCGATCGACGTCTCGAACCGGCCTTATCTGATCTGGAAGGTGAAGATCCCCAAGCCGAAGCTCGGCGAGATGGATACCGAGCTCTTCAAGGAGTGGTTCCAGGCCTTCGCGCAGCACGCCGGTATCTGCCTGCACATCGAAAATCTCTACGCCGACAACAGCCACCACATCGTGGAGAGCTGCTTCAAGGGCACGGCGCGGGCGCTGCGCCAGGCGGTTGCGCCGGACGAGCGGCTCGAAGGCGGCGTTCCCTCGATCAAGGGCAGTCTCAAGGAAAAGGACGCGTAAGACTCGAGTCGAGCACGTCTAGCGTCCTTCGATTTTCTCGAACACGTCGAGCGCGCGCGACACGGCCTTGGCCGTTTCGGCATCAAGTCCCTCTACATGTTTTGCGATGAGCGCGATTTTTTCGTCGCGGGCGCGAAAAGCCATGGCCCTGCCTTTCGCGGTCACTTCCACCAGCGTGGCGCGGCCATCGCCCTTGTCTCCGCGCCGCTTCACCAGACCCGCGCGTTCCATGTCGCGCACCAATCGTGTCATTGCGGGTCGGCTCACACGTTCGTGATCCGCCATCGCGCCGACATTGTCGATGCCGTGGAAGACGAGGTGCGCTAGCGCCGAAATGCGTGCCGGGCTCGTGCCTTGCGCCACATCGATGTCCCTGAGGCGACGCCCGATATGGCGGACGAAAAAATAGAGTCGCTCGCTGTTGCTACGCTTCGCCGCCATTGCCTTTGTCCATGTCCGGATGATATTTAACAGTGTTAATTAAATGCGCAACCCTATCGGAGACTCCTGTGCGCTCGATTGCGGCAACCGTTCTCTTCGCGCTCGTCGTATTATCCGCTCCCGCCTGGTCGCAAGGCGCGCCCGACTATAGCAAGCGGGCCGCGCCGCTGGAGGCGGCCCTCAAAAGCGCTCTCGTCGGAAAATGGACGAACCCCGTCGACCATCTGATCGTCGACATCACCGATATCGACCTCATGAGCGGCAAGATTTCCGGCAACATCTCGCCCACAACCGGACCCGCCGCGGGTGATGCGCACGAACTGATCGGCTGGGTGAGCAACGCGCCTGAGCGCAAGGACTTCGATCGCGTCATTCCCGTGACGTTCAGCACGACGCTCTACGAATACGGCACGCTGCCGAGCTGGTACGGCTATCTCAAAGGCGGTCAAATGATCACGATGAGTTCGCTGGTGTGGCCGAACAAGCCATATGCCTGGGACCATACGACCCTGTTCCAGGTCACCTGGACGAAGCTTCCCGGCTAGCTGCGCCATGCAGAGACACCTCTATCTCGGAGCCGCTGCAGTTCTCGTCGCCCTTGCTGCCGGCAAGCTCGCCCCGGCGCAGTCGGCATCCGTCCCGTCGCCGACACCAGCTCAAATCATCCGGGCGCGACAGGCGGCGTATGAAATGTCGGTGGTGACATTCTCGCAGTTGAAGCGCGCCGTCGACACCGGGAGCGACGTGACCAAGCAGAAGTTCGCGGCCGACGCACTCGCCGGCTGGGCGGTGGCGCTCCAGACCCTCTACCCGGACGGAACAGGTCCCGGCCAGACCGGCGTCGAGACCGGCGCCTTGGCAGAAGTCTGGAGCAATCGCGCAGGCTTCCTCGCGCGCGCCAACGCCTACCAAGCTGCAACCGCCAAGCTCGTCGACGCGGCGAAGGCCGGCGATGCCAGCCAATTCGCCAACCAGGTCGATGCGATCAAGAAGGCGTGCGACTCCTGCCATGCAGACTTCAGGACACGCGATTGAACACCATGACGGGCGACACCAGGCGTGTACTGGTCTGGGACATCTTCGTCAGGATGATCCATTGGTCGCTCGTCATTCTCATACCGCTCTGCTGGTGGACGTATGAGAGCTATGAGATGGAGCTGCACCGCCTCATCGGCTATGGCGTACTCGCATTGATGGCCCTTCGGCTGTTCTGGGGTTTTGCCGGTTCCGAGGCGGCGCGCTTTGCGAATTTTCTGCGTGGTCCACGAACGGTGTTGGCGTATCTCACCGCTCGTGCGCCACACCATGGCGGGCACAATCCGCTTGGCGGCTGGAGCGTCGTGGCGCTCTTCAGTCTCTTGTGCGTTCAGCCGCTGTTGGGATTGTTCGCGGCTGATCGCGATGGTCTGGATTCCGGCCCGTTCGCCGCATTCGTGTCCGACGACCATGCGCAATGGGCAGAACAACTGCATGCCAACTTGTTTTATGTCTTGCTCGGGCTTGTGGCTTTGCATGTCTTCGCCATTGGCGCCTATGCCTGGCGGGGTCAGAACCTGATCGGGCCGATGCTGAACGGTCGAGCCGACGTGCCGCACGAAGCGGGCACGCCTTCGCCGGCAACGCGGGGCGCTGTGGCGGTCGGCGTGTTTTTGGCCGCTTCGACCTTCGCGTTGCTGTGGCGGTGGGGCGGATAATGTCCGGAGGAGAGCCGATGAATTATGACGCCAGCGTCACTTTCATTGACTTTTAAGCCGTATGCCTTCACACTGACGCCTTCGTCACTATTTCAAGCTTGAAGAGGCGGAGCCGGCCCATGGTCCAGATCACCAAAGACAATGCCTATGACGCGGTCGCGCCGAACGATTTTCCGGCCATGCTGAACCCGGCGCGTTACGGCGTGCGTTCGACCGCCTTCGACAAGATCATCAGTGCGACCCACGATCACTTCTGGGATCCGCTCGACAAGAAG
This sequence comes from Rhizomicrobium sp., assembly GCA_035536115.1. Taxonomy (GTDB): domain Bacteria; phylum Pseudomonadota; class Alphaproteobacteria; order Micropepsales; family Micropepsaceae; genus Rhizomicrobium. Next base: position 36,953 of record DATLOU010000002.1, read on the forward strand.
TACATCGACTTCTCCGCCCCTTTCGACACGACGAAGAACACCATCCTGCCGGAGCGCTTTTTTCCGATCTTCCACACGCGCATCGGCGACACGATGTCGGCCGAGCAGAAGATCAAGTTCGCCAACGAGTCGACGCGCTGGCAATTGTCGGCGATCCTGCACGGCGAACAAGGCGCGCTCGCGCTCTCGGCTTCGCTCTGCCACATCCTGCGCGATCCCGGCGCGCAGGAATACGCCGCCAATCAAACGCGCGAGGAAGCGCGCCACGTCACCGCCTTTTCCAATTACATCAAGGCGCGCTGGGGAACGCCTTTGCCCTGCGGCGCGACGCTTCAGACATTGCTGACGGAAATGGTCGGCGCGCCGGAGGTTTACAAGAAGATCGTCGGCATGCAGATGCTGGTCGAAGGCCTTGCCATGGGCGCGTTCGCGACGCTCTACCAGAATTCGCAGGACCCGCTCCTGGTCAAGCTTTGCCAGCTCGTCATGACCGACGAGGCCTTCCATCACAAGTTCGGCAAGATCTGGGCTGACCGCACCATCCCGAAGCTTTCGACGGACGAGCAGAACCTTGTCGAGGATTGGGCCGCGCAATGCTTCCAGACTCTCCTCTTCAATCTCGTCAATGCCGAGCAGATGCACATGGTCTACGCGTCCGTCGGCATCGACTGGCAGGAGGCGCGCGCCGCCATCATGGAGGCATTCACGGACGCCGACCGCCGCGAGGGGATGAAACAATCCGCCAACATCTTCCGCGTCCTCATCAAGACGCTGGTCAATGCCGGCATCATCACCGAGCGCACCAAGGCGTTCTACGCCATGTATGTCGACATGGACGAGCTCAAGAATGAAGGCAGCCGCATGGTCGGCGACGACATCGCCGAGGAAGGCATCAAGTACCTTCAGACCATCAACTTCGCCGACCGCAGCAAGGGCAACGCGCTTCTGGCGGCGGAGTAATTGGCGGCGGTCTCATCCTTCGGCAAGCTCAGGATGAGGAATTGCATTAAGTCCCTCACCCTGAGCTAGTCGAAGGCGAGGGACGCATGCCGGCTAAGCGTCGTACGCCGCCTTGAGCTGGGCGAGGTTGAGCTTCTTCATCTTCATCATCGCTTGCGTCATCCGCTTGACGCGCTTGGCATCCGAACTCGCCATCAGCTCGGTGAATTCGAGCGGCACCACCTGCCATGACAGGCCGTACTTGTCCTTGAGCCATCCGCACGGACCTTCCTCGCCGCCCTTCGTCAGCGCATCCCAATAGTGATCGACCTCGGCCTGGGTGCGGCAGCCGATCGACAGCGACACCGCTTCGCTGAACTTGTAGATCGGCCCGCCATTCAGCGCGATGAATTCGACACCGTCGAGCTCGAAGGTGACGACCATCACGGTTCCCGCCGGCATCGGCCCTGCTTCGCCATAATGCGTCACGCTCTTGATCTTCGAATTCTTGAAGACGCCGGTATAGAAGTTCGCCGCCGCTTCGGCTTCAGTGTCGAACCACAAGCACGGTGAGATTCGTTGCATGACGCTCTCCCGTTCTTATTTCGGCGGCGGGCCTTCCATCATCGTGCGGATCACCAGTTCGCCGGGGCCCGCGACCTTGAGAAAGTCCTTGGCCTGCTGCAGCAGCTCTTCCTTCGAGTCCGCGCGCAACATGCCGAAGCCGTTGCCGATTCCATCCATCGCGTGGCCGATACCGTCATTGACCATGAATTCGCTGCCCTTGAGGCGCACGCGGAAGCCCTGCTCCGGCGCCAGGAAACCGCCACCCATGATGAACTTGCCATGCTGGTTGGCGATGAGTTCGTCCATTTTCTTCCTCATTTCCGGCGACGGCGGGCTTGGCGGGGCATCGGATTTGTAGAAGGCGATATATTGCATCTTCTCGTCCTTTCTCTATCGTTGACAATTACGTTGATATCAACATAAATGATGCATGTCAAAACTTGATTCGATTCCTGTCTCCGTGACGCATCAGGTGCGCGATAGCTGTCTTTGCCTGCACACGCAGCGTGCGGCGCGCGCGCTGGCGCGGCGTTTCGACGAGGAACTCGCGGCAGTGGAACTATCGAGCGGACAATTCTCGCTTTTGATTTCGCTCAACCGTCCGGAGCCGCCGAGCCTCGGTGCCGTCGCAAAATTGCTGGCGATGGATCGCACCACGCTCACCGCCAATCTCAAGCCCTTGCAACGCAGAGGTCTGGTGAAGGTTGCCGCTGCGCGCGAGGATCGCAGGAGCCGCTTGTTGCAATTGACCCCGGCGGGCCGACGCCTTCTCCGTCAGGCGGTCCCGATCTGGCGACGCACGCACCGCGAACTCGATCGCGGTTTTTCGCGCGCCAGGCTTGCCGATCTGCGCGCCGGTCTCCTGGCTTTGAGCGGCGATTGAATTTTCGTTCCCACAATGTTCCAATCGCGCCATGGCGATCATTTCCACCGCAACGGCTCAGGACGTGGCGCGCGGCGTCAGCCGGCTGCTGATCCAGCAAGGCTATAGCCCGATCCTGGAATTCACCCTCGCGAACGGGCGGCGCTTGGACGTCGCCGCGCTCGGACCGGATGGAACGCTCCTCGGCGTCGAGATCAAGGTGGCGCTGGCGGATCTGCGCGGCGACACCAAATGGCCGGAATATCTCGAATTCTGCGAGCATTTCTATTTCGCGATCCCGCCCGATTTTCCCGATCACCATGTGCCGGCCACGACCGGGCTCATCGTCGCGGACCGCTATGGCGGCGCCATCATCCGCCCGGCGACGCCGGCCTCGGTTCATGCCAGCCGGCGCAAGGCCGTGACGCTGCGCTTCGCAAAGGTGGCGGCGGAACGCCTCGCCTCGGTGCTCGATCTCGCCGCCGAAACATTGCCTCTGACAGAAATCGACGATGGCGATCAGCAAAGCTGACTTGCGCAGAATCGCGCTCTCCTTTCCCGAAGCGAGCGAGAAGCTGTCTTACGGCAAGCCGTCCTTCTTCATCGCCAAGAAATTCTTCACGCGGCTACGCGACGAGGACGCCTCGATCGTCTGGATCGTCGGCTCGATCGACGAGCGCGATCACCTCTTGGAGATGGATCCCAGGACGTATTTCATCACCGATCACTATCGCGACTATCCGTCCGTGCTCGTGCGCATCGCGCGCATCGACAAGACGATACTCCGGAAAATGCTGGAGCGGCGTTTCCGCGCCATCGCGCCCAAGAAGGTGCTGAAGGAGATGGACGCCGCCGCGGCCTCCGCTTCGAAGAAAAAGTCCCGGCTCTCAAAAACCTGACGTCATCGTCCACATGCTAGCGCGGGCTGCGCTTGGCGAGAATGCGCTGCAGCGTGCGTCGATGCATGTTGAGACGCCGCGCGGTTTCGGAAACATTGTGGCCGCACAATTCATAGACGCGTTGAATGTGTTCCCAGCGCACGCGGTCGGCCGACATCGGATTTTCCGGCGGCCGCGGTTTCGAGCCCGGCTGCGCGAGGAGCGCGGCGAGAATGTCGTCGGCATCGGCAGGCTTCGGCAGATAGTCGATCGCGCCATACTTCACCGCGGCGACTGCGGTCGCGATGTTGCCGAAGCCGGTCAGGACGACGACGCGGCTGTCGGGCCTGACCACGTGCAGCGTCTCGACCACATCGAGACCGTTGCCGTCATCGAGCTTCAGGTCGACCACGGCATAGGCCGGCGGCGCTTCCTTGGCCCGCGCTTTTCCTTCAGCCACGCTTTCCGCGATGGTGACGGCAAAGCCGCGCGCTTCCATGGCGCGCGCCAGGCGTTCGCGTAAGGGCCGATCGTCTTCCACCAGCAACAGGGTTTTGTCTTCAGGCGTGGTCATTTTCGCTACCGGGAATATCTGGCGCGTTCATATACCGCGCCCAGAGCGACCTCAACTAAGAAGCTTGCATCACATTCCGCTACGGGCGAGGAGGGATTTGCAGCGTCACTCCAAATTTCGCACCAAATCGCGCTAAACTGCCGTGATGCCTCGCCTTCCCCGCGCCATCCTGTTCGACCTCGACGACACAATCATCTCGGCCTATGGCCGGTCCGATCTTGCCTGGTCGGCGGTCGTCGCTGAATTCTCAGCCGAGCTGGAGCCGCTGGCGCCGCCGCGCGTGGTGGGCGCGATCCAGGATTCGGCGACGCGCTTCTGGGCCGAGGCCGAGCGTCATCGGGCGTGGCGGCAGAAGCTGCGCGAGGCGCGACGCGAAGTCGTGCGCGATGCATTCGCTGCGTTGGCGCGTCAAGGCGCTCCAGTTCCCGCGCGCACGATCGAGCACGCCATCGCCGATCGCTTCACGGACTATCGCGACGAGCAGATGCACATCTTTCCAGACGCGCATCAGACGATCGATACGTTACGCGAGCGCGGCGTGCGGCTGGCGCTCATCACCAATGGCGATGGCGTTGGTCAGCGCGCCAAGATCGAGCGCTTCGACCTCGCACATCGCTTCCACCATATCCAGATCGAAGGCGAACACGGCTTCGGCAAGCCCGAGCCGCGCGCCTATTTGCATGCGCTCGAGCGCCTGGAAGTCGGCGCCCGCGACAGCTGGATGGTGGGTGACAATCTCGAATGGGAAGTCGCGGCACCGCAGCGCCTCGGCATCCACGCGATCTGGTTCGACGCGCATGGCGCGGGGCTGCCGGAAGGGAGCGCGATCCGTCCCGACCGTGTGGTGCGCAAATTGTCGGAATTGTTGGAGTGATCCCTAGAGTCGATCGCAGAACCTTATCCTCGTTTTGAAGAAACGTTTTCCAGCCAAAGTGCGGAAGTCTTTTCGTCGACTGCTCGATAACTTTGCGCGCTCGGATTTTTTCTGAAACTTCTTTTGTAAAAATCGAGCTTCCTTTTGAACCGTGACGGTCAAAATCCCCAATTACGCTAAATCCCCACAACTGCATCCGAACGACAGCATCGCGCCATTTCGCGCGAGGCGTTGACGTATGCATGGAACCATTCGCGGCGACGGGAGGCGCCGTGCTAGCATGATCGCGACAAAGAACTGGGGATCACATGGCAAAGTTGCTGCGCGCGCCGACGCGCGAATATCACACCGCGATCATGGACAGCACCCGCTGGGACAAGTTCGTCCCGCGTAACGGCGACATCGTGATCGCGACGTTTCCGAAGTGCGGCACGACCTGGACGCAGCGGATCGTCGATCTCCTGATTTTCCAGACGCCGGAGCCGAGGCCCGTGGTCATGAACGCGCCCTGGCTCGATGCCACGATCTTCGGCCCCATCGAAGCCGACCTTGCCAAGCTCGAGGCGCAGACCCATCGCCGCTTCATCAAGACGCATCTGCCGTTCGACAGCGTGCCGATCTACGAAGGCGTCAAATACATCCATGTCGCGCGCGACGGACGCGATGCCTGCATCTCGATGCACAACCACATGCTGGGCTTTCGCCCCGAAATGCTGGCGCGCATGGCCGAGGCGGCGCAGGCCGATCCCAAGCTTCGCCCGCGACGGCGCGAGACACCCGAAGATCCCAGAGAGTTCTATCTGAACTGGATCGGCGACGCCGAAGCGGACGTGACCGAAGCCTACGGCATCGAGCTGCCCTTCTTCGAATACGAGAACACCTATTGGCGCGAACGCAAGCGCGAGAATGTTCTCTTCGTGCATTACAACGATATGAAAGCCGATCTTGCCGGCGAGATGCGCCGCATCGCCAAGTTCCTCGATATCAAGGTTGCGGACGATGTGTTGCGGACACTGGCGGAAGCGGCGACATTCGAGAGCATGCGAAGGGACGGCGATGCGCTGGTGCCGATGGCGCGCATGGCGTGGGACAAAGGTGCCGAGCGCTTCATCAACAAGGGCACCAACGAACGCTGGAAGGACTTTCTCACGAAAGACGATCTCGCCCGCTACGAACGGCAGGCGGC
>DATLOU010000003.1:0-3427 GCA_035536115.1 Rhizomicrobium sp.
ACGTCCTCGACTCCTTTCGCCATCGCCTCGATCCGTTTGGTATCGAGCATCAGGCGATCGCGCAGCGCCGGCGTGAGGCCGGTCGCCGTGCTCATATCCTTCGCGTTGGCCGCAGCGATCTCGTTCGCGCGCGCCCGGATGGCGGCAGCGGCCGCGCGCAACGCCTTGTTCTTTGTGTCTGTCGACGCTTCGCGCATGGTACGCGCGGCGCCCTTGGCGCTTCGACCCAGCGCCAGCATCTCGTCGGAGAGTGTCGATGAACCGGTCACGACACACCTCCCGTCAGCGCGAGATCGTCACGATGGATCATCTCGTCGCGGCCGCGATACCCGAGGATCGCCTCGATTTCGAGCGAGCGTTTGCCGGCAATGCGTTCGGCGTCGCCGGCGCCGTAAGCCACGAGCCCGCGCGCAATCTCGCGCCCGCTGTCATCCTTCACGACCACGGCGTCGCCGCGTTCGAAGCGACCGTCGATCTGGCGAATGCCGGCGGGCAGCAGACTTTTTCCGTCTGCCAATGCTTTGGCGGCACCGGCATCGATGATGAGTGTGCCCTGGGGTTTAAGAACCCCCGCAATCCAGCGCTTGCGTGCCGCCGCGGGCGTGCCGTTTGCGGCGAAACGCGACGTGCGGGCGCCGCTGCGGATCGCGGCGATGGGATGTTCCGAACTCCCCTTGGCGATGATCACATCGCAGCCCGCCGCCGTCGCGATCTTGGCAGCGGCCAGCTTGGACGCCATGCCGCCACGGCCGACGCCCGACAGGGTATCGCCGGCCATGGCTTCGACCTGCGGCGTGATCGCGTCGACCTCGGCAACATGCGCCGCAGCGGCGTCGCGCGCCGGATCGGAGGTGTAAAGTCCGTCGACATCGGACAACAGGATCAGGAAATCGGCTTCCATCATGCTGGCGACGCGCGCCGCGAGGCGGTCATTATCGCCATAGCGGATTTCGGCGGTCGCCACCGTGTCGTTTTCGTTGATGACCGCGATGCTGCCGAGCGCGATCAACGTCTTCAATGTGGCCCGCGCGTTCAGATAGCGCCGCCGCTCTTCGGTGTCGCCGAGCGTGAGAAGGATTTGCGCCGCAACGATATCTGCTCCTGCCAGGATATCGGCATAAGCTTCCGCCAGCCGAACCTGTCCGGCGGCGGCGGCAGCCTGGCTCTCCTCCAGTTTGAGCGGACCGGACCGCAGTTTCAACGCGCGCCGCCCAAGCGCGATCGCGCCGGATGAAACCAGAATGACATTCTTGCCTTCGCGGCGAAGGACCGCGACATCGGCGCAAAGAGATTCCAGCCAGGTGCGGCGCAAAGTTCCGCTATCGGGATCGACCAGAAGGGCCGAGCCGATCTTGACGACGACAAGCTTTGCCTGGGACAGCGGATCGCTCATGGCGCCCACTCCCGCTTCGGGTCCTTGCGAACATGGGATCGGCTGCGCTTCTTGTTGATCTCCTTGACGATGGCGCGCAGCACCGTATCGACGCCCTCGCCCGACACGCCGGACATCACGAAGACCTTGCGGCCACAAGCCTTCTCGAGTGCAGCGCGCTTCCTGGCGATGGCCGCCTTCGGAATCGCGTCGCATTTGTTGAGCGCGACGATTTCCGGCTTTTGGGCCAAGCCATGGCCATAGGCTTCGAGTTCGCCGCGAATGACCTTGTAGGATTTCGCGATCTCGTTTGCCGTACCGTCGACCAGGTGGAGGATGACGTTGCAGCGTTCGGCATGACCGAGAAAGCGGTCGCCCAGTCCGACGCCGCCATGCGCGCCTTCGATCAAGCCTGGCAGATCCGCGAGCACGAAGTCGCTCGTGTCGATGCGCACGACGCCAAGCTGCGGCTCCAGCGTGGTGAAAGGATAGTCCGCGATTTTGGGCCGCGCTGCCGAGACACGGGAGAGAAACGTCGACTTGCCCGCGTTGGGCATGCCGATCAGGCCTGCGTCCGCAATCAATTTCAGTTTGAGGACGACGATTTTTTCCTCGCCCGGCTGCCCCGGATTGGCGTGCCGCGGCGCCTGGTTGGTCGAACTCTTGAAGTGGGCGTTGCCGAAGCCACCATTGCCGCCGCGCAGCAACTTCACGCGTTGTCCGGCAAGAGGAAGATCTGTGATGAGCGTTTCGCCATCCTCTTCGTAGATCTGCGTACCGGCCGGGACTTTCATGACCGCGTCGGCGCCGTGGGCTCCGGTCATTTCCTTGCCCATGCCGCCCTCGCCGTTCTTGGCGCGGACATGCTGCTGGTAACGGTAGTCGATCAATGTGTTGAGGTTGTCGACGGCTTCGGCGTAGACATCGCCGCCCTTGCCACCGTCGCCGCCCCAAGGTCCGCCATATTCGATGAACTTCTCGCGGCGGAATGCGACGCAACCGTTTCCGCCGTTGCCGGATTGGATGTAGACCTTGGCGATGTCGAGGAATTTCATGCCGCCTTCTTCTTCCTCGCGAGATCGAGGCGCATAAGCGGGCGGTGCGGCGCCGGAACGGCCACTGTCTTGAATCCGGCGCGCGTTAAGCTGGATGCGGCACCGGTATACATGCCGGAATTGCTTCGTTTCGTGTCGGTCTTGACGGGATAGGCTTCAAGTGCGGGCGCCTTCATCGCCTTGGCATGGTCGATCGCGGCTTCGAGCAGCGCCGTCATCACGCCTTGGCCGCGATGGCCTTTGCGAACGAAGAAGCAGGTCAGGGACCAGACCGGCACGTCGTCGATTTTTTGCGTGAAGCGTCCGCGATCGAGGTGAGGAAGTGCCGCGCGCGGCGTCAGTTGCGCCCAACCGATAACCTTGTCGCCTTCGAAGGCGAGCAATCCGGGAGGAGGACCTTTCTTCACGATCGCCTTGAAGGCGGCCTTGTTTTTCTCGCGCGGACGCTGGTTGTACGCCCCGCCGATGCGCCAATACATGCACCAGCAGCCATTGCACGCGCCGACCCGGCCGAACAGTTCCTCGAGTTGCGGCCAAAGGTCGGGCGTGAGCGGGCGCACGGTGAGTTTCATGCGGCCTTCTTTCGCGCAAATTCATCGCGCGTCAACAGCATGCGGTTCGACGCGACCTCGGCACCGCGGCTGACGCAATGACGTTGCATTGTTCCCGTGCCGACAAAACCGAGCTTTTCGAGGACCCGCCCGGACGCCGGATTGTCCACGAACCAGCCTGCCGTCAGCATCATGGCGCCGAGATCGTCGAAGGCAAAGCGCATCACGGCACGCGCCGCTTCGGTCGCGTAACCTTGCCGCCAAAAGGGCTTGCCGTACCAGTAACCGAATTCCCAGACGTCGGTTTCCAGACGCTCGACGCCGCACATACCGATGAAGGACCCGTCCATGGCACGCGTGACGGCAAAGAGAAACTCGGCGCCGGCGCGCCGGGCCCGTTCGATCTCCACCAGGCGAGAGCGGAACTGCTCTTCGGTGAAGGGAATGGG
>DATLOU010000004.1:0-21763 GCA_035536115.1 Rhizomicrobium sp.
GACTTGTCGCGCCGGTCGCCAGGCGATCCGGCTTGAATCCGGCAAGGGTTTCCTGCTACGTCCGCCCCTTGTTTTGCCCGCCCGGTCAAGTGGTTCGCGCATGACACTGCGCCGACGCCTGACGATTCGGTCCGCGGTGCAGAAGTTCGATTGTTGCGCGACGCCTGGGTTCAGGCGCGCTGAGAGGAGTAGCCGCCATGGCGGTGCCAAAGAGAAAAACCTCGCCTTCGCGGCGTAACATGCGCCGGGCGCATCATCGGCTGCCGGCCGCCAGCCATACAGAATGCCCCAACTGTGGCGAACAAAAGCGTCCGCACCATGTCTGCGGCTCGTGTGGCCATTATGATGGCCGCGAAGTCACCAAGACCCAAGCCTGATTGGGACCGGCTGACGATCGTATGCTTGCAGCGAGGCGATAGTGGCTCGCGATTTGACGGTATCGGTTGACGCGATGGGCGGCGATGCCGGCCCCGGCATCGTCGTGGCTGCACTGGCGCGCTCGATCCTGCGCCATCCCGGTGTGGATTTTCTTCTGCATGGCGATGAGAGCGAGTTGAAACCGCTGCTCGTCAAACGCAGCAAGCTGGCCGGGCGGGTCTCGATTCGTCACACCTCCGAACGCGTGCGCATGGAGGAAAAGCCCAGCCTGGCACTTCGGCGTGGGCGCAACACCAGCATGTGGCGCGCCATCGAATCGGTGAAGAACAAGGAAGCCGCCGTGATCGTTTCGGCCGGCAACACCGGCGCGCTGATGGCGATGTCGATGTTCCAACTGGGTACGCTCGACGACATTTCTCGCCCTGCCATCGCTGCGCTGTGGCCAACCAAGCGCGGGCAAAGCGTCGTGCTCGATTGTGGCGCGAACATCATCGTCACCGCCGAACAGCTGGTGGATTTTGCAGTCATGGGCGAAGCCTTCGCGCGGGCGATCCTGGGGCTCGAGCGGCCGAGCGTCGGAATCCTGAACGTCGGCTCTGAGGACGTAAAGGGCAACGATGCCGTGAAGGGTGCGGCGCACATCCTGCGCAACAACTCCTCCCTTCCCATCGAATTCGCGGGCTTCGTCGAAGGCGATGACATCGCCGAAGGAAGTGTCGACGTCGTGGTGACGGACGGCTTCACCGGCAATGTCGCGCTGAAGACCGCCGAGGGCACGGCGAAGCTGGTGACGCATTTCCTACGCAGCGCGCTGACGCGCTCGTTCCTGAGCCGTGTCGGCGGCTTCCTCGCGGCAGGAGCCTTGACCACGTTGAGGCGCAAGCTCGATCCGCGCGCCTCCAATGGCGGCATCTTTCTGGGCCTTGATGGCGTCGTCGTGAAGAGCCATGGCGGCACCGACGAACTCGGATTTGCCAGCGCTCTCGACATGGCCATCGCGATGGCGCGCGCCGGCGTCGTCGCCAAGATCATCGACGACCGGCGTGGCGTTCACCCGGTCGAGCCGGAGGCGGCTGCCTCGTGATCCGCTCGCACGTCATGGGCTGCGGGTCGTTTCTGCCGCGCACCATCCTCACCAACGCCGAACTCGCCAAGCGCGTCGACACCAGCGACGAATGGATTCGCGAACGCACCGGAATCCAGCAACGCCACATCGTCGCCAAGGGCGAGATGACATCCGACCTCGCGCTGCAGGCCGCACGCAACGCGCTGCATGACGCCAAGATCGACGCCCACGATCTCGACCTGATCGTCGTGGCCACGACCACGCCCGACGAAACCTTTCCGGCAACGGCCACGAGACTGCAAGCGCGCCTGGGCATGAAACGCGGTGCAGCCTTCGACGTTCAGGCCGTGTGCTCCGGCTTCATCTACGGGATGGCGGTCGCAGACAATTTCATCAAGGCCGGCCAGGCGAAGACCGTCCTCGTCGTTGGTGCCGAGTCGATGAGCCGGCTGCTCGACTGGAAAGACCGCACGACCTGCGTCTTGTTCGGCGATGGCGCGGGAGCCGTCGTGCTGCAAGCCCATCGCGGTCACGGCAACCACTCTGATCGAGGGGTTCTGAATACCAAACTCTATTCCGACGGCAGGCTGCATGATCTTCTCTATGTCGACGGCGGTCCGTCATCGACCCAGACGACCGGCCATCTGCGCATGCAGGGCAAGGAAGTGTTCCGCCATGCGGTGACGAACATCTCGGCCGCGATTACAGCGTCGGTCGAGGAGGCTGGCTTCAAAATCTCCGACATCGACTGGTTCGTGCCGCACCAGGCCAATCAGCGAATCCTCGACGGCACCGCCCGCAAATTGGGTATCCCGGCGTCGAAGGTCGTCTCGACCGTTGCCCAGCACGGCAACACGTCGGCCGCTTCTGTGCCGTTGGCGCTGGCGGCTGCGGTTCAGGACGGCCGCATCCACAAGGGACAACTCGTCCTTCTCGAGGCGATGGGTGGCGGCTTTACTTGGGGCGCCAGCCTGATCCGGTGGTAAGCCGTCACCTGAACTGCCGCTTCTATCCCTTTGATGTTGACGCAAAAATGGCGCGCGCCTAACGTCGCGCTGTTTAGGGGGAGTCGGGTGATGACAACGAATACATTGACACGCGCCGACCTGACGGAAGCGGTATTCCAGGCCGTCGGACTGTCGCGCAATGAATCGGCACAGATGGTCGAAGACATGCTCGAGGAAGTCTGTTCGGCATTGGCCCGTGGCGAGACCGTCAAGCTCTCGTCGTTCGGAACCTTTGCGGTACGCCAGAAGAGCCAGCGCATGGGGCGAAATCCGAAGACGGGCGACGAGGTCCCGATCGCACCCAGGCGGGTTCTGGTGTTCCGGCCGAGTCACGTCCTGAAAGCGGTCATCAATGGCCAGACGCCCGACCCCAACGCCAAGGACTGACGCGTAATGCTGGCATCCCCGTCCGCAAATGTCGGCGCGAAATCGCCGGAAGCATTTCGCACCATCAGCGAGGTTTCGACCGAGCTTGATGTGCCGCAGCATGTGTTGCGCTTCTGGGAAGGACGCTTCGCGCAGATCAAGCCGGTGAAGCGGGCAGGCGGGCGGCGCTATTATCGGCCGGAAGATATCGATCTGTTGCGCGGCATTCGCGCGCTTCTCTATCTCGAAGGTTTCACGATCAAGGGCGCGCAGAAGATCCTGCGCGATCGTGGCCTGCGTTACGTCTCCGAACTCGGCCGTGGCGAAGGGGACTCCGAACGCCCAACATCGCGCAAGCTGTCCGAGTTCATCGCCGTGCCGGAGGAACCGCAATTCGCGCGCGCCGCACTTTCGGTACTCGGTGCTCCCGACGAGAGTGGGACGGATGCGCCGGCCGAGATTGAACTCGCCGCGCAGGAGCGCGAAAAGTTGTCAGGGCTGTTGGAAGAATTGCTGCAACTGAGAGTCCGTCTGCGCGACACCCGCTCCCGTTCGCGCGCGTAAAGGAACATCCGAAAAGTCGCATTTGCCCGGGCGGACCTCGCCCACTATAGTCCGCGACCTTTCGCGCATACGACGCGAGTTGGATACGGAGCGTGGCGCAGCCTGGTTAGCGCACCAGTCTGGGGGACTGGGGGTCGCGAGTTCAAATCTCGCCGCTCCGACCACGATTTATCTAGTTTTACCAAATAGCATTTTGACGCCTACAGCTTTCGACGCTGGCTGCCTCTTCAATGTCGCTCTGTCGAAATTCAGATCACAGCGTGCCGCGAGGATCGATCTGACCGGTCGTGCCGGCACAGCCAAATTAACGAAATCGCAAGCGCAAGGTGTTCAGATCCAGAGCGCGATCCTCCAGAGCAAGTCCGCTCAAAACCCGTGTCGGGACATTTTCCCCAGATGAGAAGTTTCATGGACACATCAGCGCCAACGCGGGTTAGCGTCACACTCATCCGCTTTTGGAATGACGATGATGGTTTAGTGACACTTGAATGGATCGGCCTTGCGGCCGCAGTCATCGTATTGGCGGTCGGCGTGATTTCAATAATCCAAAGCCAGTTGAATACAGCGGCTGGCTCGTTTGGAAGCAAAGCCACGAGTACACAGCTTTCCCAAAGCGACCAACCCGACAGCGCGCGCGGGCAATGCAGTGCGCCAGGCTTAGCTGTTGCGGCGGACCATGCGAATAATCACGCATCGCCTTGTCAGGCGCGATAGAAACGATTGCGGGATGTATCTGCGTTCGGGACCGACTGGATCGGAGATCGGGCCGTAGTGCGTCGCCGGCATCGTGTTTTGCGGGTCAGGGTATTTTTTTGATGAAGCTTGCCTTGGGCCGACGATCTTACGTCTTTATGGCGGGAAGAGATTCGATCGCAGGTTTGCGTAACGAGGGCGTTTACATGTTGCGGTCCTGTTCATACTTCAAATCCGTCGACTTGATCTCGGCGAGCTTGCTTCCGATCCCCAAGAAACCGCCCACGTCGACCTGCGCCGCAACTCGGCCGTTGGCGTCGATTCCGCCGAGGCGCATCCTGGAAGCAGAAAGCGACGCATGAGTTGAATAAGCGGTGCGCACGCAACCTGTTTGTCTAAACTTTTCCGGGTTCTTTTAGGCCACCGTTAATCCGCCGGGCCTATTGATCGCAGATTGGAGATTGCGCCCAGTCTACCAGGAGCCGTCGTCACAGGAGCTCTCATATGAAGTTGAAGATGAAAATGAAGAGTTCTTTGCGCATGCTTCCTCTTGTTGAACGCCTGTTCGTTCGCTTCCGCAAGGACCAAGTTGGAAACATCGCAATTCTAGCGGCGTTGACACTTCCTGTGCTGGTCGGGTTTGCCGGCCTGGGAACCGAAGGCGCTCTTTGGTACTACACACATCATCAGATGCAAGACGCCGCAGACTCCGCTGCCATAAGTGCTGCCACCGCATACAGTGGAAGTTCGGGAACGAACATCACGACGCAAGCAGACGGCGTCACAGCTCTTTATGGGTATACCGACGGATCAGGCGGCACGACAGTTGTTGTGAACCGGCCACCCTCTCAGGGACGCTACACGTCCAGATCAGGAGCGGTCGAGGTCATAGTCAGTCAGCCGCAGACAAGGATCCTGTCGGCCCTATGGAGTAGCTCAAGTACGGTTACGATCACGGCACGTGCCGTGGCGCTGGCAAATGCTGGTGTTGGTTGCGTGCTGGCCCTCAACCCGCATGCCGCGGCTTCCGCGTCTGAACAAGGAAGCGTCGCTATTTCTCTGAACAGCTGCTCGCTCTACGACAACTCCGACGCCTCCAACGCAGTGTCCGTGGGTGGATCGGCGACGCTTTCCGCAATGAGCGTCAGTACCGTCGGCAACGTGTCCGGCTCTGCAAATATCACCACAACGGATGGGATCAACACCGGCGGCAGCGCGGCAGCCGACCCCTATGCAGGCGTCGCAAACCAAGTAGCGCCCACCGGCAGCGGTTGTGATCAAACAAACTACTCTACGCACGGAACGGTTACTCTTAGTCCAGGCGTCTATTGCGGCGGACTGGATCTTGGCGCCGGCGCCGTCGTCACGCTGAACCCTGGCGTGTATTACATAACCAACCAGGGCAGCCATGCCGGCAGCTTGACGATGAATGGCCAAGCATCACTCACCGGCACAGGCGTAACGCTCGTGTTCACAGGTTCCGGCAGCAATTACAGCACGGCAACCATCTCTGGCGGTGCAACCGTCAATTTGACAGCGCCGTCGACGGGTCCGCTGCAAGGCATCGTTATATTCGGCGACCGAAACACGCCGCAGGGAACACTGTACCGATTTACCGGGGGCACCAACCAGGCATTCAACGGCGCAGTTTATTTGCCCGAGGGACAGATTCAGTACTCTGGCGGTGCCACGGGTGCGAACGGCTGCAACCAAGTCATCGGCGACACTGTCAACTTCGTCGGTAACACCTATCTTGCGGTCAATTGCAGCGGGGTTGGAACCACACCAGTCGGCACTACGACGGCAAAACTCGTGGAGTGACGAGGATGCGAGCGATCCAATCGAGTTTCTTCGGGACTGCACGCTCCCTTGTCGTGAAAAGCGCTAGAGACCGTTCGGGTCTTGCAGGAATCGAGTTTGCATTTATTGCACCCGTGCTTGCGCTCATGTTCATCATGACGGTCGACCTCGGCCTTGGGGTTTACACCAAGATGGAAGTAGAGGCGGCAGTACAGGCCGGTGCCGAGTATGCCTCGCTCAACGGGTACAATAGCAGCGCCATCACGTCGGCCGTTTCAAACGCAACAAATGTGTCCGGCTTGTCGGTCACGCCTGCTCCCAACCAATTCTGCGGTTGTCCGTCACACACCGGAGTTACAACGGCGACGTGCGGTTCGACTTGTGCGTCCGGTGACGCAGCGGGCTCGTATGTAAATGTCGGAGCGCAAGCGACTTACTCGACGATCCTTACCTATCCGTCGATTGTGAGCAGCAGCTACACATTCTCATCGCAGGCAACGGTCCGCGTAAAATGAAGCTTTCACCGCCCTTTAAGGACGAGAGTGGGACTGCGGCAATCGAATTCGCGATGACGTCCTGGGTCTTTGTCTTGCTCTTGATGGCGATCATCGAAGGTGGATTTGCCCTCTGGATTCAGGCAGGGATTCAGCATGGCTCGGAAATGGCCGCCCGTTGCGCTACCGTCAATAGTACGACGTGTGGAAGTACAAGCGCGATACAGACCTATGCAGCTGCTCAATCTTATGGGTTGAACCCGCCGACATCGACATTCTCGGTGAGCACGCCTGCATGCGGCAATAGAGTATCGGCGAGCTATACTTTGACTTTCCTTACTCATTTCTTCAATCCGTCGTCGGTGACGTTGACCGGAAGTTCCTGCTTCCCGAAATAAGCGCAGTGCCGCATTGGCATAGCGGTAGAAGACTTTGCCGAAGATGGTGAAGCCAGTCCCGCGACGCCGCTCACGGCAAGACCGAACATCAGCAACATCGCGGATGATGCAACGATGGCTTTAATCGCTCCCACGGCAGCGATTAAAGGAACAGTCCGCGCGAAGGATTAGACTTTGCAGTTAGCCTCTGCCGTTCTGGGCCCTGACTAAGCGTCAAAGATCATTCTCGGCGGGGCGCGCTCCGCGGTTCTGCCGCTCTTCCAGTCGCCACGCCGCAGCGAGAGCCGCGAACGCGATCAGGATCCCTGCGATCACGTCGATCAGATAGTGGTAGCCGACCGGGACCGTGGCGACGATCATCAAGCCGTTGACGATCGACGACACGATGAACGCGGCGCGGTTGTTGCGGACCGCCGCGGTCAGGATGATGGCCATGCTGGCGTGGTAGGAGGGAAAGCTCACGATGCCGACATAGGGGAGCACAGCGTGCGTCCCGGCGCGCAACTGCCCGAGAACCGTGTGCCAGCCGCTGTCGATGCCATAGATTTCGTTGGGTCCGAAGCTCGGCAGGACCGCAAACACCGCAACGGTCGCGACAGAGGCAAAGATCATCGCCGTCAGAAGCTCGCGGTTTCGTCCGCGCGGCCCGAACAACGCAAAGGCGCAGACGAGAATGAGCGGCTGAACGAGGTTCGAGCGATACGACCAGATCAACACATCGATAAAGAGCGGGTTCGACCAGAGGATGCTGGCCGTCGTCCGCCAATCGAAGCCCAGCAAAGCATCGAGCCGGGCAAAGAGCGCGTCCTGCAAGGGAAGATCGAGCGTCGCCGCGAGGTAGCTCAGGCGAATGCCAAAGATCGGAAAGACCGCCCAGAGCGCGAGATAGATCGCAAGTTCCGCGATGATGCGATTGGAAAAGACCGTCGAGAAGATAGTACCCATCCCCAGAAAAACGAGCGCGATGATGCTGACCAGGATGAGCGGTCCCGGCGTCGTCCAGACCAGTCCGGCATGCACGTTCCAAAGGAGACCGCCAAACGTGATCGCGGCGACGAGCGCGATGGGGACGGCGTCCTCTGCCCGGAGCAGGATCGTCAGCGGACGCGCGAGCATGTTCAGGACGTTTCGCGCGCCGCCCGCGCCCGCGCTATTCGGAAGAGACGACATGAACGCGCGGACCCCAGGGCATAAGTTCGGACAAATCGCCTAGGCGGAAATGGTAACCGAGAGGGTCAGGATAGGGAAATTGTATTCGGAAAGAGTAAACGCTTCCGCCCGGCCGAATGGAGTCGGCCCGACAGAAAAAAACGGCGCCCCGAAAAGCTCGGAGCGCCGCATTGTCGTCAACTGTTACGTCTTGATGGCGGGGAGGGACTCAATCGCGGGTTTGCGCAACGAGGTCGTCAGCATGTTGCGATCCTGCTCGTATTTCAAATCGGTCGCCTTGATTTCGACGAGCTTGCTTCCGATTCCCAAGAAGCCGCCCACGTCAACCTGCACCGCGACCACCTTGCCGTTGTCGACGATGACCTTTCTCACGGTACCGATGCTGGTTCCGTTCTTGTCCTGGATGCTGGCTTTCGCCAGGCGTCCTGCCGGATTGGAAACCTCACTGATCGGAACCTGCATGGCGGTGCCGCGCATGGCTGTCGCGTGGCCCGTCGCTGCCATATTGGCGGCTGTCACGCCGGCGGGCGTAAAGGGAATTGCGAGCGCGAGCGAAACCGCTGTAACGCGAAGTAGTGATGAGACGTACATATTCTGCTCCTATTCTCCCCCACACTGAAAACGTTCGGGAGCACGCGCGGTTTCCCCTAGTCGCGCCCGATGCGTCAAATAATGCGTGGGAACGGATGCTGAAGGCCCGCGTTATACGTCAGCGTTCGGAGTACCCTTCGGCGCGCCCAATCAGACTTTGAGATGGTGGCATCAGACTGGGCGAAGACGTCTACTGTGCCGCTGAGAGGGTTTGTGTGCCCGGCGGATCCACATAGCGCAGGCTTGGTGCTTCAGCCTGCAGTTCGGGCGCCGAGCGTTTCAAAAGTTGCAACGCTTGCGCGGCGGCCTTGGAATCGGGTCGTGCCACGAGGAGTGCCATGCGCGCCGTTACGGCCGGCGCCGCGAATGAGGTTCCGGTGAACGTCGCAAAACCGCGATCCATTTTCGCGGCTCGGATAGCGACGCCCGGTGCGGCGAACAATGCGTGTCCAACGCTCGCGTCGATCTCCAGGTGGTGATGTGAATCGACCGACGTGACTCCGATAACGCCCGGATAAGACGCGGGGTAGGCGAGGGCGGCGGCCGCGCCGCCATTGCCGGTTGCCGCAACGAGCACACCACCACGGGCGAGAAAGCGCTGGACGATCTGGCGCAGCAGCGCGTTATCCGGTCCTGCCAGGCTGATATTGACCACCGCGACATTGTTTTGAGCGAGCCAGTCGAGCGCGCGCGCGATTTCGACCACGCCGCCGCCGGCTGCCTGTCCGCCATACACATCTGCGGCGAAGAGTTTGGCGCCCGGGACATAACCATGAAACGAGTCGTCGTTTCCGACCAGGAGCGAGGCGATCGCCGTGCCGTGCGGTGTTGCCGGGGCGTCGCCTTCGCCGGCCACATTCTTCAGGGCGAGATTCGAGTCCGCGAACACGGCATGGCGGCGCGCGATGCCGCCGTCGATCATCCCAATTCGTGCATCGCGCGCAGCGACCAGAACGGGTGTCGCGCCGGGCGCGTTCGCGGTCGTGAGCGCATCGCCTCCAGATGGATCGTAGATATGGTCATAGTCGAATTGTCCTGCCGGATCGGCGGAGCGCAAAGCGTTGAGCGCGCTTGCCAGATCCTGATCGCCCGGCGCGCGCAATTGCACGACGGTGACTCCAAGACTGCCGAGCGTTTCGCTGCGCACGATCTCGAAGTTCAGCGTCCTGGCCGCCCGGAGATCCTGCTCCGTCGGCGCAAGGGCGATGATGGTTCGGCGCAACACGCGTGCGCCGTTCGGATCGCGATCGAACAGACGCGGCACGATCGGCCGTCCGGCGACGTCGCGCTCGAGCGTTCTGACTGTCGAGCCAAGATTGTCGCGAAGTCCGCTGGTCGCCGGACCCACGCCGCCGAGCACCTGGCCCGGTAGATTTACAACGCCACCCAGTGCTCCGGCCGTAGCAGGGCTGGCAAACGCCAGTGCCGCCACAAAGGCGAGCCAGGACAGGCGTGGCAGACTTGAAGCCATGGTTATCCGCATCGTATCGCTGGTGTCTTCGTTTCGCGATCTCATAACGCCTATGGAAGTTTTTCTATCCAACGCCGTTGTCGAGACCTAGATGGACGCGTCCGAGGACACGATCCGGTCCGACATCGTCGCGCTTTTGCCGCGGCTGCGGCGCTTTGCGCTCGCGCTGACGGGAAACCGCGCCGATGCCGAAGATTTGGTGCAGGACACGGTCGAGCGTGCCTTGCGTCACCTCCGGCAGTGGCAGCCGGGTACGAGGTTGGACAGCTGGATGTTTCGCATTGCGCAAAATCTCTTCATCGACGAGCGGCGCTCCGCCAGGCGCAAACGCACGGCTTTGGCCGAAGTGGCGCAGTCCGCCACCGTCCGTGACGGCGCGCGTGACGCCGAAGCGCGCCTCACCTGGAGTGAGACGTGCTCTGCTCTCCTGACGCTTCCGGAAGAACAGCGCAGCGCCATCGCCTTGGTCCTGATCGATGGCATGTCGTATCGTGATGCCGCCGACGTCCTGGGCGTTCCGATCGGAACGTTGACGAGCCGTTTGGCGCGCGGTCGCGATGGTCTGGCAAGCAAGATCTTCGGGACTATGCAGGATAAGCGCCCATGAGCCAGAGCGATCCCGATCGCACAACGCTCGATGCCTTCGTTGACGGCGAACTCCCGGCATCGGAGATGACCCGCATTGCGGCCCTTGTCGCCCAGCGGGCGGATCTGCGCGACTATGTCGAAGGCCAGGAACGTTTGCGCCGGACATTGCGGGATTCCTTTGCGCCGTTGATGAACGAGGCGCTACCAGAACGCCTGCAACAAAGCGTGCAGGCGTCCGCGCTCCGTTCGCGCGCGCCGGGTTGGGCGTGGCGCGACGGCTTCAGGGAATTCTTCACCTGGCGCACGCTCGGTCCCGCCGCCGCCGCTTTGGCCGTCGGACTTTTCGTCGGCGTCGCTGTCGATCGCTTCGCCGCGACAGAAGGAGCGCTCCTCCAATCGACGGCAAGCGGACAAACCGTGGCGCGCGGAGAACTCTCGCGCGCGCTCGATGAGCAACTGGCCTCCACGCAAAATCCAGCCGAAGCCGTTCGCGTGGGGCTGAGCTTTCGTGACAAAAACGGGCGTGATTGCCGAACCTTCACTGCCGAAGGCACGAAGAATTCCTTGAACGGCATCGCCTGTCACAGCGAGAGCGATTGGGTCGTGACGGCTTTTGCGACGACCGTCCCGAATTCGAATGCACGGGCGCCCTATCAGATGGCAGGCGCAGGCATGCCGGACGTGATCCGTGACGCTGTAAACGACATGATCGTTGGAGAGCCCTTCGATGCGTCCGCCGAGCGAGCGGCGCGCGCGTCTCATTGGGCGGGCGTGAAGTCTCGGTAATTTATTTTTCGGCACCTGGAAGAAACCCGGCTCGCTGTCGTTGTTGAACCGGAAGCGGCAGGCAAAAGCCTGGCGCACGGACGACAGCTCAAAGGTGCAACGATGAAATCCCATCTTCGCGTTTCGACGATTCTGATGTGTGGCGCGCTCGCCTGCGCGTCTCCGGCGTTTGCCGGAGGTTTGCTCGGCGGCGGTCTTGGAGGCGCTCTGGGCGGCGGGTTGGGCGGAGCCGGTGGCTTTGGAGCCGGCGGCACGGGAGGTCTTACCGGCATGACCGATGCGACCGGCTCGCGCATCAGCCATTCGACGGCTGCGCATGGAAACGCGTCCGCCAGCGGTAATGCCTCGCAGGCAACCGGCGCGGCGCAATCGGCCAATGGCCAGGCGCAGGGTGCCGCCAACGGCGTGCTCGGAACAGGTTCGCAAGCCGGCGGGTCGGCGCTCGGTCAGGCGAGCGGCGTGTTGAACAACGCCGGCTCAGTCGCGGGCAGCGGTTCGGCGCGTGCGGGGTCTGCGAACGTCAATGGCTCGGCCTCGGGCAGCGCGAATTCGTCGGGACTGACGGGAACCGCCGCAGGCGCCGGCTCCTCGGCGCTGTCGCGTGCCAATGGTGCGGTATCGAGCGGTGAAGCGGCTGCCAACGGCGCCCTCAGCAACGCCGGCGACACGGCGAACTCGGTCTCGCCCGACGTGAGCGCCAGCGGCAATGCGAACGCCTCCGGGTCGGCATCCAACACGACACCGTCCAACGCGGCGAGCAATCAGACGAGCCGTTCCAGCAACCGTTCCGCACGCTCCGCGCGGCATTCGACAACCACCCAACCCTAGTCGATAGGCGGGACGGACGGGGCGACGATACCGGCCAGCCGGCGCTGGCCGGTATCTCGTTTTTCAATCGAACTTCATGCCGAAGCGAACGCCGATCGTCCTTGGCCGGTTCGTTGCGATGTAGGGATTGGCGGAGCAGGTCTGCACCGTGCACTGGGCATAGCGGTAGAGATCGGCTCGCTCGTCGAACGCATTGAGGACGAAGAGCTCGGCATTCCACTGATCGGTGTCGATGCCCGCGGTGAAGTCGACGATCGTGAAGGGCCGCTGCAGGCCGAGTGCGCTTCGGATCGGCACGGATGGCGACAAATTTCCGAAGACCGGATTCGGCGCCTCGATGCGAAGGTCCGGCCAACTGCTGCTCTGGTACGTGAGACCGCCCTGAACATGTGCCAGGAATTGCTCGAACGGGAATTCGTAGCGCGCGGTCCAGTTGGTCTTGTACTTCGGCGACGTCGGCAGTGCGGTTCCCTTCGGCGCATTCGGTCCGTTGGGATCGAAAAGCGGATCATCCGGAGGCACCGCGGTATTCGGGCAGATGGTGACGCCGACCAGACCGCAGTAATCCTTGGTGAGATAAGCGTCGGTGTAGGTCAGGGCCCCGCTCACCGTCAGCCCGTCGATCGGCTGCCAGATGACGTCGCTCTCCGCCCCCCAGATGCGCGCGGCGCCGGCGTTGTGAATTTCCGTGAAGGAGTTCAGGCCCAGGAACGAGAACTGGAAATTGTTCCAGTCTTCGCGATAGAGCGCGCCGTTGAAACGCAGCGTGTTGTCGAACCACGATGTTTTCCACCCCAGCTCGTAGTTCGTCAGCCGGTCGGGCCTGTAGGGCGGGATGTCGCCGCGGCGGTTGACGCCGCCCGGCCTGAATCCCGTCGACCAGGTCGCATAGACGAGGTCATCGTCGTCGATCTTCCACGCCAGGTTCAATTTGTGCGTAAAGCCGCTCTCATAGACGCTCTTGTCGACGTCGGTGCAGGGACCGCGGTGCACGGTTGTCGGCGCGAAGCACTGGGACACGCCGGTGTGCGAGCTATACGCCGCACTGAAGCCGAAGAAGCCCTTGAGCGAGTTCGCGGCATAGAAGACGCGCCCGCCGGCCGTGAACGTCAGGTTCGGAAGAATATCCCAGGCGACCTCGCCGAACGCGGCCGCGTCGCGATCGACGCGTTCCTGATCGGTCAGCCACAACGTTCCTGGCCAGCCTGGAATCGACAATTGGCCGACGCCGGGATCGGCATTCTCGTCCGCCAGATTCTTGATCGTGTAATTCTGCAGGATGTAGTGGCCCTGGCGCTCGAAGAACACGCCGCCGACAAAACGCAACGGTTGGTCGGCCGGAGTCGAAACACGGAGCTCATTGCTGAGCTTGGTGAAATAGTCCTTCTCCAGGATGTATTGTGACGGATCGATCAGATTGCCGTGATTGTCGTAGATGTAGGCGCCGTAGCCATAGAGCGTGTCGTAGAGGAACGAATAATCGGTGTAGTCCGATGCGGCGTTGATGTTGCGGCCCATGAAGCTGCCGGAATAGACGACATCCAGGTTGCTCACCTTGCCCTCGACCGCGAGGGAGGCGAGATACCAGTCGTCGTGCGCAAACTCCGGGAAGAAGTGGCCGACCTTCAAATCCCCGAGTGCGGGAACATAAGCGAAAATACCACTGCTCTGGGTGTGTTGCGCGATCACTGCCGGCGTGATCGTCCAGTTGTCGTCGAGATCGATTTCCAATGTGGCACGTCCGCCGTAGGAGTCGACCGAGTTGAAGTCGTTCTTCACGAGCTTGGCGTTGTCGATGACGATGCCCGAAGTGGGATAAGTCAGGACGTTGTGGACGTTGTCGATGAATCCCGCATCATGCTCTTCGAAGCCGACCAGCCTGATGGCGATGTCGTCGGTGATAGGCTGGTTGACGTAACCCTCGACGCCGAAGCCGACGCTGCCATGGTCGACGCTGTTCACGTTGACGTCGAAGGCGGCTGAGAATTTCGACGGATCAGGACGGTTGGTGATGATGCGGATCGTGCCGGCCTCCGAACTCGCGCCATAGAGCGTGCCTTGCGGGCCGGAGAGGGCTTCGACGCGGGCGATGTCATAGATGTGCACGTCGAGCGCGCCACCGATCGTGGTGATCGGATTTTCGTCGAGATAGATACCGACGGTCGGCAGCGAACCGGAATGGTTGCCGTCATTTCCGCTGGTGACGCCGCGCATCGAGACGTTGGCAAAGCCTGGACCGCCGTTGCCGGCGCCGGCGCCCCCGACCGTGTAGGTCACGCTCGGCAGGTAGCGCGCATAGTCTCCGAAATCGGCGATGTGGAGTTGTTCGAGTTTTGCCGTGGGGAGAGCCTGGATGGCGAGCGGTGCGCTCTGCAGGTCTTCGGCGCGCTTTTCTGCCGTCACGACGACGACTTCAATTCCGGATGTCGCCGCGACCGCGGGCGTGACGCCCGTCAACATGGATGTGGTGAGAAGCAACTGCCAAAGCGCCGGACGCCCGCCGGCACCGGTTGTCATGCCCCACATGAGTTCGCCCCCTTTTTGGCAAAAGCCTAACGCGCTTCGCCCGATTCTCCAGCGCAATTGTTGTGTAAATTGGAGCCGGTGACCCCTGTCGTCAATGGCCGTTTTGCACGCCGATGGCAGGGCCTTCACGAGCGGGATAATCTTGCAACACCGGGCCGAGCGCAGCCTTTAAATCCCCTAGCCAAGGCTCGAAATGGCGCCACTGCTCGACTCCCTCGCGGAAGATCGGCTGGCGCACTTGTTCCGAACTCGCGGTGCGAACGGCACGCCGGTTGCGATAGAAGTGCAGGCACTCCTCTTCGAACGGCAAGCCGCAATAGTCGAGAAGCGCGCGAACTTCGCGTTCGGGGTCCTCGACCATGCTTTCATAGAAGACGCGATGAATGCGCCCGGGCAGCACGGCGTCGAAATGCGCCAGCAACGCGACATAATCGGCGTAGTAGCGACCGAGTTCGGTCTGGTCGTAGCTGAACACCTGGCCCCGCGCGAAGTGCTGCTTGAACACCGAAAAGCAGCAGCCGAGCGGATGGCGGCGCGCATCGATGAGGCGCGCGTTCGGCAGAATGAGATGGATCAAGCCGACATGCAGGAAATTGTTCGGCATCTTGTCGATGAAGAAGGGTCGCGCGAGCTTGCGCTGGATGCGAGTGCGCTCGAGATATTCGCCGCCGAGCGCTTCCAGCTCCGTCGGGCTGAACGTCGCCAATATCTCGGGATAGTCGGACGGTTTGAGGCGCGACGTCTTTCCGCTCAGCCGGCGCGCGATGGCGATGATGTCGGGCAGTTCCATCGTGCCTTCGACCTGCGAGTGCGAGGCGAGGATTTGCTCGATCAGGGTCGAACCGGCGCGCGGCATGCCGAAGATGAAGATCGGATCGGCGGCTGGGTGACCTTGTCCTGCGTGTGCGGCAAGGAAATCCGGCGTGAAGAGCGCCTGACAGCGGCGCAAGTGGTCTGAGGTCTCTTCCGGGTCGTAGGCGACCGTCTTTCGGCGCAGCGCATTGCCGGCGGCGTAGTGCGAAAAGGCCTCGCCATACGCGCCTTGATCCTCGAACGCTTTTCCGAGCGAGAATTCGAGGTGATAACGATCCTCGTCGGAAAGATCGGACCGCGCAGCGAGCGCCTGCATCGCGCTTGTTTCGTCGGCTGTGAAACGGAACGTCTTGAGATTGGCGAGGCTGAAATAGGCTTCGCCCATCGTGGGCGCCAACGCAACCGTTTTGCGGTACGCCGCAATGCACTCGCGCTGCCGTCCTACCGCCTTGAGCGTGTGGCCATAACTGAGCCAGGCACGCGGTTGGTTGGGATGCGTCTTGAGCACGCTCTCGTAACAGGCGATGGCTTTGGCGTATTCGCCGATCTGGCCGAGCGCCGCACCCTTCAGCGCGCGGTAGGCAGGTTTGTCCGGCTCGTCGCGAAGCAGCATCTCGACCTGGGCAAGCGCTTCCTGCGACTTGTTCTGTCGGTTCAACACCACCGCATAGTTGTGCCGCGCCACCGTGAAGCGCGGCGCCAAGGCGAGACAGCGCGCCAAGAGCGTCTCCGCATCGGCGTAGCGGCCAAGCCGCGCCGCGACCTCGGCGAGCATGCGGATCGCCGCGACGTTGGTCGGTTTGCTCTTGAGGAAGTCCTTCAGGAGGCGTTCGGCAACGGCGAGCTTGTTGTCGCAGAGCGCGCTTGCCGCTTCGAGCAAAGCCGGGTCTTTCGTCGCGCTCTTGAGCTGCTGTGCCGTGGCCGCGTTCGCGGCGGCTTCGTCACCGACGAGCAGATATTGCTCGGCGAGCACCTGCCACGCTTCGGCGCGGCCGGGATCGAGCTTCGTGGCCTGCATCAGCGCGGCGATGGATTTTCTCGGCGCGCCTTGCGCCGCCAGCACCAGCCCCAGTTCGAGCCACGCCTGCACCGCCTGCGGGTGACGCTTGACCAAGGCATCGAGTTCGCGGAGCGCGGCGGCGAGATCGCCGGTCCGGCGCAAGGCGGACGCGAGAACAAGTGTCGCCTGCGGTTGCTCGGGAACGACGCGGAGGATTTCGCGCGCCTGTTCGATCGCTTTTTTGGGATCGCTCGCAAGGAATTGCGACGCACGTGCCAGCGCGGTGGCCAAGGTTCCCTTGCGGTCCGAGGATTCAGTGCTCAAGGCGGTCTCCGACCGGCGCATCAATGGTCCGGCCAACGAAGCTGTCAACTCTGCGCCAGGACGTCGGCGGCATCGCGATGGCGGCGAAACCAGAGGCGCGCATAGCTGCAGGTCGGCGAGATTTTCAAATGCTCGCGGCGCGCCAAATCGACGATGCCGGACATCAGCCGGTTGGCGGCGCCGGTGCCGCGCAAGGAGGGCGCCGCTTCGACGTGCGGGATGACGACGTGCTGGCCGCGGCGGCGATATTCGGCGAAGACGGTCAGGCCCTTTTCTTCGAGCTCGAAACGGCCAAGTTCGGCGTTGTCGCGCACGTTCATGCTCTTGCGCCTATGTGTGGACGTCTAGCCATCCACCAGTCGCGGATGAAGAAGGGTGCGTAGTAGACGGCGGCGGAGATGAATCCCATGGCGACCAGGACCGGAATGTACCAGGGCCACTCCGGCATGAAACCCAGGATCGTTGCAAATGGCGGCTTGGCACGGAGGAAAGCGTAGTTCGTCCCGAGGATCCAATCGACGAATCCCGCGAGCGCTGCGTAGGAAAGCGTCCAGATGACGACGCGCGGCAGCGACGCCGGTACCGGCCGCCAGCCGAGTCCGAATGTCATGTATAGAACCGCCGCGATGATGCCGCCGTGGAAGACGAAGAACAGAACAAACTCGATGTCGGGAAATTCGTTCTTCACGTCGGGCGTCATCATGCCTTGCAGCGTGGCGGCAAGCGCCCAGAAATAGGCGAGTTCGTAGCTGCGCTGATTGGGATAAACCAAGGTCACAACGGTCGCCACGGTCGCGAGGTCACAGAGATTGAGCGGAAGCTCGTTGCCAAGGCCGAGCCAGCCCTTGAAGTAGAGGAAGGACATCCACGCGACCCAGTTTGCCGTGAGCAGCGCTGCCAGCGACCAGCGCAGCGCGCGATCGAACGACGGATGCGCGCGCGGGCGGATCGCCGCGACGACGACGACCGGGAGTACGAACGACGCGACGACTGCCGTGAGATGCGACGCGCCGAACAAGACGAACGGCGTGCTCAATCGCTCAGACCCGCACCATCAGCTTGCCGCGATTTTGCCCTGCGAACATTCCGGCCAAGGCCGTCGGCATCTTCTCGAAGCCTTCGACCATGTCGATGGCCGGCTTGAGCTTTCCTTGCTCGA
This sequence comes from Rhizomicrobium sp., assembly GCA_035536115.1. Classification (GTDB taxonomy): domain Bacteria; phylum Pseudomonadota; class Alphaproteobacteria; order Micropepsales; family Micropepsaceae; genus Rhizomicrobium. The sequence goes on from DATLOU010000004.1 coordinate 18,023, forward strand.
CCCAAGTCGCCAACGCCGCTTCCGCCTCGCGCCGGCGATTGTAGAAGTCCATCACGATGAAACCTTCCATGCGGATGCGCTTGGTGACGAGAAAGCCCGGTACGCCGACGGGCCCGGGCGAAGGCGTACCCGTGTCGTAGTTCGAAACCGCGCCGCAGCAGGCGACACGGCCCCACGCATTCATGCGCGACAAGGCCGCGCTCAGAACGTCGCCGCCGGTATTGTCGAAATAGACGTCGACGCCGTTCGGGCAGGCGTCCTTGATCGCCTTGTGCAGATTGCCCGACTTGTAGTCGACGGCCGCATCGAAACCGAGATCGTTGACGAGCCACTTGCACTTGTCGGCGCTGCTCGTCGTGCCGACCACGCGGCAACCCATGATCTTGGCGATCTGTCCGGCGACGGTTCCAACCGCGCCAGCTGCCGCGGAGACGAGAACGGTTTCGCCTGGCCTGGGCTTTCCGACATCGAGCAAGCCGAAATAGGCGGTGAGGCCGGTGATCCCGAGCACGCCCAGAATGTGTTCGGGCTTGTGGCGCTTGTCGTGCTTGGTGAGGGCGCGACCCGGCAGCGCGGCGTATTGCTGCCAGCCATAGTCCGCGCTGACGAGATCGCCCGGCTCGAAACCCTTGGCGTTCGACGCGATCACTTCGCCGATGCCCCATCCCGCCATCACGTCGCCCGGATTGAGCATCGCACGGTACGTCTGACCCTGCATCCAGGCGCGGCTCGCGGGATCGAGCGACAACAACGTCGTGCGCACCAGAACCTCGCCGTTCCCGGCCTGCGGCATCTCTGCTTCGCGGAGATCAAAGTTCCCCGGACCCACCTGCGCGTTGGGTTTGCGGGCATAAATCCATTGCTTGTTCATGGTCATGGCGCCTCTCCCGATGCTGCGCGTTTGACAGAGACGGCAGCGATTTCCGATCCTGAAGGAGAACCGTGGAGGACGCCATGAAATACCGCAAGCTCGGTGCAAGCGACTTGAATGTCTCGGAAATTTCGCTGGGCTCCTGGCTGACGTATGGCGTTGGCGTCGAGCGCGACAAGGCGGTCGCCTGCGTGAACCGGGCGTTCGAACTTGGCATCAACTTCATCGACACGGCGAACGTCTATGGCCGCGGTGCGGCGGAAACTGTTCTCGGCGAGGTGTTGGCGGAGCGGCCGCGCGATTCCTATGTGCTGGCGACGAAGGTCCACGGCCAGATGAGCGATACCGACCAAGGCCTGTCGCGCGCGCAGATCGAAAAGCAGCTCGACGCTTCGCTCAAACGTCTGCGTACGGACTATGTCGATCTCTATCAATGCCATCGCTACGATCCGAACACGCCGCTGGCCGAAACCATGGAGGCGCTGACGCGCGCGGTGAAGAGCGGCAAGGTCCGCTATATCGGTTTCTCGGAGTGGTCGCCGCAAAATATCGAGGACGCGATCGCCATGCCCGGCGTCGAACGCTTCGTGTCCAGCCAGCCGCAATATTCGCTGCTCTGGCGCCGGCCCGAGGCGAAGGTGATCCCGCTCTGCGCGAAGAATGGCATTTCGCAGATTGTCTGGTCGCCGCTGGCGCAGGGCGTGCTCTCCGGCAAGTACCAGCCGAACGTGCCAGCTCCGGCGGGAACACGCGCAACGTCGGCCGCCATGAGCCAGGCCATTTCCGGCTGGATGGCGAAACCGGTTCTCGAGGCGGTGCAGAAACTGCGGCCGCTGGCGCGTGCCGCCGACCTCTCCATGAGCCAATTCGCGCTCGCCTGGGTCTTGAGGGAACCGAATGTGGCCTCTGCCATCGTGGGCGCGAGCCGACCGGAACAACTCGACGAAAACGCCGGCGCGAGCGACGCGACGGTCGATCCGGCACTCTTCGCCCAGGCGGAAGCGATCGTCGCGGAGGCTTTACCAAGGCGATCCTGAGCCTTTCCGTAGCGGAACAGCGTTGCCGGGCTTGCGTGCAGCGTCCGGGCGCGATTTGCTGCACGCCAGGTCATGGAGAGTCATCATGTCGGTCTCAGCAGACACTGCGCCGCCAAAATCGGTCGTTCCGTTTCTGAAGGTGAAAGGCGAGGGCGCGCCCTATCTTGCCGGCTCGAAGTGCGGCAAGTGCGGCGAAGTCGTCGTCGGCACGCGCGACGTCTGCGGCAAGTGCGGCAACCGCACGTCGCTCGAGCACATCAAGCTTGCGACCACCGGCAAGCTCTACAACTACACCGTCGTGCACCGGAACTTTCCCGGCGTGCCTGTGCCGTTCATCTCGGCGATCGTCGATCTCGATGGCGGCGGCACGTTGAAGGGCAATCTGCTCGAGGTCGAGCCGGATCCCGCCAAGATCAAATTCGACATGCCGGTGAAGGTCGTGTTCCGCGACGCCGGCCGCAAGGACAAGGAAGGCAATTCCTATCTTGCGTACTTCTTCGTACCCGCGAACAAAGCTTAAGGAGACACGCTATGACCGACGTCTATGTCGTAGGAACGGACATGATCAAGTTCGGGCGTTTCCCCGAACGCTCGGTGCCGGAGCTCGGCGCGCAAGCGGCGCTGATGGCGCTCGACGATTGCGGGCTGACGATCCAGGACATGCAGGCGCTTTATAGCGGCAACCTGTTCGAAGCATCAGGCGGCGTCGGCCAAAGAATCCTGCGTGAAATCGGCCAGACCGGCATTCCAGTCGTCAACACCGCGAATGCGTGCGCCACCGGCGCGACGGCGTTCCGCGAAGGCTGGATGGCGATCAAGGCCGGCGTCTATGACATCGTGCTTTGCGTCGGCAGCGAGCAGATGGGTACCGGACTTCTCGGCGGTGCCGGCGGCGGCAAGGGCATCCCGACGGAAGGACTTCTCGGCTCGGGCACGATGCCGAGCGTCTTCGCGCATGTCGGCCTCGAGCACACGCGCAAATACGGCACGACGTTCGAGCAATTCGCCAAAGTGTCGGTGAAGAACCATCATCATTCCACGCTCAACGCCAAGGCGATGTACCAGAAGGAAACGCCGCTCGAGGAAGTGATGGGCGCGGAGATGATCTCCTATCCCAACACCAAGCTGATGTGCTCGGTGAATGTCGACGGCTCGGCCGCCGCGGTGCTCTGCTCGGAAAAGAAGGCGAAGGAGCTCGGACTGATGAAGCGCGCCGTGAAGGTCAGGGCATCGGCGCTTTCGAGCGATCCTTACACCTCGCGCAACATCGCGATGATGGACTTCAATGCGGTGACGCGGCTTGCGGCGAAGACGGCTTATGAAATGGCCGGGCTTGGCCCGAACGATCTCGATCTCATCGAGCTGCATGATTGCTTTGCGACTGCCGAACTCGTGCATTACGAGAACCTCGGCCTCTGCAAGGACGGTGAAGCCGGACGAATGATCGACAGCGGCGAGACGCAGCTTGGCGGCCGCATCCCGGTCAACGTTTCGGGCGGGCTTCTGTCGAAGGGTCATCCGCTAGGCGCCACCGGCATCGCCAATATCTACGAAGTGACGACGCATCTGCGCGGCGAGGCGGGCAGCCGCCAGGTTGACGGCGCGCGCATCGGCCTGACGCATGTCGTCGGTGCCGGCAGCGCCTGCGCGGTGCACATCCTCGAGAAAGTCTGAGAGGTATTCCGTAAAACGTCGCATCCCGCTTCGCCGGGGTGCGGCGTTTTTCTTTTACAGAACAAGTTTTTTGATTGGCACTTGATCGGCTGGAATTCGTTCCTAACTCATTCAAGGAGCAAAGGGGCCTGCCGATATCGAATGTGCAAACAAAAAAAC
>DATLOU010000005.1:0-58782 GCA_035536115.1 Rhizomicrobium sp.
GATGCAGGGGCTCGAGTTGATGACGATTTCGTAGGCGAGCGCCGAATAGCCCATGCGGTAGAGGACTTCCTCGCGCGCGAAGAGCTTGCCGAACGACCAATGATTGTACATCAACGGCATGGCGAGCGAGGAATAGGCGTCGAGCATCTGCTCGGACGAGATGACCTCGATCTGATTGGGATAGACGTCGAGCTTCAGATCGTTGAGCGCGATCTCCTCGATCGCCTTGTAGGTGCGATCGAGGGTGGCGAAATCCCACTCCGGTTCGGAGAAGAGCAGCTTCGTCATCCCGCAGCCTCGGATTTTTTGAACAGTTCGTGGAATACCGGGAAGATGTCGGACGGCTTGGCGATGCGCTTGGTCGCGAAATTCGGCCATTCCTCGGCGACGGTGCGATAGGCGCGCCACAGTTCCGCTCCGGAATCTTCGGACGCGAAGACTTCCATCTCGCGCTCGTCGAGAATCTCAATGTAAGCGTAGTATTGGCAGAGCGGCATGATCGCCTGATTCAGAAGATCGACGCAGTGGCGTGCATCGCCCGACTGGGTGTAGCCGTCCGACGCCTGCGCCGCATAGATGTTCCAGTCGGCTGTCGCATAACGCTCCTTCTGGATCTCCAGCATCTTGTCGAGGGCGGTCGATACGATGGTGCCGCCCGACTGGCGCGAGTAGAAGAACTCCTGCTCGTCCACCTCCTGCGCGTCATGGGTGTGACGGATGAAGACGACGTCGACTTTCTTGTAGCGCCGCTTGAGAAAGAGATGCAGCAGCATGTAGAAGCGCTTGGCCAGATCCTTCTCGCGCTCGCCCATCGAACCGGACACGTCCATCAGGCAGAACATCACCGCCTGACTGGTCGGCACCGGCTGCTCGACGAAGGAATTGAACCGGACGTCGATGGGATCGATGAAGCCGACCCATTTGCGCTTGGCGTTGGCGCGCGCGAGTTGCTCCTTCAGCACGGCGATCTTTTCGTCGCTCGTCGGCGTCTCCTGTTCGGCGCGATCGAGTTCCGACTGCAGGTGATCGATGTCGGCCTGGCTCGGCCGCTTGAGCGCGAGACGGCGGCCGAACGAGTTGCGCATCGTGCGCAGCAGGTTGATCTGGGTCGGCGCGCCCGAGGTGGAAATGCCGGCGCGGCGCCAGACCTTGTTCGGCGTCTCCTTGAGCGTGGTCCGCACGAGGTTCGGCAGTTCGAGATCCTCGAAGAAGATGTCGAGGATCTCCTCCTGCGTCATGGTGAACTCGAAATCGTCCTCGCCTTCGCCCGAGTCCGACGCCTCTTTCCCGCCCTGTCCGGCACCCGTCTTCGGCTTGTCGATCGTATCGCCGGGCGTGAAGTCCTTGTTGCCGGGGAGCACGAAATCGCGCTCGCCGGAGGTGCGCGGATCGAGGCGAAAGCGCGGCTCGTTGGTTCCGCGCGCGGAAATCTTGATCTTGCGCTCCTTGCCGATGTCGGCGACGGCCGCATCCTTGAGCGACTTCTGCACGGCTTCGCGAATCTGCGTGCGCGCGCGGCGCAGGAAGCGCTGGCGATTGCCGAGGCTCTTGCCCTTGGGATTGAGGCGCCGGTCGATGAAGTGCGTCATGGCACATTCATCAGGGATGACATCTCACTCACCCCGCCTTGTTGACCCGCATGTACCATTCGACGAGGCGGCGAACCTGTCGCGGCGTGTAGCCTCGCGCCAGCATGCGCTTGATGAATTCGTTGTGTTTGTTCGCCGTCTCATTGTCCTTCTTCGACTCGAACGAAATCACCGGCAAGAGATCCTCAACCTGGGTGAACATTCGCTTTTCGATGACGGAGCGAATTTTCTCGTAAGCCGTCCAGGACGGATTCTTGCCGTCGTGCTGGGCGCGATAACGCAGCGCGAACTTGACCACTTCGTTGCGGAAATCCTTGGGATTGGCGATGCCCGCCGGCTTCTCGATCTTCGAGAGCTCGTTGTCGAGCGCACTGCGATCCAATAGCTGGCCGGTGTCCGCGTCCTTGTAATCCTGATCTTCGATCCAGGCGTCGGCATAGGCGATGTAGCGGTCGAACAGGTTCTGGCCGTATTCGCCATACGACTCGAGATACGCCTTCTGGATTTCCTTGCCGATGAACTCGGCATAGCGTGGCGCCAGTTCCGACTTGATGAAATCGAGATACTTCTTCTCGATGTCGTCCGGATATTGCTCGCGCTTGATGGCGAGTTCGAGCACATACATCAGGTGCACGGGGTCGGCGCCGACCTCGGTGACATCATAGTTGAAGGTCTCCGACAGGGTCTTGTATGCGAAACGTGTCGAAATTCCCGTCATGCCTTCGTCGACGCCGGCCATGTCTTTATATTCCTGCAGCGTCTTGGCCTTGGGATCGGTGTCCTTGAGCTTTTCGCCGTCATAGACGCGCATCTTCGAGATGATGTTGGAGTTCTCATGCTCCTTGAGCCTCGTGGCGACGCAGAACTTCGCCAGCATCTCGAGCGTCTCCGGTGCGGTCGGCGTGTTGATGAGATTGGAAGCGGCCAGCAGCTTCTTGTAAATCTGCGTCTCTTCCGTCACGCGCAGGCAGTAAGGCACGGTCACGACGCTGATGCGGTCGAGGAATGCCTCGTTGTTGCGGTTGCCCTTGAACACCGTCCACTCCGCCTCGTTCGAGTGCGCGAGGATGACGCCATTATAGGGAATAGGACCGAGCGTTTCGGTGCCGATATAGTTGCCTTCCTGCGTCGCGGTCAGCAGCGGATGCAGAACCTTGATCGGCGCCTTGAACATCTCGACGAATTCGAGAAGACCCTGATTCGACCGGCAGAGGCCTCCCGAGAAGGCATAGGCGTCGGGATCATTCTGGCCGAAATGCTCGAGCTTCCTGATGTCGACCTTGCCGGTCAGCGCCGAGATATCCTGATTGTTCTCGTCCCCCGGCTCGGTCTTGGCGATGGCGTACTGCCGCAGTTTCGAGGGATAGACTTTGGCCACTTCGAACTTCGAAATGTCGCCGCCGAATTCGTCCAACCGCTTCACGGCCCACGGACTCATGATGCCGCCGACACGATGGCGCTCGATGCCGTAACGCTCCGCCAAAAGATTGGCGAGCTCGTTGGAACGGAAGAGGCCGAGGGGCGATTCAAAAACCGGACTGATCGCGTCGCCCGCCTTGAGCACGTAGATCGGATGGACCTCCATCAGATCCTTGAGCCGTTCTGCGAGCGAGGACTTGCCGCCGCCGACCGGACCTAGGAGGTAAAGTATCTGACGCTTCTCTTCGAGGCCCTGCGCGGCATGCTTGAAGTAACCCACGATGCGTTCGATCGTATCTTCCATGCCAAAGAAGCCGTCGAAGGCGCGATAGACCTTGATCGTGCGATTGAAGAAGAGACGGCTGAGGCGCGGATCCTGCGCCGTATCGACAAGTTCGGCTTCTCCGATCGCCGCCACCATGCGCTCTGCCGGCGTGGCATAGAGCATGCGATTGTCGCGCGCCGCCAAAAGCCAATCTCGGAGGGACATGGATTCGAATTTTTCTCGCGCATAGTCGCGGGAGAAGATGTCGAAGACGTCAAGCGTGCTCATAACCGCCGACTCCTAACTTTTGATCCGGCAACCTCCACGATTATAGATCGTGATCGTTTGCGGATCCGACAAGTCCGTTGAACCCCTCGTTACCCAGACTGCCGGCGCTATTATTCCAAGCGGACAGCTAAACGAATGCTGAACAGACACGTTTAGTTCCGTTCAAGTCCGCATGACACATTTTGTGTCGCTCAGCCGTGCGGCTCGCGCGGCTGTTCTCCCATGCTTTCTCGTCGGACGTGTGTGCAGCCATCTCGCTATCTCCAGCGCCAGCAAGGCTGATTTGCGCTAAGTGTACGCTGCTTCGACGAAATTCCAAAACAGAAGTCGTGACATTCTCGCCGCACCCCAATTCCGCCATGAAGATGAACGAACCGCGTCGACAAAACTTTTTTCTGGTGCATGCAAGCCGAACGAAGCAGCTTTACGCCGCATGGGGATTCATTTTTTCTTCGACATCCTGGCCTGGACTTCGGCGTGGGCCATCGGCCGCTTTGTCACGCGGCGCTATTTCGCGAGCGCGCGAACGCCGCTCAGCAATCCAGGATATTTCATCGCACTTGCTGTCGGCGCGATCGCCGGCGCGCTGCTGTTCGGCAGTCTCAACCTGAGTTTGGCTGGGTTTTGGCAGATCGGTCACTCGATTGCCGGTGCAGTCGCGGGCGGAATTGTCGGCGTCGAGCTGTTCAAGCTGGCGACCGGCGTCCGCGGCTCAACCGGCGGACAGTTCGTGGCATCTCTGGCGCTGGGAATTGCAGTCGGACGGCTTGGCTGTTTCTTCGCAGGTCTGCCCGATTACACCTACGGTACGCCGACGCGCCTGCCTTGGGGCGTCAACTTCGGCGACAGCATAGAACGACACCCGGTGCAACTCTATGAGTCCGCCGCGATGCTCGCGTTTCTGATTCTCTATGTACGCGGCCTTGAGGCTGATTCGCAACTGGTTCGCCGCCAGGGCTTTTATCTTTTCGTCGGATGGTATGGAGTTCAGCGCTTCCTCTGGGAGTTTCTGAAACCGTATCCGCCGGTGATCGGCCCGCTCAACATCTTTCATCTGATTTGCATCGCTCTGGTCGGCTACAGCGCCTTCATGATGAGACAACAGAATGAGCTTCGTGCGGCCCTCTAAGGATTACAGCTTCTACGGCCAGACACTCTCGCTCTGCGAAGTCTGTCTTCGGCTGGTGAATGCCAAGATCGCGATTGAAGGCGACGACGTCTTCTACCTCAAGCGTTGTCCCGAGCACGGAGCCCAGAAGACGCTGATCTCAAGCGATGCGGCGTACTTCAAGAGCACCAAGGACTTCCTCAAGCCCGGCGATCTGCCGCTGAAGCACCAGAGTCGAACGCAGTATGGCTGTCCGTATGATTGCGGACTGTGTCCCGATCACGAGCAGCACTCCTGTCTCGCGCTGATCGAGATCAACGACGCCTGCAATCTCACCTGCCCGGTCTGTTTCGCGGACTCCTCGCCCAAGAAAACGCGCAACCGTTCGCTGGCGGAGATCGATGCGATGCTCGACACGCTGGTCGCGAGCGAGGGAAATCCCGATCTCGTCCAGATCAGCGGCGGCGAGCCCACCATTCATCCCGAGATCGTCGCGATCCTGAAGCTCTGCAAGACCAAGCCGATCCGCCACGTCATGCTCAACACCAACGGAATCCGCATCGCGCGCGACCCGGCCTTCGTCGCCGAGCTGGCGAAGCTCAAACCCGGCTTCGAAGTCTATCTTCAGTTCGACTCCATGAAGCGCGAGGCGCTCGAGAACCTTCGCGGCGCCGACTTGCGCCGCGTGCGCGCCCAGGCGCTGGCCAATCTCGAAGCGGCCGGAATCTCGACGACCCTCGTCTGCGTCGTGAAGAAGGGCGTCAACGATGCCGAGATCGGCGACATCGTGCGTCATGCGCTTATATATAAGTGCGTGCGCGGCATCACCTTCCAGCCGGTCCAGGATGCGGGGCGCAATCTCGATTTCGACAAGAACCGCGACCGCATGCTCCTGACCGATATCCGCCGCGCCATCGCGACGCAGGCCGGCGAGGTGTTTCGCGACGACGACATTATTCCCCTGCCCTGCAATCCCGACTCGATCGCGATAGCCTATGGCTTGCGTGACGGCGAGAAGGTCACCCCGATCACGCGCCTCGTTCCCCAGGCCGAGCTGCTGGCCGCCGCACCCAACACCATCTCGTTCGAGCGCTACCCCGAATTGAAGAGCCGGTTGTTCGACCTGCTTTCGCTGGCGTCGTCCGGCGAGCGAACGAAGACGGTACTCGGCGACCTGCTTTGTTGCCTGCCGCAGGTCGAAGTGCCGGACGATCTCGGCTACGACAAGGTCTTTCGCATCGTGATTGTGCAGTTCCTCGACAAGTACAACTTCTGCGTGGCGACGGTGAAGCGCTCCTGCATCCATTTCGTCACCGCCGAAGGCAAGATCATACCGTTCGACACCTACAATCTCTTCTATCGCAGCGGACTGGATGTGAAATTGCGGAAACAAACCCATGTCCCAGCCTGACCCCGGCGCAAAGAGGACATATAGCGTGGCAGGAACGGTGGCGCTTTTGCTCATCGGCCTGCTTTTTCTCATTCCCTCTGGTCTCTGCACGGCGATTTTGGGCGGTGGCGCTTTGCTCGATGCGTTCGTTCATCCGGAAAATTCAGGCGACTCCCTCTCGGCGATTGTCATGGTGGCGATGGTCGGCGGTCCGTTTGTCGCAATCGGCGCCGTCCTCGTCTGGTTCGGTGTGAAGCGCCTGCGCGGTCGCTAGCCGTTCCGTTCATCTTGCATTTCCTGCTTGCTCCGAACATCGCGTTGCGCGAAGCTCGCCGCATGGATGATCTCGCGCTCAACGTCAGAGTGGCGCAACCCGCCGACGCCGCCGAGGTCGCTCGCGTCTATATCGAGTCCTGGCACGATACCTATCCCGCGATGTTGTCGAGTGCGTTGCTCTGCTCCATGACGTCCAAGGGACAGACGGCGCGCTGGCTTTCCGCGATCCGCAACCAGCGCCGCGAGGCGGTTCTCGTCGCGGAGAGTGGCCAGGTCGGCATTGTCGGAATGGCCAGCGTCGGCCCTTCGCGCGACCGCGCGCTCGCTTATGACGGTGAGGTCTACACGCTCTATGTCGATCCCGCCTATTACAATCGCGGTGTCGGACGCGCCTTGCTCAAGGCTGCGTTCGTGACGCTGCGCCAGCGCGGTCGCACGTCCTGCGTGATCTGGGCGCACGCCGGCAACAATGCGCGCTTCTTCTATGAAACCATGGGCGGCTCGGTCGTGGCCGAGCGCAAGGCGCGCATGATGGGCGACGTGGTGCCGGAGATGGCCTTCGGCTGGAAAAAACTCGCATTGGCCGAGCGCAGCCACGCGAAATGAACCCGCTCGCGAACAACGCGATCGTCATCCTTCTCGACAGTCTCAATCGTCACATGCTGGGGAGCTATGGCGGACGCGAATTCGCCACACCGAACCTCAATCGCTTTGCGCGACGCGCGCTCCGCTTCACCAAGCACTATGCGGCGTCGCTGCCCTGCATGCCAGCGCGGCACGACATTCTTTGCGGTGCGTGGGATTTCCTCTGGCGCCCCTGGGGCTCGGTCGAGCTGTGGGAAGACGCGATCACCTATCCGCTGCGCCGCGCCGGCGTCGTGTCGCAGTTGATCAGCGACCACCCGCATCTGTTCGAGACGGGCGGTGAGAATTACCACATCGACTTCACGGCCTGGGATTATCAGCGCGGGCACGAAGGCGATGCCTGGAAAACGCGCGCCGATCCGAGTTGGGCCGGCTCTCCGATGTTCGGTCCCAAACGCGACATTCCCTACGACAAGTCGCGCGGCTATTTCCGCGGCGAAGCCGATTTTCCCGGGCCGCGCACCATGCAGGCCGCCGCCAACTGGCTGAACGACAATGCCGGCGCGCATAAGCGCTTCTTCCTGTTCGTCGACGAGTTCGATCCGCACGAGCCGTTCGATACGCCGGACGACTACATCAAACGCTATGACCCCTCCTGGGATGGTCCGCCCTTGATCTGGCCGCCTTATGGCGCGGACATCGTCAAGCGCGGCGTGATGAGCGAGCGCGAAGGCCGCCATCTGCGCGCCGCTTACGGTGCCAAGCTCACCATGATCGATCACTGGCTCGGGCGCGTGCTCGACGCGATCGACAAGCAGGATCTCTGGAAGGACACCATGGTCGTGCTCTGCACCGATCACGGCCACTATCTGGGCGAGAAGGACATCTGGGGCAAACCCGCGGTTCCCTTGTACGAGACCATGTCGCGCATCCCGCTGATGATCGCCGCGCCTGGCGTGACGGCGGGAACGAACGACGCGCTGACGACGAGCGTCGATCTCTTTGCCACGCTTGCAGAACTCTTCGGCATCGAACGCGACATCCGTCAGCGCACGCATGGCCGCTCACTGTTGCCGCTGCTCCTAGGCAAGACGACGTCCATCCGTGATTGGCTTTTGGCCGGCGTCTGGGGCCGCGAGGTTCACTTGTTCGACGGCAGGCACAAATATGCCCGCGCGCCGGCCGGCACGAACCGGCCGCTGGTGACATTGTCGAACCGCTGGTCCACCATGCCGACGCATCTTCTCGCGCGGGAACAGGAGATGCCGTTGCCGGACGAACGCGCCAGGCTCGATCGCATGCCCGGCAGCAAGGTGCCGGTGATCCGGCAAAGCTGGGACGAGAGCGACTCTGTGCCGTACTGGGCTCTGGCGCGGTTTTCGGGCAATCACCTCTACGATCTCGCCAACGATCCGAACGAAGAGAACAACCTCGTTGGCAGTGCGCTCGAGAAGAATTTCGCCGCGCTGCTGCGGCAGGTGATGACGTCGGTCGAAGCGCCGCCGGAGCAATTCGCGCGGCTGGGACTCGCCTAGAATCCCAAGCGCCGTAGGTGCGGCTCAAGCTCCGCGAGCGTCTGTTCCGCCGTCAGTCCCCACTTTCCCTGAAGCCCATACCAAGGCTGATTGATCAGGTAGCGCACGAAGATCCAGTGCGATCGCGTCTTGAGGGCGGGATCGTTCGCGGTGAATTTGTAGTCCTGCAGCAGCGAATCGAGGTTCACCTCGCCGAGACGCCAGAACCAGGCGAAATCGATGACCGGATCGCCGTAGGCGGCATCGGAGAAATCGATGATCCCGCCGAGTCGCGAACCGTCGACCAGGATGTGATCGTCGCTGAGATCATCATGCGCCAGGCGAGCCGGGCCAGGCGCAAGTCTTGCCAACGCATCGTGAAAGGCGTCGAAGCGTGCCAGCGCTTTTGGCGAAACGGTGCGCGCGATCTCGGCGCGCCTTGTGTCGCGATAAAGGCCGGCGAACTGCGCACCAGACCAGGTGCGCGCAATCGCGCCGTCGGGTTGTTGGATTGTCTCCCGGGGCAAGGCATGGAGTATCGACAGGAACGATGCGAGTGACGATATCGTCTCGCGCCGGTCTGGTGCGGACATCGCGGCAAAGACGGCCGGCGTCATTTCCGTGCCTGCGATTCTGCGATAGATGCCGAAGTCACGCCCTTCGGCAACGTACTCGTATTGCGGCACGCGTATCGGCGAGAGCGGCGACAGTTGCGCGAGCAGGTTCAGCTCGGCCGCGAACCGTCCGCGATACGCGTCGTTGCGCGGAAAGCGTGCGATCCAGGTGTCGTCGAGCACGACGATCAGATTGTCGTCGCCTTGGCCGATCAGCGTGGCGTGCGTGAACGGCAGTTGTGGAAAAGCATCGCGGATGCGCGCCGTCAGCGTCTCCAACGGCGCTTCAGAGGTCACGGGGCCGGACGAAATCGATCAGTTCGCCGCGCCCCGGCGCCACGTCGCGCCAGCGCGCCACGGCAAAGTCGAGCACCGCGAGCGCTGAGGTCGGAAACTTCTCCTCGATCTGGTCGATGCGGTCGCGTTCCTTGCGCTTCACGGGCTGGCGCGACAGCGCTGTCGCCAGCTGCTCAATTCCGGGATTGTGGCCGACGACCAGCAGGTTTGACACCGACGCTGCAACCGAACGGATCACGGCCAGCATCTCCTTCTGTCCGGCAAGATAGAGACGGTCGGTGTATTCGATGTGCTGTGCGCGCGGCAGCTTCTCGCTCAAGAGTTCGACAGTCTCGACGGTTCGCCGCGCGGTCGAGGAGAGGATGAGATCGGGAAGATACGTTTTCCCCGCCATATAGACGCCGATCGCCGGGGCGTCGTTGCGGCCGCGCTCCAGCAGTTCGCGATCGTGATCCTCGATTCCGGGATTGGCCGGTACCGTCTTGGCGTGGCGCAGCAGAAAAAGCCGCTTCAAGGGACTTGGTACTTGGCCCGCGCGCCGCGCTCGATGGCGGCGGCGGTGAGTTTGTCGATATCGAGCAGCCTGCGGATGGCATCGAGCACGCGCAATTCTTCGAGTGCGATGCGCCTGTCGGCCAGCGCCACTTCGAGCGCGATCCAATAGGCGGTCTCGTGCAGAACGTCCGGCAGGGCTTCCTTGACGAGACCGAGCACGGCGTCGGCTCCGTCCGGTTCCTGTAGGATCTGCGCGCATTCCTGGCAGATCGCCAGAAGGCGGCTATGGTCGAAATTCCTGAAGGCCGGAAGTGCCTTGGTCAGTTCGCCGATGATGCGCAATTCCGACTCGCTCATCGAACCGTCGGCGGCCGAAACCATGACCATCACATAGATCAGAGCAGTCTGGTGGCTGATGGTGTTCATTTTCGTCATGGCTGCCTCGATGCGGCGCGACCTTAAGAAACTTGACCCCCGCCAGCAAGCGCGCAACAAAACTGCATGGCGACCAATAAAAAGCCCGGAAAGTGGCGAAGCCGCACGCTCGCGGTGCGCGGCGGCACGTCCAGGACGCCGTTTCAGGAAACCTCCGAGGCGCTTTTTCTGACATCGGGCTACGCCTATGAGGCCGCCGAAGAAGCCGAGGCGCGCTTCGCCGGCGAGGCGACCGGCTACCAATATAGCCGCTTCGGAAATCCCACGGTGACCATGTTCGAGCAGCGCATGGCCGCGCTCGAAGGGGCGCCGGCCGCGCGCGCGACCGCAACGGGTATGGCGGCGGTGACGGCGTCGCTGCTCTGCGCGCTCAAGACCGGCGATCACGTGGTCGCCGCGAAGGCGATGTTCGGCTCGTGCCGTCACGTGATCGAGCAGATCCTGCCGCGCTTCGGCATCCAGTTCACGCTGGTTGATGGCGGCGACGTCGACCAGTGGCAGTCGGCGATGCGGGGCGAAACCAAGCTCCTCTTCCTCGAAACGCCGTCCAATCCGACGCTCGCCATCGTCGATCTCAAAGCCGTCGCCGCAATCGCGCACAAAGGCGGCGCGCGCCTGATCGTCGACAACGCGTTTGCGACGCCGGCCTTGCAGCGCCCGTTCGAATTCGGCGCCGACGTCGTCGTGCACTCATCGACCAAATATATCGACGGCCAGGGCCGCGCGCTTGGCGGCGTGATCCTCTGCCAGGAAGATTACCTGAAGGATTATCTGCAGAGCTTCTATCGCAACACCGGTCCCTCGATCAGTCCGTTCAATGCCTGGCTCCATCTGAAGAGCCTCGAGACGCTCGATTTGCGCATGCGCGCCCATTGTGCCGCCGCGGAGACGGTTGCCGACTTCCTCGCCACCCAGAGCAAAGTCACGCGGGTGCTTTATCCCTTCCGCCCCGATCACCCGCAGCACAATCTCGCCCGCGCCCAGATGGAAGGCGGCGGCGGCGTGGTCGCCTTCGAAGTCGGCGGCGGCAAGAAATCCGCCTTCAGGCTCGCCAATACGCTCAAAGTGATCGACATCTCGAACAATCTCGGCGACGCCAAGAGCCTGATCACCCATCCCGAAACCACCACGCATCAAAAGCTGACGCCAGCGGCGCGCGCCGAACTCGGCGTGACCTCGGGACTTTTGCGGCTCTCCGTCGGTCTCGAAGATCCGGCCGATCTTTGCGAGGATCTCGAACAAGCCCTGAGGGCGGCATGAGCGAACACCATGCTTCCGTGCGCTGGACGCGCACGAGTGCGGATTTCCTTTACGATACCTACAACCGCGCGCACGACATGCGCTTCAACAAGGGCGCGATCGTCGTCCCCGCCTCCGCCGCGCCCGCCTTCAAGGGCGACGTCGATCGCGTCGATCCGGAAGAAGCGTTCGTCGCCGCGCTCGCGTCCTGTCACATGCTCACCTTTCTCGCGATCTGCGCGCGCAAGCGGATCGTCGTCGATTCCTACGAGGACGACGCGGTCGGTGTCATGGAAAAGAACGCCAACGGAAAGTTGTGGGTATCCCGCGTCACGCTGCAACCGAGAATCACTTTCGCGGCTGGAACTTCGCCAACGGCCGCAGTTTTGGCCGAGATCCATCACCAATCACACGACGAATGCTTCATCGCGAATTCCGTGAAGACCATCGTGTCGGTGAAGTCACACTCGCCGGCGAATTGATGACGCGCGCGTGGACGCCTTGCTTTGGCCGCGATCGCTCCCAATAATTTGTCCATGTACGAACGCTCGACTCGCAACATCAGCGTGGCCGTCAAACCGGCCTTTCTCGACGATCAATCCGATCCGGACGAGCAGCGTTATCTTTGGTCCTATACCGTGACGATCGAGAACAAGGGCGTCGAGACCGTTCAGCTCTTGTCGCGCTATTGGCAGATCACAGACGGACATGGTCAGACAAAAGAAGTGCGCGGTCCCGGCGTCGTCGGCGCGCAGCCCGTGATCGCGCCGGGACAAAAGTTTCAATACACCAGCGGCTGCCCCCTTCCGACCGCGTCCGGCTGCATGTCGGGCAAGTACCAGATGCGCAGCAGCACCGGCGAAGCTTTCGAAGCGGAGATCCCGGCGTTCCTTCTCGAAAGCCCGCACGAGCAGCGCCAGATCCATTAAATCAGGCACGTGTAAACGGTTCCGGGCTCGCAAAACTGCATGCCGGACGCGCTAAGTCCCTTGTCGTGCATGGGTTGATCCCGGCGCGGCGACAGGGCGTAATCGCCCTCCCCCTCAAGAGATCTCCTCATGCAAAAGTCCATGACCAAGCGCCGTACCGAAAAGCCGGCCAAACCGACGCGTGAAGAAGCCGAAGCCGCCATCCGCATAATGCTGCGTTGGGCGGGTGACGATCCGGACCGCGAAGGCTTGCGCGAAACGCCAGAGCGCGTGGTGAAGGCCTTCGAAGAATGGTTCTCCGGCTACCGCCAGGACCCGGATGCGTATATGCGGCGCACCTTCGAAGAGGTCGAAGGCTACGACAACATGATCGTGCTGAAGGACATCCGCTTCGAATCGCACTGCGAACACCATCTGGCGCCGATCATCGGCCGCGCCCATGTCGGCTATCTGCCCACCCACCGCGTGGTCGGGATTTCCAAGCTGGCGCGCGTCGTGGAGGCTTATGCCCGCCGGCTGCAGGTCCAGGAGAAGATGAACGCGCAAATCGCCAACACCATCCAGCACGTTCTCCAGCCGAGAGGTGTCGCCGTCGTCATCGAGGCGACGCATCAGTGCATGACGACGCGCGGCGTCCACAAGACGGGTGTCGCCATGGTGACGTCGACCATGCTCGGCGATTTCCGCACCAACGAGATCACGCGCGGCGAGTTTCTCTCCGTGATCGGCCACCCCACCTCGTCGATGAACGGCTGATACCGTGTCCGCGCATCTGGACTCGCTCGAACTCACCCGCCGCCTCATCGCGTTCGACACCACCAGCCGCGGCTCGAATCTCGCCTTGATCGATTTCGCGCAAGACTTGCTGGAGGAAGCGGGCGGGCGCTGCCGCCGCACCGTCGACGCCGGCGGCAACAAGGCGAATCTCTTCGCGACGCTCGGCCCCGACCGGCAAGGCGGCACCGTGCTCTCCGGCCATACCGATGTCGTGCCGGTCGACGGACAGGAGTGGTCGAGCGATCCGTTCCAGCCCGAAGTGCGGGACGGCAAACTGTTCGGCCGCGGCGCCTGCGACATGAAGGGCTTCATCGGTGTGGCGCTGTCGCGGTTGCCGAATATCGCCCGGGCCAAGCTCGCGCATCCGATCCGTTTCGCGCTGTCGTATGACGAAGAAGTCGGCTGTACCGGGGTGCGCGAACTGCTCGCCGATCTCGCCGCCCACGACATCAGGCCGGAGCTTGCGATCATCGGCGAGCCGACGCTGATGAAGGTCGTCGGTGCCCACAAGGCGGGCGCGGTGCTGCACACGCACTGCCATGGTCGCGAAGGTCATTCGAGCGCGCCGGAAAAGGGCGCCAACGCCGTGATGATGGCCGGCGAATTCGTGCGTCTTTTGCAGGAGATGTGGGACGAGTTGCGCGCCGACGCCGATCCTGCCTTCGATCCGCCGCACACGACGCTCCAAGCCAACATGATCGAAGGCGGCTCGGCCTCGAATATCCTGGCACGCGACGCGCGCGTGACGTGGGAGTATCGCGCCCTTCCCGGCCGCGACGCCGATGCCATCGTCCAGCGCGTGCGCGAGCGCGCCGAGCGCGAAATCCTGGCGAAATACCGCAAGCGCGCGCCGGAAGCGCGGCTTGAAACGATCCTCCATGCCTCCTATCCCGGTCTTGTGATGGACGAAGCCTCGCCGGCCGTCCGCGTCGCACTTGCGCTTAGCGGCGCCAATCATGCCGAGGCCGTCTCGTACGGAACCGAGGCCGGGCATTTCCAGCGGGCCGGTATTCCCTCGGTGATCTGTGGCCCGGGGTCGATCGAACAGGCGCACAAGGCGGACGAGTTCGTCGCGTTGGCGCAACTCGAAGCCTGCGGCCAGTTCCTGGACAAGGTGATCGCCAAGGCGTGTGTCGCGTGAGCGATCTGGTTTCCGAACGCGTCGAAGTCGTCGGCCTGGATCATGTCTATCTCGCGGTGACGGACCTGGAACGCTCCGAGAAATTTTACGACACGGTCCTAGCACTCCTCGATTTCCGCAAGATCGACGCGCCGATCGGCGGCGAGCCGCATCGGCACTATTTCAATAAAGTCATGCAGATCAGCCTTCGCCCGGCGCGCGGCGGCACCCACGATCCCTATGCGCCCGGGCTGCACCATCTCTGTCTGCAGGTCGCCGACAACGCGGCGCTCGACACGCTTGCGAGGCTGTTGCGCACAGCCGGCATCGCAATCGCCGAGCCTGCGCTTTATCCTCAGTATGCTGACGATTACTACGCCCTCTTCCTCGCCGACCCGGACGGCATCCGTCTCGAAGTCGTCGCGCGGCGCGCGCGCCGCAAGGCGACGGTCGCGCGCTGGTCCGAACTGAGGCGCTTTCTCAATCCCTGGGCGAATGTGAAGGATTGAGGCCCATCCGTGCGGCGAGCGCTGCTCGCAAATCGTCGACGTCGCGGAAATGTCGCGCCCGCCAACCGAAGGCGGATGCAGCCTCGACGTTGGCGATCGCATCATCGAGGAAAACGACTTCGTCGCGCGCCGCCGCCCACAGTCTCGCATGGGCGCGTTCGTAGAATGCCTGATCCGGTTTTGCCGCGCCAAGATCGGCCGAGTAGAACAGGCCATCGAATTGACTGCGCAGATTCAATGTCCGCCAGAGATATTCCGCCCGCTGATGCTCCTGGACCGTTGCAAGAAAGGCGCTGTTGCCTGCCGCACGCCAGGCAGCGACTTCACCGAGCAATTCGTGGTTTAACGCGCTGTCGTTTGCGAACCAGTAGTCGACAAATTGCGTGACGGAAGCCGCGCACCCAAACTGGGGCCACACTTCGCGAAGTGCCTCCGTCAGGTCGGTCTTGCCAAGGGCGATATCCCGCCAGTGCGTTCGGAAGAAGCGATCCTGCAACGCCGCTGAGGCGACGCCCAAGTCGCGCGCCAGGTGTTTGTCCCACCGGCCTCCCTCAGGATGACCGAGCACGACGACACCATCCACGTCCAGCACCAGAATGGCCATGGTCCCTCCTGCCGACCCCTACACCAAGCTTGCGCCTCGCGCACAGCGCTCCGATTGGGGCCGGGTCAGGCCCGGCCACGAAGAAGGTGCGACGAAATGGACGAAGATTTGTGCAATAAATTCCTATTGTTGGGATTGTAGTCTTATTCGGCGTTCCTATCTCTCCTCCAGACAGAGAGGAGAACCACCCGTGACGACGTAACCACACCGCGAGATCAGACAGGCAAGGGATGCAAGCTCGCGTGCATCCGCGCGACAGGGATGAAGCTGTTCCACCGTCGGAGAGGTGGAAGAGCTCCCGAGATCGTTCGCAAGCCGGGGAGGTTGAAGCGACGGTGCTTGTGGTTGGCTGTGATGGCCTTCTTCCTGCCTGCCGCGTAGCGAGGTAACCAGAACGGGCCTCCCGGACATTACGCCGGCGAGGCCTTTCTTATGGTCCCTCGACGGCTCGGAATGGGGAAGATTCAAACATCGCCCCGTCACGGCCGCCCGTGAGGCGGCCACCCATCACCGGCGCGTCGGCGCGCCGAGAGAATCATCTGCGCTTGCAGACCGCGATGGGTGGCCGGGTCAAGCCCGGCCATGACGATTGCATTTATCCCGCCAGGTCGGCCGGCGCGATCTCGTGGCTCTTGCCGCAGAATTCGCAGCGCGCACGGATGATGCCGTCGCCGTCGGCAAGCCCGGCACGCTCCTTGTCGGAATAGGATTTCAGAACGGCGGAGATGCGGCTGGTATCGCATTCGCAGCGAAACTCGATTTGCTCCGCCGAATGGACGCGCGTTTCGTCTTCGTGGAAGAGCCGCCAGAGCAGTTTCTCTGCCGGCAATTCGAGATCGACGAGTTCGATGTCCGCGACGCTGGAGAGAAACGACGCAAGCCGTTCCCAATCATCCTCGCTGCCGCGGCCTTCGGGAGTGGCCTGCAGCATGATGCCGCCGACCCGCCAGGATGGTGTCGCGGCTCCGGGCGTGAAAGCCGGCGCAGCGGCAAGGCGCACCACCGTCGGCAGCTGCTCGGACTGGGAAAAATACGTCTCGGCCGACGCGGCGATACCGGCCGGAGAAAGTTCGACGATGCCCTGATAGGTTTTGCCTTCGCGGCGGGGCTCGATGGTGATGGCCATCACGCCGTCTCCGGCCAGCGCTTCGAAGTTCGGCGAAGATCCGGAAAGCCGCGCTTCGTCGAGCCGCGCATAGCCGCGCAAGCCGATCGGTTCTCTCTGCGTCGCACCGAAATAGTCCGCCGTCACGAGGTCAAGCGGGCCATCGCTCTTTGTCTGAACCGTCAAGCGCCCGTCGAGCTTCAGCGACGTGCCGAGCATGGCGGCCAGCGCGAGCGTTTCGCCGGCGACGCGGGCGGCGGGTTCCGGCAGCTTGTGCGCGCTCAGGGCCCTGGTCGACGCTGCGTTGAGCCGCACCAGCCGTCCGCGCAGGCTGACGTCGGGGAGGTCGAAGGCAAGAACGAAGTCAGCGGCGGGAGCGCGCTTGTACTCGGATGTCGGCATGAGTGCGTATATGGCCCTTTGCCAGTCCTAGTTCAACCGAGCGCCCACACCAGAATGGCCTTCTGCGCATGCAGGCGATTTTCCGCTTCGTCGAAGACGACCGAATGCGGGCTGTCCATCACCTCGTCGGTGACTTCCTCGCCGCGGTGCGCCGGCAGGCAATGCATGAAGAGGGCATCTTTCTGGGCGCCGGCAATCAACCGCTCGTTCACCTGATAGGGCTTCAAAAGATTATGCCGCTGCTTGGTGGTGTCCTCGTCGCCCATCGAAACCCAGGTATCGGTGACGACACAGTCCGCGCCCGCCACCGCTTTGTGCGGGTCGTCGATGAAATGCACCTTGGCGCCGTGCTCCTCCGCATAGAGGCGAAGGCCCTCGCGCGGCGCGAGTTCCTTAGGCGTGGCGATGCACAACTCGAAGCCGAACTTGGCCGCGGCGTGGACCCACGACGCCTGCACGTTGTTCGAGTCCCCGGTCCAGGCGACCTTGCGGCCCTTGATCGAGCCTTTTTTCTCCTCGAACGTCATCACGTCGGCCAGCACCTGGCAGGGATGCGACAGCTTCGTCATGCCGTTGATCACCGGCACTGCCGAATTCTCGGCCATCTCGTGCAGCATGTCCTGGTCCAGGGTGCGGATCATGATGGCGTCGACATAGCGGGAGAGAACACGCGCCGTATCGGCCATGGTTTCGCCGCGGCCGAGCTGCATCTCCGCACCCGTCAGCATGATCGTCTTGCCGCCCAACTGCTGCATGCCGACGTCGAAGGAAATGCGCGTGCGCGTCGAGGGCTTGTCGAAGATGAGGGCCAGCATCTTGCCGTCGAGGGGCTTGTCGGCGTCCATCTCGCCGTGTGCCAGGCCCTTCCGCGCAGCCTTGCGCGTGCGCGCATCCGAGATCAGCCGATTGAGCGTCGCGGAATCGAGTTCGCTGAGATCGAGGAAGTGTTTCACCGCCCCGGTCCGGACCACCGGAGCATTCATGCCGCCACCGTCTTCTTCTCGTTCTCGAAATCGCTCGCCGCCGCTGAGAGCAGCGCGATGGCCTCGCGCACCTGTTCCTCGCTCACGATCAGAGGCGGCAGCAGACGCACGACATTCTCGCCAGCGCCCACGATCAGAAGACCACGCTTGCGGGCTGCCGCGACAAAGTCCGTGTTCGGCACGCGCATCTTGAGCCCGAGCATCAAGCCCTGGCCGCGCAGCTCCTCGAAAACAGTCGGGTGTTCCGCGATCAATCCCGCAAGTTGTTGGCGCAGGTAGTTGCCGATCGCTTGCACATGCTCGAGGAAGCCTGGCGCCAAGACGAGATCGATCGCCGCATTGCCGACGGCCATGCCGAGCGGATTTCCGCCATAGGTCGAGCCGTGCGTTCCGACCGTCATCCCTTTGGCGGCTTCCGCCGTCGCCAGACAAGCGCCCAGTGGAAATCCGCCGCCAATGCCCTTGGCGACGCACATGATGTCCGGTGCCACGCCGATCCATTCGTGGGCGAAGAATTTTCCGGTGCGCCCGACGCCGCATTGGATCTCGTCGAAGATCAGGAGCAAGCCGCGCTCGTCGCAAATGCGCCTAAGCGCGCGAAGGAATTCCGGCGGCATAGGATGAAGGCCGCCCTCGCCCTGGATCGGTTCGATCATCAGTGCGGCCGTCGCAGGTGTAATTGCCGCTTCCAGAGCCTTGAGGTCGTTGGGTGGAACCTGATCGAAGCCCTCCACCTTCGGGCCGAAACCCTCGAGATATTTCTCCTGCCCGCCCGCGGCAATTCCCGCCATGGTGCGGCCATGGAACGCGCCGGTGAACGTAATGATGTGAAAGCGCTCCGGGTGTCCGCTCACATAGTGATAGCGCCGCGCCATCTTGAAGGCGCACTCGCACGCTTCTGCGCCGGAGTTGGTGAAGAACACCGTGTCGGCGAAGGTGTTCGCGACCAGTTTCTTCGAGAGTGTCTCCTGTCCCGGCACGCGATAGAGGTTGGACGTATGCCAGAGGCGATTCGCCTGCTCGCTCAGCGCCGCCACCAATTTGGGGTTGGCATGGCCGAAGGCATTGACCGCGATGCCGGCGCCGAAGTCGAGGTAGCGCTTGCCGTCCTCAGCGAAAAGGTAGGCACCTTCGCCTCGGACGAACGCGACATCCGCCCGATTGTAGGTTGGCAACACCGAGGGAAACACTGGACTCTCCATGACTTGGCCTGTGGACAATGCCGAAAGTCTGCGCCGGACTTATCCGCTGAAAGAACGAGTCGCACAAGCGAATGGCTTCCATGCGCCTGAGTCGCGATGTTGTGGACAAGGTATGGGGATTACCGCCCAACGCTTGTGCAGTGTAATATCAGCGATACGATATCTTGTGGCAAGCGTCATGAGGGAGCGGTTTTTATGACCCAATTGCTGAATTGGACAGACGATCGAGTCGAGCAGCTCAAGAATCTTTGGACCGAGGGATTGTCAGCCAGCCAGATTGCCCGCGCCTTGGGCGGCGTTACCCGCAATGCCGTGATTGGCAAAGTGCATCGCCTTGGGTTGGCCGGACGCGCCAGTCCATCGCGCAGCGAACGGCCACGTCTGCCGATGGCACCGAAAGTCTCGATGCGCGCGCACGTCGCCCCTGCTCCGATCGTCGAAGAAGATCCGCTGACGTTCGACGACGGCAGCCATGCCACCGTATTGACCATCAATGACCGCATGTGCCGCTGGCCAATCGGGGATCCTTCCGCAGACGAATTCCACTTCTGCGGACGCAGTCCGAAAAATGGGTCGCCCTATTGCGAAGCGCATGCCCGCAAGGCTTACCAGCCGCAACAGCAGCGCCGCGACAAAGGCCGCATGGCAGGCTGACGCCTGCGAAAGCACCGCATGGGCGGTTGACGACCTGCCAGATGATCGCGTTTCCTCGCCTTCTAAAGAAGGTGGGGAAACGCCATGGCAAGCATCTACGACTTCACCGCAAAGTCCCTTCAAGGCAAGGACATCGCGCTCTCCGCGTACAAGGACAAAGTTCTTCTCATCGTCAACACGGCAAGCAAATGCGGGTTCACACCCCAATATGCCGGCCTCGAGACGCTCTATGAGAAATTGAGCGGCAAGGGACTGACGATTCTCGGATTCCCGTGCAACCAATTCGGGCAGCAGGAACCCGGCAGTCCGGAAGAAATCGGAGCGTTCTGCCAGATGAACTATGGCGTGAGCTTTCCGATGTTCGACAAAATCGACGTCAACGGACCAAAGGCGCATCCGCTCTATCAATTTCTGAAGGACCAACAACCGGGCGTCTTGGGCACGAAGAACATCAAGTGGAATTTCACCAAGTTTCTCGTCGACAAGAGCGGCAACGTCGTCGACCGCTTCGCGCCGATGACGAAACCGGAAGATATCGAGAAATCGATCGAGAAGGTGTTATGACGCTATGCGCGAACGTTGGACGCGCACCACGCCGGTTCTGAAAGTCGAGGCTGACGAAGCCGAAGCTCTAGTCAGGCCCGCACTTGGCGACTACCGGGTGCTTCGCGTCGAGCCGCTGGGCGGCGGCCACTCGAACACGAACTTGCGCGTGCATCTCGACGGGTCGCCCAACTCCGTAGTGCTCCGACTCTACCAGCGCGATCCGACGCAAGCGGCCAAGGAGGCCGCGATCGCCGCGCTTGTGGCCGCCACGGTTCCGGTTCCGCGCTATCTGCATCTCGGTGAGCGGCCATCGAACGGTCAGACCTACGCCGTCGTCGAGTGGGTCGAAGGCCAGCCACTCTTCCTCGTCGCCAAGAGAGCGGATGAACAGGAGCTCGCGGGCATGGGCCACGCGGTAGGTACAGTGCTTGCCGCAATTCACGCCCACACATTCGAGCAGGCGGGTTTTCTCGATGCCGACCTGAAGATCACGCCCTTTCCTGGCAGCACATCGCTCGGCGCTTATCTGGACTACAGTTTTCGCGGCATCGCGCGTGAGCGCGCAGGCGATACGTTGGCCGACGCCGCGATCGCTTTCGCAAGGCGCAACGAATACCGTCAGGACGTCTGGAACCATCCGGCCAGGCTTACGCATTTCGACTTCGGCGCGACGAATATCCTGATGAGAAACACGGCGAGCGTGGCCGGCGTGGTCGATTGGGAGTTCGCCGCGAGCGCATCACCCGCGCCGGATTTCGGCAACCTGCTGCGTCCGCCGCTTGGTCGGAGCCGCGCGTTCGTTCGCGGCGTCGAGACGGGTTACCGCGAGGCAGGCGGCTTCCTCCCGGACGATTGGCTGGGCCTAACGAAACTCGCGGATATCGCGGCCTGGACGGAGTTCCTGACAAGGCCGAATGCGAGTGCCGAAGTGGTACAGGATGCGTTGAAAGTCCTGCGGCATTTCACGTCGGAATCCCGCTGAATCGTCCAACGTCGCGTCGCTCACGATGCCGTTTACCGTATTTCGGGTGCTTTTGCGCGGCTAAAGAAAAAAGTGCTCGCGGACATCGCCGCAACGTCGAGGACCAAGGCGAAAAAACCGGAGACATCGCATTTACCGTTCTTTTTCGTCGAATTTTTTAAGTCGCTTTCATACTTCGCTCATAACTTGAACGCACGGCCGATGTTGATATTGCGGCCGATCACGCAGGGAGATTTCAATGCAGATGTTTTCGCGCTTTGTCCAAGACGAGTCGCGAGCGACTTTTGTTGAATACGCACTGATCGCGATGCTGGTCGCTGCGGTCGTCGCGTTGCGTGTGACGATGCAGGCCTGAACCGTGACTATTTCTGCAACGGCATCGAAGCCCGCGGAACGGCGGCCCAACCGTCGCCAGCGGGTCCTCTTGAGCGGTCTGGTGGTTTATGCGCAGGGAGCGCATTGCTTCACCTGCACCATCCGCAACCTGAACACCTTTGGCGCGCGCGTGTCGATCCCCAAGCGACACGCCGTGCCATCGAAGTTTTTCCTGGTCAATTTGCACAGCCAGGTGGCTTATGAGTGCATATTGATTTGGACCAATGGCATAGAAGCAGGCGTCGCATTCCTGGAGACGTTTGCGCTCGCCAAACTGAATGATCCGAAACTCCAGTTCCTCAGGCGCCTGGGCGCGGCGCACGCCACGGCATCGATCATCCGGGCGGAGTAGTGCCAGGTACGGTCGTTCAACTCGCCATTGCGGCATCGTCGAGCGAGTAGCCAGCCGAGCGCACTGTACGGATCGGATCCTGGGTACCGTCGATGTTCAAGGCCTTGCGCAGGCGTCCGACATGGACGTCAACAGTTCGAGCTTCGACATAGACGTCTGAACCCCAGACTGCGTCGAGCAACTGCTCGCGGCTGAAAACACGCCCAGGATGCTGGATCAAGTGATCCAGAAGCTTGTACTCGGTCGGACCGAGATGGACTTCCTTGCCGGCACGGCGCACGCGATGGGCGGCCCGGTCCATCTCGATGTCGCCGATGGCCACGGTGTCGGGTGCGAGGCTTGGGCGAATGCGGCGCATGACGGCGCGCAGTCGTGCCAAAAGCTCGGTCATCGAGAATGGTTTGGTCAGGTAGTCGTCGGCACCGGTGTCGAGACCGCGAATGCGGTCGCTTTCCTCGCCGCGCGCCGTCAGCATAATGATCGGCACGTTGCGCGTCTCCTGCCGTCCACGGAGCCGACGACAGACTTCTATGCCGGAGAGTTGCGGCAGCATCCAGTCGAGAAGAACGAGATCGGGTTTTTCCTCGGCCGCGACAAGCAGAGCTTCTTCGCCATCCTGCGCTTCCAGCACGCGATAGCCTTCACGTTCCAGGTTGTAGCGCAGGAGCGTGACGAGCGCGCCTTCGTCTTCGGCGACAAGAACCGTCGGCTTCAGGCTCATGCTTTTCTCTCGAAGGGGACGCTGGTTTCGCTGGTCGTGTCGGCTTTGGGTCGCTCGTTCGACAGATGATCGGCGCGCACCATGTGATAGACGACCTCAGCGATGTTGGTGGCATGGTCGCCGCTACGCTCGATATTCTTCGCGACGAACAGCAGATGCGTGCACAAGCCGATCGTGCGCGGATCCTCCATCATGTAGGTCAGCAGCTCCCGAAACAGGCTGTTGTAGATCTCGTCGATCTCGCCATCCTGTTTCCACACGGCCTCGGCAGCCTCGGCGTTGCGATCGGAATAGGCGTCGAGCACGTGCTTGAGCTGGGCGAGCGCTTGCCTGCCCATGCGCGCAAGCGACGTGGTGAGCCGGATCGGCGGCTCGCGATTGAGAACAATGGCGCGCTTG
Source organism: Rhizomicrobium sp. (assembly GCA_035536115.1). GTDB lineage: Bacteria > Pseudomonadota > Alphaproteobacteria > Micropepsales > Micropepsaceae > Rhizomicrobium. The sequence continues at coordinate 23,175 of DATLOU010000005.1, forward strand.
GCGATGTTCTTGGCCAAATCGCCGATGCGCTCCAGTTCGCTTGCTATCTTAATGGCGGCCAGCGTCTCACGCAGGTCCACTGCCATCGGTTGGCGCAAAGCCAAGAGCTTGAGGGCGCGATCCTCGACGTCCAATTGCATGTCGTCGATGCGCTTGTCGCCACCGACGGCATTTTCGGCGAGCGCCGTATCGCGCCTGGCTATGGCCTCGACGGCATTGGCAAACTGGGCCTCAGCGAGGCCGCCCATCTGCGCGATGGCAGCAGACAGGCCCTCGAGTTTTTCGCTGAACGCCTTGACCGTGTGTTCGCTCATCTTGCCCGACATGGGTTTCCTGACTCGGACTCGTCAATATCCCGGCACAGCCATGGCTATGCGACAGTTTTATAACAGTTCTGTGACACCGCTGTCTGTGGGTGCGCTGGGGAGCAAAACCGTAAACGTGCTGCCCTCGCCGGGGCGGCTTTCAATGGTCAGCCTGCCCTGATGGCGGTTCACGATATGCTTGACGATGGCAAGGCCCAGTCCGGTGCCGCCTTTCTCGCGGCTGCGCTTCACATCGACGCGATAGAATCGCTCGGTCAGTCGTGGGATCGCGTCAGGGACTATGCCTTCGCCGTCGTCGCGCACACTGGCGGAGACCATCGACCCCGCGCTACGCCCACCCTGTGAGGCGGCCCTTGCCAGCGTGATCCAGACGTGTCCGCCGGCCCGACCGTACTTGATCGCGTTGTGGATGAGGTTCTGGAAGAGCTGGATGAGTTCGTCGCGTTCGCCGGTCACCGTAGGTAAATTGGACTCCACCGATATTTCGAGGCCTATGCGATCGGATTCTGCAAGGGGTCCGAGCGCGGTGGCCGCCTCGCGCACGATGGATTCGAGTGAGACGACGCCCGATGGTCGAACATGCTCGTTGAGCTCGATGCGCGTCAGCGACAGCAAGTCCTCGATCAGACGACGCATGCGCCCTGCTTCGACAGTCATGATGTCGAGGAACCGTTCGCGCGCCTCCTGATCTTCGCGGGCATGTCCCTTAAGCGTATCGATGAAGCCGGAAACGGCGGCAAGCGGGGTGCGAAGTTCGTGGCTTGCATTGGCGACGAAGTCGGCGCGCATCTGTTCCGTGCGCTTGATCGCAGTCAGGTCATGCAAGAGAAGCGTCGTCAGAGGCGGCTCTGAAGCCGCGCGCGCCACATAGGCCTGATAGTGACGTTCGACCGGAACCGGCACCGTGAACTCGATGGAGGCGGGCTCGCCACTTGCGGTGCTGCGATCGATCGCCTCGAGAACCGTCGGTGTTCGCAGCAACGACGAGATGTGCTTGTTCTCGGCGTCGACCCCGACCACCGTGCGCATGGCGCTGTTGGCGAACAGCACCCGGCCATTGGCATCGAGGAGCATCAGCGGGTCGGGCAGTCGTTCGAACACTTCGCGCGCCAACGGGGGCAGGCCGGCGCGGGTTCCCTCGTTTGCCGCATTCAAGGTCGAAACCAGGTTGGGTCGCGAGCGAGCCGTCAGAACCGCGGTGATACCTACGACAAGCAGGGCGACGCCCAGAATCGACCATGCCGGATTTGGACCGCGCCATGCGACCAGTCCGACGCCGAGCACGAGGCATGCCAGTCCTGGCCAGACTGCGCTTCGCAGGTAGTTCCAGATGACGGACTCGTCGCCCATGCCGCCCGAATGATGCACCCGGCCGCATCATACGCAATTTCGTGACGCTTTAGTCTTTTCGCATCAGGCCATTGATTTGGGGATTGCCGAGTGCGCCCTCCGCGAACAGCTCTGAGCGTCCGGTCGCGAGAAATGACTTCGCCAACTCAAAAGTATGATTGAGGACGACCTTCCCAATTCCCGAACCGGCACTGAGGCGTCGCACGCCGAGACTTTCGAGTGTTGCAGCGTCGGGAAGACCTGGCCAAGCCAGGAGATTGAGCGGCAGGACGACGGCCTTGACCAGCTTCTCGATGGTGGCAGCGTCGCTGGCGGCCGGGACAAAAATCGAATTGGCGCCAGCTTCACGGTACAGACGCGCCCGCGAAACAGTCTCGTCATAGGCTTGCTCGACAGGGACAAGCCTACGCAGATAAGTGTCGACCCGGGCGTTGACCCAGAGATCAACGCCTGCCTTGCGGGCCGCGGCTTTGAGATTCTCGATCTTGCGCGCGAGCAAGTCCGGCGGGTCATTGCCGTCCTCGATGTTGATGCCGACGGCTCCGGCGTCGACCACGCGCGCCACCGTCGTGGCGGCGGTTGCCGCATCATGGGCGTAAGCTGCTTCAATATCTGCCGACACTGGAACTGTTACGACGCGCGTGATCTCGCGCACCGCTGCAAGGAGCGTGTCGAACGGCAGGTATTGTCCGTCGGGGTAGCCATGCGCCCAGGCAACGGCGGCGCTCGACGTAGCAATGGCTTTCGCGCCCGCGCTTTCGATGATGCGGGCGCTGCCGGCATCCCATGCATTCGGCAGGAGGAGCAATTTGGGTCCGGCATGCAGCGCCGCGAAGGCCGTGGCGCGCTCGGCAATGGACGTCATGAGTGTATGACCTTCTTGAAAAGTCCTTCACCGGCGTAACGCGCCTCATGCGCGAGGAGCCAACGCTTTCGCTCAAGACCGCCACCATAACCGGTGAGAGAACCATCGCTGCCAATGACGCGATGGCAAGGCACAACAATAGCGATCGGGTTTGCGCCATTTGCAAGGCCGACGGCGCGGGCGGCGTCCGGCTGGCCGATCGTCCTGGCAAGCGCGCCATAGCTGGTCGTCGTGCCGGCGGGAATGGCGCGCAGTGCCTTCCAGACTTGAAGCTGAAAGTCGCTGCCACGTGCGCCGGTCGCGATCGAGTCGATGCACTCGATATCGCCTTCGAAATAGCGCGCGAGAGTCGCGGCGTGCCCGAAGGCGCCAGGTTTTTCCGTCATCGGAACGCCATCGTAGCGCCGCTCCAGGACGCGCCGCCGCCGCTCCGCGCTGTTGTGAAACTCGAGGACGCGCAGCGTGCCGGACGCATCGGCGATCATCAGAAGCGGGCCGACAGGCGACTGGATCACCTCGAAGACGAACTGCTCAGACACGATCGCCATCCGCGGTCCACAGATGCTGAGCGGCATAGGCGCGCCATGGCCGCCAGGACTCGGCGCGCTCCAGAAGCGCCTTCGGCGTTGGGCGCTTGCCTTTGTTCGCAACCGCGGGACTGCGCAGCAGACCAACATCGGCGGCAGGAAATGCGTCGCTGTCACGCAACGCGCGCAAGGCCCAATATTGTGCGGTCCATGGACCAAAGCCCGGAAGCGCTACAAGACGGGCGATCGTTTCATCATAGCTTCCTGCGGGCTCCAACAATTTGGGATTCTCAGTCACAGCCAGCGCCAGGGCGGATAGCGCCGCGATGCGCGCGCGCGGCATGCCAAGGGTCGCGAGATCGCTCGCCGCTAGTCTTGGCGCAGACGGAAAGACCCGGCAGAGGCGCTCGTCACCGCTGGCATCTGCGCCTATGTTTGAGCCGCAACGCTCGACGATTTTGACCGCGAGCGCGCGGGCGCCCGCAACCGTAATCTGCTGGCCCAAAATCGCGCGCACAGCGAGTTCGAATCCATCCCACGCTCCCGGCGTGCGAAGACCGGGACGTCGTGCGATCAAGGGTGCCAACGCCTTATCGCCTGAGAGATGACGGCCGATGGTCTCGACGTCGGCATCGAGATCGAAGAGCCGGCGCAATCTTGCGACGACGGACAGAAGCGATTGCACGCGCGGAAACCGGATCGTCGCTGAGAGGTGGTTCTTGCCCGGTGCAACCTCGATGCTGCCGAAGAGACCGTCGAGTTCGATCGTACGTGCGTAACGGTTCTTGTCGACGAGCTCGACGCCTGCAATCGAGCGTGCGGCGAGAAACGCAAGGATAGCGTCCCAATCATAAGGCGGCTTGTAGCCGAGGCGGATCGTGACCGTCGAGAACGCCGGCGGTGAAGCGATCTGGCGACGCAGCTCGCTTGGCGCTCGTCGATAGAGTTTGCGGAACGCATCATTGAAGCGCCGCACGCTGCCAAAACCCGACGCTAGCGCGATCGACGTCATCGGCAACCGGGTTTCGTGGATCAACTGTTTTGCGAAGAGGACACGGCGCGTCTGCGCGACCGCGATGGGCGGCGCACCGAGATGCTTGTCGAACAACCGTCGCAGTTGCCGCTCGCCAACGCCCAGCCGTTCGCACAATGCCGTCATGCCGGCTTGATCCCCGTCCAAGCCACCTTCCGCAATCAGCGCGAGTGCTCGCGAGACGGTATTCGACGTGCCGCGCCAGGCAGCTGCATCCGGCGAAGTCTCAGGCCGACAACGCAAGCAGGGACGAAAACCTGCGGCCTGGGCGGAGGCGGCACTTGGCCAGAAGGTGACATTGTCGCGCTTGGGCGTGCGAGCCGGACAGATTGGCCGGCAATAAATGCCCGTCGTCGTAACGCCGATGAAAAGGCGGCCGTCGAAGCGCACGTCGCGCGTCGCGATGGCGCGGTAGCAGACATCATGCGGAGGCAAGCTCATCATCGCAGTATGGCTCAAAGACGAGTCCCGTACTGGCCATTTTCGGACGCCGATGGCACCAGCGCACGTGCCCTTCCGTAACGACATGGCGGGACGTTGACACCCTGCGGCCCATACCACACCTTCACAATCGAATTGTGCGCGGTGAACGATGCTCAACCGGGATCTTGAAGTAGCTGGCGCTATTTCTGTTCCATTCGCGGAACGGTCGGCTGCATCCCGCGCACGGGCCAAAATCTCTGGTTCCCTGACTTGGCGGTAAGAGGCAGGCTCTAATCGGCAGCCTCTGCTTGCGAGAATGACCGACCCGAAACGGGTCGCGGCAAAGATAAAGGGTGGCGAACCACCCAGGTGGAGAGAGACGATGGCGGACTTGGCTGCCCCCGGGGTCAATCCCGGGCTGGGGACCAAGCTTTTGTACGGACTGGGATCCGTCGCATTCGGCACAAAGGACGCCGGCTTCGCGACCTTTCTCCTCATCTTCTACAATCAGGTGCTGGGCATGTCGGCGACGCTCGTGAGTCTCGCCATCATGGTTGCGCTTGTTGCCGATGCCGTGTTCGACCCCATCATTGGCGAGATTTCCGACAATTGGCGCTCGCGGATCGGCCGGCGACATCCCTTCATGTATGGCGCAGCGCTGCCGGTGGCACTGCTCTATTTCCTGCTGTGGAATCCTCCGCACTGGCAAACGCCGGCCTTGTTCGTCTATCTGCTCGTGACTGCCATTCTCGTGCGCGTGGCGATTGCCTGCTACGAAATTCCAAGTGCAGCGCTCGCCCCCGAACTCAGCCCAGACTATGACCAGCGAACGTCCTTGATGGCATTCCGCTGGATGTTCGGTGCACTGGCGGCTGGCATTACGCTCGCGATCACCTTCGCTTTGTTCATGGTGGCGACGCCGGCGCAACCGACCGGCATCCTCAATCGCGGCGGCTACTTCTCCTATAGCATCATGGCCGCCGTCATCATGATGATCAGCATCTTGATCTCCGCGGCCGGAACCCACTCGCGCATAAAATATATGAAGCAGGCGCCGGTGCGGCACCGGCCAACGATCAAAGAACTTGCACGCGAAATGATCGAAAGCCTGTCGCATCGCTCCTTGTTGATGGTGACACTGGCAAGTCTGTTCGGAGGTATGGCGCTAGGCCTTGGCTCGGCGCTCAATACCTATTTTGGAACGTATTTCTGGCGCTTCACGCCGCAACAGTTGTCAGTGCTCGGCGCCGGATTTCTTCTCGCAGCAGTCATCGCAGTGCCCCTGGCGCCCATCGTTTCCGCCAGATTCGACAAACGGCGCGGGTACGTCGTGACCGCATTCGCCTCGTTGTTCGTCAACAACATCACCATGACGCTCAAATATTTCGGCCTGATGCCGCCCGATGGCTCAGCCGCATTGCTGCTGATCTTCTTCAGCACCATCACCATTGGCCTCGCGCTCGCGATTTGTTCCGGAATTCTGGTTTCCTCCATGATTGCCGACGTCGTGGAGGACAGCGAGATCAGGACGGGCCGCAGGTCGGAAGGTTTGTTCTCGGCATCCTTGAGCTTTGTGAACAAGGCGACATCGGGACTGGGGATTTTGCTCGCCGGGGCTTTGATCGAGTTCGTGCATTTCCCGGTCCATGCCGCACCGGCGACCATCGACGTCGTCGCGCCGCATGCGGTGCGCAATCTCGTACTGATCTACATGCCGCTGCAGATTACGCTTTGGGCCATCGCGATCCTGATGGTCGGCGGCTATCGCATCGATCGCGCGACGCATGAAGACAATCTGAGGCGCCTTTCGCAGTCGGCGCTGCTCGCCGAAGCAACTCCTGCTGGAATGGAAATCGCGGGACTCTCCGGAGGCCTCGAAGAGGTACTCGAGCCACATCCTGCCGCGCCCAGCGTGCGCGTTTCGCGAGGAGCATAAAGTGCGCACCGAAGTCGAACGAAACCAAATGGGCGGGTTGCGCACGAAACTGTTCTACGGCTTTGGTTCTGTCGCCTATGGGATAAAAGACGCCGGCTTCGGCGCTCTTTTGCTGCTCTATTACAATCAGGTCGTCGGCCTTCCGGCCCAGTTGGTCGGAACGGCGATCATGGTCGCACTGATCTTCGACGCGTTTGCCGATCCGATTGTCGGACAGATTTCCGACAATCTCAGAACACGTTGGGGCCGGCGCCATCCTTTCATGTATGCATCCGCCATTCCTGTCGCAGTGTCATACTTTTTCCTCTGGTTTCCGCCTCATCTGTCGCAAAGCGGGATGTTCTTCTATTTGATCGCAATGGCGATCGTCGTGCGCACCTTCATCACCATGTTCGAAATACCAAACTCCGCCATGATCGCGGAAGTGACCAGCGATTACGATCAGCGCACCAGTTTTTTGTCCTATCGCTACTTCTTCGGCACGCTCGGCGGGGCGCTCATGACGTACGTGACGTTTCGCATGATCCTTGCGCCCGACGCAGCACACCCAGTCGGCCAGCTCAACCCGGCGGGCTATGTGCGCTATGGCTTGATCGCGGCAGTCGTCATGGCAAGTTCGATTTTGATCTCCTCGCTCGGGACTCACCGAAACATCCGCTATTTCCGTGTCCCGCCCAAGCGACGCATCACGCTGCTGCAGACGCTGCGCGAGATGGCTTCGAGCCTGTCGAACCCATCTTTTGTCATGCTGATGGCGGCTGCGCTTTGCGGCACGATGGCAATCGGCGTTTCGACCTCGCTCCTCATCTACTTCAACACCTATTTCTGGGGATTGTCAGCCGCACAAATCTCGGTATTCCAATTTGGCGCTCTGATCGCAGCCGTGATTGGTGTGAGCATCGCGACGCCATTGTCGAAGCGTCTCGGCAAGCGGCGCCTCGCGATAGCTCTCTTCATCGCATACATTGTGATTTCGACGCTTCCGATCGGATTGCGACTTCTGGGACTGTTTCCGCCCAATGGCTCGGCTTGGCTGCTGCCGATCCTTTTTGCTGAACGCACACTGGCGCTTACAGTCGCCATCGTCGTCCTGATCATGTTCTCGTCCATGTTGACGGACGTGGTCGAGGACAACGAGCTCCGAACGCGAAGGCGCTCCGAGGGTCTCTTTTTCGCCGCCTCCAGCTTCATCGCCAAGGCCATTTCAGGCACCGGAGCCTTCATCGCGGGACAGATGCTCGCACTGGTGGATTTCCCTCTAAGGGCCAGTCCAGCGACGCTCGATCCGCTCATCCTACGCAACCTCGCCTATGTCTATCTGCCGGTGATCACGATCCTGTTCACCTCAGCCATGCTCCTGATGTCGCGCTACCGGATTACACGCGAATCGCATCTTGAAAATCTCCGCAAGCTTGAAGAAGTCGCAGAACTGGCGCACACGCCCGTGTCGGTGGAAGCAACGCTCACGGGTGGTCTCCCAGCAGAGGTCGCCGGCGAATGACGGTGGCCGAAATCCAGGGCGAAATGCCCCCCGCTGTGAAGCGCGATATTTCAAGTCTGCGCACAAAACTGTTCTATGGTTTCGGCTCCGTCGCCTTCGGCATCAAGGACAACGGCTTTCTCTATTTTCTATTGTTCTTCTACAATCAGGTGGTCGGCCTGCCGTCGGCCTGGGTCAGCGGCGCGATCGCCATGGCGCTCGTCGTCGATGCTTTCGCCGATCCAATCGTCGGGCAGATTTCGGACAATCTCAGAACGCGTTGGGGACGGCGGCATCCGTTGATGTACGCGGCGGCGATTCCAGTCGCCGTCGGCTACTACCTGTTATGGAATCCGCCGCACTGGTCAAACGATGCGCTGTTCTATTACCTGATCGGCATCATCATCCTGGTGCGCACCTTCATCACGACCTACGAAATTCCCAGCTCAGCTCTGATCGCCGAACTGACGCCGGACTACGACCAGCGTACGTCGTTTCTGAGCTACCGCTTTCTGTTTGGCTGGTTGGGCGGCCTGACCATGGCACTACTCGCTTTCGGCGTGTTTTTTACGGTAACGAAACAGTATCCGGTCGGCCAACTCAATCCGGAAGGTTATGCCAAATACTCCATCACCGCCTGCATATTGATGGTCGCCGCAATCTGGATTTCGTCAGCAGGTACGCACAAGTTCATTCCCTACTTCGCGACGCCGCCGAAGCGCCATCTGTCGCTCGTGGTCGTGCTCAAGGAGATGTACGAGACGCTGCGGCACCGCTCTTTCATCGTGTTGATCGTCTCGGCGGTCTTTTCCTCGATTGCGGCCGGCACACTCACGTCGCTCAACAACTATTTCAACACGTTCTTCTGGGGCTTGTCGGCGCTGCAGATCACATGGCTCAACGTTGCCATCATCGTGGCGCCGTTCGGGGCACTCGCGTTTACGACGCCTTATTCAGCGCGGGTCGGCAAGAAGCGCGCGGCCATGGTTTTGTGGGTCGCTTCTACTCTGACCTATTGGTTGCCCATGGCGTTCCGCCTGTTCGGGATATTTCCTGAGAATGGTACGCGCTGGCTGATACCTCTTCTGCTCATCTTCGGGACCACCGGTACGATGCTCAGCATCGCCTGCCAGATCACAATCTCGTCGATGATTGCCGATGTGGTGGAGGACAGCGCGCGCGTGACCGGCAGGCGCTCGGAGGGACTGTTCTTCTCCGCCAATGCCTTCATCCTGAAGGCCGTCTCAGGCATGGGAATCCTGGTCGGCGGACTTCTGCTCGCATTTGTGCATTTTCCCGAGCACGCCAATCCCGCCACGCTCGATCCGCAGATTCCGAAAGACCTCGCACTCGCCTACTTCCCGGTCACGTTCGCGCTCTATGCGGTGGCGCTCGGCTGTCTCAGCTTCTATCGCATCGATCGCGCCAAGCATGAGGACAACCTGCGGGCGTTGGCGGCAGCGGCGATCGAAGCGCCCTACGCGATCGGTCCAGACGGCGTTCGAACGCCGGAGCACACTGACCCGGCCGACGCCATTGCAAAGTGAGTGGTTGCACCGCCGTCTCCGGTGCGATCGGCAATTTGACTTGTTTTGACGCCATCCTCGGCCATACTGACAATCAGTCAGCCCAGAGCGAAATCGGAGTTGAGCGATGAGATTTGGCATTTTCTACGAGCATCAGCTGCCCCGTCCCTGGCATGAGGGTGACGAGCTTCGCCTCTTTCAGCATGCGCTCGACCAGGTCGAACTTGCAGACCGCCTGGGGATCGACAATGCTTGGGAAGTCGAGCACCACTTCCTCGAGGAATATTCGCATTCCTCAGCGCCGGAAGTTTTTCTAGCCGCCTGTTCCCAGCGCACAAAGAATATTCGTCTTGGCCACGGCATCACGCTGATGCCACCCAACTACAATCATCCCGCGCGCGTCGCCGAACGCATTGCGACGCTCGATCTGGTTTCGAACGGCCGCGTTGAATGGGGCACCGGTGAGAGTTCCGCCTTGCTGGAGCTCGGTGGCTACCGTGTCCCCGTCGAGGAAAAGCGCAGTCAGTGGCAGGAAGCCGTCGAGCAATGCGCCAACATGATGGCGATGGATCCCTACCCCGGCTTCGAAGGACAATATTTCTCGATGCCGTGCCGCAACGTGGTTCCGAAGCCCGTACAGCGACCGCACCCGCCGCTGTGGGTGGCGTGTTCCAATCGCGAGACGATCAAGCTTGCGGCAAGGCTGGGCATCGGCGCCTTGACGTTCGCGTTCGTCGATCCTGCAGAAGCCAAACAATGGGTCGACGACTATTACCGGATCTTTAAGGAAGAATGCGTGCCGATCGGCCATGCCGTGAATCCCAACATCTGCATGGTGTCGAGTTTCTCGGTGCATCGCGATATCGCCGAAGCGCGCCGCCGCGGTCTCGACGGTTTTCGCTTCTTTGGTTATGCGCTCGGCCATCATTATGGCTTCGGCGAACACACGCCTGGCCGCACCGATATCTGGCGCGCTTTCGAAAAAGCGAAAGAGGCTGCAGGTCCGGATGCGCCCGGTGCCGGCGGCGAAGGTGGCATCGGAACGCCCGAGCAGCTGCGCAATCATCTGCGCGGCTTCCAGGAGTCCGGTGTCGACCAGGTCGCGTTCATCCAGCAGGGCGGGCGCAACAAGCACGAGCATATCTGCGAGGCGCTCGAACTCTTTGCGCAGGACGTGATGCCGGAGTTCAAGGAAAAGGAAGCGCAGCGCATCAAGAAGAAGGCTGAAGAACTTGCGCCTTACGTCGAAAAGGCGATGGCGCGCAAGAAATTCATGAAGCCGCTGGCAGACGGCGAGATTCCCAAGGTCGTCGCCCTTGGCCGACAGATCGCCGAACGCATGCGGGCTCAAGGCCAGGAGCCTCCGCCGCCGCAGCGCGCCGGAGCCGCGCAATGGGCCGAAGCCCAACGCAAAGTCGAAAAAGCCGAAAAGGCGAGCAGCTAATCGTCGAAACGTTTCGTGCGCTGCTTTTTGAGGCGTGCATGGCGTTTCTTGGTTTCCAGACGGTGCTCCTTGGTCGCCTTACTCAGCCGCGTCGGCCTGCGCTTCTTCGGCACATGCATGGCGCTGCGAACCAATTCGACGAGCCGCTCCCGCGCGAGCTTCCTATTGCGCGCCTGATCGCGCGACTCGCGCGCGGTGATGACCAGCACCCCCTCTTTCGTCAGACGGTGGCCGGCGAGACGCAGAAGCCGGACACGAACATCGTCCGGTAGCGCGCGCGAATGGAGAACATCGAACCGCAATTGAACCGCGCTTGCGACCTTGTTGACGTTCTGGCCACCGGCGCCCGATGAGAGGATGAAGCTCTCGCTCAATTCCTGCTCGGGAATGACGATGACAGAAGTGATGCGAAGTTCAGACATGAAACCTGTCTAGCATGGTTGCCGGGTGCGCGCGTTGACCGTTTGACATGGAAGCCCGATGTCGGGAAGGTTTCTCGCGGCACATGAGGGTGGCGGGAAACATGGTCACGATCGAACGCAAGATTGCGAACGGAACGGTCAGTGGGACCTGTGATGCCAAGTTTTCCGCCGTCGCCGACGCGTTCGTCGAGAATTTCGCGACCCGTGGCGAAGTAGGCGCGAGCGTCTCGCTGACACTCGAGGGCCGAACCGTCGTCGACCTCTGGGGTGGGTGCAAAGCCGTCGATGGCGAACCCTGGGAGCGCGACACGATTTGCGTCGTTTTTTCCTGCACCAAGGGCGCATCCGCATTCTGCGCACATGTCGCAGCCGAACGCGGCTTGCTCGATCTCGATGCCAAGGTCGCGACGGTCTGGCCGGAGTTTGCGAGCAACGGCAAGGAAGACGCGCTCGTCAGCATGATGCTCGACCATTCCGTGGGCGTTCCGGCCTTGCGCGAGGAACTCAAACAGGGCGCCTATTACGACTACGACTACATGGTCGCGCGTTTGGCTGCCGAAGTACCCTTCTGGAAACCGGGAACGCGCAATGGCTATCACGGCGTGACATCGGCCTGGACAGTCGGCGAGATGGTTCGCAGAAGCACCGGCAAACGCATGGGCGCATTTCTGGCGGACGAAGTCGTCAAGCCGCTGGGTATCGAATTCTGGATGGGCCTGCCGGAAGAGTTCGAGCGCCTGGTTGCGCCAGTGATCCCCTACCCTCCGGATGAACGCGCGCGCACTTCGCGCATCGCGCTCGCAATGATGGCCGATCCGATGGGACCGACTGGGCGTTTCATGCTGAACGGCGGCGGATTCAATCCGAACTCGCGCGAGGCGCGGGCGGCAGAAATCGGCTCAGCCACGGGCGTCTCCAACGGTCGCGGCCTCGCCGGCCTTTATGCTCCTCTCGCCAATGGCGGCAGCTTGAACGGCAAGCGTTTCGTCGGCGCCGACACGCTGGCGCGCATGGGCCGCGTCTCGGTCGCCACACATGAAGATGCGACGTTGATGATCCCAACACGCTTCTCGCTCGGCTTCATGAAGTCGATGGATAATCGCATGCTCGAGAACGCCGAGAATTGTTCGGCGATCCTGTCGGAAGCGGCATTCGGCCATGTCGGCGCCGGCGGCTCGCTCGGCTTTGCGGACCCCGAGGCGCGCATGAGCTTCGGCTATGCGATGAACAAGATGGGTCTCGGCATCCTGCTGAATGATCGCGGCCAAAGCCTGGTGGACGCCGCCTACCGCGCGCTCGGCTATCGCTCGAACGCAAGCGGTGTGTGGACAGCGTGATCGCGGTCAGGGCCCGGCGAAGATCTTCTTCAACTCCGTCTTCAGGATCTTGCCATTGGCATTGCGCGGCAATGTCTCAGGCCAGAACACGACTTTCACCGGCACCTTGAACGCCGCGAGCTTGCCGGCGACGAAAGCCCGTAACTCGTCTTCCGTCGTGTGCATGCCTGGCTTGAGGTGCACGACCGCGCCCGGCTCTTCGCCAAGCTGCTTGTGGGGCACAGCGACGAGCGCGGCATCCATCACGGCGGGATGATCGTAGAGAACATTCTCGACTTCGATGCAGTAGATGTTCTCGCCGCCGCGGATCAGCATGTCCTTGGCGCGGTCGATGATGTAGCAAAAGCCCTCGTCATCGAGCCGCGCGAGGTCGCCGGTCTTGACCCAGCCGTCGACGAATGTCGCCGCCGTGGCGTCGGGCTTGTTCCAGTAGCCTTTCACGATGTTGGGGCCGCGTGCCCATAACTCGCCGACCTCTCCGATTGCGAGCTCGCGCTTGCCGTCGACATCCATGATCTTGAGGTCGCACACCGCAACCGGCGGCCCGCAGGAGGTCGGTCGGTGCTCATAATCTTCGCCCGAGTGCGTCGTGCATGTCGCCGACGTTTCCGTCATACCCCAGCCGTTTCCGGGTGCCGACTTCGGCCAATTTTGTTTGATCTGCTTCACCAGCTCGGGTGCCGATGGCGCGCCGCCATACGCCACGCTCTCGAGTGAAGAGAGATCGTATTTGTGCCGGTTTGGATGCTCGAGAATCTGCCAGGCAATCGTCGGCACGCCGCCGCAACCGTTGATCTTCTCCTTCTCGATCAGCTGCATGGCTTTTTCGGCGTCGAATTTACGCATCAGCACGATCTTGCCGCCTGAGACCACGGTCGGCCCAAGCACGGCGAAGCATCCTGTTGCATGGAAGAAGGGCACGGAAAGCAGCGTCGCGCGCTGCGGCGCGTCGAGCGGATTGGCGACGACAGGGACGGGCTCGCCGCGGCGCAGGAAATTGCGCGCAGCCGAAAACCCCGCCGCCATGATGTTGGATGTCATGTTGCGTTGCGTACCGAGCGCGCCCTTCGGCTTTCCCGTCGTGCCCGAGGTATAAAGGATCGTGGCATCGTCTTCGGGGTCGAGTGCAACATTCGGCATTTCGCCCGGTGGCAACTTGCCCCAATCGTTGACCTTCCCGATCACGTCCTCGAGACGCACGACAATCGGACTCGGCAGATCTTCCTGCGATCGGCTGACGTAGATCTTCTTCAGGTCGGGACAATTGACGAGATGTTCGGCGATGCGTTCGAGCCGTTCTGCATCGACGAACGCGACATTGCTGCCGGAATCGACGAGCCCGTATTCGAGTTCCGGTCCGGTCCACCACGCATTGAGCGGCGTGACGATGGCGCCGACGAGTTCGGCTGCGTAAAACGCAACCACCCATTCGGGAAGATTTCGCATGATGATCGCGACGCGATCGCCTTTTTCGACGCCGTCCTGCTGCAATCGGGCAGCGAGTTTCAAGGTCGCGCGAGCAAAGGACTCATACGTGCAGCGGTCATCCTCATAGACCAGGAACTCGCGGTCGCCGAACGCACGACCGGCCAGAAACACTTCGCGATTGGACGGCGGACAATTTTTCCAGACACGCGTCGGCACGCCGCGGATGTTCACGGTGTCCATCTCAAGTCTCGTGCCCGGCGCCGTCAGTTGCGCCGTCGCTTCCGCAATGGACATAGCTGGCCAGGGTTTTGTGGCGATATCGGTCATGGTCCTGCGAGCCTTCAGAGCGCGTCGATGCTCTGCGCGCGGTTCGCCCACTCGGCTTTCAATTCCTCGACCAGATCGGGGTGCTTGGAGCGCGCGCGCTCGCGCACCTTCGGCAAGTGATAGGACGGAAAGAGATCGTTGTCCGGGTGGAACTCTTTCAGCAGCTGCTTCGCCACTGTGACCTTGTGCACTTCGGTCGGACCGTCGGCGATTCCCATGACGAAGGATGACGTCACCATGCCCATGAACGGCATCTCGTTCGACACGCCGAGGGCGCCGTGGATGTGCAGCGCATTTGCCGCGATGTCGTGATAGACCTTGGGCATCGCTACTTTGACCGCCGCGATGTCCTTACGCACCTTCTTGTAGTCCTTGTGCTTGTCGATCAGCCAGGCGACGTGCAGCACCTGAAGGCGGAACTGCTGCAGCTGGATATAGCTGTCCGCAATCTGCTCCTGCACCATCTGATAGTCGCCGAGACGCCCGTCGCGGGTTGAGCGCGACACCGCACGCTTGCACATCAGATCGAGCGCCTTCTGACACTGGCCGACAGTGCGCATCGCATGATGCACGCGCCCGCCACCCAAGCGCACCTGGCCGAGTTCGAACGCGGCGCCGCGCGGCCCGAGCAGCGCGTCGAACGGCACTTTCACATTCGTATAGCGGACGTAACCTTCGTTACCGCCCTGCATGGTGCCGACGCCGACATTTCTCAGGATTTCTACGCCTGGAGTTTTCCTCGGTACGAGGAACATCGACATGCGCTTGTAGGGATCTTTGTGATCGGGATCGGTCACAGCATAGACGACGAGAACTTCGGCGCGGCGGGCCCCCGTCGAGAACCACTTTTCGCCGTTGATCACCCATTCGTTGCCCTTCAACTCGGCGCGCGTCTTGAAGAAGAGCGGATCAGAGCCGCCGGTCGGCTCGCTCATCGAAAAGGCGCTAGTGATTTCGTTGTTGAGCAGCGGCCAGAGATATTTGTCCTTCTGCTCCTTGGTGCCGTAGTGCGCGATGATCTCGGCATTGCCGGTGTCGGGCGCCTGGCACCCGAAGACGACCGGCGCAAGTCCGACGCGGCCGAGCTTCTCGTTCAGCAAGGCAAGCTTGACCTGGCCATAGCCCTGGCCGCCGAGATCGGGTGTGAGATGACAGGCCCAGAGCCCCATCTCCTTCACCTTGGCCTGTAGCGGCCGCACGGCCTTTTGGTAGGTCTTGGACTTCACGCCGCCCATGCCGACGCCAAGATGGGTGAGCGGTTCGACTTCATTCTCGACGAACTCTTCGACCCAATCGAGTTTCTTCTGGTATTCCGGATCGGTTTCGAAGTCCCAAGCCATTATAGTCTCCCGTTTTGTGTGTTTTTCTGGGCGGCAGGCCGCCAAATTCTTCCTTGGCGACAAGTATTCCCCGGGCCTGTTAAGCCTCGCAAGGGCAAAGATACTCTGGTTTCTAAACGCTTGTGCCTTACCATCATCACCGATTGTCGCGCCCGTTGGGTGGAGCGCGGCAGGGCGCTAAGCTGGTCGCAGCAACAAGAGGAAAGACCATGGGCAAGCCGGAAAGCGTAGGTCTGTCGTCGAAACGTTTGGCGACTTTGGATCGTGTCATGAAGGAACGGTATGTCGACACCGGACTGCTTCCGGGCTGGCATACGCAAGTCTGGCGACGCGGCGAACTCGCGCACAACAGCATGACCGGTCAGATGGATTTGGAACGCAACAAGGCGTGGCGCGAGGATGCGATCGTGCGCATCTACTCGATGACCAAGCCGATCACCGCAGTCGCGCTGATGATGCTGGTCGAAGAAGGCAAGATCGGTCTCGAAGACAACGTGCACACGCACATTCCGTCGTGGAAAGGTCTTCGCGTCTATCAGAGCGGCGTGCCGAGCCTCGTCGAAAGCACCGCCGGGCAGTACATCACCACGGCCTGCAAGCGGCCGATGAAAGTCGTCGATCTGGTGACGCACACCTCCGGCCTGACCTATGGCTTCATGTGGCGCACGGCCGTCGATGCCGCCTATCGCCGCGCCAAGATCAACGATTTCCAGACACCCGGCGGGCTCGACGCCTTCATCGATCAGCTGTCGAAACTGCCGCTCGATTTCTCGCCGGGCGAGAACTGGAACTATTCCGTCTCCATCGATGTGATGGGCTATCTGGTGCAGAAACTGTCGGACATGACGTTCGGCGAATTCCTGCGCACGCGTTTGTTCGAACCGCTCGGCATGAAGGACACGTCGTTCTCGGTCCCGGGCTCGAAGATGGACCGCCTTGCCTCGTGCTACATGCCGAAACCCGGCGGCGGACTCAAAATCCAGGACGACGCCGGAAAGTCGACCTATGCCGAGCCTCCGAAGCTCGAGTCCGGCGGCGGCGGACTGGTCTCGACGATGCATGACTACGCCCGCTTCTGCCGGATGATGTTGGGCGGCGGAACACTCGACGGTGTGCAAATCCTTTCGCCCAAGACGGTCGAAATGTTCGGCATCAACCTCTTGCCGGACAACAAGCTGCTCGCCGACATGTCCGCGGCCGCGACGTTCAGCGAGGCCGGCTACAACGGCATCGGCTTCTCAATCGGCTGCGGCGTGACGATGGATCTGGCCCTCACGCGTATTCCCGGGACGCCCGGCGAGTACTTCTGGGGCGGCGCCGCGTCGACCGCCTTCTGGATCGATCCGAAGGAGGATTTGACCGTCGTCTTTATGACGCAAGTGATGGGAACGGACGCAAGGCTGACTTTGCGGCGCGATCTTCGCACGCTGGTCTATTCGGCAATGACGGAATCCTACGCCTGAACCTGCCCAAATCCTTGACCGTTGGGCCTCATCTGTTAATACCGGGCGGACGCCGCTAAAGGGCGCCCGTCCAGAAGGTTTCCGTCCGCAATGCCCGCGAAAAAGCCGCTCGTCATCGTTACGCGCAAGCTTCCGGACGCGATCGAAACACGCATGCGCGAACTGTTCGACACCCGGCTCAACGTCGACGACACGCCGATGACGCAGGCCGATCTCGTCGAGGCGGTGCAGAAGGCCGACGTGCTCGTGCCGACGGTGACCGATCGCATCGATTCCAAGGTTATCGTGCGCGCCGGAGCGAACCTGAAGCTGATCGCGAATTTCGGCACCGGCGTCGACAATATCGACGTCAAGACCGCACTCGACAAAGGCATCGCCGTCACGAACACGCCCGGCGTCCTGACCGAGGACACCGCCGACATGACGATGGCGCTGATCCTCGCCGTGCCGCGCCGTCTCGTCGAAGGCGTGAAGGAGCTGGAGGACGATCACTTCAAAGGCTGGTCGCCATCCTGGATGCTTGGCCATCGCATTTACGGCAAGCGCCTCGGCATCATTGGCATGGGCCGCATCGGACAGGCGGTGGCCAGGCGCGCCAGGGCGTTCGGCCTGCAGATCCACTATCACAACCGAAAGCCGGTACACGCGGACATCGAGCACGAGCTCGAGGCGACTTATTGGGAGAGCCTCGACCAGATGCTGGCGCGCATGGATATCCTCAGCATCAATTGTCCGCACACGCCGGCGACCTACCATTTGCTCTCGGCGCGCCGCCTCAAGTTGATGAAGCCGAGCGCCTATATCGTCAACACCTCGCGCGGCGAAGTGATCGACGAGAACACGCTGGCGCGTATGCTCGAAGCCGGCCAGCTGTCGGGTGCCGGACTCGACGTGTTCGAGCACGAGCCTGCCGTCAATCCCAAGCTGCTCAAGCTCAAGAACGTCGTGCTCTTGCCGCACATGGGTTCGGCGACGATAGAAGGCCGCATCGACATGGGCGAGAAGGTCATCATCAACATCAAAACGTTTGCCGACGGTCACAAGCCGCCGGATCGCGTCATCCCGGCGATGCTGTAAGAGCGGTCTCTCTCCGCCCTACGTCCAACTGTCTCGCGCCGACTTATCCACGCGCCGCCAATAATCTCCTCTTTTGTAACCCTGTTCTGGTGTCTTCTCTCTGCCGGACCACACTGACTTGTTTTCGACTTTTCGACTTTTCGACTCTTCATTCCCTCCGCTTCAAAAAAAATTCGCTCTCTCAATCGGACGCACTTCTCCCAGTCCGCCAACGCTGCGAGTGCGCGGGAGGTGTCGCCCTCATCGATTGGAACATATAGAGAACATATCTCATAATTCATAGTAGGATCAGTATATTACTTAGTATAATAACAGAAAATTAAGTTGCGATTTAGCTTCATTTATGCTCTAAAACTGCTCTGTATTGGAGCTACTCATGAGCGACCTGTCAATCAAAGGCGTACCGGAGGCACAAGTCCTCGCACTGCGTGAGCGAGCGACGCGCAACCACCGCTCGCTACAGGGCGAACTACGCGCCATCATCGATGCGGCACTAGCTCCGCAAAAAGAGCGGCGCATTACATTGGACGAACTCGCCGAGCGCGGCCGTCAGCTGGGCCTAAAGTCAGCCTCTGAAGCACCAGCCTGGATCAGAGAACTCCGTGACAGTCGATAAAGTTGTCGATGCATCCGCATTGGCTGCGATCGCGTTTAACGAACCGGGCGCGAGGGAGGCGCTCTCATTGTTGCATGGAGCGAACCTCGTCGCGCCCGAGCTTCTTCGTTTCGAAGTCGCTCATATCTGCGTCAAGAAAATTCGCCAGCGTCCCGCTGAGCGTGAGCTCATTCTTGCGCAACATGCGTCGACCTGGGATGTGGACATTGCTCTGTTGAGCGTCGACCAAACCGAAATCGTCCATATCGCGGACAAACTCGACCTCCCGGCCTACGATGCATCCTATCTCTGGTTGGCGCATGCCCTGGGCGCTGAGCTCGTCACGCTGGACAAGAAGCTGCGGAAGGCCGCTGAAAAAATCTGAGTCCACCCTACTTCAGCGTTCCGTCCAACAACTCGAACAGCTTCACATAGTGCCGTTCGGCCTGTGCTTCGTTGTAGATGCCGGCACGGCCGGGAACGGTCCAGCCGTGATGCGCGCCTTCATAAGTTTCGCTTTCGGAGCGGCCCGGCCAACTCTTCAACAGCGTCTCGAGTTTCTCGATCGCCTCGGGCGGCATGCCGCGATCCTCGATCGCATGGCCGAAATAGAGTCGCGCCTTGATCTTCGGCAGGAGCAGATGTGGGCTGTCCGGCCGATCCGTATAAAGTCCGCCACCATGGAAGGACGCGGCGGCCGCGATCTTGTCGGGTGCCGCGGCGGCGGTCCTGATCGCCATCGTGCCGGTGAAGCAATAACCGGCGACGGCCACCCTCGAACCCTTCACGCTTTGCTGCGCCAGCAGAAAGTCCGCATAAGCCGCGCCGTCCGGGCCCATCTGCGCGCTGCTGAGGCCCGCGCGCAGTTCGCCCATGCGCTTCATTGTGCGCTCATCGCCCATCTTCAGTTCGAAATCGACGACCGGCAGTCGCGTCACGCGATAGAAGATGTTCGGCACGAGGACGACATAGCCGTGCTCGGCAATGCGCTTCGCCATGCCGAGATTGGCATCGCGGATGCCCATGATATCGGTCAGGAAGATCACGCCCGGCCATGGTCCATTGCCGCTTGAGGGTGTGTAGAGATAAGCCTCCGCTTTGCCGTCGGCGGCAGAAGCTTCGACCTTCGTTTCACTCATATGTTCCGTCCTTCTAAGGCCGTTCGTAGATCACGGCATTCCAGAAGCGCACGCGATGCAGGCCCGACTTGCGAAAGCCGCGCTGGCGCAATTCGCGCCCGATCATCGCGTTGAAATAGCCATGCGCCACGAGAGCGGTCTCGCCCTCCTCGCCGGCGCGTTTGATCAGGATGTCGGCCGCTTCAGAGGCGCGATGCTTGGCGCGCCGGTAATTCTCGATCTCGGGGTGATAGCCCGCATGCCAAAGAATGCGCGCAACGATCGCCCATTTCGGCACCTTCATCCGCAGCAGCGGAATGCGCGGACTGGCGAGCGGCGCCTCGATGAACAAGGGATCGGCGATCAGTTCCGCGTTCGGCGCCAGCGCTTTGGCGCTCTCCGTCGCGCGCAGCTTTGTGCTGGCGTAAATCGCGCTCAATTCACGGACGAGATCCTGCAACTCTTCGGGCGGCGCACTCCGGGGGTCGAGGCCCGCGCATTCATACTCATCGATATAAGCGCGAAAACCCTTGTGCGAGGTTCTCGGGTTGGTCGGAATCGCGGGTCGGCCGTGGCGAATGAGCACGATGCGCATGGGCGTGGAGACGTGGCGCCGCACGCGACGTCGCGAGGAAGGCGGCTCGTGGACGGCCAATTCCGGTTGGCTTGAAATAGTTGCTCCTTGCGGCGGCGCTTGGGCGCTGTACGATTGACTGCGCGCGCCATCATCACGCATCGCAGCAGAATCGGAAAGAGACACATGGAACAGGGCGATCTCAAGGGCAAAGCCGCAATTGTCACAGGCTCGGCGACCGGCATTGGGGCGGCCGTCGCCATCGGTTTGGCAAGGCGCGGCGCAAATGTGGTGGTCAACTACACGCGGAGCAAGACGGAGGCCGAAGAGACTGCCGATGCGGTGCGCAAAGCCGGCGCGGATGCCCGCCTCGTCCAGGCGGACGTCGCGAGCGACGAGGATTGTCAAAGGCTCTCCCGCGCGGCGACAGACGCGTGGGGGCGCATCGACATTCTCGTCAACAATGCGGGCACGACGAAGTTCGTCACCAATCACGCCGACTTGGCTTCACTCAGCGCCGAAGACTTCACGCGCATCTACAAGGTGAACGTCATTGGGCCGTTTCAGATGATCCGTGCCTGTATCGAAGCGCTGCGCGCGCACAAGGACGGCAGCGTCGTCAACGTCTCGTCCATCGCCGGCGTTGCGGGCATCGGATCATCCGTCGCCTATGCTGCCTCCAAAGGTGCGCTCAACACGATGACCTATTCCCTGGCGCGTGCGCTTGCACCCGAGGTGCGGGTCAATGCCGTTTGCCCGGGATATGTCGATACGCCCTGGTTCGTGAAAGCGTTCGGCAGCGAAACCGCCGAACGCATCGCGGAAGCCGAAGGCAAGCGTTCGCCGCTGCAACGCGCCGCCGACGGCGCCGAGATCGCAAAGACGGTGCTGTTCTTCGCCGGTCCGGAATCGCGCAACATCACCGGCGAAACGCTCTTGAGCGACACCGGTTTGCATCTCTCCCTGCCCGGCGCGCGTCGAGGCTGACGAACCCGTAACCGGGAGAGGTAAAGGCCCCATACGCCCAATAGGGCAGCGATGTGCCCAACGCGCGGGCAACCTGTGTTGCATTGCAACAACGGCAGGACAAATCCGTCCTAGCGCCAACTCAAATAGGGTTACAGGAGCCGCTTGCCACATTGAATTTGCGCTGCGCCCTCCCGACAGTCGAGCGAATGAACTTTGTGTTGCAGCCGCGAGATTGGGAGGCCCGACAATGAACGCAACCGGACTGAAAACGGCACTTGCCGCCGCGACGCTGGCAGCGTCCGCACTGTGGACGTGCGGCGCACAAGCCGATCCGCTGCCCACACCGCCCCTCGCGGGCCCTCTCAGCGCGAATCCGAATCCGTTCAGCATCGATCTGCCGGATTGGCTCGGCGATGCCGGCGGCAAAGTCTATGTCGGTGGAGCGGTCAGTGGTCTTGCCTTCTGGCAGAGCAGTCCGATCCACATCAACAGCGGCGACAACGCGTCCTTCGTCGATGTCAGCAATGCGCAGGTCTTCGTTCAGAAGACCGATGGCTGGCTGCAATTCTACGCGCAGTTCGGCGCCTATTCGTTTCCGACCGTCGGCGTCGGTTATCTCAAGGCGACGTCGACCGAGCCGGCGACATTCGGCTATGTCCCGGAGGCCTATGTGAAGCTGCAGGGCGAAGGCGACTGGTCGGCATTTTCGCTCGAAGGCGGCAAGCTTCCGACGCTGATCGGCGATGAGTATGGCTTCACCTTCCAGAACATGAACATCGAACGCGGGCTTTTGTGGAACGTCGAGCCGATCGTCAGCACGGGCGTGCAGGCGAACTATTCCAATGGTCCTCTGACGATTTCGGTCTCCTGGAACGACGGAACCTACGCCAAGACGTGGAACTGGATCTCAGGCCTCGTCTCCTATGGCTTCAATGGCGGCGCCGACACGGTGGTATTCTCGGCCGGTGGCAATCTCGGCAAGGGCAATTTCAGCTTCCTCAACAGCGGCAGCGTTTATGACTTGATCTGGACGCACACCTCGGGGCCCTGGGTGATCAGCCCTTATATCCAATACAACGTCACGCCGAAGGGCTTCCTCGCCAAGGGATCGACGGTCTTCGGCGGTGCGCTGCTCACGAGCTATGCCTTCGACGATCACTGGAAGCTTGCCGGCCGGGTGGAATACGAATCCGAATCTGGGCACGCTGGGGTGTTCACGACGCCCGACATCATCGGGTATGGACCCGGGAGCAACGCCTGGTCGGTCACGCTCACGCCAACCTATCAGTGGAAGCAGTTCTTCGCCCGCGCCGATGTAAGCTATGTCACCGTCGGCAGCGGCACTCCGGGCTTCCTGTTCGGCTCCGGCCCGCTCTCCGCGGGCACGAACAAGGATCAGGTGCGCATGATGTTCGAAACGGGAATTCTGTTCTAGGAATCCGGCGCGCATTGCACGAACCGCGGGTCGCCGACCCGCGGTTTTTTTGCGGCGGGATGACGCGCATCGTACCCCCTGCCATCATGCTGCCACAAAACGCAGGCCTAACCCCGCCCGCGTTCGCGAAATCACGCGCGGGGTCCTTCAAGCCGAGAGTTACGCCAGAGTGCGTAACCTTCGTTTGATCCCTATGGAACCGCGAGTATTCTGCGATCGGGGATGGGCAATCGCCGGTATTCGCACGAAAAGCGATACCGACCATTGGGGATTAAGATGGCCGATCTCGGGCGTGACTCGCCCTTTCCTGGTACGCGACTTCCGGCACTCGGAGACGCCGGCGAATTGCAGCAGTTTCTTGCTGCGATCGTCGAATCGTCCGACGACGCCATTCTGTCCAAGGATCTCCAAGGCATCATCACCAGCTGGAATGGCGGCTGCGTGCGTCTATTCGGCTATACCGCCGACGAGGCAATCGGCCGGCCGGCCGCCATGCTTCACCCGGCTGATCGGCACGACGAAGAAGCGATGATTCTCACGCGCCTGCGGCTGGGCGAGAAAATCGATCACTACGAAACGGTGCGGCAGCGCAAAGACGGCAGCCTGGTCGACATTTCGTTGAGCGTGTCGCCCATCAGAAATCAGCACGGCACGATCGTGGGCGCTTCGAAAGTGGCGCGTGACATCACCGCGCAAAAGCGCGCCATCGAACAGCAGGAACTTTTGCTGGGCGAGATGCGGCACCGCGTGAAAAATCTCTCTACCGTGATCGAGGCGCTGGCCCGACAATCGCGGCCGCGCGATGAGCCGGCGGTGGACGCCTTTGTCGACGCTTTCATGGGCCGTATACGCGCCCTCCTCTCAACCGGCGAACTGTTGCTTGCTACGCCGCAGCGCAATGTCGGGCTGAAGCAGTTGCTCGATAGGGTGCTCCTTCCCTTCGTCGAGCCCGAGGCAGACGATCGCATCATGCTCAACGGGTTGCCAATCATCATTCCCGAACGAACTGCTGGAAATCTGGCGTTGGCCATGCACGAACTGGCGACCAACGCCCTCAAATACGGGGCTCTGAAGTCGCCACAGGGGAAGGTTCAAATTGCCTGGTCGTCCGAACCTGGGGATGGGGGTCGACGCGTGCAGATCGACTGGCGCGAAAGCGGCGGCGAACCGATCCTGAGCGAGCCCGAGCGTACCGGTTTCGGCTCTCGCGTCATCACGACCGCGCTGGCCGGCGAGCGCGACGGAGCGAGCGAGCTGCATTTCGAGCCTGGCGGCCTGCACTGTCACTTCCACTTCACGCTGACCGACTCGGACTGAGCGCAGCGACCGCTCGACATCTTGCCTACTAACTCGATAGTGATTAAAGAGTTGGCGCGACGAAGTCGAAAGCCATGCTCTCCCAGAAGGCACGCTACGCCCTCCACGCCCTGATCGTTCTCGCCGAGCATGGCGGCGGCGAACCGCTGCAGATCGCCGACATCGCCAAGGACGCGCGGGTACCGCGCAAGTTCCTCGAACAGATCCTCCTGGACTTGAAGAAGCGCGGCTTGGTGCGCAGCCAGCGCGGCCGCTCCGGCGGCTATTTGATCGGCAAGAGTGCGCGCGACATCAGTTTTGCCGACGTCATCCGCGTAATCGATGGACCCCTGGCGCTGGCGCCCTGCGTCAGCGTGACCGCCTATCACAAGTGCGACGACTGCGTCGACGAACAGACCTGCGCGATCCGCAAGGTGCTGCTTGCGGCGCGCGATGCCACGGCGACAGTGCTTGAATCGCGCAACCTGGCACAGGCCGTCGCCATCGCCCGCAAGGCCGGCTGGGCGTAAGCCTTCGATTCCCTGAATCTTCAACGGATTGCCCCTTGCCAGTGGCGTTCGCGGCTATTCTACTTAAAGTCTATTGACTCGGTCGTGATTAAGAAGAATTATGCTGGCGACCGTCCGAAGACGACGACTGGGGAGCTCCATGAAGCATCATGCGTTGGGATCGCTGCTTTGGGCCGGAACGACGGCGCTCGTCCTCACCGTAGATGGACATGCGGCTGCGGAGGCTTCTGCCAACGCCGACGACCGGTTGAAGGCGCTGGAGCAGGAACTTCAGGACGTCAAGTCCCAACTCGCCGATCTGAAACACGCCGATCCATCTGGCAACGCCGCTCGCGAGTCCGGCAATCCCGTGCGCGTCAAGCTCGACAATGGCCGGCCGACCTTCGCCAGCGCGGACGGCGATTTCAGCGCGGCCATCCGCGCGCTGGTGCAGTTCGACTGGGGCACGTACATGCAAAGCGCGTCGGCCGCTGCGCTGCCCGCCGCCTTCGGTCCGGATCTTTCCAGCGGCACCAATTTCCGCCGCGTTTATCTCGGCATCCAGGGCAAGGCGTTCGGCAACTGGTCCTACAACGCCAATTTCGATTTCGGCGGCAGCGGCGGGACGGAATCGCCCGGGCACATCCAATCCGTCTATGTGCAATTCGACGGTCTTGCGCCGTTCGCCTTTCGCATCGGCGCCTATCCGCCGCCGGCGAATATCGAAGACAGCACCTCGGCCGGCGATACGATCTTCCTCGAACGCAACGCGCCGTCGGACTTGCAGCGCAACTTGGCAGGCGGCGACGGACGCGATGCGGTATCTCTTCTCTATGCCGGCGAGGAACTGTTCGGTGCGCTTTCCTACACGGGCGGCAAGGTGCAGGACTCGGCGGTGTTCGACGAACAGCAAGCCGTTCTCGGGCGGCTATCCGATCGCATTTGGCACGACGATCGCGCCAATCTGGTTCTGGGTTTCAACGGCACGTACGTGATCCGGTTGCCCAACGCGGTCGCCTCCGGACTGCCCAATCTCTCCAATACGGCCGGCGCACAAGCATTGAACAGCGTCACGCTGTCGGATCCGCCGGAGCTGACGATCGACTCCAACGGCATCAGGCTCGCCAACACCGGCGCTTTGCCGGCGCGCCACGTCACGCAATGGGGCGTGGAGGCGGCGGGCAACTTCGAAAACGTTTATGCCCAGGCCGGCTATTACGGTTTCGAGGTCGAGCGTGCACCGGTCGCCTTCAAAGTCTTCACCAACACGACAACGAGCGCGACTGAGATCGTTCAGCCCAGCAACAACAGCCTGAGCGGCTGGTATGTGCAGGCGAGCTGGTTTCCAACCGGAGAACAAAAGCCCTACAACGTCGCGACAGGCGCGTTCACGGCTCCGAAGGTGCTCCACCCGTTCGGCTTCGGCGAGAATTCGGGGTTCGGTGCAATCGAACTCGCCGGACGATTTAGCGAACTCGATCTGAACAGTCATGTGCGAGACGATTCGAACGTCATCACAGGCTGGACCGGTGCGGCAACTCGCACCTTCACATTCTTCAATACCGAACGCGGCGGAGACCAGCGCATCGCGACTGTGGAATTGAATTGGTATCCGAACAGTTTCGTGAAATTCGGTTTTGCCTATCAGTACATCCAGGTGAGTCGCCTGCAGGCGCCTGCATCTGTGACAACGACGGGACTTCCCGTTTTGCCGACCCTGAACGGCGGACAAAACCTTTCAACATTTGCCGTACGCACCCAATTTTCACTTTGAGCGTTTTGTTTCTCGATTGAGGGAGCCCCCAGAAAATGACCCGTTTCCCGGCCACGATTTTCGCGGCTGCCTGTTTTGTGTGCACTGCACAGGCGGCAGACGTCAGGCTTCTTAACGTCAGTTATGATCCGACACGCGAACTTTACAAAGCTATCAATTCGGCCTTTGCCGCCGAATGGCAGGCCAAGCACGGCGACACCGTCACAATCAAACAGTCGCATGGCGGGTCGGGCGCACAAGCGCGATCCGTCATCGATGGTCTCGACGCGGATGTCGTGACGCTGGCGCTCGCCTATGACATCGATGCCATCGCTGCCAAGGGTCTGATCGCAAAGAACTGGCAGACGCGTCTGCCGCAAAACGCGGCGCCCTACACCTCGACGATCGTGTTCCTGGTGCGCAAGGACAATCCGCGGAAGATCAAGGATTGGCCAGACCTGATCAAGCCGGGGGTGCAGGTGATCACGCCGAATCCGAAAACCTCGGGCGGTGCACGCTGGTCGTTTCTCGCGGCCTGGGCTTATGCGCTGAAGGCGCCGGGCGGAAACGCCGACAAAGCCAGAGCCTTCGTCCAAGCGCTCTACCGTCACGTGCCGGTTCTCGACAGCGGCGCGCGTGGCGCGACCACCACATTCGCTCAACGCGGCATCGGCGACGTTCTTCTGTCATGGGAAAACGAAGCGCATCTGGCGCTGAAGGAACAAGGCGGCGATCAATTCCAGATTGTGTACCCGCCGGTTTCGATCCTTGCCGAGCCGCCGGTAGCTCTCGTCGACAAGAACGCCGACCGGCGCAAGGTGCGCCCCGTGGCGGAAGCCTATCTCAAATTCCTCTACAGCAAGAAGGCGCAGGAAATCGAGGCTGCCAATTACTATCGCCCGCGCGACGCTTCTGTGCTCGCGGCGCATGCCGCCGATTTCCCCAAGATCACGCTCTACGACTTCAACGAGATTTTCGGCAATTGGCAGAAGGCGCAGAACACGTACTTCGCCGACAAAGGCGTGTTCGACCAAATATACAAGGCCGCGCCATGAGCATGTCCGCAGCTGTCGTTGCGCCAGGCTGGCGCAATAAAAGCGCTCTTCCCGGCTTCGGGCTGTCACTCGGATTCACTCTGCTCTATCTGTCGATCATCGTACTCGTCCCGATCGCTGCGTTGATCATCCGTCCGTGGGAGATCGGCTGGAGCGGTTTCTGGTCGATTCTGAGCGATACGCGAGTTCTACACGCTCTTGCTCTCTCTTTCGGCGCGGCGCTGATCGCCGCCGTCCTCAACATGGGTTTTGGCTTCGTCGTGGCGTGGGTATTGATGCGCTACCGCTTTCCCGGACAGCGAATGATCGACGCGATGGTCGATCTTCCTTTCGCACTGCCGACCGCAGTCGCCGGCATCGCGCTCTCGGCGCTCTACGCACGCAATGGCTGGATCGGCGAGCCGCTTCAGGCTCTCGGGATCACCGTCGCCTACACGCAACTCGGCATCGTGACGGCGCTGACCTTCATCGGGCTGCCCTTCGTGGTGCGCACGCTCCAACCGGTCCTCGCCGAACTGAGCAAGGAGGCCGAGGAAGCGGCCGCCACGCTTGGCGCCTCGCGCGTGCAGACCTTCCGCCACGTGATCCTTCCGAGCGTGTTCCCTTCGCTTCTGACGGGCGCAGCCCTCGCCTTCGCACGCGGCGTCGGCGAATACGGCTCGGTCATCTTCATCGCCGGCAATCTTCCGGGCGTATCCGAAATCGCGCCACTCCTCATCATCATCAAGTTGAACGAGAACAACTATGCAGGCGCCGCCGTCATCGGCGTCATCATGCTCGCCATCTCGTTTGTCATGCTCCTGATGCTCAACCTGCTCCAGGCTTGGACGGCATCTCGGCGATGAGTGCACTCTTCAAACCGCGCCGCGCGACCGAGGACCATGTACTGGTTCGCTTCGGCCTGACCGCGCTTGCCCTGATCTATGTCGTCCTGTTTCTTTTTCTGCCGCTGCTCACAGTCTTCAAGGAAGCACTCGGCGACGGGCTCGGCGCTGCGTGGAGCACCATCACCGAGCCGGATGCTTTGTCGGCCGTCCGCCTGACGCTGATCACCGCTGCCATCGCCGTGCCGCTGAATGCGGTCTTTGGCATCGCGGCCTCCTGGGCCGTCGCCAAGTTCGATTTCTGGGGCAAGGGTTTTCTCGTCACGCTGATCGATCTGCCGTTTTCGGTCTCGCCCGTTGTGTCGGGCCTCATCTATGCATTGGTCTTCGGACTGCAGGGTTGGCTGGGGGAGTGGCTTCGCGATCACGACATCCGCATCATCTTCGCGCTTCCAGGAATCATATTGGCAACGATCTTCGTGACATTCCCGTTCGTCGCGCGCGAGCTCATTCCGTTGATGAACGACCAGGGACGCGACGAGGAGGAGGCTGCGATCTCGCTGGGAGCCAGCGGCTGGAGCACTTTCTGGCATGTGACACTTCCCAACATCAAATGGGGCCTGCTCTATGGCGTGTTGCTTTGCAACGCGCGCGCCATGGGCGAGTTCGGCGCGGTGTCGGTGGTTTCTGGCCATATTCGTGGCTTGACCGAAACCATGCCGCTGCACATCGAGGCGCTCTATAACGACTATCAGTATGTCGGAGCCTTTGCCGTTGCCTCGCTGCTCGTGATGCTGGCTCTCGTAACCCTCACGCTCAAAGCCATTCTCGAATGGCGTTACGCCGACGAGATTGCGGCCACCCATCATCATCATTGAAAGGCGCGAAGATGTCCCTCACCATCGATTCGCTCTCCAAGCGTTACATCTCCTTCGAAGCTCTGAATGGCGTCAGCCTGACGGCGCCGCAGGGTGCGTTCGTCGCACTTCTCGGCCCCTCGGGTTCGGGAAAGACAACGCTTCTCAGGATTCTCGGCGGGTTGGAGTTTCCCGATTCGGGAAGCGTGCATTTTGCCGATCTGAACTGGCTGGGCGTGCCCGCGCGCGAGCGTCGCGCCGGCTTCGTCTTCCAGCACTACGCGCTCTTCCGTCATATGACGGTGGAGAAAAACATCGCCTTCGGCCTGAGCGTAAAACGTTGGCGCGATCGGCCGAACCGCAAGGAAATCGCGCGGCGCGTTCGCGAACTGCTCGCGCTCGTGCAACTCGAAGGACTTGGCAAGCGCTATCCCAGTCAATTGTCGGGCGGGCAGCGTCAGCGCGTCGCGTTGGCGCGCGCGCTGGCGATCGAGCCTCGCATGCTCCTGTTGGACGAACCGTTCGGCGCACTGGATGCGAAAGTGCGCAAGGAACTCAGAGCGTGGCTGCGCCAACTCCACGAGATGCTCGGCCTGACGACGATATTCGTCACGCATGATCAGGATGAAGCTTTCGACCTGGCCGATCTGGTTGCCGTCATGAACGGCGGCAAGATCGAGCAATATGGTTCGCCTGCGGACGTCCGCCAGGCTCCGCGAACCGCCTTCGTGAAAGAATTCATCGAGACCCGCGTGCATTAGAACGGGAACCAATGAAGGATTGGCGCATTTGGTTCAGGGGTTATCGTTTCGCGTCCTGGAACCAGGTGAGCCATGCCGGATAAAGAAATCAAGGAACCCGTAGCGATTGCATCGACCGGTGCGCCCACGATCGAACACCGCAAGGCCGATCACTTCGGACAGATCATCTTGGGCTGGTCGCTGGCCCTGATGGCGATGTGCGGCGTGGCACTTCTGTCAGGCTACATCGCGATCGCGTTAACATTTGCGGGTATTTGCGTGGCCCTGCTCGTGGTCGGCCTTCTCTTGCACTACGAAGGCGAACGACAGCGCCAACGCG
Organism: Rhizomicrobium sp.; assembly: GCA_035536115.1. Classification (GTDB taxonomy): domain Bacteria; phylum Pseudomonadota; class Alphaproteobacteria; order Micropepsales; family Micropepsaceae; genus Rhizomicrobium. Next base: position 53,544 of record DATLOU010000005.1, read on the forward strand.
CCGATTCGCCGCCGGCGGGCCGCGGCCGTAGATAATTTCGAAACCATAGCACTCTAAGGATTACTGCTGGTTGTATCGACCGGTCCGGCTGTCTATCGTGCGGACTTGAGTTCGGAGGGGACTGGCATGAAATTCCTGATGGCTTGTGTCTTGCTGTGCGCGATTCCCACGCTCGCATGCGCGCAGGACGATGGGACGTTGCCCGTTTCGTTTGCCGAGGTCTCGCTCGGCGCGTCGTTCATTCCGACGATCCGAACCAAGACGTACACGCTCAGCGACGGCATCAACACCGCCACCGGCCACATCGAACTCAACTACAGCACAGGACTGACCGCAGGTGCCGAATTCGGAATCCTCGGCGGATTATTCCCGAAGATCGGATTTTCGATCAGCTATGACTATCTGCAGGCGCGCTTCGATCATGGACTGATCACCGGAACGTTGAACGGCGATCCCGGCTCGCTGGCGTTCACGCGCAACGACGTCGCGAGCTTGGGCATCAATCTCGACAACGACGTGCATCTGATCGCGGCAAACGTCTTCTACAATCCGTTGGAGGAAGGCAGGATCCATCCTTACATCGGCGGTGGCGTCGGTGTCGCGATCATCTCACACACCGACACGCAGGCGGCGGTGACCGCAACGGCTGGCGTGCGCGCCGATCTGTCCGACGATTTCTATGTCGGCGTTCGCTACCGCTACTATTACGTGACGGGACCGACGGACGACTTCGGCATTCGCTATGACAGCCTCTCGAACCATTCGGTCATGGCGATGATCGGCGTGTATCTCGACAAAGAGCCGTCGCACCGTTGGTCGCAGCCATCCAGCGAAGCTTCGCCGCCGGTACCCTCCACGGTGATCGCATCCGGAAGACCGCCGCAAAGCGCAAACCCACCGCCGCCTCCGCCAATGGCGCCTCGGCCTCCAGCCGCAGCGCCTGCGCCTCCTGCGCAGAGCGAGATGACCGCGTCGACCGCGCCTCCACCTCCGGCGTACAGACCCGATCTCGGAATCGGTGGATCGACCGTGACGCAATACAGCACCGCGGCGGCCAACATGGCGGATCCGCACGGTGCCTTCATCGCGACGGTCAGGAACGGTGGACCTGCGGCGCGCGCGGGCCTTGAGCCCGGCGACATCGTCGTCAGCTTCAACGGCGCGCGTGTCGAAACCTTTGACGATCTGACGCGAACCATTGCGAACGCAGCGCCGGGCACGACCGTGCAACTGGGCGTGCTCAGGAATGGGCACGTGCTGCAAGTGGCCGTCGCGCTGTAACTACGCCTGGGTAACGGCTTTCGCGAACACCAGCCACATGGGGCTGGTGAATGCCCACGTCACGGCCACGTGGAGCGTGATGAAGAGCGCTGCCGCAGTCCAGTAGGCGCGGTGAACGCTCTTGTGCGTGCGATAGTCGTAGATGATCGCGGCGGCGAGCAGTGACTCCGCCAGAACGAGAGCTATCTGCGCACCGTAGGGCGCGAAACCCAACGGGATCGCCAATCGGCCCGTGCCTGGTCCGGTCATGATGAACACGGACGCCAACATCAGCCGCTTGTGCCATTGGCTGCGCTGGCGGTTCCAAAGTGCGAGCGCAACCAGCAACAGCGCGACGACAATAGCCATCAACGGCAGCGCCATGAACGACAAAGCCGGCGGCGCGCCGGGCGGTGCGTGCCCGAGCCGACCTGCGGTGATCGCGGTCCAAACTCCGAGCGTCACCACCATGCCGAAGAGGAGCGCACCCATCACACCGAGCTGGCGGTGAAGCGCCGGCTTCTTGGTGGCGATCAGCGAGGCCTGCGTGATGAACAGCGCCATCCAGCCGGTGAAGACGAGGCCGTGTACCACGGTCAGGAGCGACAGGGGCGGCGGCGCATGAATGACGGACTTCAAGTAGAAGGACGGCGCAAAACCAAGAAAGACGAGAACGGCGGAAATCAGCACCATCGTCAGATAGAAGCGGGCGTCTGCATCGCGGGCTTCATTTTCAAACGGTGCGCGGACTTTGCTGACGTCGAAGCGAGCAGCGATGTCGGTCATGCGTTTCCCCAGATAAACGCATCGCACTTTATCCATCCATAGGTCGGATCGCCAGTACCCCTCCCGGCTGAGACGCGTTGCAGTCCGTTTGACGAATCGCCAGAATTCGCGACCGAGTAAGGGGACTTGGATGGCAGGCGAAGCCACGGCATTCGAATATGCGATGGGGCTCTTCTCGGTCCTCATCGGGCTGGCGGTCGTGGACGTCGCCACGAGCTTTCATCGGCTTGCACGGATGCATCAGTCGATCAAGTGGGATCCGCTGACGCTCATCGTTGCGCTCTATACGCTTTGCACGGCGATCTACATGTGGTTCGATCTCTGGGGCATTCGTCACTTCGCTGCGGCGCGCCGTTTTCCCATCTACATCGGCCTGGTGGCGCAGTTCTTTGTTCTCTACCTGGCCGCGGCGGCCAGTCTGCCGGACGAGGCAAATCCCACGACGAACCTTCGCACCTACTATGACGGAAACCGGCGCTACTTCTGGACACTGCAGACCGTGTTTCAGGCGGGCTACACCGCGTTTGGCTATTATCTCTTCGTTGCCGCGAATCCGACCGAAGGAAATGATTTCAACCAGGCCCAACCGTGGATCGCCACTGCTCTCTTGGCAATGATGTCGGCGCCGACCTTCGTATCCGCGGCTCTCGTATTTCTGAGATCGCGCGCCTCGCACTATGTCGGCGTAGGCATCCTCTTCGCCCTCATGGTGCTCCACTACGCGCAGGCGCAGATTGGATGATCAATACGACGCTGCATTGAGTTGTAATTCCGAATTACAGTTCGACGGCACGCCCAATCACTTACTGAGTAAGAAAAGAGAGTTTCTCCGCGTGTCCACCATGGGCATGCAATTTGCTTGAGAGTTCTCGTGGGGTAACGCGCGCGTTCGTAAAGCGTGGGGAATGGAGGCAACCACACCCGGAGATTCCGATCATGTCGAAACTTACCCTGCCTGCCCTCGGCGCGTCTGCGTTGCTTTGGGCGGTGCCCGTAATGGCGGGACCGCTTGGTCCGTCGAGCGGATTTCTTCCCACCTATGCCGGACCGCAAAACGGCGATCTCAATATCACGTCCGCCGAAGCGTTCGTTCACCAAAGCACGTTCGAATTCGATGCGACGGTCAGCGATACGATCGGAACAACGCCCGGCGTATTCTATGTGTGGGGAATCGATCGCGGAACGAACATCGCGCCTTTTGGAGCGTTTCGGCCCGGCGTGCTGTTCGATGCGGTCGTCATCTCTGAGCCGTCCACGAATACGAATTTCGTCTTGGATTTGCTCACCAACCAACTGACGCTTTTGACGGGAAGCCAGGTGCAGATCAACGGCGACAGTCTGAAGCTGACCGTTCCCTCTGCGCTTCTTCCGTCCGCTGGATTTGCCTCCAAAGACTTCCTGGTCGATGTCTGGACCCGCCTTGGACTGAACCCGGCCGACAACACGCAGATCGCGGAATTCGACCCCAGCGAAAACAGCGCACAGCTGACCGTGCCCGAGGCGTCTTCAATCTCGCTTGTCGGCGCGGGGCTTTTCTTGGGCGCTTATTTCATGCGGCGGCGAAGAAAATAGTCGGATAAGGCCGACCGGCGCACGACCGAACCCGATGCAACCAATGCCGAGGCTGGAGCGTTCTGGCTCCAGTTCGGTAGGCGGTTATGTTCGGCAGAGTTCCCAGTACAGTCGGTCGGCTATTCCCCATCAATTGGATCGACAAGGCTTGCCTCGCGTTCGGCATCCTGGTCCTGATGCTCTATTCCATCCTATGGGTGCTGCTGCTTGTCGTGGCCGGGACCGGGCCCCTGCACCTGGCCGGAGCGAGCCTCACCTGGGCGGTCAAGACCGAAGTGTTGATCGTTCTGCCGATCTGGCTTGCGGCCAGGTTGGGCTACTCACTCCATGAAATCATGATCCATTGGCGGGCGTTGCTCGCGAATTCGCAACGGCGCGTCGTTCACGACAACGCCGTTCGCACCGGCGCTTCGCGCTCGCATTGAACGGCTGATCGACCAGGTCCGCGTCGAACCGGCTGGAGGGCTCAGCGGTGACCATTTCGAAGAATTTTATCAATGCACGGATCATATCCGACTTTCACCCGCATCATCGCGCTCTCAGACATCGCCACGGCGGCTGACAGACCAGCGGCTGGGCAATGGGTCTTCGCGGCCTCGCCGTTATCGTTCTTCTCATGGCGAGCTGGATGGCCGCTTTTCGATCACGGGCTGTGGAAGTGACCCGCCTGAACGCGAAAAAAAGTGGAACCAATTCCGGCCGATTTTGTTTTGCCGAGGGCTCTTGAGGGCAAACAGCTATGGCCATATATCGCGCGGTGATCGCGGCGGAACCCTTTGAAGGACGCGGCCGCGCGTCCCGCCGCCGCAGAACCGGCTTTCTGACGATCTATGGCTGGTTTGTGATGCTGGCGTTCGGCGCGGTCGCTCTGGGCGCCGGCGCTGCCTTCATGATTTGACGATTTCGCGCCGGCTACCGTCTTTCGCAAGGTCTAAAACGCGATACTGTCCGCCTCGAACTGAGTTCGTGGGGGGCGCGCATGTTCAGATTGATCGCCGGCACTGTGTCGGGGGCCGTTGTCTGGTTCGTTGCAGTTCTCGTTCTTGGTTTTCTCTGCCGAATTGTGTGGCCCGAAATGGCCGCGATCAGGGACATGATGCTTCTCACCTTGCCGATGCTGATCACGCGGTTGGCGATCAGCGCGCTCGGCTCAGTGGCAGGCGGTTACGCGGCGGCGATGGTGGCGCGGGAGAACACAAAGGCGCCGCTTGCCGCAGGCATTTTACTTCTCGTCGTGTTCGTGCCCTACCACCTGACGATCTGGCAGAATTTCCCCGTCTGGTACCATGTGACGTTTTTTGTCTCGCTGCCTGTTTTGAGCCTGTTGGGCGGATTGGTTCGTTCGAGCCCAAGGCTTAAGCCAAGGATTCAATAGCGCATGTGAGCCCGGCGCTCGTGCAGCCAATTCTGTTCGTCCACGAGCGAGATTGCATGCAGGTCCTGCGGTGTTCGCGTTGGATCGTCCACCCATTCTCGCAAACGCGGCCCGCCGTTGATGACGTCGATGGCAAGCTTATCCGTCACATACTCGTACGGAAAATCGCGCCACAAGGAATAGTCTGGATACAATCGGCGTATCGCTTTGAAGGCGAGCGCCTGAATGCGCCAGGGCTTGAACGCC
>DATLOU010000006.1:0-2690 GCA_035536115.1 Rhizomicrobium sp.
CCAAGTCGTGCCTTGCCGTCTTCTTCGAGAGCGGCGAAGAACGCCTCATCGCTCATGCCCATGAAGCGCTGAGTGAAGTCGTGACGGTCATAGTGAAGGCCGATCGCCTGCAAGACCTCGATCTCGACCTCGTGGGCGAGAATCTCGCTATCCACCAGAACGCCGTCGCAATCGAAAATCACCGCCGAAATCATGCCGCGCGCTTACACGGCGAACTCAAAGGCAATGGCGGAGAAGTGGAGCGCCGCAGCGACCAGCACAAACCCGTGCCAGATCACCTTGTGATACGGAATGCGATCGATCACGTAAAACAGAACCCCGGCCGAATAGACGAGACCGCCGGCGACCAGGAGCCAGAAGTCCACGGCGCCCATCGCGGCATGCAGCGGCTGGAGCACCGTGACGATCGCCCAGCCCATGGCAAGGTAGAGCGCGATGCTGAGGACTTCGAAGCGTCGGGGATAGAGTACTTTCATGGCGACGCCCAGACTGGCGCAGCACCAGATCGCGGTCAGAATGAAACCGCCATAGGGCGCGCCGAGGCGATTCATTGCGAAGGGCGTATAGGTGGCGGCGATCATGATGAAGATGGCGGAATGGTCGAGGCGGCGCAGGATGGCCTTCGAAGTCCCCTGCGGGGTCAGGTTGTAGGCGGCCGACATGCAGATCATCGCCAGAAGTCCGGCGCAGTAGATGAAGACGCCGACCGCGACCGGAAGGCCGGTGACGCGCCACAAGAGCCAGAGGCTGGCGTTGATGGCGAACAGGATACCGAGGACATGGATCACGGCATCGGCGCGATGTTCGAGCGTGGAATAGATCCGCTCGGCCTTGTCAATGATCGTCATGTTATCCGCTCTTTGAAACGCGATTCGCAGGCATCCATCGAAGACATGCTCTCCTATGAGTTAGCGACTGGTTAGCAACGTTCAACCCTCCCCTTAGATGCGCGGTTGGGCGTTTTGGATGGCGGGCTGACGCACCGGGACTAGTTGGGCTATCCTTTCCGGGCAAAGGAAAGCGCCATGGACAAAGACGATCTCCCGCCGCAACCGGCCAACGATGCCCCCGACGAATCGAGCTTCAGCGGCACGCTCGGGATGACCTTTGCCGGTGCGGCATGGGTCGCCGTGTTCGCCGTCATCGCCGGCGCCTTCCTGTGGGCGGTGATCCACTGGTTTACCTGACACGAAACCTCCTGACGGCGTTTCGGGCCTGACCTTTTGGGTCGTTTTCGACGGGCGTAGCATCGTCGCCGCGATTCGGATTGAGGGCGCTATGAATTCGTCGAATTTCGCTTCGGTTGAAATGCAGATGCTGTGGCTGAGCATATTGCTTGGCCTGGTTCAAGTTGTGTTGCCGGTCTTGTTTGCTTTCGGCCGCACGATGTGGGCGATGGGTCCGCGCGACGAAGCCGGACCGCCATCCACACGGATTGGCGCACGGCTCGAACGGGCGCTGAAGAATTTTCTCGAGACCTTCGTGTTCTTCGCGGCCGCCGTGCTGATCCTTCAGCTGACAGGAAAACACACCGCCAATTCGGCTTTGGGCGCACAGCTCTATTTCTGGGCACGGCTTGCTTATGTTCCGACCTACGCCGCGGGCGTTCCGTATCTGCGCACGCTGGTCTGGGCCGTCAGTCTTGTCGGCATCGTGCTCGTCTTTCTGGCGGCACATCCGGGAATGTAACCGATGCCGGCCGCGACTCTTGCGTCCCTGCGCAAAGAGGCTGCGGCCTGCACACGCTGTGCGCTTTTCCGCCATGCCACGCAGACGGTGTTCGGCGAAGGGCCTGCCGGCGCCGAACTCGTTTTCGTCGGCGAGCAGCCGGGTGATCAGGAAGACATCGCCGGAAAGCCGTTCGTCGGCCCGGCCGGCAAGGTGCTCGACCGGGCGCTCGAAGACGCCGGCATCGAGCGCACCAAGGTCTACGTCACCAATGCCGTGAAGCATTTCAAGTTCGAGCCGCGCGGCAAAAGACGCATTCATTCCAAGCCCAATGCAAGTGAGATCCAGGCCTGCAAATGGTGGTTGGAGCGCGAGTTCGAGGCGCTCAAACCGGCTTTCGTCGTCGCACTCGGCGCCACGGCGGCGCAAGCCTTGAGCGGTCGCGCCGTCACCATCTCGCGGTTGCGCGGACGTGAGACGGAGCTCATCGGCGTGCGTGGTCTCGTCACCGTGCATCCTTCCTACTTGCTGCGCTTGCCGGACGAACGCGCCAAGAAAGCGGAATACGCCAAATTCGTCGCCGATCTCAAGCTCGCGAAGAAACTCGCGGCGCGCTGAATTCGTGACGCAAGGAATTCCCAAGCCTTTGGCAAGGCGCGCGCAAACACTTTTCGTGCGCCATCCGGCACAGCTGCTTCTGTCGATCCCACGACGAACAGGAGAAGCAAAATGGCCAACACATTTGAAATCAGGAAGACCTCCAACCTCCATCTCTTCGGATTGCCGCTCTACGACATCGCCATCGGCGGCGCGCATCGCCAGCATGCAAGAGGTATCGTCGCGATCGGACAGGTGGCGACGGGCGTGATCGCGATCGGTCCGGTGGCCATGGGCCTCGTCGCAATCGGCGCGGTCAGCATGGGCGTCTTCTCGGTCGGCGCAGTGACGCTCGGCGCGCTCGCGGCGGGTGCGGTCAGCCTCGGCGGCGATGTCGTCGGCGCCGTCGCCATTGGCTATCACGC
>DATLOU010000007.1:0-18087 GCA_035536115.1 Rhizomicrobium sp.
ACGCTAGAAGCTCGAGCTGATCGAAAAGACAAATCCGGATTGGCGGGACCTGCGCCTCACCTTGAATAACTAAGAAGCGTCGGCTGGATGGCCCGCTGTTGCGGGCCATGACAGCGAGGTGGTCACGGATATCCCTGATACCTCCGCACCCGCGCGTCGAACTGCGCGCGATCGCCGCTCTTCAAAAGCCTGGCAAGTTCCGCGGCGCGGGCGCGCGCCAGCGTCTCGTACGCCGTCGCCGGTTTCTCCTTCGCGATGCGCGCGAAGGCATCGTCGATCTCATGCCGGAAACGATCGGTATCGTAACCGGAGAGCGACAGCGCGTACTGATAGCGCACCGAGAGATTGTCGGGTGCCGATTTGAACGCGGATGCGAATGCCGTAAGGCCGTTGTCCACCGACGCGCCATAGATCCAGCTCGCCAAACGGTCGCCACCGGTGCGCACGATCTCGACATTCCAGCCGCCGAGCGCGCCGAGTGCCCATGGGCTTTTCGGATCGAGCGCCAGCGCGGCATCGAGTTCGTCCTTGGCGCGTCCCGGATAGTTGTGCGCGCGGGCCCACACCGGACCGACGACGCGCGCCTCATAGCCCATCGCCACCGCGAGATAGACATGGCCTTCGACGAGGCGCGGGTCGGCAGCGATCGCTTTGCGCGCGAATTCTTCCGCCCGATAGAGACAGTCGAGACAGGGCGACGGTCGCGTTGTCGCGTCGGCCAAGGCCGCGCGCGCCGCGACGGTGAAGCCTGAGGCTGTGCCGCTGGCCGCGCCGGCCCTCATCGCCTCGTCATACCGTCCGGTAGCGTAGATGTCGTAGGGCGTGGCAGCGAAAGCGGGCGAGACACCGAGCCCGAGCAGGAGAGCGAAGACTGTCTTCATGCAGCTGTGATGAGTCCTCCCGCGAGTGCGCGGCGGATGAGCGCTGCGGTTTCGCGGCAGCCATAGAGCGCCGCGAAGGAGCCGAAGCGCGGACCCGCGCTCTGCCCGAACAGGACTTCGTACAGGGCCTTGAACCAGTCGCGCAGCGGCTCGAATTTGTGCGCCTTGCCGACTTCGTAGACGACATTCTGCACGGTCTCGGAGTCGCGCTCGTCGCCTAGTTTCTCGAGTGCGCCCGCAAGCTCGTTGAGCGCGATGCGTTCCTTCTCGCTCGGCGCGCGGTATTTCTTCTGCGGCCGGACAAAGTCCTCGTAATAGCGCAGCGCATAGCCGACGAGCTTTTCGAGACCCGGATTGGCCTCGGGCGATGCATGCGGCGCATAGGCACGAATGAAGCCCCACAGCACGTCGCGGTTGTGCGCATGCGATGCGCTCACCAGATTGAGCAAGAGCGCGAAGCTGACCGGATAGCGCTCGCTTGGCGGGTTGCCGTTGTGGATATGCCAGACCGGATTCTCGATGCGTTCCGCTTCGCCCGTCTCGTTGGCATGATAGGCCTCGAGCAGCGCGATATAATCGTCGACCGCCTTGGGAATGACGTCGAAATAGAGCCGCTTGGCGACGCGCGGCTTCTGGTACATGTAAAGCGCCAGGCTCTCCGGCGGCGCATAGGCCAGCCATTCATCGACGGTGAGCCCATTCCCCTTCGACTTGGAAATCTTCTGGCCCTTGTCGTCGAGGAAAAGCTCGTACACGAAATGCTCAGGCGGTTCGGCGCCGGCGATGGTGCAGATCGCGTCATAGAGCGGCTGCGACGGCAGATGATCCTTGCCGTACATCTCATAGTCGACCCCGAGCGCCGCCCAGCGCATGCCGAAGTCCGGCTTCCATTGCAGCTTGCACTGGCCGCCGGTCACCTTGACGGTCTCCTGGCTGCCGTCCTCCTCGACATAGGTGATGGTGCCTTTGGCAGCATCGTGCGCCACGACCTTGGCGAGGAGCACCTTGCCGGAGCGCGGCGAGACGGGAAGGAACGGCGAATAGGTCTGCTGCCGCTCTTCGCCCAGCGTCGGCAGCATGATCTCCATCACCTTGTCGTAGTTGGCGAGGATCTTCAGCAACGCCGCGTCGTAGGCGCCCGACTTGTACAGCGCCGTCGCACTTCGGAAGTCGTATTCAAAACCGAAATTGTCGAGAAAGGCGCGCAACCGCGCATTCATATTGTCGCCATAGCTCGCATGCGTGCCGTAGGGATCGGGCACCGCCGTGAGCGGCATGCCGAGATAGCGCGTCAACATTTCGCGGTTGGGCACATTGTCGGGAACCTTGCGCATGCCGTCCATGTCGTCGGAGATCGCGATCAGCCGCGTCTTGAGCGGCGAGATGAGCGCGAAAGCGTGGCGCACCCAGGTCGTCCGCGCGACTTCGCCAAAGGTGCCGATATGCGGCAAACCCGAGGGGCCATAGCCGGTCTCGAAGACGACCTCCTTCGTTTCCTTGCCGGCCTTCGTCCGGCGTTCGATGCGGGCGACGAGCTTGCGCGCCTCTTCGAAAGGCCAGGCTCTGGCGCTCATGGCGAGATCGGGACGGCCGGGCGGCATGGTTGAGATTCGCTGCTGAAAAAGGCCGCCGAAGCTATGCTCGAGGGCGCACAGCGTCAATGTTTGCGTCTTGCAAGACTCTGCTTCCAATCCGAGCGCAACTCCGCATGATCGCTCGGCATGGCAAGCGACATTCTTTCCGCGCACGCGTGGCGCACGTTGCCCGCGCTCGTGCCGGCGCCGGGCGGCGCGATCATATGCGCGGCCGACGGCGCGTGCCGACGTATCGGCATCGAAGAAGCGCGCAAGCTCTTCCGCAGCGGCGATGTCCTCATCGCCCACGCCGCCTTCATCTCAGGCCGTCTCAAGGTTCCGCCGGCACGCGCCCTGTTCGACGTGCTCGAACTTTTCGCCTTCGTGCGTCCGGCCACGCCCTTCGTGCCGAGCGCGCTCGGGCTCGCGCGGGCGCTCGGCCTGCTGCCGCCGCATTCGCAGGAAGACTCGGCGCGTTCACTGCGCGAAGCCGCCGCGACGCTCATGGCGCAACTCGCCGACATGCCGGAAAGCGCCCGCATGGTGCCGCGCGCCTTAGCCGTGACGCTCGACCGCGCCGGCTGGCGCTGGGCGCCGGCGATCGTCGCCGTGTTGGGCGAACCTGAAGCGACAAAATCGCCGCTTGCCGGGTTCGAAGCCTGGCGCGGGCTTCCGGAATGGGAAGACAGCCAGGCGCCCGACAAGCCGGGCTCGCTCGCCATCTCGCCCGACGATGCGCGGCTCAGGCTGGCGCAATTGGTTGCGACTTCGCGTGAGCATCGCGCGGAACAGGCCTCCTATAGCGATGCGGCGTCTTACGCGTTTGGTCCGCGCGATCAGGCGGGCGCGCCGCGCGTGGCGCTGCTGGAAGCCGGTACTGGCATCGGCAAGACGCTCGGCTATCTCGCGCCGGCCAGTCTCTGGGCGGAGAAGAACGGACCTGGACTCTGGATCTCGACCTACACGCGCAACCTGCAACGCCAGATCGTGCAGGAGATCGCCCATCTCTATCCCGATCCCGTCGAGCGCGATGAGAAAGCCGTCGTGCGCAAGGGTCGCGAGAATTATCTCTGCGTCCTGAATTTCGAGGAAGCCGCCAAGCGGAGCGCGCTCGCGCCGGGACAGCGTACCGTGGCACTCGGATTGATCGCGCGCTGGATCACCGCGACGGCCGACGGCGATGTCTCCGGCGCGGGCTTTCCCGCCTTTCTCGGCGCCTCGCTCGCCTTGCGCGAAGTGACCGACCGGCGCGGCGAATGCGTCTATGCCGCCTGCCCACACTACCGCGTCTGCTTCATCGAACGCGCGATCCGCCGCGCCCGCCATGCGCCCATCGTGGTCGCCAACCACGCGCTCGTCATCGCGCAAGCCTCGCAGGACTGGATGGCGGTGGATGAAACCACGGATACGCCACCCGAACGCCGCGTGCGCTATGTCTTCGACGAGGGTCACCATCTCTTCGACGCCGCCGATTCCGGATTCGCGCCGTTGCTGTCGGGTGCCGAGATGGCGGATCTGCGTCGCTGGATCCGCGGCCCGGAAGGGCGCGCGAGAAGCCGCATGCGCGGACTGCAGGAACGCCTGCGCGATCTGACGCTCGATGATCCTTTGGCCGCACAGGCGCTCGACGACTGCGTCATGGCCGCCGGCGTTCTGGCAGGCGAAGGCTGGATGTCGCGGCTCCATGGCGGCGGACCGCGCGGGCCCGGCGAAGTATTCCTCGCCTCTGCCTATCAGCATGTGCGCGCGCGCAGTGACGATCGCGACGTCTTCTACTCGCTCGAGGCGGACACCGAGCAGCTCGGCGAAGACATCCTGACGGCGGCGCGCGATCTCGCCGTCGGTCTCAAGAAACTCAGCGCGCCGCTGATCGCACTCGCTTCGGTGTTGCGCAAACAGATGGATGCCAAAAGCGAGGAACTCGAGAGCTACAGTCGGGCGCGGATCGAGGCGGCGGCGCGCGGGCTCATCTGGCGCGGGCGTTTCGTGATCCCGACCTGGATCCAGATGCTGGAGAGCCTCGAAGGTGCCCGCGATGCCGATTTCGTCGACTGGTTCGAGATCGCGCGCGACGACGGCCGTGACGTCGATGTCGGCCTCGAGCGCCATTGGGTCGACCCCACGATTCCGCTCGCGCGCGATGTGCTGGCGCCGGCGCATGGCGCCCTCATCACCTCGGCGACGTTGCGCGACATCGCCGAAGGAACCGACGATTGGTCGAGCGCGGAAGTGCGCACCGGCGCCGGCCACCTGCCGCAGCCGGCCAGGCGCGCGAGTTTCGGCTCGCCCTTCCGCTATGCCGAGCAGTCGCGCGTCTTCGTGGTGAAGGATGTGAACCGGCGCGACGTCGAGCAAGTGGCGACGGCGTTCCGCGAACTCTTCCTCGCGAGCGGCGGCGGCGCGCTCGGCCTTTTCACCGCAGTGCGCATGCTGCGCGCCGTCGAGCAACGCATCGCCGCGCCGCTCAACGAGGCCGGCGTCACGCTCTTCGCGCAACACGTCGACAAGCTCGACACCGGTGCGCTGGTCGATCTGTTCCGTGCCGAGGAAAACGCCTGCCTGCTGGGCACCGATGCCTTGCGCGATGGCGTCGATGTACCGGGGCGCTCGCTCAGGCTTGTGGTGTTCGACAAGGTTCCCTGGCCGAAGCCGACCATCCTGCACAAGGCCAGGCGGGCGCGTTTCGGCAAAGGCTATGACGATCTCATCACGCGCTTTCGCCTGAAGCAGGCATTCGGGCGCCTCATTCGCGGCGCCGGCGACATGGGTGCGTTCGTGATCCTCGAAGGCGCCACGCCGACGCGGCTGTTGAGCGCATTTCCCGCCGAAGCGCCGGTCAAACGCTGCGGCCTCGCCGAGGCGATCCAGGATATTCGCGCGTTTCTCAATTGACGGCACGTGACCGTGGCGCGCGCCAGACGGGATTAAGCAATGCGTCGTGTGTGCGACGCGCTAATCCTTAGGCCAAGGCTTGAAGTGTTTTGCCAGCGCCACACCTTGGTTCTGATAGTTTGACTTAATGACATCTCCATAGAGCTTGTCGGGAACTCCGCCGGCCACTCTGCTGTAATTGAGCCAACCGACAATCTGTCCGTGCTCCAACATGAAAGACACGCCGTAAGATCGGACTTCAAGCACCGCCTTGCTGCCCTGCGCCCGACCATTCATAAAACCGAATCCGGGGTCGAAGAAGCCCGCGTAGTGCACCCTGAATTCGCCCGACGACGAGTCATATGGAATCATTTCGGCTGCCAAGTCCGGCGGCACCCCGACCTCTTCACGCGTCGCGAGAATGTAGAAGTCCCCCTTGTCGAGGGGGAGACGTCCATCAACATCCTGGATTTTTTCCCAGAACTCTCGCGGGTCATAGTGGCGAACCAATGACATGTTGATGGTGTCGGTTGTCTTCTTCGCCTTGTAGCCAACGATGCTTTGCGGTGAATCACCTCGTAGATCGATCGAGACAGGAACGTGCTGGTTGCGAAGCTCCAACAACGCTCCGTCAGGTTTCACGAGCTTGCCTCCCTTATAGAGTTCAGCAAGACCGCCGACCGTGCCGACGGGAATGCCCGGAGATGTGCCGCGAAGAAATCTCAGTTGGTTGAGGCGAATACCTTGGCGCAGGACAATACTGAAGGCTTGCGGAGCAACCTCCAGATAGAGCGGGCCTTCATAGCGTCGGCGCACGAGGTCAAACTGAGTGGCGTGGTTTGTGATGAGCCTTACGAGGACATCTAGTCTGCCTGTCGAACTCTTGGGATTTGAAACGCCCCAGAGGCCATTCACCAACTTGACCTGCTCCATGAGCTCGACGACATAAACGACGCCGCTCTCAAATACCGTATCCTTGGAAAGATCGATCTCAGTCCCGCCAAGCTTTTGCAGCCGATCTAGAACGGAACTGTCCGGACCAGGAAGAAAACTAGCGCGCACGCGCCAAGCTTTTCGTCCCAATCGCAAATCGATGCTTGCCGGTTGGATTTGGTCCGGCTCGAGTTCCGCAATGGGGACTATCTCCCCGCGGCGCACCATCTCGCGCAGCCCTTGATAGGCTATGACGCCCGTGGAATCGCGGTAGCTGCCAGATGTGTTGGCGCCGTCGTCCATCTCGAACAATCCATGACTGTAGAACTGGCTGCCCATGCTACACCACCGCACTTACCGTACTCTGTAGCCATTCGATTTTTTCGAACCATCAGAGACGCGTTGTTGGTGCGCAAGGCATTTTGCACGCACAATTGACACCCTTTGTCACCTCGACAAAACCGCCGTCAAGTTTTTGATTCGATGGTGGCTTTCACCCTTATTCACATGTCCACGCCCATGTGGAAAACTTCCGATGTGGATCAAGCCCTCAGCCTACGGACATTTTTGAAGACGTTTGCCTTCAATGGTGCTCGCGTTTCATGTAGACGCGCCTGATCCGGTCGCCCGACCGGCGCGCGCGGCGTTCCCTTCGGTCTCGAGCAAGGATGGATCGTCCCGTTTTCGAACGGTTGGCCGGCCCATCGCCTCGACGCGCCCGGGTCAGACGCTCTCGAAACACTTCCGGTCCTGACTGGTTGACGAGTGCGTCATCGAAAATGTTGCCGGAAATCAACAGGACATTGCAAAAATGAGAGACAGCCCTTGTAACCCGTTGCGTCGTCACACGGTCCCGTCACAGTTACGGTGCCGCGGGTCCGAACGGCTTGGGGGCTAAGCCTCGCGGTTATTAGGGTCCGCTTTTGAAGGGGGCAGCGTGAGGCGGCTACGGCGCGTGATGTGTCGGCCGCCTCATGATTTTCCGGAGATTTGCGAACGTTCCACCCCGTTCACAGGGGAGGTATCGAGCGTGGCGAAACGGATCTTGAACGTCGCCCATCCTTCTTGCGTCGCTCAAGGGACGCAGTTCGGCTCCCCCGCTACCACGGGGGAGGAGAATGCGACCCAAGCCAAGGAAGCGCGTTCTGATTTCTGTCTTCTGAAATCTGAATTCTGACTAAGGATTCAGGTTCCAGACATAGACGGGTCGCCCGTCGGAGTGAAACGTCGTGAAGTCCGCCGGCTCGCCTTCGGGACAGGTTGTGTCATTGGAACCCGTGTAGAAGTCGTACGGCCCGGGATACTCGACGCACTGTTTGATGTCGGAACCCCAATACTGGTCCGAATCGCCCTTCACTTCGGCGCGCGCATAAAAGGTGCGGTTTTCGGTTTCGAAGACGTTCTGGCAACTGCCGGCGCTGACGCGTGTCCAGCCCTTGTTGCGCCAGTCCGATCCGCCGATCGGAATGTAGCTGGTGGCGACAAGAACTGGATCGTCGGTGTGGTTGCAGACACGCAGTGTCACGCGCCCGCGTGCTTCGGCCGGAGTCGTGACGGCGACAGTCGTCAGCCCGACGAGGCACAAGAGCGCGGCCGCGCTCAGATTTTTGATAAACATGAACACTCCCCCTGACCTGCAGTGCGGGATGCCCATCCCGCATCTCGAAAAAAACTCTAGAGCATCATTTCGCTTCAGGCTAGGCGGTGTTTGAGACTTGCGGCAGTTGGTCCGAGCGCGAAAATTTAGCGTCCCGCCAATATCGTGACCTGATCGACCGTGCCCTTCTTCGCACCCGGTTCCGTCCACTTGTCGCCGACCTTGTGCGCGACGGCTTCCGAGCAGTCGGGTTTCGTCTTGGGCATGGTCGCGTCATAGACGCAGACAAAGTCTCCGAGCGGCGCCCACGTGCCGTGGGCCATCTTCCCGTCGGTGGAGGTGGACGTCCAGGTTCCGTCCTTCTGCACAAACACTTTGGTTATGACGTGCTTGGGCGATGTGTACACCAGCGTGTTGTCATACAGGTCGTCAAAGCGGGCATCCGCCGCGTAGGCAGATGTCCCGAGCGCGAGAAATGCGACCGCCGTCGTTGCAAGTAACTTCATCCCAATCACTCCCCATCATCGCGGCATTCAATTCGCCTGCACGCGCAGACTACGCCCGCCCGAAGCAATGCGGTAGCGCTCCGGCCGTCCAATGGATGCACCGGAGTACGCTTGCGATTTCTCTCGACGCTACAAATACATCTTGCATTGCAACGCAGCGCGTATCGCCCCATGGCGCGGCAAGCGGCTTGTTGCATCGGCAGCCCCGTCCTACGGTCGGCGTAACGCAACGCACTGGGGGAACATTATGCGCGCAAAACTGATTCCGATCACGGCTATGGCACTCGCACTTCTGGCAGCGACGCCCGCAACCGCATCGGACACGTCCGACGTTGTGGCGGTGATCAACCACTACAATGACAGCTTCAACAAGAACGATGCCAAGGCGGCGGACGCGCTTTGCACATCGCAGACAATCATCATCGACGACTTCGCACCGCATGCCTGGCAGGGTGCTTCGACCTGCGCGGATTGGTGGAACGCACTCGCCGCCGACAGCAAGAAGAGAGGCATCACGGAACCAAAGGTCACACTCGGCAAGGCCTGGCATATCACGGTGACGGGCGATCGCGCCTATGCCGTCTATTCGACGCACTACGACTACAAGCTGAACGGCAAGCCGACGACGGAACAAGGTGTCTGGACATTCGCGCTTCAGAAGATGGCGGATGGCTGGCGTATCGCAGGCTGGGCCTGGGCGCAGCACTAACGGGAGTTGGATTGTTCCAGCCCGGCGCGCGGCATGCTATGGAGGCCGCGCGCGGGCGTAGTTCAATGGTAGAACGGAAGCTTCCCAAGCTTCATACGAGGGTTCGATTCCCTTCGCCCGCTCCAGCTGGCTGATATTGAAACCCTGAGAACGCGAGCCGTTCTGCCGCGTTTCATCCTCAACGGGAGGACGGCGTGGCCGGCAAATCCAGCAAGCGAGGTCTCAGCGCCATGCCGGGCTTCATCCCGCCTGAGCTTTGCCTCCTCGTCGCTGCACCGCCATCGGGCGACCGCTTCGTTCACGAGGCGAAGCTCGACGGCTATCGCATGCAACTGCACGTCAGACGCGGCAAGAGCGTGTTCTACAGCCGCCGCGGTCTCGACTGGACGCACCGCTTTCCCGAAATCGCGGCAGCCGGCGAAGCGCTCGACGATGGCATCATCGATGGCGAGGTCTGTGCCGTCGATGCCAAGGGCATGCCGAGTTTTGCCGGCCTGACCGATGCCCTGTCCGCGAAGCGAACGCACGAGCTCGTCTACTTCGTCTTCGACATGATGGCGGGAAACGGCGAAGTCCTGATGGGCGCCCCGTTGGAGACGCGCAAGATGGCGCTCGCCAAGGCGATCCGGAAACTCAAGCGCGGCGACAAGAACCGCTTCGCGTTCGTCGAGCATCACCAAGGCGACGGCATGGCCATGTACAAGGCCGCCTGCAAGATGCAACTCGAAGGCATCGTCTCGAAGCGGCTCGATGCGACCTATAAACCGAACGATCGCTCGGGCATCTGGACAAAGGCCAAATGCCGTCTGAGCCAGGAACTCGTGGTCGGCGGCTGGAAGATGTCCGGACCGGCCTTCCGCTCTCTTGTCGTCGGCGCCTATGCCGGCGGCAAATTCGTGCACGTGGGAACGGTCGGGACGGGATACAACAGCCGCAATCTTCCCCAACTCATGGCCGCGTTAAAGGCGCGCGCGACGGACAAGTCGCCGTTCGACGTCGTGCGCGATCCGAAGGCGCTGTTGGGGGTGCATTGGGTCAAGCCGACGCTGGTGATCGAAGCGGAAATTGCCAGCTGGACGAGCGACAATCTCGTTCGGCAGGCGTCCTTCAAAGGTCTTCGCGAAGACAAGAAGGCGAAGGACGTCGTCGTCGAGCGGGCGCTGAAGCCCTGAGCGCTAGTTCGCCGGCCGGTTGAAATAGTCGCGTGCCCAGAGAAACAGCGCGAGCCCCGCGTCTTCGGCGGCGCGCAGGTGAGCCGATGTCGTCCCCACCATGAAGGTCCCGCCTGGCGTCAGGCGATGCGCCAGGATGAATCTGTCGATGTGGCGTACAAGCTCGTTCTCGCCGGCGAAAACCACACTGAGGTCGACATGCTCTTTCAGCGGTGAAGCCTCTCGCCCCTGGCCCGCGATCAGAATGCGACAGTCGGAAAGAGCAAGAACGCGCTCCTCCGCGACTTGGCGCTCACGCTTGCTCAAGCCGTCGAGAACGAAGATCGCGGCGCCAAGATGGGTGCCTCGGTTCATCAACACGCCGGCATAGGAGCGGTAATCCAGGCCCAGCCGTTCGGCGCGCTTCAGGCGATGCAACGCGATGTCGCGCTTGGGTGGTTTCCAGGCTTGCGCATGCGCGCGTCGCCACAGCCAGGCTTCCCAGGAAAGATCGAGCGCAGGACCGCGATTGTGGCCGGTGCGCGGGACATCTCCCTGATAGGGAGAAAGCCGGACGGGGACGTGACGTCTGAGTGGCATGAAAGCCTTAAGAACTGCCCCGAATCGAACGATATCAGGCCCGTTTTCCGAGATGAAAGGCCTGAGTGTCGCAGCGCAGCAATGCCGTTCTCGCGGGCGTCGCGACAGGCTATAAATGGTCACCGTGCCTGGCGAATCCCTTGCCGGGAAACTCGCTTAGTCCGGGTACGGATTATGTCCAACGTCGCAGTGATCGGCGCCCAGTGGGGCGACGAAGGCAAAGGCAAGATCATCGATTGGCTCGCCAACCGGGCCGAGATGGTCGTGCGCTTCCAGGGCGGCAACAATGCCGGCCATACCATCGTCGTCGGCGACAAGACCTACAAGCTCTCGCTGCTTCCCTCGGGCGTCATCCAGGAGAAGCGCTCCATCATCGGCAACGGCGTCGTGGTCGATCCCTGGGCGTTGCTTGAGGAGATCGCGCGCGTCGGAGCGGCCGGCGTGAAGGTCACACCCGACACGTTGGTCGTGGCGGAGAACGCGGTCCTGGTGCTGCCGATCCATCGCGAGCTGGACGAGGTGCGCGAATCCTCGAACTCCGTGCAGCGCCTTGGCACGACCAAACGCGGCATCGGACCGGCCTATGAAGACAAAGTCGGACGCCGAGCCCTCCGAGTCGTGGATCTCAAAGATCTCAAGAGCCTGCCGATGAAAATCGACAGGTTGTTGGCGCACCACAACGCGCTTCGCCGCGGCGCCGGAGCCGACGAGATCGACGCGGCAGCGCTTCTCAGGTCGCTGACCGAGATCGCGCCGAAAATCCTGCCCTTCATCGGCTCGAGCTGGCGAGAGCTCGATGCCGCGCGCCTGGCCGGCAAACGCATCCTGTTCGAGGGCGCACAGGCCGTGCTGCTCGACATCGATCACGGCACCTATCCGTATGTCACCTCGTCCAACACGGTTGCCGGACAGGCAGCCGCCGGCTCAGGTGTCGGACCCCGCCAGATCGGCTACGTGCTCGGCATCACCAAGAGCTACACCACGCGTGTCGGCGAGGGTCCCTTCCCCACCGAACAGATCAACGCCATCGGCGAAAAACTCGGCTCGCGCGGCAACGAATTCGGCACGGT
The DNA here is from genome assembly GCA_035536115.1 of Rhizomicrobium sp. Taxonomy (GTDB): domain Bacteria; phylum Pseudomonadota; class Alphaproteobacteria; order Micropepsales; family Micropepsaceae; genus Rhizomicrobium. Next base: position 11,893 of record DATLOU010000007.1, read on the forward strand.
CACCGGGCGCAAGCGCCGCTGCGGCTGGTTCGATTCCGTGCTGGTGCGCCAGACCGCGATCACCGGTGGCATCGACGGCATCGCGCTCACCAAGCTCGACATCCTGGACACGTTCGAAACCATCGAAGTGTGCGTTGGCTACAGGCTCGGTGATCAGGTGCTCGACTATCTGCCGGCCGACGTCAACGACCAGGCCAGGCTGGTGCCGATCTACGAAACCATGGAGGGGTGGAACAGTTCGACGCACGGCGCGCGCAGCTGGGCTGACCTGCCCGCAAATGCCATCAAATATGTCCGGCGGATCGAGGAGTTGATTGCAACCCCGGTTGCCCTGCTCTCCACCAGCCCCGACCGCGACGACACGATCACCGTGCGCGATCCTTTCTTGGCGTAGCCCTTTTCCGTAGCGGCATCGGCCACTTCCGCTCGCGGCAAAAACACGGCAGGCTTGGCCCAGAGATAACCGATGGGGAAGAGATCATGATCAAGACGCGCTTTACCGAAATGTTCGGCGTCGAGGTGCCGATCACCTGCGGCGGCATGACGAGGGTGGGCAAGGCCGAACTGATCGCCGCGGTCGCGAACACCGGCGCACTCGGCTTTCTCACGGCGCTGACGCCCGGCTCACCGGAACTCCTCGAGAAAGAGATCAAGAAGACCCGCGAGATGACGAACAAGACGTTCGGCATCAATCTGACCATCCTGCCGACGATCAATCCGGTTCCTTACGACGAGTATCGCCAGGTCATCATCGAGAGCGGCATCAAGGTGGTTGAGACGGCCGGCAACAATCCGCAGCCGCATCTGCCCGCGTTCAAGGCCGCCGGCGTCAAGGTCATCCACAAGTGCGTTACGGCGCGCCACGCCGTCAAAGCCGAGTCGCTCGGCATCGATTGCGTTTCCATCGACGGCTTCGAATGCGCCGGTCATCCGGGCGAGGACGACATCGGCGGGCTCGTTCTGTTTCCCGTCACGACAGCGAGGTTGAAGATTCCGGTGATCGCGTCGGGCGGCATTGCCGACGCGCGGGGCCTCGTCGCCGCGCTCGCGCTTGGCTGCGAAGGTGCGAACATGGGAACGCGTTTCATGGCGACCAAGGAAGCGCCGATCCACCAGAAGGTGAAGGAAGCCCTCGTCGCCAACGACGAACGCGCCACCGACATGATCTTCCGCACCATGCACAACTCCTCGCGCGTGGCGAAGAACAAGATCAGCCAGGAAGTGGTCGCCATCGAACGCCGCGGCAACGCCAAGTTCGAGGATGTGCGCGATCTCGTCGCCGGAACGCGCGGCGGCAAGGTCTATGACACGGGCGATACGGATTTCGGCATCTGGTCCGCGGGCCAGACCCAGGGCCTGATCCACGACATCCCCACTTGCAAGGAACTCATCGACAACATCATGAGCGAGGCACACGCCATCATCCGCAACCGCCTCGAACGGATGGTCGCGTAAGGCGGTCGGCCATCATGCCCGGGTCCGGCAGTTCGTTTGCTCTCGGTCGTCGCCGGGTCAACCGCATGGGTTACGGCGCGATGCAGCTCGCCGGGCCCGGCGTGTTCGGGCCGCCCAAGGACATGGACGGCGCGCGCGCCGTATTGCGCGAGGCCGTCGCGCTTGGTGTCAATCACATCGACACCAGCGATTTCTATGGCCCGTTCATCACCAATCAGCTGATCCGCGAGGCGCTTCATCCGTATCCGGACGATCTCGTCATCGTGACCAAGGTCGGCGCCGTACGGGGCAAGGATGCCTCCTGGATTCCAGCGCGCACGCCGGCCGATCTGACCCGCGCCGTGCACGACAATCTGAGGAACCTGCGGCTCGACGCGATCGACGTCGTCAATCTGCGCGTCGGCGGCGTGCACGGGCCGCTCGAAGAGCCGATCGAAGAACAGTTCTCCGCTTTGGCAGACCTGCAGCGGCAAGGCCTGATCCGTCATCTCGGCCTGAGCAACGTGACGTCGAGCCAGCTCGCTGAAGCCCGCGCGATCGGCGAAGTGGTTTGCGTGCAGAACCTCTACAACGTCGCCCATCGCAAAGACGATGCCTTCATCGACGAGCTCAACGAAAAAGGCATCGCCTATGTGCCGTTCTTTCCGCTCGGCGGATTTGCTCCGCTTCAATCGGCGACGCTCTCGCAGGTCGCCGCCGAGCTTGACTCGACGCCGATGCAAGTCGCGCTGGCGTGGCTGCTCAAACGCGCGCCCAACATTCTCCTGATCCCAGGCACCTCGTCACTGGCGCATTTGCGCGAAAATATGGGGGCAGACAAACTCGTTTTGTCCGACGGCGCACTCGCCAAGCTGGCGACGATTGCGGCAGTCCCTCAGGGCAGGTGACTGATCGGGCCGTTGCCGGCGCCGAATTCAGGTGCCGTACGAATGGCCCGTTGCACGAAATCGTGCGCGCGCTGGATCGCGTCGCCGAGCGGCATTCCCTCGCCGAGTCCGCAGGCGACGGCGGTGGCGAGCGTGCAGCCTGTGCCGTGAGTGTGCTTCGTGTCGACGCGCTTGGCGATATAGGCGCGCGCGCTCCCATCGGGCGCGAACAGCAGGTCGTTGACTGTGTTGCTGCCGCCATGTCCGCCCTTGAGCAAAACCGCGCGTGGCCCGAGCGACAGCAGCGCTTTGCCTGCACGCAGGAGATCATCGCCTACGTGAAGCGGAAACCCGCAAAGCCGCTCGGCTTCCGGCAGGTTGGGCGTAATGAGCGAAGCGAGCGGGAAAAGCGACGACTTGAGGACATCTACGACGGCGGCGTCGGCAAGTTCGGCCCCACTGGTCGAGACCATCACCGGATCGACGATGAGCGGAATGCCTTTGGCGTTGCGCGCCAATATGGCGGCGACGCTCAGTGCGATCTCACGCGAACCCAGCATGCCGATCTTGATCGCGTCGGCGCCGATGTCGGAAAGGCAACGCTCGATCTGTTCGACGACGATGGCGGCGGGAACGAGATGAATAGAACCGACGCCGGTCGTATCCTGGGCGGTGACCGCCGTGATCGCCGTCATGGCGTAGGCGCCGAGAGCGCTCGCCGTCTTGATGTCGGCCTGGATGCCTGCTCCGCCGCCTGAATCCGAACCTGCGATGGCGAGAAGCCGCACTGGCCTCAAGCCGCGACCTCCTCGATCGCGCTGACGACGTCGGTCACGACGGCGCGGATCAAGGCTTCGTCGTCGCCCTCGGCCATGATGCGGATGACGGGTTCGGTTCCGGACTTGCGTACAAGCAGACGGCCCGAGCCGTTAAGGCGCGCTTCGCCGTCCTTGATGCACGCGGTGACGCGGGCATTGGACAGCGGCGAACCCTTCTGGAAGCGGACATTCTCCATGACCTGCGGCAGCGGTTCGAAGAGATGCGCGGCCTCGCTCGCCGGCTTCTTCTCGGCGGCCAGGACGGCCAGAACCTGCAGCGCCGAAATCAAGCCGTCGCCGGTCGGCGAGAAATCGCTGAGCACGATGTGGCCGGACTGCTCGCCGCCGACATTGAATCCGCCCTTCTGCATCTGCTCGATGACATAGCGATCGCCAACTTGCGCGCGCGCGAGCTTGAGGTCCATCGTCTTCAGGTAACGGTCAAGACCGGCGTTCGACATGACCGTTCCGACGACGCCGCCGCCCTTGAGATTGCCGCTCTTGGACCAGGAGCGGGCCAGGAGCGCCAGGATCTGGTCGCCGTCGATGATGCGCCCATGCTCGTCGGACATTACGACGCGATCGGCATCGCCATCGAGCGCAATGCCGAAATTGGCGCGCATCTCGCGCACCTTTTCCGCCATCGCTTCCGTCGATGTCGAGCCGCAATTGGAATTGATGTTGAAGCCGTCTGGCGTGTCCCCGATGGACACGACTTCTGCGCCGAGTTCCCAAAGCGCTGCCGGCGCCACTTTGTAGGCCGCGCCATTGGCGCAGTCGACGACGATTCTGAGCCCTTCGAGCGTCAGCCGCCTGGGGAAGGTGTTCTTGACGAATTCGATGTAGCGCGCCTGGGCATCGTCGATGCGCTTGGCGCGTCCGAGCTTGGGCGACGTCGCAAGGCCGGACTCGAGGCCATTGTCCATCAAAGCCTCGATGGCCGCCTCATGCTCGTCGGAAAGTTTGCGGCCGTCGGGTCCGAAGAATTTGATGCCGTTGTCCTGATAGGGATTGTGCGAGGCGGTGATCATCACGCCCATGTCGGCGCGCAAGGAGCGCGTGAGCATGGCGACGGCGGGCGTCGGCAGCGGTCCGAACTGGAACACATCCATGCCGACCGACGTGAAGCCGGCAACGAGCGCGGACTCGAGCATGTATCCCGAGAGCCGCGTGTCCTTGCCGATCACCACGCGATGACGATGATTGCCTCTTGTGAAGATGCGTCCTGCCGCCATACCGGCGCGCATCGCGACGACCGGCGTCATCGCGCCGGAATTGGCGCGACCGCGGATGCCATCGGTGCCGAAATACTTCCGGCTCATGTCGAACTGGTCTCCCCTGAATCCTGGCGCTATTCGTATTTTAGTTTGTTTTCAGATTTTTCGCAGTCTTTTCCCAACAAAGCCTTAAGTATGGCGTTGGCCGACGCTAATCCGACTCTTTGAGTGCCTTGTCCAGCAACAAAGCGTCCCTCAGCGCCCCCGGCGCATGGGTGCGGATATAGTCCGCCCCCTGACGAATGGCAAACAGTTCTGCCGCCAGGCTGACGGCTCCGGCCGACTGCACATCGCGCCCCGTGAGCCGGCGCAGGAACGACTTACGCGAAACGGAAACCAGGATCGGTAGACCGAATCGCGCCTTCAATTGAGCAAGATTTCCGAGCACCGTGAAAGATGTGCGCGGATTGGTTCCAAGAAAAAAACCCATGCCCGGATCGATGATCATCCTCGCTTTCGCGATGCCGGCTTTTTCGAGCACGCCGAGCCGCGTTTCGAAAAAGCCTGCGATGCGATCCATGATCACGCTCGGCGGAACATCGACGCGCGTCGCGGCTCCCTCTTCCTGCACGCATTGCATCACGACGAGCTTCGCTTCGGATGCGGCGAGTTCGGGATAGAGCGAGGCATCCGCGAAGCCATGAATGTCGTTGATGTAAGCGACGTTCTGAGCCAATGCCCAGCGCTGCACGGGAAGCGAATAGCTGTCGATTGAGAGTGCGACATCGGTCAGCGCAGCGACAACGGGCGTAAGACGGCCGATCTCAATGTCCGGCGGAACGCCTTTCGACTCGGGATTGGACGAGGCTGCACCAAGGTCGAGAACGTCAGCCCCATCAGCCACAAGCGCGCGTCCGTGCGCGATAGCGGCGACAGGGTCGAGGTATTTCGCACCGTCGGAGAACGAATCCTCGGTGATGTTGAGAATGCCGAGGATCGTCGTCATGCGTCGAAGTGGGCGCGCTTTTAGCGGCCCGGCTGCGGTTCGGGAACGAGCGGACCGCGCGGACGTCCTGCCGCAGGCACGCTCGGACCGGGACCCCGTTCCGGCGCCGGCTCTTCATACGGCGTGCGGATCGGCTTGACGCCCTTCATAAGCCCGACGATCTCGTCGCCGGTGAGCGTCTCATATTCCAGAAGGCCCTTCGCCACGGTGTGCAGATCGTTGAGGCGCGAACTCAGGATGCCATAGGCGCGGCGATAGCACTCATCGATGATGCGGCGGATTTCCGCGTCGATCTTCTGCGCGGTCGCCTCCGACACATTCTGGGTGCGCGACACGGAGTGACCGAGGAAGACTTCCTCCTGGTTCTCGGAATAGGCGATCGGACCAAGATCATCCGACATGCCGAAGCGCGTCACCATGGCGCGCGCCATGCGCGTCGCCTGCTCGATATCGCTGGAAGCGCCGGTTGTGACCATTTCGTGACCGAAGACCAGTTCCTCGGCGATGCGGCCACCAAAGGCGACGCAAAGATCGGCGAGCATCTTCTGGCGGGTCAGCGAGAGCTGATCGCGTTCCGGCAGGCGCATCACCATGCCAAGCGCGCGGCCGCGCGGAATGATGGTCGCCTTGTGGATCGGATCGGAGCCTTCGACCGCGATCGCGACGATGGCGTGGCCGCCTTCGTGATAGGCGGTGAGCTTCTTCTCGTCCTCGCTCATCACCATGGAGCGGCGTTCCGCACCCATCATGACCTTGTCCTTGGCGTCTTCGAGTTCGCTCATGGTCACGACGCGCTTGCCGCGGCGCGCCGCGAGCAAGGCGGCTTCGTTGAC
>DATLOU010000008.1:0-13855 GCA_035536115.1 Rhizomicrobium sp.
TCGCGCTGGCGACCGAGAACATCTATCGATCGGTCGAGACGCTGGCGGCGCAGGGCGCGCAATTCCAGGACACGCCGGACACTTATTACGAGCGGCTGGACAACCGCATCAAGGGCCACGATGAAGATGCGGCGCGGCTGAAGCGCGATCGCATTCTGATGGACGGCGAGAAGGACAATCTCCTGCTGCAGATCTTCACCCAGAACGCGATCGGCCCGATCTTCTTCGAGATCATCCAGCGCAAAGGCAATCAGGGCTTCGGCGAAGGCAACTTCAAAGCGCTGTTCGAAAGCATCGAAGCCGATCAGATCAAGAGAGGCGTGCTCAAGGACACGAGCGCAGCATGAGCAAGACCTGGATCGAATTTCCCCGCACCGAAGGCGAAACCTCCCGGCAGGCCCATGCCGATCTTCCGGCCGGCACGTTCGAGCGCGAGATCGGTCGCGACGGCTTCTTTGGACCGGCGGCCCACATCTATCATCGTCACGCGCCAACCGGCTGGACGAGCTTCGAAGGCCCGATGCGCCCGCGCGCCTTCGACGCGGTGAAGGCGGCGGATCTTTCCAACGAGCCGTTCGGTCCGGTGCCGTTGCTCAGCAATGCGCATTGCCAGATTTCGATCTGGCGGCTCGACGAAGCCATGCCGCATCTGATGCGCAACGCCGACGGCGATCTGTTGCTCTTCGTGCACGAAGGCGCAGGAGAACTTTTCTGCGACTTCGGTCATCTCTCCTATCGCGACGGCGATTACATTCTTCTGCCGCGCGGCACGATGTGGCGGCTGGAGCCGAAGGGGAAAACCGTAGGGCTGATGATCGAGGCGACCAACGGCAGCTACAAATTGCCCGAGCGCGGCATCCTTGGGCCGCACGCGATCTTCGATCCTGCCGCGCTCGAAACGCCGAAGCTCGACGCCCTTTTCAAGGCGCAGCGCGACGGCACATGGCTGGTCCAGGTCAAGCGCCGCAATGCGCTTTCGACCATCACCTATCCGTTCAACCCGCTCGACGCGGCAGGCTGGAAAGGAAACCTCTCGGCACTGAAACTCAACTGGCGTGACATCCGCCCGGTGATGAGCCACCGCTATCACATTCCGCCGAGCGTGCATTCGACCTTCGTCGCCGACCGCTTCGTCGTCTGCACCTTCGTGCCCAGACCGATCGAGAGCGATCCTGGCGCGCTCAAGGTGCCGTTCTTCCACTCCAATGACGATTTCGACGAAGTCATCTTCTATCACGCCGGTGAGTTCTTCAGTCGCGACAACATCAAGCCCGGCATGGTGACGTTCCATCCCTCCGGCTTCACCCACGGCCCGCATCCCAAGGCCTTCGCGGCGGGTGCCAAGGCGGCCAAGACCATGACCGACGAAGTCGCGGTGATGATCGATGCGCGCGACGGGCTCGACTTTGCACGCGGTGCCGAGGCGACGGAAGACAAAACCTACGCCGACAGTTGGAAGGCGAAATGAAGCTCGCCTCGCTCAAGGGCAGCCGCGACGGCACGCTTGTCGTCGTGTCGCGTGACCTGGAGCGCCAGGTCGCGGTGCCGCACATCGCGCCGACACTTCAGGCGGTAATGGACAATTGGCATGACTGCGCGCCGCGCCTGATGCGCGTCTATGAGCTTTTGAACGAGGGCCAGGCGGATGGCGCAAAGCCATTCGACCCCAAGCAGTGCCTGTCGCCACTGCCGCGCGCCTATCAATGGGCGGACGGTTCGGCCTATGTCACACATGTTGAACTTGTGCGAAAGGCGCGCGGCGCGGAGATGCCGCCATCCTTCTGGACCGATCCGTTGATGTACCAGGGCGGCTCGGACAGTTTTCTGGGTCCAAACGATCCGATTCTCGCCGCTGACGAAGCCTGGGGCATCGACTTCGAAGCCGAGGTCGCCGTCGTCACGGACGACGTCGCGATGGGAACCGACGCGGCGCACGCCGGGCGCAACATCAAGCTCTTGATGCTCGTCAACGACGTCTCGCTGCGCAATCTCATCCCGGCCGAACTCGCCAAGAATTTCGGCTTTTTCCAGTCGAAGCCGGCGAGCGCGTTTTCGCCGGTCGCGGTGACGCCCGACGAACTCGGCGAAGCCTGGCATGGCGCAAAGGCACATTTGCCGCTGCGCGTAGCGTTGAACGGCAAAACTTTCGGCGCGCCCAATGCCGGCGTCGACATGACCTTTTCGTTCGCGCAATTGATCGCGCATGCCGCAAAAACCCGTGCGCTCGGTGCCGGCTCGATCGTCGGGTCGGGAACCGTCTCCAACAAGCATGGCGATGCCGGGTCGTGTTGCATTGCGGAGCGGCGCACGCTCGAGCAAATCGAGAAAGGCGCGCCCGTGACGCCCTTCCTGAAGTTCGGCGACCGCGTGCGCATCGAAATGCTCGACAGCCATGGCCGCTCCATCTTCGGCGCCATCGATCAGGAAGTGGTTCGCTATGAAAAATGATTTCGCGCTTTACGGCTATTTCCGCTCATCGGCGGCGTTTCGCGCCCGCATCGCGCTGAACTTGAAAGGCATCAAACCGGAACTGCGGTTTATCCACCTCCTGAAAGAAGGCGGTCAGCAGCACACCGCCGCGTACAAGACGCTCAATCCGATGGAGCTGATCCCCGCTCTCGTCCATGACGGCCAGCTCATCACGCAATCGCTCGCCATTATGGAATATCTCGACGAGATCGTGCCGGAACCGCCGATCCTGCCGAAGGATGCGCTCGGCCGCGCGCGGGTGCGCGAGCTCGCCTGCGCGATCGCCTGCGACATCCATCCGGTGAACAATCTTCGCGTCGCGCAATATCTCAATCGCGAGCTCCCCTTCAGCGACGAACAGCGGACGAACTGGCAGCGGCACTGGATCACGGTGGGTTTCGAAGCGCTTGAAAAGATGCTGTCGCTCTCGAAGAACACCGGGACGTATTGCTACGGCGACACGCCGACGATGGCCGACATTTGCCTGATCCCGCAGATCTTCAACGCACGCCGCGTCAATCTCGAAGTCGAGCGCTACCCCACCCTGTCGCGCGTCTTCGCGCATGCCATGCAGCATCCGGCCTTCGACGCGGCGCAACCGAAGAACCAGCCCGATGCCGAGTGAGCCGGCCCGCAAACGGACGCCGCAGCGGCTCGACCTCGACCGCTTCATCCCCTACCGCCTTTCGGTCCTGACCAACCGGGTCTCCAGCGCCATCGCGCGGCAATATTCCGACCGTTTCGAACTCACCATTCCGGAGTGGCGCGCCATGGCGGTGTTGGGCGGCACGTCCGGACTCTCGGCGCGCGAAGTTGCGGAGCGCACGGCCATGGACAAGGTGCAGGTCAGCCGCGCCATCGAGAGCCTGATGCGCGCGCGCCGCGTGCAGCGCGAGGCCGATGCCAGCGATGGTCGCGTGATGCGCCTGTCGCTGACGCCAAAGGGCCGCGCCATTTACGATGAAGTCGTGCCGCTCGCGCTGCACCTGGAAGAGACACTCCTTTCCGCCCTCGCCCGCGACGAGCGCCGCACGCTCGAAATGTTATTGGATAGGCTCTCGCGACAGGCGCGCTTGCTGGCGCCCCGCAGCCAATAGGTTAACGCGGTCCCTCAAATTCGAAGTATCACGTCAACCGCGCCTTAGACTTACACCCTCCATGATGCCACCGACTTCACGCGGCCCTGGAGAGAGTGGCGATGGATGTTGCCGGGGTGGACAGTCTCGCCAAGCCCTTGTCGGACGCGACGTCCGACGCGACGCCGGCCCGGCGTTCGCTGGCGCACGGCCTTGTCCTCTTCCTGTTTTATTGGGCGCTCTACGGACTGAGCCTTTTGGGCGCCGTCGGGCCGTTGCCGCTCGCGACGAACGTTCTCTTTTCCGTTCTGAACGGCGTCTTCATCGCCATGCTGTTCATCATCGGTCACGATTGCTGTCACGGCGCGTTGGTGCCCGGCCGCAGTCTCAATCTGTGGCTGGGACGCATCGCGTTTCTCCCCATCGGACACTCCGTCAGCCTTTGGCGTTTCGCGCATAACGGGCTGCACCACCGCCGCAACAATTTGAGCGGCGTCGATCCGGTGTGGGCGCCGATGTCGCTCGCCGATTATCGCAAGGCGTCGGCCGCGCGACAGTTGCTCGAGCGGATCTATCGCAGTCCGTTTGGTCCGGCAGTTTATTACTATGCCGGGATCTGGGTATCGTGGATGCTGGTTCCACTCACGCCGCCGACGCTCAAGCGTTGGAAGCAGCACCTGCCCGATACGATTTTCGTGCTGCTAGGATTTGCCGCGCTCGTCGCGACCAGCGGAGTTCTTGGACATTGGCTCGCGCCTTCGCGGCCGCTCTGGCTCGAGATCGCGCTCGGTTGGGCGTTGCCCTTCGCGGTCTGGAATTATTTGGGCGCACTCAGCTTCTATCTGAACCACACCCATCCCGACATTCCGTGGTTCGACAACGAGAGCGATTGGAAAGCGCATGGCGGCGGCGTCAGCGGCACCGCGCATGTGAAGATGCCGATCGATCTCTTGCCGCTGTACTCGGCGGCGATGGCCCATCCGGCGCATCACGCCGATCCGTTGACTCCCGCCTATGATCTTCCCGAGCACCAGTCGGTGCTCAAGAAGCGGCGCGAGAACCAGACGACCGACTACATGCTTTCGCTCGGCGAATATCGTCGCATCGTTAAGATCTGCAAACTCTTCGACCATGACCGCATGTGCTGGACGGACTTTTCCGGCAATCCGACGACTGGCCGCCTCATTCCCGCGACCTCCTGAACCGCCCGCGACTCTGGCGGCTGCCAAGCCCTTATGGTAAAGAAAAGGTTAATTCCGCCAGCGGATTAACCCGGCCCGACACCGGGCGCGCTTGGCGCTTGGAGCGTTTGGGGATGATACCGGCTTCGCAGCTCAAATCGGCGTCGGACTACATCGCGGTGGTGCGACCGCTCCTGCCGCGCGAGGCCTTCGAGCCCGAGCCCCGGCATGTGGTCCGGATCTTTGCGCATCTTGCCATCATCCTTCTGGGTTATGTCGTTCTGCGGGAGACGAGCCTTTGGTGGGTTGCTGTGCTGACCGCGTTGATCGTCGGACACAGCCAGGCCTGCCTCGTCTTCCTGGCGCATGATCTGAGCCACAACTCCATCCTCAAGGACGTCGGCGGCAAGCGCGCGCTGGAACTCGTCATCTGGGGCTTGAACCTGATCCCGCCCGCGCTCTGGCAGCGCGTGCACAACCAGACGCATCACCCCGAGACCAACACCTTGCGGGACACCGATCGCGTCTATCGCCCTTCGGAGTCGACGACGGCGACGTGGCTCTACATGCGCCTCTTCCATCCCAACCGTCAGACGCCGCTGCATCATCCCTTCGTGCTGTTCCACTTCGTGACCTACGTCATTCGCCATCTGACCGCCGCGTTGCTGCCAGGCGATGCGAAGCCCTCCATTGTCACCTACAAGCCGCGCTATACGCCGGCCATGAAGCGCAGGCTGCTCCTGGAACTCGCGGCCATCGCCGTCTTTCAGGTCGCGCTATTTTATTTCCTGGGCGCCAGCTGGTGGCGCTATGTGTTGGCGGTGCCGGTGCCGCTGCTCGTCGCCTCGTCGGTGGCGATGATCTACATCTTCACCAACCACTTCCTCAATCCATTGTGCGAGAAGGCCGATCCGCTCATCGGCGCGACCTCCGTCGAGGTGCCGAAATTCTTCGACTGGCTGCACGACAACAACTCCTATCATACCGAGCACCATCTCTTCCCGAGCATGAATCCGCGCTTCTATCCGATGGTTTCGGCGCTGCTGACGGAGCATTTCCCTGACCGCTACAACCGGCTCGCGATCGGCGAAGCCTGGCGGCGGATCTGGCTGCACGACGAATTCATCGGCGATCCGGACTCGCGCGAAGCGCCTGCGACGTCGCCCATCGCCGTGCCGGCGGAATAGCACTCGCCAAGGAGACCAGCGTGGCCATCCGCATCGGCATTCTGGGCGCGGCAAAGATCGCGCCGCCCGTCGTCATCAATCCGTCGCGCGACAATGCCGATTTCGAAGTCGTCGCCGTCGCCGCGCGCGATCCGGCACGCGCCAAGGCCTATGCCGAAGAGCACAAGATTCCGAGTGTCGCGAAGGACTATGACGCGCTCGTCCGCCGCGACGACGTCGATCTCGTCTACAATGCGCTCCCGCCGGGCGGCCACGCGCGCTGGACCATCGCCGCGCTCGAAGCGGGAAAGCACGTGCTGTGCGAGAAGCCGTTCGCGATGAGCGCGGCGCAGGTCAGGCGCATGAACGACGCCGCCGCGAAGGCCGGGCGCAAGCTGGTCGAAGCCTTTCACTATCGCCATCACAATGTGATGAAGCGGGCCGTCGAAATCGCGCGCTCCGGCGAACTCGGCAAGGTCGTGCGCGTCGACGCCGACTTCTCCGTGCCCATTCCCTATCGCGAAGGCGAGTTGCGCTGGACGCGCGAGCAAGGGGGCGGCGCACTGATGGATCTCGGCTGCTATCCCACCCACGCGCTGCGCTCGGTGATGGGCAGCGAGCCCAGGGTCGTCGGCGCCAACTGCACGATGGAGCACGAGGTCGACGTCACGACCAAGGCCGAACTCGACTTCTCCGGCGTGCCGGCGACGCTCACCTGCTCCATGAAGCCGGAACGCTTCGGCGCCACGCTCAAGCTGACGGGCGACAAGGGTACGCTCGAAATCCAGAATTACGTCGCGCCGCAGATGGGCTGCCGCTTCACCGTCAAACTTGGCGGCAAGGAGCGCAAGGAAGCGACGGATGGGCCGGCAACCTATGTCGCGCAGCTCTCAGAACTCGGCGACGTGCTCTTGCGCGGCAAGCCGCAGCTTATTACCGCGGCGGACTCGCTCGGCAACATGACGGCGATCGATGCGATCTACGCCGCCGCAGGCGTCGCGCGGGATTTCATGTAGCGCGCTTGCACAGCCCTCATCCTGAGCCCGGCGAAGGATGGATGCAGCGCGATTCCTCATCCTTCGACAAGCTCAGGATGAGGTAGAGAGCTAGCGCTCCGTCGCTTTCAGCAACTCCGCCAGATAATCCTTCCACACCGCCGCCCAGGTGTGCGTGCCGTGGCCGTGCGTCTGATCGCTGATCGGGATGAGCACGAAGCGGCCGTGCGGGATCTCCTTCACCTTGGTCTCGGCGATGCCCAGTTCCGGCGGATTGATGAAATCATCCGCCGAATTCACCCACATGACCCACGCCTTGATCGTGCCGAGCGCGGCGGACGGATCGTAATTTCGCGAGGCATCGACCTGATAGAGAAAGTCGTTGGCGTCGAGCGTCGCCAGGTCCTTCGCGATCGTGTCGCCGACATATTGATCGGCGGCATCGCGCGACGGCCAGGTCTTCTGCATGAGCAACGGCGCACTCCCCGCAATGACGAGCAAATCCGCCGCCGCGCGCAGTCCGGCGAGCGGCTCCGACGTGTACTCGCCGCCGTGCCAGGCCGGATCGTTCCGGATGGCGTCCATCGTCATCTTCCGCCACATGCGGTTGCGCCCCGCGATCTGCACCGGCAGGCACGCGAGCGGCATCAGCGCATCCATGAAATCGGGATAGGTCTCGCCCCAGACGAAGGAATGCATGCAGCCCATGGACGTGCCCATCACCAGGCGCAGATGGTTCACGCCGAGGCCCTTGGTCAGAAGCGCATATTGTGCGGCGACCATGTCGTCATAGTCGTAGTGCGGAAAGCGCGCATGCAGGCCGTCGCTCGGCTTGGACGATTTGCCGTGCCCGATTCCGTCGGGAAGGATGATGAAGTACTTCGCGGCATCGAGCAGGCCGCCTGGACCGAACAGCACGCCGGAGAATTGGGGCCGCAAGAACTGGTGACCGTCGCCGCCTGTGCCGTGCAGGATCAGCACCGCGTTGGTCACACGTCCCTCTGCGTCCCGCGCGGGCGTGCCAAGCGTCGTGTAGTGGAGTCGCAGTTCCTTCAGCGTCTCGCCGTCCTTGAAGGTGAAATCATGGACGATGAAGTCGCCTTCCGTGGTGGCGAATTCAGGCTGTGCGGCAGCCGTCGCGCAAACGCTGCCAACGACAAAAAGGACGACGCCGGCGACTATCGATCGGATCATGCAATCTCAATCCGCCTGCATGGCTGCGAGTTCATTGCCGCTCGGATCCACGAAGTGAAATCGCCGCCCGCCGGGAAAGGTGAAAATCGGGCGCGAAATCGTGCCGCCTGCTTTCTCGACCGCAGCCAGCGCCTGTTCGAGATTGTCGACTGCGATGACCGCGAGTGGCGCTTTCGTCGCATCGGACAGATCGCCTTGCAGCCCGATGTCGACATCGCCGCTCAACGTGCACGAATAACTGGGGCCAAAGTCGGTCAGCGACCAGGAAAAAGCGGTCGAATAGAATGACTTCGTTGCCGCCAGATTGCGCGCCGGCAACTCCACGAAATTGATGCGTGCCATGTCTCTCAGCTTTCGTCCGGGTTGGCATGACGGTACTCGTAAGACTGGATGGTAGGCCGGGAGGGGATCGAACCCACGACATTTCGATTAAGAGTCGAACGCTCTACCGACTGAGCTACCGGCCCATCCAATAAGCGCAACCGGGCGATATCCCGACACGTTGCGCGCCAATCAAACAATTCAAGGCATGCTCGCGAGCATGCCTTGGAAGGCGCGGCTAATAGCAGAGCGATTTTCGTCTGTCTAGGAAGCGGGAACATCCACGCACGGCTTTCGCAAACCTGCGCGAGTTCCAAAGTGTCGCGCTCAGACGATGCCGCCGGAATGGCGCGCGATCTCGACCTGGCGATGCACGTGCACGCTCATCAGAAGGCCGAACCCGAACATCACGGTCAGCATCGCCGAACCGCCGTAGGATATCAGCGGCATCGGAATGCCCACGACGGGGATGAGCCCCATCACCATCGCGGCATTGATCATGATGTAGAAGAAGAAATTGAGCGTGACGCCCATCGCGAGCAAGCGGGCGAACTGGCTTCGCGCCGCCATCGCGATCTGGATGCCGTAGCCGATCACCACGGCCATCAGGATCAGAAGCGCGACCGAGCCGACGAAGCCGAACTCCTCGCCGAAATTGGTGATGGCGAAGTCGGTCTGCTTTTCCGGCAGGAAGTTGAGCCGGCTTTGCGTTCCTTGCAGGAAGCCTTTGCCGGCGACACCGCCCGAGCCGATGGCGATTTTGGCTTGCGTGATGTTCCAGCCGGCGCCGAGCGCGTCGGATTCGGGATCGAGAAAGGTCAGCACGCGGCGCTTCTGATAATCGTGCAGCACGAATTGCCAGGCCGTCGGCACCGCCACCGCGACCGCGCCCAACGCCGGCAGGATCCACCACCAGGACAAGCCTGCCAGGAACAGGAGCGAAACACCGTCTGCGACGATGATGAGCGTGGTGCCGAGATTGGGCTGCAACACGACGAAGACGGCGGGAATCCCGATCATCGCCAGCGCGATCAGGAGGTTCAGAGGTTTCGAAACCTCCTCCACGCTCTTGCCGTGGAGGAACCGCGCGAGCGCGAGCACGAGCGAGATCTTCATGAACTCCGACGGCTGGAGCCCAAGCGGCCCGAGCGTGATCCAACGCTGCGCGCCAAGTCCGACATGACCGGCGACGACGACCCCGATCAAGAGAATGAGCGACGCGAGATAGGCCGGATAGGCGAGGCTCAGCCAGACCCGCACATCGACCAGCGCGGCGACGACCAGGATTACCACGCCCACCAAAAAGCGCAGGATTTGCGGCGAGGCCCAGGGCGACAAGTGACCGCCGGCGACGGAGTAGAGCGTGGCGAAGCCCGCGGTTGCGATGATGGCGATGAGCAGGACCAGGCCCCAATTCACCTCATAGAGCTTCTCGGCAACGCTGAGCGTGCGCCGTGCGGCGGCATAAGGGCGTGTCGTCATCCGCGTCCCCGAACCAGGTCGGGCGCGGCAAGCGCCGCGTTCGACGGATAAGCGGTGCGCAACTTCAGCGGATCGCGCTTTTGCGCGAAGAGCAGGACGTCATGCACCATCTGAACCTGCGGATGTCCGTCCGAGCCGTGCTCGACGATGCAAGCCGCGGCATAACGCGGTGCCGCCACGGGCGCAAAGGCGATGAAGAGCCCGTGATCGCGCAAGTTCCACGGCAGCGACGCGTTCTTCTTGACGCCGCTGGCATGTTCTTCCTTGCTGATCTTTCTGACCTGCGCGGTGCCGGTCTTGCCGGCCATTTCCATTCCGGGTTCGCTGATGCGCCAGCGCGAGGCGGTGCCGCCGCCATTGCAGACCGCATCCATGCCGGCCCGCACCGCGGCGAAGGCCTCGTCGGAGAAGGGCAAATGCTCGGCCGGCGGCCGCGGCTGCGTCGTGTTGCCGACCGTGTGCGTGATGCGCGGCGTCACCGCACGCCCGCTCGCGATGCGCGCCGCAAGCGTCGCCAGCTGCAAGGGCGTCGCCAGCACGTACCCTTGCCCGATGCCCGTCACGAGCGTCTCGCCCATCTGCCAGGGAATGCCGAAGCGCGCTTCCTTCCAGGCGGCGCTCGGAATGAAACCGCTGCTTTCGCCCGGAATCTCGATGCCGCTCGTTGCGCCAAGCCCCATCGCGCGGGCTGCCGCCTCCATCTTGTCGATGCCGAGCCGGCGCGCCACTTCGTAGAAGAACACGTCGCAGGATTGCGCGATGCCGCGTTGCAGGTCGACGCCGCCATGGCCGCCATGCTTCCAGCAGTGAAACTCGTGATTGCCGAT
The DNA here is from genome assembly GCA_035536115.1 of Rhizomicrobium sp. GTDB lineage: Bacteria > Pseudomonadota > Alphaproteobacteria > Micropepsales > Micropepsaceae > Rhizomicrobium. The sequence continues at coordinate 10,712 of DATLOU010000008.1, forward strand.
GACGAGACCGCCCGTGCACACGACATGCAGGTCCGATAATCCGTTCTGCACCGCCGCCAGCGCCATCGCCATCTTGAAGGTCGAACCCGGCGGGTAAGCGCCGCTCAGCGCCTTGTTGACGAGCGGCTTGTGGTCGTCGGTGTTCAGGCCCTTCCATTGGTCCTGCGAGATTCCGACGTTGAAAAGATTGGGGTCGTAGCCCGGCGTCGAGGAAAGCGCGAGCACGTCGCCCGATTGCGCATCGAGCACGACGAGTGCCGCACTCTCCTGTCCCAAACGTTCGTCGGCGAAGGATTGCAGTTCGCGGTCGATGGTCAGCCAGACGTCTTGCCCCGGCACGCCGGCATCGTGCGACAATTCGCGGATGACGCGGCCATAGGCGTTGACCTCGACACGGCTGTCGCCGGCCTCGCCACGCACGATCTTGTCGTAAGCCTTTTCAATGCCGCGCTTGCCGATGCGGAATCCCGGCAGGCTCAGGAGCGGATCGTCGCTGTTCTTCACGTCCTCCGGCCCGGCCGCGGCAACATAGCCCAGGATGTGCGACAGCTGCGTGCCGAACGGATAGTCGCGGGTCTGTCCGACGTCCGGCTGGATACCGGAGAGATACGGCAGGTGCATGTTGATGCGCGCGAATTCTTCCCAACTCAGATTCTCAGCGACCGGGACGGGCACGAACTTCTTGTTGTTCGCAACGTCGCGCAGCACGCGCTTCTTCTGTGCATCGTTCAGAACGATGATCTTGGCGATGTCGTCGAGCGCCGCGGCAACGCCTTCGGTCGCCTGCTCCGAGACGATGAGCACGCGATAGTTGCGCCGATTGTTGGCGAGTTCGACGCCGAAGCGATCCAGAATGCGTCCGCGCGGCGGCGCGACCAGGCGCTGATTGACGCGATTGTCTTCCGCTTCGGTGCGGTACTGATCGCCGTTCAGGATCTGCAGTTGATAGAGCCGTCCCGCGAGCACGGCGAACACCGCCGTCATGCCGCCGGTCAGCATCAGCGAGCGGCGCGTGAAGCTCGTGTAGCGGCTCTTGTCCTTGCGATCGAAGAGCGGCATCAGAAATCGCTCCGATACGGTCCGACCAGGCGGCGATGCACGAACCCGAGCAGGATGACGCCGGGAATATAGAGCAGCACGGTCATCGCCAGTTGCAGCAGCATCGGCGCCGCTGGCGGCAGATGCCAGTAATAAATCGCGACCGTGGCATAGGCGGTGAGACACGCCGTCAAAGACGCCACGGCGAAACCGGCGACCGCGCCGACACCGGAAAGCCCGGCGAGCATGTCGCGCTGACGATCGATCAGGAAGTACGCGGCGAGAAATGCCGCGGCCCATACCCCGGCCGGGCCGCCCGACAGAAGATCCTGCAGGATACCGAGAACAAAGGCCCAGAACGGCGTCATCAGGTCGGGCCTGACCATGGCCCAAAAGTAGAGCGGCATGAAGACGAGCAGCGCCGGCGGGACCAATCCGCCGAGAAGGGAGACCGGAAAATTGGCGATCACGACGCCCAGGATGCCGAACGTGACGGGAACGATCGAGGAGAGGAACCGGCCAGCCATGATGTTAACGGCGTGCTCCATGGTGCCGCTCACTCATTGCCGGTGTCGGAGGCAGGCGGTTCCTGCGCGTTGGCGCTCGGTTTGGCGGGCGGCGACGCAGGCAAGGCCGTCGGCGGTTTCACGACCGGTGCCGCCGCGTGGACGAGGGGCGCCGCGACGGGCGCGGGCTGCGGCGGCGCCGCAGGCGGAAGCCCCGCCGCCGTTGCCGGAAGTTCGTTCGCCGTCGTGGCCGGTGGCTGTTCGGTCTTGAGCTTGAAATCGACGATGTTCACGTCGTCGCTGGCACCGGGATCGGCGAGAAGCACCACGCGATAACCGCTGACGGAATTGCCGACCACCGTTCCGATCGCGAGTCCGGGCGGCAGCAAGCCGCCGTCGCCCGAGCTCACAACCTGAGCGCCGGGCTTCAGCACCACACGTTGCGACAACAGATCGAGCAGCGGCGCGCCGCTATTGTCCCCGGCCATGATGGCCTGCGCATTCCCGGGCTCGATGTTCACCGGAATGCGGCTGTTGAGATCGGTCAGAAGGATCACCCACGAAGTATAATTCCCGGCGAGGAAGATGCGGCCGATCATGCCGCGCTGATCGATCACGGCCTGACCGGGCTTGACGCCCTGTGCCTTGCCGGCGTCGAGGATCATGGTCTGCAGGAACGGTTGGTTCGAACGGCCGATGACGCGCGCCATGACGGAGGAGAGCTTGGGATCCGGCACGGCGCGCAGGAGCAACTGGTAGCGCTTGACGCGGTCCTCGAGCGCAACGGCGGCGTTGCGCCATTGGCGCAGACGCGCATTCTCATCCTTCAGGCGCAGATTTTCCTGATAGACGTTGAAGATCTCTCCGATCGATCCCATCCAGCGATCAAGTCCGTCGAGCGGCGCGCGCGCGATCCTGAGCACGGGCGAGGCCCAATCGGTCACGGTGGTGCGCGCCCGGTCGAAGATGGGGTTCTGCGCCTTGCCGATCAGGATCAGCGCAATGGCGAGAGCGGCAAGAAGCGCGATAGGAAGCTGTGCCCCGCTTCTGTTTCGCGCAATCTTCCAGGTGCCGTTGGCCATGACTTTATCAACCCGGGTTTAAGACCGGTCTATCAGAACGCCGTCGACAAAACGTGTCGCATACCCTTCGTATTTTCCAGAACGCGCCCGGTTCCGAGCGCCACGCAGGAGAGCGGATCGTCCGCGATCGAGACCGGTAACCCTGTTTCCTCCCGCAGGACCTGATCGAGATTGGCAAGCAGCGAACCGCCGCCCGTCAGCACGATGCCCTTGTCGACGATGTCGGCGGCGAGCTCGGGCGGCGTCGCCTCGAGCGCAACCTTGACCGCCTCGACGATGGCGCCGACTGGTTCGGCGAGCGCTTCGGCAATGTGGCGTTGCGTGATGGTGATTTCCTTCGGCACACCGTTCAGAAGGTCGCGGCCCTTGATGTCCAGCGTCACGCCGTTACCGTCGGCCGGCGGAGCAGCCGAGCCGATTTCCTTCTTGATGCGCTCGGACGAGGCTTCGCCGATCAGCAGATTCTGGTGGCGCCGGATATAGGCGATAATGGCCTCGTCCATCTTGTCGCCGCCGAC
>DATLOU010000009.1:0-2552 GCA_035536115.1 Rhizomicrobium sp.
GCGAGTTACCCTCTTTTGCTTTCGTCGCGGCGCTCTTGCTCTTCTTCATGGGGGTTGTCGCTTTCGTCAGGGTTGTCGTCGCTCGCCGCCCAGGCGTTGCGCTTCCTCCGCGGCATGACACACCGCCTCGATGTTGTGGCCATCGGGATCGAGAACGAAAGCCGCGTAATAGTTGGCATGATAATGGGGCCGCAAGCCGGGCCCGCCATTGTCTTTCCCGCCGGCCTGCAGTGCTGCGACGTGGAAGGCATCGACGCTCGCCCGGTCGGCGGCGACGATGGCGACGTGCAGCGGTTTCTCAAGTCCACCCTCGCCGCCGATCCAGAAGTCCGGCTTGCCGGCGCAGCCGAACCCGGCCGCGGCGGCGCGGCTTTCCGTGTGCGCGCCGTCGATTTCCATCACCAAGCCATAGCCGAGCGGCGCCAGCGCCTGCGCGTAGAAGGCCTTGGCACGCACGTAGTCGGAAACGGGAAACCCGATGTGATCGATCACGAGCGCTGCTCCCGCTTGGCGAAAGAGAATTCACCGCTGCGCCACTTCGCGGCATAGGGCAGCGCGAACATGTACAGACCGCTGAACATGAGCAAAAAGAGCGGAAGCAAAGGCGAATAGACCAGCCACAACGGCGGTTTCCCCAGTCCCATGGCGACGAAGTTGGCGACGACGGTCACCGTAAAGGCGATGGCCAGCCAACGGTGGCCCTGCCGAACCCAAGTGTTCCAGTTCATGCGACCTCCTTTGAGACGAGCGAAGCGCAACGCGGCAGACGTCAGTCGGTCCGCGCCAAGACCTGCTCCAGCTTGGCGAAGAACTGCTGCCATCCTTGCGCGGCACCCCCAAAGGCGCGCCTCTGATCGGGCCTGAAGCCGACCTGCTCCATGCGCAGGCGGGTGCCCGTGCGCGTCGGCGTGAGCGTGAAGGTCACCACGCTGTTGAGATTGAAGGCCGCATCGTCGTGCGCAAAATTCCAGGTGTAGGAGAGCGTCCTGTTCGGCTCGACGGCGAGGACCTCGCAGTCCAACACGCCGCCCCAGTCGCCGCGAAGATTGAAACGATGGCCCACGGCTGGCTTGAAGTCGTTCTTCATCAGCCACTCCTCGATGAGCTGCGGTTGCGTGAGCGCGCGCCAGATCTTTTCCGGCGGATAAGGAATCTCGCGTTCGACGACCACGGAGCGCGTTTCAGCCGCCGTTTGATTCATTGGTCCATCCTTTTCAGCAGATTTTCGAGGTCATCGAACCGGCTCTCCCAGAAACCCGCCATTCGGCTTGTCCAGTCGATCAGCGGGACCAGGGCGCCGAGCTGCGCGCTGTAATGCGTCTGGCGGCCTTGGTGACGGTCGCGCACCAGCCCGGCCTGCTTGAGCACCCCAAGATGTTTCGAAACGGCTGGTTGCGAGACGCCGGCGCGCGCCGTCAAAGCCCCGACTGTCTGCTCGCCTTCGCGGCACAGCCGTTCGAAGAGTGCCCGCCGCGTCGGATCGGCCAGCGTTCGGAACAGCAAATCGTGAGTCTTCGGCATCCAGATCAATAACCCGTTGGTTATTGATCTATGTATAACCATTGAGTTATGCGTAAGTCAAGCCGTTACGGGAAGCGCCGCGATGTTTCCCCAGGCGTCAGCCCTACTCGGCTGCGACGCGCGGCATCGCCGCCATCGGCACGCCGCGCAAGTGGTCGATCAGCGCTGTCGCATCGGTCGGTTCGGCATCGCCGCGCCAGGCGACATGGCGGTCGGGCCGGACCAGAACGAGCTTTTTGGCGTAGGTCGCGGCCGCCGCTTGGTCGTCGAGGTCGACCACGGCAAGCGGCAGGCGGCGCGAACGCGCCGCAGCGACGATGCCGTCCACCGGCGTGCGGGCGTCGAACCGGATCAAACCGTAATCGTCGCCGAGGGCGTCATAAAGCGAGCGGCCGTCCCGCAGCCAGACATGCGGCGCGCGACAGCCCGGCACCGACGACGATTCAAAATGACCCATCGAATAGGCGGGCTGCGCCGCGCCGTCGTAGGCGATGACCGGAGAGTCAGCGTAGAAATAGCCGAAGTTCAGGCCGCCGCAACACTGCTGTTGCACGTAGAGATCGTAGGCCTCCTTGCCGATCTGGGCGCGCATCGCCTCGCCGACCGCGTCGTCGCGCTCGATGTCCGCGGATATTTCGCGCCGCTGCCGGGACACCTGCTTCGCCATGTTGAAGGCAAAATGCGACACCTGGTCGGTGATCGGCTGGCGCTCGGCCTGATAGGCATCGAGCAGCGCGGGCGCCGCCCAGCCATTGAGCACCGCCGCAAGCATCCACGACAAGTTCGCGGCGTCGGCGATGCCGGCGTTCATGCCGTAGCCGGCGTGTGGAATCCACAGATGGGCGGCATCGCCGGCGATGAACACACGGCCGTTCTGGAAGCGGTCGGCAACCAGACGCCGGCCGATCCAATCTTCCTTGGAAATCACCTCGTACTCGAAATCGGCCGGCGCCCCGATGATGTTGCGGATCGCCCAATCGCGGTCGACGGAGTCGTAGTCCGGCTCGTCGTTGTAGAGAAAATTGTGGATC
>DATLOU010000010.1:0-87840 GCA_035536115.1 Rhizomicrobium sp.
GATGGCCGCGGGACGATGGCGGGGCGGTGCGCCCAAGGATGCATTGTTCGCGGCGGGAATAGCCGGCGCTCTGATCGAGGATTGCGGGCCTTGCGTACAAATCGCGTCCGATATGGCGGTAGAAGCCGGCGTGTCGCCAGAAATCATCCGCAATCTTCTTTCGGGAACGCGAAGCAATTCGAACGCGCAGCTCGGATTCGACTATGGCCTCTCCCTGCTTCGGGGCAGCGCCAACCTGGACGCGTTGCGCGAGACGATCGTGTCCAAGTGGGGCAAAAAGGCACTGATCGCGCTCTCTCTGCACGTCATGGCCGGGCGAAACTATCCTGTCCTCAAACGCGCCATGGGGCATGCCAAGACGTGCCAACGCGTACGCATAGGCAAAGACGATATTGTTGTCGATCAGACTCTGAAGGCCGCATGACGGGCAACCGACCGAGCATCTTCGACGCACAACGCGCGCACCTGCTGGCGATTGCGTATCGCATGCTGGGCGAGATGAGCGCCGCCGAGGATGTCGTTCAGGAAGCCTGGCTCCGATGGCAGAGGGTGGACCAAACCGACGTGCGCGATCCGCGCGCCTGGCTCTCGGCGGCAACCGTTCGGCTGTCGCTCGACGCGCTTCGCAAAGCGCGTGCGCGGCGCGAAACCTATGTCGGGCCGTGGCTTCCCGAACCCATCCTGCCCGATGACATGCGCGCTTTGGCGGCAGATGCCGCGGCATCGCGCGCCGAGCTTGCCTCCGACCTGTCACTCGCCTTGCTGCATGTGCTGGAACGGCTGTCGCCGGAGGAACGCGCCGCCTTCATTTTGCACGATGCTTTCGACTGCGACTATTCCACAATCGCCAGAACACTCGAGAAGAGCGAGCAAGCCTGCCGCAAGCTCGTGTCGCGCGCACGCGAGCGCGTGAAGGCGGATCGGCCGCGTCATTCGGTGGCGAAGGAGCATCATCGCGCACTCGTCGAAAAGTTCATCCACGCAGCGGCCAACAACGATCCGAACGAGCTTTCTACGCTCTTGGCCAGCGACGTCGTGCTCTACTCGGACGGCGGCGGGCGCGCGGCGGCGGCCCTCAATCCGATCTATGGCGCCGACAAGGTCATCCGCTTTGGGCTCGGCGTGATGCGGAAATTTGCTCCGGCCGAAGGCTTCGCCCTGGAGTTCACCGACATCAACGGCGCACCGGGTTATCTGCTGCGAACCAGGGAGGGTGTGCACACCGCCTTGACAATGGAGTTCGACGGCGAGCGCATCAGCGCGATCTACCTCGTCAGAAATCCCGACAAGCTCGGACGCGTCAGCCGCCCGTCTTCTCTCGGATCATCGCCATCTGTTTGACGATCACTTCGGCCTGACGGATCGATGCGGCATCGATCAGAACGCCATTCAGTGACGCCGCCCCCGAACCGGTCTTATGCGCGTCCGTCATCGCCGCCAGGATCGCCTGGGCGCGTTCCACTTCCTTCTTCGGCGGCGTGAATATGTCATTGGCGAGCTCGACCTGACTGGGATGGATGGCCCACTTGCCTTCGCAGCCCAGGATGGCCGTCCGGCTCGCCTGCGCCCGGAAGCCTTCCGGATCCTGGTAATCGCCGAAGGGGCCGTCGATCGCCACGATGCCGTGCGCGCGCGCCGCCTGCACCAGACGGAACAAGGGATAGTGCCAGAGATCGTTCCAGTGACGCTCGCGCCGGCCCTGCTCGTCCTTGTCAGTCAACATCACATAGTCGGCATTGCCGCCGCCGATGTTGGTCGTGCGCATGCCCTGCGACGCGGCGTAGTCGGCGGCGCCAAAGTGCAGACTCTCCATGCGTTTGGATGAGCTCGCGATCTCGTCGATGTTCTGCAATCCAAGAACGGATTCGATGATGACCTCGATCCCGATCTTCTTCTTGCGTCCCGCCTGCATGGAAGCCTGGCTGATCAACCAATCGACGGCATAGACGTCCTTCGCATTCGCCACCTTCGGAATCATGATGGCATCGAGTTTCTCGCCGCCTTTTTCCACCAGCGCGATCACGTCCTTGTAGGACCAGCCGGTGTCGAGGCCGTTGATGCGCACGGTGACGATCTTGCCCTTGAAGTCGACGTCGTTGAGCGCGGCCACGACGTTCTCGCGCGCCTTGTCCTTGTCGGCCGGAGCCACGGCATCCTCGAGATCGAGACAGACGCAATCCGCCGCTCCGGCCGCCGCCTTCTCGAAAAAATTCGTCTTAGAGCCAGGTACGAACAATTTGGAACGATAGATGCGCACAGGCGCAATGCGCTCGACAGTGGTGAAACTCACGGCAATGGCTCCGGCAATGATGGAAGCGGGACCGTGGCGCGGGCGAGACCGCACGTCAACCGGGTCACTGGGACTTCGCCGGATGGCGCGCCTTGACCTTGCGCGACAGTGGATGAGCGGCTTCGACCACCTTGGTCAGGTGGTCCTTCGCGACGTGCGTGTAGATCTGCGTCGTGGCGATGTCGGCGTGGCCGAGCATGGTCTGCACGCTTCTAAGATCGGCGCCGCCTTCCACCAGATGCGTTGCAAAAGCATGGCGCAGGACATGCGGCGAGAGTTTCTCGGGATCGAGCTTGGCCGCGATCGCCAATTGCTTGAGCATCTGGTGACAACGACGGCGCGTCAGATATCCCTCGGCACCGCGCGAGGGAAAGAGAAAGCGCTCCGCGTGTGCCCGGCGCACGCCGGAGGGAAGGAAGGAATCGCGCACCTTCAGATAATCCTGGATCATCTGCTGCGCCGTACGATTGAGCGGAGCCAGGCGCTCCTTCTCGCCCTTTCCCCTGACAAGCAGGAAACCGTCGCGGGCGCGTGCGGCCGACAGAGGCAGTGTCACCAGTTCGGAGACGCGCAAACCCGACGCGTAAAGAACTTCCAGCATGCAGGCCAGTCTTGCACCCTCGGCAGATTTTTCGGCGGAGTCGTGCGCGGCGGCGATCAGGGCGTTCATATCGTCGTGCGAGAGTGTCTTCGGCAGGGGCCGCACGCGTCTCGGCGCCTCGATGGCATCCGTTGGATCGTCGGTCCGCACCTGTTCCGAAAAGAGGAAAACATAAAATTGGCGCAGCGCCGACAAGCGCCGGGCCTGCGTCGAGCCGCTCACACCCGAGCGAGACAGGAAAGCGAGATAGGCCTTGATGTCGTCGCGTGTCGCCGAACGCATCGAGCCGGATTTGGCGGTGCGATGGGCGGAGAAATCGAGCAGATCGCGGCGATAGGCGCTGAGCGTGTTGATGCTGGCGCCACGCTCGGCGCTCATCATCTCGAGGAAGGACTCGATCAGGCTGGTGTCACCGGCTTTCATCGCTGATCCGGCTAGTTCGGCAGCCGGTCATTGGGGATGATCTGCTCCACCTCGTGCTGAACGGGGGTGACGCGGCCGCCATAAACCGTCAGGCTGATCGCACCCAAAAGCACGATGGCTGCGGCTCCGATCGCGACCCAAGATCCCCATCCCATGACTTCGGTGTTCCTTCGCATGACCTATTCTTCGCACCGTTTGTGGCGGAAATCGAACCGGTCCCGCAAGTCCCGCTGGCAGGCCGTCGGCGGCGCGTGTATGCGAGGATCATGAAATTGAACCGGACCGTGGCATTGGTGGGAATGATGGGTGCGGGCAAAAGCTCGATCGGCCGGCGCCTTGCCACGCGGCTCGGCGTCGCCTTTCGCGACGCCGACAGCGAAATCGAGACGGCCGCGGGCTGTACGATTTCGGAGATATTCGAACGCTTCGGCGAACCCGCCTTCCGCGACGGCGAGCGCAAGGTCATTTCGCGCCTGCTCGGCGAATCACCGCATATCCTGGCTACGGGCGGAGGAGCCTTCATCGACCCGGCGACTCACGAAAAGCTCAAGCAGCAGTCCGTCACGATCTGGCTCAAAGCCCCGCTCGAACTCCTTCTGGCGCGCACTCAGCGACGCGATACGCGTCCGCTCTTGCGTACCGGCGACCCTCGCGCAACCCTTGAACGCCTGCTGCAGGATAGGTCACCGATCTATGCGCAAGCAGACTTCACCGTCGACAGCGAGGATGGGCCGCACACTGTGATCGTCGAGCGCGTCGTCGCGATGCTATCCGGCTGCGGGGCTTACGCCGCATGAGCGAGATCATTCCCGTCGGTCTTGGCGAGCGAAGCTACGAGATCCATGTCGGCCCCGGCCTGGTGGAACAAGCCGGCGTGCTGCTCAAGCCGTTCGCACGAGGCATGGTTGCCGTCGTGAGCGACACGAACGTTGCCAAGCTGCATCTCGAGCGTTTCTGCGCGGTTCTGCGCGCAGCACACATCGAGGTGCGAGCGATCACGTTGCCCGATGGAGAAGCCAGTAAAAGTTTTGCGGGTCTCGAACGGCTTTCAAGCGAATTGTTGAACAGCGGCGTCGATCGAGATGGGTTGATCGTCGCGCTGGGCGGTGGCGTGATCGGAGACCTCACAGGGCTTGCTGCGGGCCTTCTCAAGCGCGGCATCGATTTTGCGCAGGTTCCTACCACCTTGCTCGCGCAAGTCGATTCTTCGGTCGGCGGCAAGACGGCGATCAATACGACCCAGGGCAAGAATCTGGTCGGCTTGTTCAACCAGCCAAGGATCGTGATCGCCGACACGGACCTGCTGAAAACCCTGCCCTCGCGCGAATTGCGCGCAGGCTATGCCGAAGTGGCGAAATACGGCGCGCTTGGCGATGCAGACTTCTTCGGATGGCTGGAAGCGAACGGCCCCAAAGCGCTGGCCGGAGACATGGCGGCGATCACCCGGTGCGTTGCGCAGTCGTGTCGGATGAAGGCCGAAATCGTCGTGCGCGACGAGCGGGAAAGCGGCGACCGCGCGCTGCTCAATTTCGGGCATACGTTCGGACACGCGCTGGAGGCGGCGACGGGGTATGGCGACCGGCTGCTCCATGGCGAGGCCGTCGCCATCGGCATGGTGCTGGCATTTCGGCTGTCGGCGGAACTCGGATTGTGCCGCGGACAAGACGTCGAACGATTCGCTCGGCACCTGAAGGACTGCGGTCTGCCGATCACGCTCGCCGAAATCCCCGGCGCACGCCACACCGCCGACGACCTTCTCTCGCATATGGCACACGACAAGAAGGCTAAGGGCGGACAATTGACGTTCGTGCTCGCGCGCGCCATCGGTCAGGCCTTCGTGACGAGCGACGTCCCGCTTGCCTCGGTTCGCAAAGTCCTGGCCGGCTAGTCTGGGCCGCTGGTCCCCTGCCCCAGGGGATGACATTCTATCTCCACGCCAAGAAGCGAGAATGTGCGATGACTCTCATACTCATCTCTTTTGCGCCGATCCTCATTCTGCTGGCGTTCGGTGCGTTCTTCTCTGGCTCGGAGACCGCGCTGACCGCCGTCTCGCGTGGCCGGATGCATCAGCTTGAAAAGGACGGGTCGCGTTCGGCCCGCGACGTCAATCGTCTGGTGGCGGACCGCGAGCGGCTGATCGGGGCACTCCTTCTCGGCAACACGTTCGTCAACATCCTGGCCTCGTCGGTCGCCACAATGGTGCTCGAAACCCGCTTCGGTTCGCGTAGCGTCTTCGTGGCGACCGCCGTGATGACGGTCCTGATCCTCATCTTCGCCGAAGTGTTGCCGAAAACCCTCGCCATCGCGCGCACGGACCGCTTTGCGCTGGCGATCGCCACCCCCGTGCGATTGGTGGTGAGCGTGCTGGCGCCGATGGTGACCGCTGTTCAATATCTGGTCTGGCGCGTGCTCGCGCTCTTCGGCGTCCGCCAGCAGGACGTCGAAGACGTGCAGGCGCACGAGGAGATCCGCGGCACAGTCGATCTGCATCACAAGGAAGGCGCCGTCGAGCGCGAGCATCGCGACATGATCGGCGGCATCCTGGATTTGCGCGAGCTGCAGATCGGCGACGTCATGATTCACCGCAAGAAAATGGTCAGCATCGACGCCGACCTTCCGCCCCAGGAAATCCTGGACGCAGTCCTCGATTCCAAGCACACGCGCCTGCCGCTCTGGCGTGAGCAGCCGGAGAACATCGTGGGCGTCTTGCACGCAAAGGACATCGTTCGCGCCGTCATCGAACAAAAAGGCGCGGTCGACGGCGTGGACGTCGCCCAACTCGCAACGCCGCCATGGTTCGTTCCCGAAACGACGACTCTGGTCGAACAACTCAATGCCTTTCGCGATCGGCGAACGCATTTCGCGCTCGTTGTCGACGAGTATGGCGTGCTCCAGGGACTCATCACGCTCGAGAATATTCTGGAACAGATTTTCGGTGATATTCCCGACGAGCATGAAGTGGAGGAACGACCCGACGTACGCCGCCGTCCCGACGGCTCATATCTCGTCGAAGGCACGGTTCCGATCCGAGAACTCAATCGCGATCTCGACTGGAACCTTCCGGACAACGAAGCGACGACGATCGCGGGGCTCGTCATCCACGAGGCGCGTACCATTCCCGAGGCTGGGCAGCGCTTCGCGTTCTTCGGTTACCAGTTCGAAATCCTGCGTCGCCAAAGAAATCAGATTACCGCGTTGCGGATCGTCCCGCCTGCGAACGTTCCGACGAAAGCTAATGCTCCTGCCAAACCTCCGCTGGCGTGAGCGTCGTCAGCGAGAGCGCGTGAACGCCGTCGGCGCGCAACTCTTGCGCAAGTGCCGCATAAACGCGGCGTTGGCGCTCGATGCGCGACAGTCCTTCGAAGATGTCGGAGACTATTCTCACATTGAAGTGCGTCTGGCCTCCCGGCCGTGCACCGGAGTGACCTGCGTGCCTGGCGCTGTCATCCTCGACCACAAGTTCCCGCGGAGCGAAAGCGGAGGTCAATTTCTCGCGGATCGTCTCGGCGACCGTCATGCAACGAGCGTTTCATGCCTTCGCCCGCGTAAGTCAAGCAATACGTTTTCTTTGTTTTTTCACGCTTCGACCCCATAATCGATGGATGGCGACGGCGAGCAAAGGACCCCGATTCAAGGCCGACATCCGCATCAAGCCGGAAGGCAAACGCGCGGAGCCGGAAGCGCGCAAGCGCGCTTGCGCCCGTTCGGGCTGCGAAGAAGACGGGAACTATCGCGTCACGCGCAGCCGTGAAAATCTCGGCGAGTATATTTGGCTCTGTCTCGAACACGCCCGCGAGCACAACGAGTCGTGGGACTTCTTCCGCGGCATGGACGAGAAGGCCATCGAATCCTTCCGTAACGATGCTGTAACCGGCCATCGTCCGACCTGGCCTCTCGGCAAGCGCACGGCTCGTATGCACAATCCCCATGGCATCCGAGTCGAAGACGGTTACGGCGCATTTCCCGGCGAGGCGGACACGCAAGGTCCGCGTCGGCCCGAGCGGACTTTGACGCGTCTTCAGATCATGGCATTCGACACGCTCCACCTGCCGCACGGCGCCACCTTGATAGAGATCAAGGCGCGGTATAAGGAACTTGTGAAGCGGTATCATCCCGACGCGAACGGCGGCGATCGGGGCGCCGAAGAGCGTCTGAAGCAGGTTATCAAGGCCTATGGCGTGTTGCGCGCCACCGGCATGACCTAGAGGGGCTCCAGCGCCCCAGCCTCACGCGCCGGTTAATTTCCGCACGAGAATATTGAGCCGGACACCTAATCATGACGATTGAACAGAAGATTCTCGATCCCGCGGCCGTGCCCGACACGACCGTCGACGTCGCAGCCGTGTTCGGAATCGAAACCAAGATGAAGGTGCCCGCCTTCAAGACGCGCAACGAGCACGTTCCCGACCACGATCCGGCATACCGCTTCGATCGCGAAACCACGCTCGCCATTCTTGCCGGATTTGCCTTCAATCGCCGCGTCATGGTTCAGGGCTATCACGGCACCGGAAAGTCGACGCATATCGAGCAAGTGGCCTCGCGACTCAACTGGCCCTGCATTCGCATCAACCTGGACAGTCACATCAGCCGCATCGATTTGATCGGAAAGGATGCGATCATTTTGAAGGACGGCAAGCAGGTGACCGAATTTCGCGAGGGCTTGTTGCCGTGGTGTCTACAGCACCCGGTCGCACTCTGTTTCGATGAATATGATGCCGGCCGACCCGATGTGATGTTCGTGATCCAGCGCGTGCTGGAAGTTCAAGGCAAATTGACTTTGTTGGATCAGAACAAAGTCATTCGCCCGCATCCGGCGTTTCGCTTGTTCGCGACCACGAACACGATCGGTCTGGGCGACACGACCGGTCTCTATCACGGCACGCAGCAAATCAATCAAGGACAGATGGACCGCTGGAGCATCGTGACGACGCTCAACTATCTGAGTCACGATTCCGAAGTCGACATCGTCCTGGCAAAAGTGCCGTCTTATGCCGCGACACCGGAGAAGAAGAAGCAGATCGGTGCGATGGTCCGCGTCGCCGACATGACCCGCAATGCCTTCATCAATGGCGATCTGTCGACGGTGATGAGTCCCAGGACGGTCATCACTTGGGCCGAAAACGCCGAGATTTTCCACGATGTCGGTTTCGCCTTCCGCCTGACGTTCCTGAACAAATGCGATGAACTGGAACGCGCCAGCGTGGCGGAGTTCTACCAGCGGTGCTTCGGCGAAGACCTGCCGGAAAGCGCGGCCAAAGTGTTGGTGACGTGAAGCCGGAAAATCCGTCGGAACCGTTCAAGCGTGCGGTCGGTACCGCCGTACGGGCACTGTCCGGCGAACCGGAACTGGAAGTCACATTCAGCGCCGAACCGCCTGCCCTGCGCGGCCTGAAAGCGCGGCTGCCGTTGCCTTCGCGCAATTTGCCGCCGAGCGAGGTGGCCGTGGTGCGTGGCGCGGGCGACGCCTATGCGTTGCGCCGCGCGCATCACGAAGACAAGGTCCACGACCAGTTCAAGCCGCAATCGGCCGATGCCGCGTCCGTATTCGAGGCCGCCGAACAAGCGCGCGTCGAGGCCATCGGATCCATCGCTATGAAAGGCGTCGCTGACAATCTGGCGGCCGGGCTCGAGCAACGCCTGACCCAGCGCGGACTGACCAAGGCGCGGTTGAAAGCGGATGTCCCGATTGCCGACGCGCTTGGGCTCATGGTGCGCGAAAAATTGACCGGCACGCCGCCGCCGGAGGCGATGAAATATGCCGTCGATCTCTGGCGCCCCTTCATCGAGGAAAATGCCGGCAAGGATCTCGAAAAGTTGGGCAGCGCGCTGCGCAACCAGGCTGCCTTCGCCAAGCTGACGCGCACGATCCTGCGCGATCTGAAGTTGAGCGACGAATTCGATGCAGATGAAGCTTCGGACGATTCCGGCGAAGGCGAGAACGCGGAAAACCAGGAGCAGGATAGCGAGGATCAGGATTCGTCGAGCGAGTCGCAATCAAGCGAAGCCGATCTGCAGGAGTCCGACGGCGAGGAAGGCGACGAGGACGCCGCCGAAATGCGTGCCGAGCAGACGGACGAGATGTCCGATGCCGAAGAACCCGAAGACGGCATGAAGCCGCATCGCCCGGAGCAGCCGTTCAGCCATCAGAACGAATGGGGCTACAAAGTCCATACGTTGCAATTCGACGAGCAAGTTCCCGCCTCCGAACTTTGCGACCCGGAGGAGCTCGGCCGTCTGCGCAACTTTCTCGACCAACAGCTGCAGGCGATGCAGGGCGTGGTCTCCCGTCTCGCCAACAAGCTGCAGCGTCTCTTGATGGCGCAACAAAACCGCTCCTGGGAATTCGATATCGAAGAAGGCATGCTCGATACGTCGCGGCTGCCGCGCATCATCATCGATCCGATGTACCCGCTCTCGTTCAAACGCGAGAAGGACATGACGTTTCGCGACACCGTCGTCACGCTCCTGCTCGACAATTCCGGTTCGATGCGCGGGCGGCCGATCATGGTCGCAGCGATGTGCGCGGACATCCTGGCACGCACGCTGGAACGCTGCGCCGTGAAAACGGAAATCCTCGGATTCACGACGCGCGCGTGGAAAGGCGGGCAGTCACGCGAAAAGTGGATCGCGGACGGCAAGCCGCCTCATCCCGGCCGCCTCAACGATCTGCGCCACATCATCTACAAGGACGCCGACGAACCTTGGCGCAGGGCGCGCAAGAGCCTGGGCCTGATGATGCGCGAGGGGCTGCTCAAGGAGAATATCGACGGCGAAGCCCTGATGTGGGCTCACAACCGCATCATAGGACGCCCCGAGCAGCGCAAGATCCTGATGGTGATTTCAGATGGCGCCCCGGTCGACGACTCCACCTTGTCGGTCAATGCCGGCAATTATCTCGAACGGCATCTGCGTCGCGTCATCGAAGAGATCGAGGAGAAATCGGACGTCGAGTTGACGGCGATCGGCATCGGCCATGACGTCACCCGCTATTACCGCAAGGCCGTCACAATCGTGGATGCCGAGCAGCTCGGCGGCGCAATGACCGAACAATTGATCGGATTGTTCCACGAAGAGAAGGGGCACGAGGGCCACACGCGCGCGCCTAAACGGGTTGCCGGCCCACGTCACACACCGAAGCACGTTGCGCACTAAATCTGTTCAGTAGCCGCCGAATCCAGGCAGCGGCTGAATGCTCGAGCGCAGCAGCTGGTACGGAAGAAGACCAGCGACGGCGGCAAGCACGAGAACTCCGGCGTGAATCCGCATATGTTCGCCCCAGAACACATCCGAACCCGCATAGGCCGCGGGATAGAACAACAGCACAAAACTCGCGCCTGCCACCAGGGACCCGGTCAACGGCGCCATCCACCAATGCGGTCCTCTCGTGCAGTCGAACGCGATGATCGAGAGAAATCCGGATGCGAGGAAGGCCACAACGAACGCCATCACTTCGCGAACTGATGGTGGCGCAGCCGTACGCAACACAACTTGCGCCAACTCCGGCCACACGAACAAAACCCCGCCGCACAATCCCAACGACACCACTATTTGCGCGAAGGCGTAGTCCGGTCCGTAGCGGCGGTTTGTGAGATGGATGGCGAAATACGCCACTGCGAGGACGAGATGACTCCAACTGAACCACGGACCTCGGGAATCGGCGAAGAGCGAGAGAGATGGCCAACCAAGAAGGCCATGCATCGCGAGGAGAAGAATGGTCAGAGACGAAACCGGCAGAATGATTCTTGCGGCGGCCCGTTCGGCCGACACATCCTCGAAAGACCTCGAAACAGGAAATACGACTGCCCGCACGACACCCCGCCCGTGACGCCTAGTGCAACGTGGAACTTAATCGGGCGCCGAATCAGGAACCATGCCTAGTCAGGTCGGGGACTTAGTATATTTTTGAATGGCTTACAGGGTGTTGTTAAACGGCGGTTCGAGCCATCTTCCTGGCAATGGCGCGCTTCAGACGAAGCGCTTTCGGCGACAAATCCGCTGACTTCGCCTTTAGCAGGTACGGGTCAAGCCCACCGGTCTTATCGACGGACCGCAACGCATTCATGCTGATCTTGAGGCGATAGGAATTTCCGAGGACTTCGCTTGCCAGCGCGACGTCCTGCAAATTCGGGCGATAAACCCGCTTGGTCTTGTTGTTGGCATGGCTGACATTGTTGCCAACCAAAACGCCTTTTCCGGTCAATTCGCAGCGACGGGCCATCGTTTTTCACCAAAAGAGGGGCTCTCATAAGGGGAGCGCCTTGCCGGGTCAAGCAGGCTCTGGCCCATCGGGCGGAAGGATCGCCCGGATCAGGCTGCGCGCCGCGCCGTAGGGGGTCGCTGTCCCCTCCTGGACCGCGCGCTCCAGCATATTGGCTGCGGCTGCAAGTTTCGTGTCGGAGAGAATTTTCTCATCGATCAAGGTTCGTACTTCCGACCAGAACCATCGCCTCGCCTGCTCGGCCCGCAGCCGTGCCAAGCGACCGTCGGCGGCGAGTGCCGAATGAATGGCTGCGAATTCCTTCCAGGCGGCGGCGATGCCGGTGCCCTCGATCGACGAGACCGACAGCACCTTCGGTTGGAGGCCGATGTGCTTGGGCCGCATGAGGTGAAACGCCATTTGATAGCTCGCCACGGCGCGCCGTGCGGCTGGCAGCAAATCGCCATCGGCCTTGGTGACGATCAGCAGATCGGCGAGTTCCATCACGCCGCGCTTGATGCCCTGGAGCTCGTCACCGCCGCCAGGAGAGGCCAGCAGAACAAACAGATCCGTCATGTCCGCAACCGCGGTTTCGGACTGCCCCACACCGACGGTTTCGACGAGAACGACATCGAAGCCTGCTGCCTCGGCAATCAACATCGACTCGCGCGTTCGCCTCGCGACGCCGCCCAGCGTGGTGCCCGCTGGGGACGGACGTATGAACGCATTGGGATCGCGCGACAACTTCTCCATGCGCGTCTTGTCACCGAGAATGGAACCGCCCGAGCGCCGCGACGACGGGTCAATCGCGAACACCGCGACGCGCTGTCCGAGACTGGTGAGATACTGTCCGAAGGCCTCGATGAAGGTGGATTTGCCTACGCCCGGTGCGCCTGAGATTCCAAGGCGGATCGCGCGTCCCGTTCGCGCCAGGACCGATGCCAGTAAAGCTTCGGCCGCCCTCTGGTCGATTGCCCGCGTCGATTCAACCAGCGTTATGGCACGCGCCAGGGCTCGCCGGTCGCCTGCCAGAACGGCTTTTGCGATCTCTTTGTGTGGTGTACCTGTCGCGCGAGGGCTCGGCGATGTCATAATTGGACCATAGTGGTTTCAGAGCGTCTGCGCCGCCCATTTCAAGCTTTGGAGAACATCCGTGCGTTTGCGTTCACTCATTCTTGCTTTGCTTTGCCCGCTGGCGACGACACAGCTCGCCATGGCGGCCGGCGGCGCCGGGGCCGAAGCGCCAGCTATAGCGGGCTCGCAGCTTCAGATGGCCATGACGCTCTATGCCGGTGGCGTGACCCTGGGCAAGGTTGACCTCAATGCGACGATTCGTGGTGATCAATATCACGCGGTCTCCAACCTCCAGACCGGCGGCGTGGTCAATGCCTTCTGGCAATCGCAAATTCAAGCGACGTCCACCGGCACGGTCGCGTCGAAAGCATTCCGGCCATCACTATACGATTCTTTTTATACCGGCCGCTCGGACAAGAAGCAGGAAGTCTCGCTCACGTATGACGACAACGGTCCTGTGCGTCTCTACGCGGATCCGCCCTACAGCACGACGGGATACGAGGTGTCGGCGGACCAGCAGAAGGCGACCTTCGATCCGCTGAGCGCGATCACATATCTGGTCTCGGGCGTCGGCGCTGCCGCCGACAACCCGTGCGCTGCCGTGTTGCCGGTTTTCGATGGCCGCCGGCGGTACAACATCGAGATTACGAAGATCAAGGACACGACCGTCTCCATGGACAACGGGCTGTACAAAGGCCATGCCCTGCTCTGCCAGATCAAGTATCGCCAATTGGCTGGCTTCAAGCCCAAGGTCATCAAGGAAGGCGCGAACTTTCCGACGATCAGCGCCTGGATTGCCACCTTCCCAAGTGCTGTGACGGGACACGACTATGTCGTTCCTCTGCGTGTCTGGGCGGAGACGTCTTACGGAGTCATCGCGGCCGTCGCCACAACCCTCAAGATCGACGGTTCGACTCCCAAACATCAGGGCTGAAACGGCCGCCTACTCCGCCGCGTGATCGAGGCGGCGGGCGCGGATCAATTTCAAAACGCTGCGCGCCGCATCGGGAATGTTGGTGCCCGGACCGAAGATTGCGGCGACGCCGGCCTTCTTCAGTTGCTCGTAATCCTGTGCCGGTATGACGCCGCCAACGACGACCAGAATGTCGTCTGCTTTCTGTTTCCTGAGCGCATCGATCAGTAGGGGAACGAGTGTCAGGTGCCCGGCGGCCTGGCTCGACACGCCAATGACATGAACATCGGCGTCGACCGCGTCCTTTGCGACTTCGTCAGGTGTCTGGAACAACGCCCCGATGTCGACGTCGAAGCCGAGATCTGCGAACGCGGTCGCGATGACCTTGGCGCCACGATCATGCCCATCCTGACCCATCTTCGCGACGAGCATGCGCGGGCGACGGCCTTCTTCCTTCGCGAAAGTCTCGACTTCTCCGCGGATGGCACCGAATTCGTTGTCGCCCTCATACTGCGCGCCATACACGCCCGAGATCGAGCGGATTTCCGCGCGATGGCGGCCAAATACACTCTCCATCGCGTCGGAGATTTCGCCAACCGTTGCGCGCGCGCGCGCCGCCTCGACGGCGAGCTCGAGCAGGTTGCCCTTGCCTCGCGCGCCGGCGACGAGTGATTCGAGTGCCGCCTTCAGCTTGGCCGGATCACGTTTCGCCTTGATCGACTTGAGCCTGGCGATCTGGGAATCGCGCACCTGTGCGTTGTCGATGGCGCGGACCTCGAGATCATCTTCGCCGGCCGGCTGAAACTTGTTGACACCGACGATCACGTCTTCCGCCTTGTCGATGCGCGCCTGGCGGCGGGCCGCCGCCTCCTCGATGCGAAGCTTGGGAATTCCGGCCTCGACCGCCTTTGTCATGCCGCCCATGGTTTCGACGTCGTCGATGACCGCCCGCGCCGCGGTTGCCAGGGAATGGGTGAGCGCCTCGACATAGAAGGAACCGCCCAGGGGATCGACGACCTTGGTGACATGGCTTTCGTTCTGCAGGATGAGTTGCGTGTTGCGCGCGATGCGAGCCGAGAACTCCGTCGGAAGGGCGATGGCTTCGTCGAACGAATTCGTGTGCAGCGACTGCGTTCCGCCGAGCACGCTGGCCAGCGCCTCGATCGTCGTGCGCACGATGTTGTTGTAGGGGTCCTGCTCGGTCAGAGATACTCCGGACGTCTGGCAATGCGTACGCAGCATGAGGCTTTCCGGACTCCTCGCGCCGAACCCGGTCATGATCTGCGACCATAGCAGGCGCGCGGCGCGCAGCTTGGCCACCTCCATGAAGAAGTTCATGCCGATGCCGAAAAAGAACGACAGGCGTGGCGCAAACGCGTCGACATTGAGCCCTTTCGCGAGTGCCGCGCGGACATATTCCATTCCGTCGGCGAGCGTGTAGGCCAGCTCCTGCACTGCGGTCGCGCCCGCCTCGTGCATGTGATAGCCGCTGATCGAAATGGAATTGAATTTCGGCATCTTCTTCGCCGTGTATTCGATGATGTCCGCAACGATGCGCATGCTGGGTCCTGGCGGATAGATGTAGGTGTTGCGGACCATGAATTCTTTGAGGATGTCGTTTTGGATGGTGCCCGACAACTTCTCGCTCGGCGTGCCTTGCTCTTCGCCCGCGACGATGAAGTTCGCCATGATAGGAATGACGGCGCCGTTCATGGTCATCGACACGCTCATTTTGTCGAGCGGGATTCCGGAGAAGAGAATCTTCATGTCCTCGACGGAATCGATGGCGACGCCGGCCTTGCCGACATCGCCTGCTACGCGTGGATGATCGCTGTCGTAGCCGCGGTGCGTAGCGAGATCGAACGCCACGGAAAGACCCATTTGGCCGGCCTCAAGATTCTTGCGGTAGAAGGCGTTGGATTCCTCGGCAGTCGAAAAACCGGCATATTGTCGAATGGTCCACGGGCGCCCCGCGTACATGGTCGAGCGCACACCGCGCAGGTAAGGCATTTGCCCGGGAAGCGAATTCGCCGCCTCGAAACCTTCAAGGTCGGCGGCCGTATAGAGTGGCTTGACCTCAAAACCCTCCGGGGTCGACCAGTTCAACTCAGAGAGCGGGCGATCGCGCAGCTCCTTTTGGGCGGCTTTGGCCCAATCCGGCGGGGTTTTCGGATCGCTCATGCGCTCTCACCATACTCGTCTGTCTCGCTTTTGCCCCAATATTGCGGCTGCGAGAAGTGGGCTGTTGGTGGCCCATCACAGCATCGCATGCAGGCCGCAATTATCCGGGTACGGATGGTTCGGTGGATAAGCCCGAATGACTCCATGGCTCGCCGGTGCCACAAGATGTTGTGCTGAACAGATGTGGCTGATCCACTAAACGTATGAGAACGAAGGATGATATTAATTTGGTTAGTGATTCGGACCTCTTTGGTTCTATTACTGTTCTCTTCCGTGTTCGCATCATTTCCTGAACTGGAGGCGCCAGCCTGAATCGCGCCCCTGGAAGCTTGCAACGCCGGTGCGGAACATCAATCTTTCGCGCAATGCACAAGAGCACCGCGTCTCGCTATTCCACCTCGCGCGTAACGGCGATTCTCGGCCCGACCAATACCGGAAAGACCCACTTCGCCATCGAGCGCATGCTTGCGCACAAGTCCGGCATGATCGGCCTGCCGCTGCGTCTGCTCGCGCGCGAGGTGTACGACAAGGTCGTCCGGCTGAAAGGAGCCAAACTCGCGGCGCTCATCACCGGTGAGGAAAAAATCGTACCTCCCGACGCCAAGTACTTCGTCTGCACGGTTGAAGCCATGCCGCTCGACATCGGCGCGGCGTTTCTGGCGATCGACGAGATCCAGCTCTGTGCCGACTTGGAGCGCGGCCATGTCTTCACGGACCGTCTCTTGCACGCCCGCGGCGACGAAGAAACGATCCTGCTCGGCGCCGATTCGATGCGCGGTGCCATCCAACGCTTCGTTCCGAACGCTTACTTCATGTCGCGCCCGCGGTTTTCCGACCTCACTTATACGGGCGCGAAGAAACTGACGCGGCTGCCACGCCGCTCCGCTGTCGTGGGTTTTTCCGCCGAGGATGTTTACGGCATCGCAGAACTCATCCGCCGCCAGCGCGGCGGCGCCGCTGTCGTGCTTGGCGCGCTCAGTCCGCGCACACGCAACGCGCAAGTCGAACTTTATCAAAGCGGTGATGTGGATTTCATGGTCGCCACCGACGCCATCGGGATGGGCATCAATATGGACGTCGATCATGTCGCGTTCTCCGGCCTGGAAAAGTTCGACGGATTTGGCGTGCGTCCCTTGCGCCCCGAAGAGCTTGGCCAAATCGCCGGGCGCGCCGGACGCCACATGAATGACGGTACCTTCGGTGTCACGGCAGAAGCCGAACCTCTCACTGACGAACTGGTCGCACGCATCGAAAGCCATCGTTACGACTCGGTGCGGGTTTTGCAGTGGCGCAACTCTGCGTTGGATTTTCGTTCGCTGGACTCGCTGCTTGCGAGTCTCGAGGAGCCCCCACCAACGAAAGGTCTCGTGAAGGCGCGACCGGCGAGCGACTATCTCGCGCTCCGTCGGCTCTCCGCTGACGAACAGGTTCTGGCGATCGCCAGGCATCGTGACCCTGTTCATCGGCTCTGGGAAACGTGTCAGTTGCCCGACTTTCGAAAACTCTCCGCCGACGAACATGCCAATTTGGTGCGCGCGATTTATCTGCACCTGACGAGCGATGCCGGCGTGCTGCCGGATGCATGGTTAGAAGCACAGATCACGCGTCTGGATCAGACGGAGGGCGACGTCGCAACACTGAGCGGGCGCCTGGCGCAAATACGAACCTGGACTTATGCAGCGAACCGGCCCGGCTGGACGCGCGATAGCGCCTACTGGCAGAACCTGACGCGTAGCATCGAAGACAAACTGTCCGACGCCCTGCACGAGAAGCTGAAAGAGCGCTTCGTCGATCGTCGCACTTCCGTTTTGATGAAGCGGCTGCGGGACGACGAAACTCTCGATCTCTCCCTTGACGATTCGGGCGGCGTCGCGATCGGCGGCGAAATCGTCGGCAAACTCGAGGGTTTTCGCTTCGAGGCCGACACTAGGGCTGAGGGAATTCATGGACGCACGTTGCGCGCTGCCGCGATACGTGGCCTCGAGGGTGAATTCTTTCGTCGAGCATCCAAGCTTTTGGCATGCGACACCAAGGACATCACGCTCAGCGAGCACGGTAAGATTTGGTGGGATGGGGCAGTCGTGGCGAGTCTCACTCGGGGTTCGTCGCCGCTCTCGCCCAAGGTCTCGATTCTGTCCGACAGTCATCTGAAGCCGGAGTTGCGCGACGGGATTCAGGGGCGTCTCGATGCGTGGCTCGCGCACCGCATCGGCGTCAGGCTCGAACCTCTTCTTGCGCTCCAGCGCGCAGTCGAAGCAAAACCAGGGACTACGAATGCAATCCCCGCCGCGGCGCGCGGCCTCGCGCACCAATTGCTGGAGAATTTCGGTTCCCTGAATCGGGCGCTCGTGAGACTGCCCGATGAAATCCGGGACCTCATTCGCTCGTTGCGGATCTTTGGTGTCTGGTTCGGCCGGCGTTCCATCTACCTTCCCAAGATGCTGCGTCCAGAAGCCAGTTCGTTGCTGGCGCTTTTATGGAGCATCTGGAACGAGCTCGAGAAGCTGCCGCCGCCACCGCAACCTGGTCTCACATCGTTCGCAAACGATGGCAATTTGTCAGCGCCTTTCCTGGCGGCTGCGGGATTTCGCGCAGCGGGACACCGCGCCATTCGGCTCGACATCCTGGAACGTCTCGAGGAGCAACTTGAGAAAGGTGTGACTGACGGCGCGCGCGGCGAGGTCCTTGTGCCAAGATTGGTCTCGCTGCTCGGCTGTAGCAATGATGAGTTGAGGGATGTTCTTGCCCATCTTGGTTGGCGTGAAGTTGAAGTCACGGAAGGAAGCCAGAGCGCCACAAAAGTCTGGCGCAAGTCGCGCCGTCAGACGGCGCGGCGCCGGAACGATCGAAAAGAGCCGGAGATGATCGAAACGCGTGCGGACTCTCCGTTTGCAGAACTTGCCGCTCTGCTACGGAAATAGACGCGTGTCGAAGGAAGACCGCATCCGGATAGACAAATGGCTGTGGCACGCACGCTTCTATCGCTCGCGCGTTCTCGCACAGGCGGCCGCGGAGTCCGGCTTGGTGCGACTGAACGGCGCCCGCGTTCTCAAATCGGGTCACGGACTTAAATGCGGCGACGTCGTCACGGTGCCGGTGGGCAGTCAAGTCCTTGCCGTACGTGTGGTTGCTTTCGGCGAAAGACGAGGCCCCGCGCATGAGGCGCGGCAGCTATATGAGATCGTCGCGGGGAATGCCCTTGATCCTCGACCGCTTGGGCCCTAATGACGCTGGCCTAGCTTACGACTACGAGACCCTCTTATGACCTATGTCGTCACCGAAGCCTGCATCAAGTGTAAGTTCATGGACTGCGTGGAAGTCTGCCCAGTGGACTGCTTCTACGAAGGCGAAAATATGCTCGTGATCCACCCGGACGAGTGCATCGATTGCGGCGTCTGCGAGCCGGAATGCCCGCCCGAAGCCATCAAGGCAGACACCGAGTCCGGTCTCGAGAAGTGGCTCACCGTGAACGCCGAATACGCCAAGAAATGGCCCAACATCACCCAGCACGGCACGGCGCCCGTTGACGCCAAGGAATGGCAAGGCGTTCCTGACAAATTCGAAAAGCATTTCTCGGAAAAACCCGGTGACGGGTCGTAGAATTCGTCAATGCACACCGAATTTATGGCGTTTCACTGTCGCTGGCCGAATTTAACCGCCTGAATTAGCGCGATATTCGGCAAAGTCACAGAATTAACGCCGCGAATTCAACGGCTTGCCATTTTGTCCTTCCGTTCACGGACGAAGTGTGTTATATAATTTCCACGATCAGAAACGACGAGAGGGCTGCATCCGGACTGGAAACAATCCGGCGCCTTGGCGTGTTTCTATTGCAGTGCAATGACACGCCCCTAAGGGCGATGAACGAAAGTGAACGATGACGACCGCAAAGACTGCCCCCGCCCCCGCCATCCAAAAGAAGGTACCGGCGAACTCGAACAGCAAAAAGCACGAGTTCAAGACGAATGACCATGTGGTCTATCCCACCCATGGCGTCGGCAAGATCATGAAGATTGAAGAGCAGGAAGTTGCCGGCATGAAGCTGGAGCTTTTCGTCATCACCTTCGAGAAGGACAAGATGACGCTGCGCGTTCCCACGCTGAAGGCCAAGGCCGTCGGCATGCGCAAGCTGTCTTCACCCGATATCGTCAACAACGCGCTCAATACGCTGAAAGGCCGCGCGCGCATCAAGCGCACCATGTGGTCCCGTCGCGCGCAAGAATACGAAGCGAAAATCAACTCGGGCGACCTGGTTTCCATTGCCGAAGTGGTGCGCGATCTGCACCGCGCCAGCGGTCAGCCGGAACAGTCTTATTCGGAGCGGCAGCTTTACGAAGCCGCCCTCGCCCGCATGGCGCGCGAAGTTGCCGCCGTCGAGCGGACCGATGAGGTCACCGCCGTGAAGCGCGTCGAGGGAATGCTGCTGAAAAAAGCCGCTTAGATCTCGCAACCGAGAATGGAAAAAGACCCGGAGCCATCCGGGTCTTTTTGCTAGGGCACGACTTCGATCCCCTGCGGGTTTGCCACTTCGATTTCAGGTCCGTAGTGCCACTGCACCCATCCCCTGACCCGGATGGTCTGGCCCGCATAAGATTTCGGATCGACTCCCAGCGCGCGAAAATTCGGCATGTCCTGCGGATCCACGATGACGGTGAAATCCGTGTGCCAGTCCGCGCCAAAATTGAGATAGGCGCGTCCGTTCTTCATACTGGCATTCAACACCCTGCCCTCGACGATCTGAAAGGTCCCGATATCGCGGCGAATGTTCGAGGGATTGCGCACGGCATAAGCGGGGGCGGCCCAGAGCCCGCGCCTGCCGCTGCGCGCCTGCGCTTCTGCCGCGAAGAGTTCGCTGGCGCATTCCGTGCGGTCGGGAGCTATGGCAACGCGTGCGAGGCCGCGGCTTAAAAGCATAGCTTGGATCCATTGATCGCCCGCAAACGCCTGCACTCTCAGGCGACCGTGCCGATCAATCTTTGGCGGTAGCGAATGCAATGTCAGAGGCGCGGTTTCGACCAATGCCAAGATGGCCGCATGTGAGTCATCGGCAAGCGATTGCGGCGCATGATCAAGCTTGCCGGCTGGCAGCCGAACGCTTTCCAGATGCACCACGCGACCATCCGAAAGAACGAGCGCATCATTCTTGTCCAGTCGCAGGAAATGCGCACCTTTAATCTCGATCGGACCGGCGCAGTCCGTTTCTGCGAGGGCATCGGCCCAGTGCAGAAACGCGCCTACGAATGCCACTGCTCGCAAACTTTGGCGCATGAGTCCTAGTGCACCGGTTCGAGGCTCACGCCGGCCTAAGTAACATCACACAGCCTCGTACCAGTCGATTCCATTCTTGTCGGTCGTGCGCAGGATGCGGCCACGCGCGCGCAGGCAATTGAGGTGGGCCAGGCTTTCGCCAGTCGCCATGCCGAAATTGCCCTGCGTGATGCGACTTCGGAACAACGCGGGAAACACATCCACCGCACGCTTGGGTTCGCCACACAACGTGTAGAGTTTTTCCATTCCGTCTTCGTGGTGATCGATCAATTCCTGCAAACGTAACGTCGCCTTGCGGAATGGTTCGTTGTGCGAGGGCAGAACCAGAGCATCGTCTGGAACGATACCTTTGAGTTTGTGACAGGAGTCGATCCAGTCCTGCAGCGAATTCGCTTCGGGTTCGGTGGGATGGATCGAGACGTTCGACGATATCCGCGGCAGGAGTTGATCGCCGGAAATGAAAATGTTCAGCTCGGGGCACCAAAGGCAGGCGTGTTCAGGCGAGTGCCCGTTGCCGCCCACGACGCGCCATTTGTGCGCGCCGATTTCGATCTCTTCCCCTTCGACGATTCGACGATAAGCATTGGGCAGTTTGTAAACGCCATAGCCGAAGCCGCCGAAGCGCGCCTTATAGTTCTCCAGCAAATCCTCCGGAAAGCCGGCGGCGCGGTAGAAACGCAATCCCTCGATGGGCGCTTCCTGCCCGGTGTCGGCTGCCAGATTGCGGCACATCAGGAATTCCGTGCGCGTAATCCAGAGTTCGACATCGAATTTGCGGACCAACCATCCAGCCAGCCCGATATGGTCCGGATGCATGTGCGTGACGATCACGCGCTTGATGGGACGGCCCTTCATGGGACCGGCAAACAGCTGTTCCCAGGCGTTGGTCGTTTCTTCATTCTTGATGCCGCTGTCGACAATCGTCCAACCCTCGCCGTCCTCCAGCAACCACAGATTTATGTGGTTCAGCTGCATGGGGAGACGCATGCGAACCCAATGGACTCCGGGCGCAACCAAGATGCTGTGGCCGGTTTCGGGCCGGCCCTCGAACGGATAGACGAGATTGCTCCCGGGGCGGGCCCGCGCTTCGGTGTCGCTCACAACGCGCCTTTCAGGAATAAGTGGCCGTCGACTATGGGTAGAGTGCTCAAGGCCCGTCAAGCGCGATGGACACGGGTTTGTTACTGCAAATCAACGCTGCACTGCTCTCAAGATCAAGCTATAGGTTATCGATACTGATCCAGCGCCCCCGGAGGCAACATGCGCCGCGCCGTCCTTAGCTTCACTGTCGTCGCCTTCGCCTCTGCGGGTGTCGCGTTCGCAGCCAACGTTTCGACGGATCCAAAAAGCGCGCCGCCCGGTGCCTATGAATTGGAAACACATCATACACAGGTCATCTTTGCCATTCCTCACCTTGGCATCACTGACTATTACGGCCGGTTTGAAAAGGTTGCCGGTACGCTCAACTTCAACCCCGGCGCTCCGGAGAAGAGTTCGGTATCCGTCTCGATCGACACCGCCAGTGCCAACGTGATGAGCAGCGAAGTGCTCGGTCAGCTCGTCGGGCCGACGGTTTTTGATGCCGCGAAATTTCCGAACGCTGCGTTCAAGTCGACTTCACTCGTTCGGACTGGTCCGAGCACAGGGAAGATGACAGGCGACCTGACCATTCATGGCGTCACCAAGCCGGTGACGTTCGACGTGACCTACAATGGCGGACTGAAGGCTCCCATCGGCAATGCCTACGATCTCGGCTTTCACGCCACGACCACCATCAAGCGCAGCGATTTTGGACTCGACAAGATGATGTGGAGCAGCTTCGTCGGGGACGATGTCAAGCTGACGATCGAAGCGATGTTCCTGCAGCAGAAGACCTGAGATGGTCGCGCGAAACAGCCTTCTTCGTTACGGGAATGTGGCCATGACGCTGCATTGGCTCATCGCAATGTTCGTGCTGGTCAACCTTACGCTCGGGCTGACCATGACGGATCTGCCACGCTCGGATCCGAACCGGTTCATGCTGTACCAGTTGCACAAGTCCGTAGGACTGACGGTTCTGACGTTGAGCTTTGCGCGGCTGGGTTGGCGGTTGATCAATCCCGTTCCACCGCTTCCGCGCGGCATGAGTCCGCTGCTCCGTTTTGGTGCGCATGCAAGCCATTTTGCCCTTTATTTCCTGATCATTGCGATTCCATTGGCAGGCTGGTCCATGGTGTCTTCGTCGTCGCTCGGATTGGCGACACCGTATTTCGGACTGTTCTCGTGGCCGAACATCTGGTTCCTGGCTGATCTGCCAGCTGCAACCAAAGCCGCGAATCTCGAACTCTTCAAAGACACGCATGCATTGTTGGCCTATTTGGCCATCGGGCTCGTGTCGCTGCATGTGCTTGCGGCGCTGTATCACCAATTCATTCGCCGTGACGATGTACTCAAGCGCATGGTACCCGGCACCGAGGTGAGCGATCCCGCATGAAGAACCGACTTGTAATATGCGTCGCGCTTGCTTGCGCCGCCCTGACGCCAGCATCTGGCGCGCAATGGAACGTCGACCATGCCAAGAGCCGACTCTGGTTTTCTGTGCTGTGGAGCGGTCAGACGTTCGAGGCGACTTTCAAGACCTGGAAGGCGGACATCCAGTTTGACCCCGCCGACCTCTCGCACTCACACGCGAACGTCACGATCGATCTCAACAGCGAAGCGTCTGCCGCGCCTGACAATGATGATGGCCTCAAGGGTGCCGAAGGCTTTGCGGTAACCCAATTCCCCACCGCTCGCTTCGAAACCACAAACTTTACGGCCAAGGGCGGAAACAACTATCTCGCGACGGGCCGACTGACGCTGCATGGCGTGAGCAAGACCATCACCCTGCCCTTCGCACTGGTGTTTTCGGGAGACAGCGCGCACATGACGGGCAAAACCGTTGTCTTGCGAACCGACTTCGCTCTGGGCAAGGGCGAGTGGGCGTCAGCTTCGACCATCGCACACGAAGTCGCAATTACCGTCGATCTCACCGCGACAAAATCTCACTGAAATCGGCTATAGATTGGGGCGATGGAGATCGCCGCCAAGTCACCGGTTCGAATGGCCGACACCGCCGCGGTCCGCGAAGCCGCACGTCTCCTTCGTGCTGGCAAGCTCGTCGCATTCCCTACGGAGACGGTCTATGGCCTCGGTGCGGACGCCACAAACGACCATGCCGTGGCCGATATCTTTGCCGCCAAAGAGCGTCCTCGGTTCAATCCTCTGATTGTGCATGTGGCAAATCTCGCGCATGCGCAGGAATATTCCGAGTTCCATGCGGGGGCGCTCAGGCTTGCGAAAGTCTTCTGGCCTGGCGCGTTGACACTCGTTCTTGCGCGACGCGCCGGCTGTGCGCTGTCTCAATTGGTCAGTGCGGGATTGGACACTGTCGCGCTGCGCGCGCCCGCTCATTCCATCGCCCAGGAACTCTTGGCAAAATCCGGTTTGCCGATCGCTGCTCCCAGCGCCAACGCCTCGGGACGCATCAGCGCCACGACCGCGGAGCATGTGAGGGCGAGTCTCGGCGACAAGGTCGAACTTATCCTTGACGCCGGCCCCACGGCGCTCGGCCTCGAATCAACAGTGATCGGATTTGACGAAGAAAAGCCGGTGCTGCTCCGTCTCGGAGCCATCTCGCGACGCGAGATCGAGGAGGTCGTCGGTCGGCTCGAAGATTCTGCCAATACAGGCGTCCGCTCGCCGGGACAGCTCGCAAGTCACTACGCGCCGCGCGCATCGGTAAGATTGAATGCCACGTCCGTTCGCGAGAATGAGGCTTTGCTGGCCTTCGGCCGTGTTCTCGATGGTGCGAGAGTGACGCTGAACTTGAGCGAAAACGGCGACGTCCGGGAGGCGGCGGTCAATCTATTCGCGCACCTCCACACCCTCGATGTAACCGGTCTGCCCATCGCCGTCATGCCCATTCCACTTGACGGACTCGGTGAAGCCATCAATGACCGGCTTTTGCGTGCCGCAGCAAAGCGTGACCAATCATGAACGTCGAGACGCTTGCGCGATTGAAAGAGATCGTCGGCCCACGCGGCTTCTCGGAAGACGCGTCCGTGATCGCGCCACACCTCGAAGAATGGAGAAGCAAATACAAGGGTGCTTCGGCGCTCATGCTTCAACCGGACAGCGCCGAGCAGGTTTCTAGAATTCTCGCCGTCTGCAACGAGACCGCAACGCCACTCGTACCGCAAGGCGGCAACACGGGTCTTGTCGGCGGACAGATTCCTTTCGCCGGCGAAGTCCTGCTCAGCCTTGAACGTCTCAATCGGATCAAGCACATCGACGTCGACAATCAGTCGATGGCGGTCGAGGCGGGTGTGGTACTGGCGACGGCCCAGCATGCCGCGCGCGAGAAAGGCCTGCTTTTTCCCTTGAGTCTTGCGGCCGAGGGCTCGGCCACAATCGGCGGAAATCTGTCGACCAATGCGGGCGGGGTGAATGTTCTTCGCTATGGAGTGACGCGCGACCTCGTGCTCGGCCTCGAAGTCGCGCTGGCGGATGGACGACTCTTGAATTTGATGTCGGCGCTGCGCAAGAACAACACGGGATACGATCTGAAACAGATCTTCATCGGCGCGGAAGGTACCCTTGGCGTGATCACGGCAGCCGTTTTGAAATTATTTCCC
The DNA here is from genome assembly GCA_035536115.1 of Rhizomicrobium sp. Lineage (GTDB taxonomy): Bacteria > Pseudomonadota > Alphaproteobacteria > Micropepsales > Micropepsaceae > Rhizomicrobium. The sequence continues at coordinate 25,603 of DATLOU010000010.1, forward strand.
GCGCCCGAAGCGTGCACCACGGCATTCGTTGCGGTTCCATCACCAGGTGCGGCCGTTCGGCTGCTGGCGGACTTGCAATCAAGCAGCGGCGGCCAGATTTCCGCCTTCGAGTTGATCCCGCGCATCGGCCTCGATCTCGTCATGCGCCATATCGCGGGCGCGCGCGATCCCCTATCCAAGCCCTCGCCCTGGTATGTGCTGGTGGAAGCGACCGGCGCGGCGCGTTTCGAATTGGATTCGGCGCTCGAAGCTTCGCTTGCTTCGGCATCCGAGAAGGGTCTGGTCGGCGACGCCGTGTTGGCCAAGAGCGAAAACCAGCGCGCGGCGCTCTGGTCGCTGCGCGAAAACATGTCGGAAGCGCAGAAGCGCGAGGGGGCATCGATCAAGCACGATGTTTCAGTTCCCGTGAGCGCAGTACCTGAGTTTCTCGAACGCGCGACCGCAGCCGTTCTGAAGGCGGTGCCCGGCGCGCGCCCCGTCAGTTTCGGGCATATCGGCGACGGAAATATTCACTTCAATTTTAGTTCTCCGACCGGTGGCGATGGAGCAGCTTTTCTTGCGCGTTGGGAGGAAATCCAACGCGCTGTTCACGATATCGTCCATGAATTCGGCGGATCGATCAGCGCCGAACACGGCATCGGCGTGCAGAAACGCGATCAACTTTTTCTTTATAAGAGCATGGTCGAGATGGATCTTATGCGAACACTGAAGCGTACGCTCGATCCGAAGAACATCCTCAATCCGGGTAAGGTCGTCCTGATCTAGGCTGCCTTCGGCAAGGCGGGTTCCTGCTGCGGCACGCGCATGGGCGACGTGCGAAGCGACTTGTAAGACAGCGCGCTGATCGCGGCCGTGACGATGGTCGCGAGGTAGGGCAGACTTTGAACGCCAACCATGACCATCCACAAACGGACGGACGGATCATCGCTGCCGCTGGAGGCGAGCGACAGCAACGCCAGAACGCAACAACCGAAGAGCGTCGTCTCCTGCCAGACTTTGCGCAGCGCCTGCGAAAGAAGCGCCTGGTCTTCGCATTTCGGCGTGCGCAGGAATGGCTTGCCCTTTGTCACAAGCCCTGAAATGACAGCTTTGCCGACGGCATGGGTGAGCGAGAGACCGGCGATCGACGCCATCAAGGCACCTTTCACACCGGACCGCACCTTTTGCGGATAGAGAAGCAGCGTCTTCATCGTCTTGGCGAAGAAGAGCGCGAGAGCCGCGGCCGAGAGCGCCGGGAGCGGAACATCAAACGTCTGCGGCGATGCCCACATCAATGCGGTCCAGATCAAGGCCATATAAGTGACGATCATTCCGAGGCCGTCGGAAATCCATGGCAGCCATCCGACGAGGAATTGATAGCGCTGCGCCCAGGACAATTTGCTCCGGCCAAGGAAGACTGAGGCAGCATGGTGCTTCATGATTTGCATCGCGCCATACACCCAGCGATAGCGCTGCCCCATGAAGGCGTCGAGTGTATCGGGCATCACACCCTTGCCCATGCTCTCGGCGATATAAGCCGCGCCATAACCGGCTTCGAAGAGTTTCAGGCCGAGTTCGGTATCTTCCGTGATGCACCATTCGGACCAACCGCCGACTTCAGTAAGCGCGTTCTTGCGCACGATCGTCATGGTGCCATGCTGAATGATGGCGTTGTGTTCATTGCGCTCGACCATGCCGATTTGGAAGAAGCCGCGATACTCCTCATAGGCCATGGCCTTGAATATGTTCTGCTGCGCGTCGCGATAGTCTTGTGGACCTTGAACAAGCGCGATTTGCGATGACGCAAACAGCGGCAGAGCGCGGCGCAACCAGAAGGGCTCGACCTGATAGTCGCTGTCGATGACTGCGATATAAGAAGCGTTCGGATCTGTCAGCTTGAGCGCTTGGTTGAGGGCGCCCGCCTTGAAACCCGTCATATTATTGTAGTGGTAGAAGCGAAAACGTCCGCCAAGCGCAGCGCAACGCGCCTGCACCGGCAGCCACGTCTGCGCATCGGGCGTGTTGTTGTCCAACACGATAACTTCAAAATTTTCGTAATCGAGAGCAGCTAACGCATTCAACGTCTCGATCACCATGGCGGGCGGCTCATTGAAGCACGGCACATGGATCGAAACCCGAGGGCTCGTCTCCGGAACCGCGATCGGGATCGCACGCCGCTCGACGCGCCATAAGCTCGCCGCAAGCTCTATGCCTTCCGTCAGAATAACCGTGGAAGCGAGGAGGACGAGCGGGGTCATGGCCGCGATCATCGCGAGATCCGTCGGATCGACATATTCGAGAGAACTCGCGTCGATCAGGACCAGCAGCCCCGTCGTCACGACAGCAACCAGTCCACCCATGACGAGATAGCCTTGCTGGCGCATGCGCGGCATCCAGCCAAGGATCAAAAGCCCCAATGCAAGCGTCAGCGCGGCAGCAAACAGCGCATAGGCCCGCCATTGAGGAAATGTACGCAACAGCCCGGTGAAGCCGAATTTCGGATTACCCAGCGCATCATACAATCCCCAGCTGGCACCGACTGATCCCTCGTTTCCGCCCTTCCAGGGTTGGTCGTAGGCCTCCAGCAGGTAATAGTCGTAGCCCTTCTCCATCGCGAGCTGCACGAAGGCACGTACGAAATAGGCCTCGTTCGCGATGGACGGCTCGGCGAAGCGTTTGCTGCGACCTTCCGACGGCCAACCGGCCTCGCCAATGATGATCGGCTTGTCAGGGAACTCTTGCTGCACGTGATCGAAGGCGCCTTCCAGGAAGCGCAGGGAATCATGGACAGACATGCCCTCCCAGTAAGGAAGGAGATGGATCGATATGATGTCGACATACTGGCCGATCTCGGGCGTCAGCAGCCATGTCGACCACGGCTCCGCCGTTGTGATCTTGATCCGCGACGGTAGGGCATCGCGGACGCGCTTGATATATCCGTTGAGTTGATCGGGCGTGACAAAGCCGAAGAGAATGGCTTCGTTCCCGACAAACACGCGGTCGATCACGCGCCGGTTGGCGAGCGCCGTCTTGATGCACAGCGAGAGTTCGGTCTCATTCTGATCGAGATCGGCCGATATCCAGCAGCCGAGCGAAACGGTCAAGCCATAGCGCCGCGCGATTTCCGGAACCTTGTCCATGCCGCCGGCCACCGTGTAGGTGCGCACGCGACCTGTGAGAAGAGAAAGTTGTGCCAGATCGTGATCGATCTGTGTCGGCGTTATGCGGCCATTGTCCCTCAACGTGAAGATATGACTTGGATTGTAGGTGATGCCGCGCACCTGACCGTCCCAGTCGGGGGCAACGACGGAGTAATCCCGGCTGGCCCAGAACAATACGGAGGCGCCGACGACAAGTCCGAGCGCCAAAGCGATCGGGAGTCTTCCGCTGCCCAGCCGCTGACGCCAATAGCGAAGATAGGAATTCGACACTGCCAACTGACCCCACCGCGCCTCTGCCGGCGCTGTCGCTGAACTATATCAACTCGCGAAACCGGCGTCCGTTTCCTGCGCCGTACTTATTGCTGATCGGGCGGTTGGTCGTCCGGATCGCTGCCGGGCGGGCCTCTCTTGGCCGGACTGGTCGACAGAAGTTCCATGTCGAACACCAGGGTCTGGTTGGGAGGAATGAGCCCGTCGCCCGCGCCGCGCGCGCCATAGGCGAGATCGGACGGAATGACCAGATGCCATTTGTCTCCCTCGCGCATCAGGCTGAGAGCTTCGGTCCAGCCCGGAATGAGCTTGTTGACGGTGAATTGTGCGGGCGTGAGCGGCTCGGTACCGTCGAAGACTTTGCCGTTGATGAGCATGCCGGTGTAGTTGACCGTGACGGTGTCAGTTGGGCGCGGCCGCTTTCCGAATCCATTTTTCAGAATTTCGTATTGCAGGCCGCTCGGTCTGACGACCACACCGGCCTTGTGTGAATTTGCCGCGAGAAACGCGGCGTTGGCCGTCGGGCTGAGCGCTGGATCGGCCGCTCTCGACTGCGGGCTCGCCAAGGACAGACACGCCATAAGCGCAGCTAAGAAGGTACCGATACGCTTCATCACCATTTCCCTTTCGGATAGTCCGTGCGGCTTATGCCAAATGCACGGGTCGCCTTCAATTCCTTGCATGTCGGCTCTTTGCCGAGGCTCGCAGCCAGGTTGCCGCAATATGGCGCCAAGTCTACGGTCCAATCAGACCATCGCTGGAGAAAACCCATGTACAAACCATTCGACCTGACGGGCAAAGTGGCTCTGATCACCGGCGGCAATGGCGGAATTGGGCTGGGTATGGCCGAAGCCCTGGCGCAGGCCGGTTCCGATGTCGTGATCTGGGGCACAAACGCGGAAAAGAACGACGCCGCCGTCAAAAGGCTAGCCAGCCACGGGCGGCGCGCAGTGGCCCGCAAAGTTAATGTTGCCAGCGAAACCGAAGTCGTCGACGCCATGGGCGCGACGCTCAAGGAGATGGGCCGGCTGGACACGGTGATCGCCAACGCCGGTGTCGGCGGCGGGGCACCTTCGTTCAGTCAGATGAGTCTCGAAGTCTGGCGACGCGTGCACGCGGTGAACGAGGAAGGCGTTTTCTTCACGCTGCGCGAAGCCTGCAAGCACATGGTGGAGCGTGCCGGCAAAGGTGATGCGGGCGGCTCGCTCATCGGCGTTGCGAGTCTGGCTGGACTCGAAGGCGCGGGACGCAACGAAGCCTACAGTGCAACCAAGGGCGCCGTTCTCGCGATGATGCGCTCGATCGCCGTCGAGCATGCCCGTTATGGCATTCGCGCCAATTCGATCGCTCCGGGCTGGATTGCGACCGAAATGACTCAGATGGCGCAAAACTCTCAGGCCTTTGCCGAAAAGGTCATTCCGCGTGTGCCGATGCGCCGCTGGGGCAAGCCGGAAGACTTCGGCGGCATTGCCGTGTATCTCGCCAGCGACGCCTCGAAATACCATACCGGCGACACCTTCATTATCGATGGCGGCTACATCATATTCTAGGCAGCAGCCGACGCAGGAGCGCCTTGTGGAAAAGGGTGTTGCACGACTCAGTCTGTATGGCATGACGCTTCTCGCGGTGGGCGTCGCCATCCACGCGATGCGCTACGACGCGGTGCCGCTGAACATTTACTTGGGCGTCGACGATGCCATTCGCGGCGTCATTGCGCGGGTGCCTGTCCAGTCACTGACTCATATGTTGTTCGGGCCGATCGCGCTCCTGACCGGGCCCTGGCAGTTCTTCTCCGATATTCGCACCAAGTATTCACGCGTGCACCGCTGGAACGGACGCGTGTATGTCACCGCCTGCCTGATCTCGGGCGTGGGCGCTCTGTTTACCGCGCCCTACGCCTCGGGCGGGATCATCGCGAGTGTCGGCTTCACCATGCTGGCACTGTCGTGGCTCGGCACGACTTTTGTCGGGTGGCGCATGGCGGTCGCACGCAATTTTGCGCTGCATCGTATCCTGATGCGATTCAGTTACGCGCTGACATTCGCCGCCGTCACGTTGCGGCTGCAAATCCCGCTCGGCTTCATCTTTCTCGGATTCACCAGTTATCGCGAGATGTCGGTGTGGCTGGCTTATACCTGTTGGATCCCGAACGTGATCGCGGTCGCGCTCTACACGTTGGCGACTTTGCCGCGCAGCCGCCGCGAGCAGCCGCTGACCGCTTAGAAGATCATCCGTACACAAACAAAAAAGGACGCCCGTTTCCGGACATCCCACTATCGGGAATCATTTTAGAAACAAAGAAATAGACTGGCAAGCCCACTTTTATCGTAATAGATCACGTCCCCTCATCGCGAACGGGGACCTGGATGACGGCTTGCGGACTCGACTTCGGCACTTCCAACTCCGCCATCGGTCTCGTGCAAGAGGGCGTACCCCGCCTTGCACCGCTGGAAGGCGATGAGGCGCTCATTCCGAGTGCCGTATTCTTCGACTATGAGACCAAGGGCCGCGTACTCTTCGGCGCCGAGGCGATCTCAACCTATGTCGGCCAGCATGACGGCCGCCTCATGCGCGCCTTGAAGTCGATCCTCGCCTCGCCACTGATCGATGAAAAAACCGCGCTCGGCAGCAAGATGGTGCCGCTGGCCGAAGTCGTCGAGATCTTCATTCGCCACCTCAAAACGAAGGCAGAAGCCTTTGCAGGCGAGGAGATCAGCGCGGTGGTGCACGGCCGTCCTGTCCGCTTCGTAGAGCGCGACGACGCGGCCGACGCCAAAGCCGAGCGGGTTCTCGAAGCCATCGCCCAACGTGTCGGATTCCGCGACGTCGCCTTCGTCTATGAGCCGATCGCCGCGGCCTATCACTATGAGGAAACCGTACCAGGCGAAGAGATCGTGCTCATCGCCGATATCGGCGGCGGCACCTCCGACTTCACGGTGATCCGGATCGGACCCGAACGCCGCGCCCTCCCCGACCGGAGCTCCGACATCCTGGCCAATGACGGCGTTCGGATCGGCGGCACGGATTTCGATTCGCTGCTCAGCCTCCGATCCGTCATGCCGCTGCTTGGATTGGGCACGCAGCTCATCGACAAGAACTTGCCGATGCCGAGCTCGCTTTATTTCGAACTCGCGAGTTGGCCGACCATCAACTTCACCTACACCTTTCAGAATGAGCGCATGCTTCTGGAGCTCGTCGCAGGCGCGTGCGAGCCGGAGAAAGTCGCCCGCCTGCTCAAAGTGATCCGCGAGCGGCTCGGCCATCGCATCGCATTCGCCGTCGAAGACGCCAAGATCGGACTCACCGATCAAGCCGCAGCCCTCCTTCCGTTGCTGTTCATCGAGCAAGACCTGCAAGCGATCGCGACGCGCCCGGACTTCAACGACTCAATTGCCGCCAAGACGGAACGCCTTCACGCGACTGCGGCGAAGTGCATCAGGGACGCCGGCTTGAAGCGTGACGCGATACAAACCGTATTCTTCACCGGAGGCTCGAGCCGCGTCCCTGCCGTTCGCGATGCGATTGTGCGTGCAGCACCTGCGGCACGTATCGCCAGCGGTTCGGATTTCCTTTCCGTCGCGTTAGGCCTGACACGCGAAGCGCAAAAGCGTTTCGGCTGACTTGCTCTCGAGACGCGACCGGTGAATGCTGAGGGAACGAAGGCAAAGGACAACGCCATGACGATCCGCACCGCGCTCTGCGACATGCTCGGCATCAAATATCCCATCATGCTTGCCGGCATGGGCGGTGTCTCCTATGGCGAACTCGCCGCGGCGGTCTCCAGTGGCGGCGGCTTCGGCACGCTCGGCATGGCGGGACGCTCGCTCGACGACATCAAACGCGAGATGAAGATCGTGCGCGACCACACCGACAAGCCGTTCGGCGTCGATTTGCTCGCTGCTGTTCCGGAGTCGCTCGAGCGCGCTGCCGACATCATCATCGAAGGCGGCGCCAAGGCCTTCATCTCCGGTCTCGGCGTGCCGCCGCCGCATCTCGTCAAGAAATTCCATGACGCCGGACTGAAAGTGATGAACGTTGCCGGCGCCGTGAAACATGCGCGCACCGCACAAGCCGGAAAACTCGACGCCGTGATCGCGCAAGGCACCGAAGCCGGCGGTCACACCGGTCGCATCGCCGGCATGGCGCTCATTCCGCAGGTCGTCGACGCCGTGACGATTCCCGTCATCGCCGCCGGCTCGATCGTCGATGGTCGCGGACTCGCGGCGGCATTGGCACTCGGCGCGCAAGGTGTCTGGATGGGGACACGCTTCATCGCCTCCACCGAGGCGCATGCCGCCGGCCTCTACAAACAGATCATCGTCGATGCCAGCGACGAAGACACCATCATCACGCGCTCCTATTCCGGCAAGCCCATGCGCGTCTTCAAGAACGAATGGGTGTCCGACTGGGAGAAGCGCCCGCAGGACATCAAGCCGTTTCCGCAACAGGCGATGATGTCGAGCCAGGCCGGCGTAATGGGCGGGATCGGCGGCCAGATGGAAGGCCTGTCGCGCGAGCGTTCCGCCTTCGCCATGGGCCAGGGCGCCGGCGCCATCACCGACGTGAAATCGTCCGCCGAAATCATCCGCGAGATGATGGACGAAGCCGAGGCGGTGATCGCGCGCATGGCGGCGCTGGTGAAAAAAGCGACTGCGAACGCTTAGCAAATTTACCCTTCGTCCCTCGACCCTTCGACAGGCTCCTCCTTCGACAAGCTCATCCTTCGACAAGCTCAGGATGAGGGAATAGGACTACAATCCCAACAATAGGAATTTATTGCATAAATCTTCGTCCGTTTCGTCGCACTCTGGTCATGGCTGCCTCGGGGGGCGGCCATGACGAACGGGACGCATCACAACCCGGTCAGCTTGAGCGCGAGATGGATCAGCACGGCAAAGCCGAAGCCCATGATCGCGATTCCCGAGCCTCGATTGATGAGCACCATGGTGTGATCGTTGATGCTCGCGTGCAGGCGGCCGACGATCGTCGTCAACGTCAACCACCAGAGTGCGGCGCCGGCGCCGACACCGATCACGACGAACCCCGCTGATATCAGATTGGGATGCCCGCCCGCGAGCCCACCCAAGCCGGCAAAGAGCGCGGCAAATCCCAGAAGCGTCGCCGGATTGGTGAGCGTCAAGACCAAGGTCGACGCCATGGCGCGCAGCAGCGTGGATGAGCCCTTCTCCTTCGCCGCTATCTTGTCCACGACACGGGTCTCGACCTTGGCAATAAAGTTGTGAACGCCGAAATAAACCAGCATGCCGCCGCCGATGAGTTCAAGGTACGAGGAGTAGCCCCGGATGAGCTGCGCGATGACGGTCAATCCGAAGCCCGTGACGATTGCGAAGACCGTATCGCCCAACGCCGAACCGAGGCCCGAGACGAATCCGTTCATCGGGCCGAAGGCGAGCGTACGGCGAATGCAGATGAGATTGACCGGGCCGATCGGCACGGCAACGACGAGTCCGATCACTACGCCGGACAAAACGAGAAAAATATAGTCCAACATCCCCCGCCGACGACTTAAATCTCGACGACCAACCGGCCACGTACCTTTCCGGCAAGAATGTCCTCCGCCGCCTGACGAACGCCCGATAGCGGGATCGTCCGGGTCATGGCCGCAAGCGCCTTCACGTCGAGATCTCTCGCCAAGCGGTTCCAGGCCTGCACCCGGCGCGGGCGCGGCATCTGAACAGAATCAATTCCAAGCAGCGAAATGCCGCGCAGGATGAAAGGCGCAACGCTGGTCGGAAGATCGAGACCGCCCGCTAGTCCGCAAGCCGCGACCGCGCCGCCATAGGATGTCGATGCCAGGACGTTCGCGAGCGTCTTGGAGCCGACGCTGTCGATGCCGCCCGCCCAACGCTCCTTGCCGAGCATGCGCGGTTCGCCCGCCAGCTCCGCGCGCGGAATGATCTCGGCAGCGCCGAGGTCCTTGAGATAACCGCTTTCCGCCGTCCGTCCGGTCGACGCGATCACGCGGTAGCCGAGTTTGGCGAGCAACGAGACGGCGACCGAGCCGACGCCGCCGGCCGCGCCGGTGACGACGATGGCACCTTTCGCCGGCGTGACATGCGCGTCTTCCAGCGCGAGCACGCTCAGCATCGCCGTGTAGCCGGCCGTGCCGATCGCCATCGCTTCAGCCGGCGTGAATTCCTTCGGCAGTGGAACGAGCCACTCGCCTCTCACGCGCGCGAGTTCGGCATAGCCGCCATAATGCGTTTCGCTGAGGCCGAAGCCGTTGAGGATGACCTTGTCGCAGGGCTTGAACTCGGGGTTCGAGGACTCTTCGACCGTACCAGCCAGATCGATGCCGGCGATCATGGGAAACTTCCGCACGACCGGTGAACGCCCGGTCAGCACCAGCCCATCCTTGTAATTCACGGTTGAGTGAGACACCTGGACGGTAACATCACCCGCCATGAGATCGGACGGCGTGAGTTCCACATCCTCGACCGTCTGCTTGTCGCCGTCTTTGCGAATTTGAACGGCTTTGAACCGGTTTTTCATGGTCGGGCTTTCCGGTTGCGCTTTTCGCTCGGCAGGCCACCTGAATTCTCGCACGCCGTCAAGGCGTTGACTCGAGCGTTTCGACGAACGCAATGGGCTTGCCACGGCCGGCCGCGACCAACTGGCCGTCGCGCATGACGATGGTTCCGCGAATGACCGTCGCGACCGCCCAGCCGGTCGTCTCCATCCCGTCGAACGGCGTCCAACCGCATTTCGACGCGATCCAGCTGTTTTCAATCCTGCGCTTTTTCTTGAGATCGACGATGGTGAAGTCGGCATCGAAGCCGCAGGCAATGCGCCCTTTGCCGGCCATGCCGAAAATCCGCGCCGCGCCTGCGCTGGTGAGATCGATGAAGCGTTCGAGCGAGAGCCGTCCGGCGTCGACATGATCGAGCAGAATCGTGACCAGCGTCTGCACGCCCGGCATGCCGGATGGTGTGTCGGGATAGGTCTTCTCTTTCTCCTCTTTCGAGTGCGGCGCATGGTCGGAGCCGATGACGTCGATCACGCCTTGTTCGACCGCCTGCCAAAGCGCATCGCGATGGCGTGCCTCGCGGATGGGCGGGTTCATCTGCGCGTAGGTTCCCAGCCGCTCGTAGCATTCGGGCGCGGCCAACGTCAGGTGCTGCGGCGTCGTTTCGGCGGTGGCGAAATGCTTCGCGTCGGCGAGAAGCGGAATCTCTTCGGCGGTGGTGACGTGCAGGACATGGACACGCCTACCCGCGGCGCGCGCCAACCTGAGCACCCGCTCCGTTGAAAGACGCGCCGTCTCCACGTCGCGCCAGTTCGGATGCGAACGCGGATCGCCCCTGAGCGCGAGAGACTTCCGCGCGCGCAGGCGCGCCTCGTCTTCCGAATGGACGGCGACACGGCGCCTGCCAGAGCGCAACATCGCCGCGATGTCGTCCTCGTGATCGAGCAAAAGCGTTCCCGTCGAGGAACCGAGAAAGGCTTTCACGCCGGCGACGCCGGGCATGCGCTCCAGTTCCGCGAGCGCACCGAGGTTCGCGGGCGTTGCGCCGACATAAAACGCGTGGTCGCAATGCATCCGCCCCGTGGCGCGCGCCAGTTTGTCGGCGATGGCCTGGCGCGTCGTCGTCGGCGGCATCGTGTTCGGCATTTCGAACACGGCCGTCACGCCACCAAGCACCGCCGCGCGGCTGCCGCTCTCAAGATCTTCCTTGTGCTCGTTGCCGGGTTCGCGGAAGTGACACTGACTGTCTATGACACCGGGGAGAACATGCAGTCCCCTGGCGTCGAATGCTTCTGCCGCAGCGCCCGCGGGAAAAGTTCCGATCGCGACGATCTTGCCGGCGCGTATTGCGACGTCGCCAGGGCCGATCCCGTTCGGCGTCGCGAGCGTGCCGCCGCGGATGATCAGATCGAACGTCTCAGACATGCAAAATGAGTAGGACGCCCCTTTCGACTTGGCAACCGCCGCGCCGCGGACTAATTCAAAGAGATGCCCGTCGCTCATCTCAAGGATCGTGCCGTCATCGCCGTGGGCGGACCCGAGGCGCGCTCTTTTCTGCAAGGCCTGATCACCAGCGACATCGAGAAGCTGGAGCCAGGAAAGGGCCTCTATGCCGCCTTGCTGACGCCGCAGGGTAAGATCCTGTTCGACTTCTTCTTGGTTGAGGGCGATGCCGCGATCCTGCTCGATTGTCTCGCCGAGACGCGCGACGCGCTCCTGAAGCGTCTTATGCTCTATAAGTTGCGCAGCAAGATCACCATCGAGCCGCGCGATCAGCTCGCCGTGCTGGCGGAGTGGGACGGAGCGGTCGCGAGAAACGCGATCTCCTATGCCGATCCGCGCCTTCCCGAACTCGGCCGGCGCGCCATCATCGCGCAAGGCGAGATGCGCAAGGATCTCCTGGACGAGAAGAGCTATCACGAACACCGCCTCGCGCTCGGCGTTCCCGAAGGCGGCGACTTCGGTTCCGACAAGATGTTCGCCCTCGATGCCGATCTCGACGAGTTGCACGGCGTCGACTTCGACAAGGGCTGCTATGTCGGCCAGGAGTTGACGGCGCGGATGAAGCACCGCGGCACGGCGCGCAAGCGGTTGCTGCCGGTCGAGTTTGCGCAAGGCGGCGCGCCTGCCAGCGCGATCGTGAGCGACGGCAAGGACATCGGCGAAATCGTTTCGCGTTATGGACGGCGCGGTTTCGCGCAGATACGTCTCGACCGCTTGAGCGAATCCGGACAAGCCGTGCCGCGTTCCGGCGACACGGAACTAAAATTGATCAAACCGTCATGGCTTTTTCCTTGACCTCTCCGACGGCCGGGGTGGAAGTTTCTTCTTCGTTCCAAGCAAAAACGTGAGGCGACCATGCTCCATCATGTTTCCGTCGGCGTTGCCGACGTCACGCGCGCCGCAACCTTCTACGACGCCGTTCTGAAAACCCTCGGCTATAAGCGCCTGGCGGAGTATTTGCCCTACGCAGTGGCCTATGGCGAAGATCATCCGGAATTCTGGATCGGGTTGCCGCACGATCAGAGACCGATGAGCGTCGGCAACGGCGTGCACCTCGGATTCAGTGCCCGCAGCAAGGACCAGGTGCACAAATTCCACGCCGCCGCACTGGCGCAGGGCGGCAGCAACAATGGCGAGCCTGGCCCGCGTCCGGACTATGGCCCCGATTATTACGGTGCTTTCGTCTATGACCTTGACGGCAACAAGATCGAAGCAACGTTGCACGCCCGGCCGAAAGCTCAGGCGGCGAAGAGACCGGCCAAGAAAGCCGCCAAGCGCACCGTCAAGAAGGCGAAGAAGAAAGCCGCGAAGAAGGCCAGGAAGAAATCACGGCGTTGAGCGTACCCGATCTTATTCGCTGCGATTGGTCGGTGAAGGAACCGATTTATTCCGCCTACCACGACGAGGAATGGGGCGTGCCGGAATACGATCCGCGCGCCCTCTACGAAAAGCTCGTGCTCGACGGGTTCCAGGCCGGACTCTCCTGGATCACGATCTTGAAGAAGCGCGAGAACTTTCGTGACGCGTTCGACGATTTCAAGCCGGAGAAGATCGCGCGTTATGGCAAACGCGACGTCAATCGCCTGATGAAGAATGCCGGCATCATTCGCTCCGGCGCGAAGATCGAGGCCGCTATCCGCGGCGCCCAACTTTGGCTGGACATCGAGGAGAAGGAGTCCGGCGGCTTCACCGAGTTCATCTGGAAGCATGTCGGCGGAGTGCCCAAGGTCAATCGCTACAAATCGATCCGGCAAGTTCCGGCGAAGACGAAGATGAGCGAGGGACTGGCGAAGGAACTCAAGGCGCGCGGATTCAATTTCTGCGGACCGGTCATCGTCTATGCCTTTGCACAAGCCGTCGGCATGGTGAACGACCACATTGTCTCGTGCCACCGCCACGAAGCTTGTGCCGCGTTGGCGGTGCCGCGACGCTAGCCGCGCCCGCGATAGGGCGCGACCCCGGTGTCGGGTAGCCAGACGTCTGCCGGCAACTTCCCAGTCTGCCAGAAGATGTCGATCGGCATCCCGCCGCGCGGATACCAATAACCGGCGATGCGCAGATATTTCGGGCGGATGGCGGCGACGATCTTCTTGCCGATCGCGAGCGTGCAAGCTTCATGGAAGGCGGCGTGGTTGCGGAAGCTCGCGAGGTAAAGTTTCAGCGACTTGGATTCGACGATGCTTTTTGCCGGCGCATAATCGATGACGAAGTGTGCGAAATCGGGTTGCCCGGTCACCGGACACAACGTCGTGAATTCGGGCGCCGTGAAGCGAATGAGATAGTCCGTGTCGGCGTGCGGATTGGCCACCCTCTCCAACGCCGCCTCGTCGGGCGAACGCGGCAAGCGAACCTGCCGTCCCAGTTTGGTAAGCTTGTTTGCCATGAGGAAGGCTTTGGCAGGTCGATGAAATTCCGTCAAGAAATCCGGTTTTTCGTGCCGTCCGGCCTTGAACCCGCGTCGCCGAGCCCCGAAATTGAGCAGGACGCGTGCGGAGCGGATCATGGCAGACAAAGGCAAGCCGGCAGGTGAAAGCGGGCTCTGGCGGGTGGTGAAACACCTGCTGGGCGTCCAGGACGGCAAGAGCGCCGTGCGCGCGGTCCTCGAGCCGATCGCCATCGTCGCCATCACGTTTGCCTCGACGACCGCCATCGCGCAGCCGTTTTACGTGCCGACAGGCTCGATGCAGCCGACGCTCGCGATAGGCGATGCTTTCGTCGCCGCCAAGTATCCCTATGGCTACAGCCGCTACTCCGTCCCGTTCGCGATCGGCCCGGCGCGTTCGACGCGGCTCCTGCAAAAACTTCCCCAGGTCGGCGATGTGGTGGTGTTCCGCCTGCCGCGCGATCCGAGCCAGACCTACATCAAGCGCGTGATCGGACTTCCCGGCGACCGCGTGCAGATGATCGGCGGACGCCTCTGGATCAATGGCCGCCAACTCGCGTTGCGCCCCGACGGCGAAGGCAAAGTCGAAAGCGAAGACGGCAGCATCACGGATTCGCCCCGCTTCATCGAGACGCTGCCCAACGGCAAAACGCATCCGATCTACAAATGGACGTGGACCGGAGTTCTGGACGACACGCCCGTCTTCGTCGTTCCGGCAGGCCATCTCTTCATGATGGGGGACAATCGCGACAATTCGCTCGATAGCCGCGTGGCCGCCGCGGAAGGCGGGGTCGGCTTCGTGCCCGCCGAAAATCTCGTCGGGCGCGCCGAGTTCGTCGTTGGCTCCTACGATTTTCTCAACGCCCACGCGATCTGGACCTGGCTCAAGGAATTTCGCCTGTCGCGCTTTTTCAACGGCGTGAGCTGATTACTTCCGGTTTCTGATCTCCTCGCGCAATGGCGCCAGCGCTTCAGCCCATTTGTGCAATTCGTTCAAGGTCGCGCTCGCGCCCTGCTGATTGAGCTCGTTGCCCTCGAACGTGCCATCCTTGATCTGCGCGTAGAAGTTCGGGATGGCGACACCTTCCGGAATGGGCATCATCTTCAACGTCGTGACATGCGTGCGCGCAGGCTGCGCCGAACGCAGGCCGCCTGACACGCCGCCATAGCTCACGAACGCGACGGGTTTGTATTGCCACTCCCAGAACAGATAGTCGATCGCGTTCACGAACGACGGCGGCGGCGAGAAATTGTACTCCGGCATCACGAACACGAAGGCATCGGCGGCGTTGACGCTGGCCGACCACTTCCTGGTGTGCTCGTGCTCATAGTGGCGACGGCTGGGATGCTGCGGCTCGTCGTAAAGCGGCAGGTTGAAGTCGGCAAGATCGACGAGTTGGACATTGAACTTGCCATTTGCCTTGGCTGCGTCATGGAACCAGCGCGCGATGGCCGGGCCAGCGCGCCCGGGGCGCGTGCTGGTGATGACGGTGTGCAGCGTGAAGGCCATGGGGGTCTCCTTGAACCAGTACCTGTTTGATGCCAAGTTACAAATTGTGACTGACGCTAAGATGATGCCTATCGGGACAGGGCGCAAGAAGGCACGCAGATGAAACAGGGTAACATTCGTGACACCGGCGATTGCCGCGCCATCAGCGGCGTCCTCGCCCGGATCGGCGACAAATGGTCGGTGCTCATCGTCAGTCGCTTAGGCGCCCGGCCCATGCGCTTCAATGAATTGAAGCGCGAGATCGGCGGCATCTCGCAGCGCATGCTGACGCTGACGCTGCGCGGATTGGAGCGTGACGGCCTGATCACGCGCACGATCTTCGGCACTATCCCGCCGCGGGTGGATTACGAACTGACTCCGCTCGGCCGCTCGCTGCTTGAACCGGTGACGCGACTGAGCGCCTGGGCGCTCAAGAACATCGCGATAATCGAGACGGCGCGGGAGAGATTTGACAGTTCTGCTGCGCGAAAAACGGCCGACGCGCCGGTCAATTTGCCCAGCTTGCGTCAAACCGCGAGACCAGCGGCAGCGCGATGGGCGGCGCGTTCGTCGCCCGGCGCTGTTCGCGCTCGATCATGACGTCGACCAGGAGCGTGACGAAGGTGCGATTCCGCTCGGCATAGCCGTGCTCTTCGCCCAGCGCGGGCAACAAGCATCGGCGCACGAAGTGATCGAGCTCGTCCGACCAACGTTCGCGGCCCCTGCCCTCCACCAGTTTCTGGCGCTTGTGGATCAGCGTCGCCATATGGGGTGCAAGCAACTGCGCGAGTTCCAATTCGAACGCCCTGCGGCTATCGGCTTCAAAGTCCAATCCCTGGAAAAACAGCGCCCGGACCTGTTTGAGTACGCCGACAAATTGTTCGCGCATGACGTTCTTTCCTCTTCGTGCGGAAAGTGTGCCTGCGAGCGGTTAAGGTCTGGCTGAGAGGATTAGTTAGCGAGATGTTTTGGAAACCCGCGCAATCGGAAAAAACCCCGCGACACCACGGCCAGTGGTAGATTATTGCGCCCATTTAACCCGCATGCTAACTGCATCGCGCGCGTCGCGTGTGACTCGCAAGCAGTGTTATTTCACAAATCAAATCAACCAGTTGGGCGGCCGGCTTGGATGTCGAATGCGGGCGCCGCCGAAGGGCGAATGTGGCGACGGTACAGGCTCACGAACAAGGACTGCCGGGGCGCTATGCGAATGCTGTTTTCGAACTGGCCCAGGAAGAAAAATCGGTCGAGGCAGTCGAGCGCGATTTCGTCGCCCTGCGCGGATTGATTCAACAGAGTCCCGACCTCGCAAGACTGGTCCAGTCGCCGGTGTTCTCGCGCGACGATCAGGCCCGCGCCATGAAGGCTGTGCTGGAAAAAATCGGCGCGGCGAACCTCACCACGAAATTCATTCTGACACTGACGTCGAAGCGCCGGCTTTTTGCCCTGCTTGACGTCATTCGTTCCTTCGAACGCCTGGTCGCGCGGCTGCGCGGCGAGGTTCAGGCGACCGTGATCTCCGCGCGCGCGCTTTCGGATTCCGAGACGGCCGACCTCAAGGCCGCCCTGAAGGCCAAGCTCGGCCGTGATCCGCGCCTTGAGACAAAGGTCGATCCCAGCTTGCTCGGCGGTCTCGTCGTCAAAGTGGGATCGCGCATGATCGATTCGTCCATACGCACGAAGCTGACCGGCATTCGTGCGGCCATGAGAGGTAACTGAAATGGATATCCAACCCGCCGAAATCTCCGCCATCCTGAAGCGCGAGATTCAGAATTTCGGCTCCGAAGCCGAGGTCAGCGAAGTCGGCCAGGTGCTTTCCGTCGGCGACGGCATCGCGCGCGTGTACGGCCTCGACAATGTCCAGGCCGGCGAGCTGGTCGAGTTTCCCGGCGCCGTCAAGGGAATGGCGCTGAACCTCGAGACCGACAATGTCGGCATCGTGATCTTCGGCTCCGACAGCCACATCAAGGAGGGCGACACCGTCAAGCGCACCGGCGCCATCGTGGACGTGCCGGTCGGAAAGGCGCTGCTTGGCCGCGTTGTCGATCCGCTCGGTAATCCGATCGATGGCAAGGGTGCGATCGAAGGCGCCGCGGAGCGCCGCCGCGTCGAGGTGAAGGCACCGGGTATTATTCCGCGCCGCTCGGTGAACGAGCCGGTGCAGACCGGCATCAAGGCCATCGACACGCTGATCCCGATCGGCCGCGGTCAGCGCGAGCTGATCATCGGCGATCGCCAGACCGGCAAGACCGCGATCGCTATCGACACCATCATCAACCAGAAGACCGTCAATTCGGGCACGGACGAGAAGGCAAAGCTCTACTGCATCTATGTCGCCATCGGACAGAAGCGCTCGACCGTCGCGCAAATCGTCAAGACGCTTCAGGATACCGGCGCCCTTGAATACACGACGATCGTCGCCGCAACCGCATCCGACCCGGCGCCGCTGCAATTCCTCGCCCCGTTCTCCGGCTGTGCCATCGGCGAATGGTTTCGCGACAACGGCATGCACGCATTGATCATCTATGACGATCTTTCCAAGCAGGCCGTCGCCTATCGCCAGATGTCGCTCTTGCTGCGCCGTCCGCCGGGCCGCGAGGCCTATCCCGGCGACGTGTTCTACCTGCATAGCCGCCTGTTGGAACGCGCAGCGAAGATGAACAACGACAATGGCGGCGGCTCGTTGACCGCATTGCCGATCATCGAGACGCAAGCCAACGACGTGTCCGCTTACATCCCGACCAACGTGATCTCGATCACGGACGGCCAGATCTTCCTCGAGACCGACCTGTTCTTCCAGGGCGTGCGGCCGGCAGTGAACGCCGGCATTTCGGTCAGCCGCGTGGGTTCGTCGGCGCAGGTGAAGGCGATGCGCCAAGTCGCGGGCACGATCAAGAGCGACCTTGCGCAATATCGCGAGATGCAGGCCTTCGCGCAATTTGGCTCCGACCTCGACGCGGCAACACAGCGGCTGCTCAACCGCGGATCGCGGCTGCAGGAGCTTCTCAAGCAGCCCCAATTCTCACCGCTCGCCGTCGAAGAGCAGGTGGTCTCCATCTTCGCAGGCGTGAACGGCTATCTCGACAAGCTCGCGCTCAATCAGATCGCGCGCTTCGAAGCCGAGCTCCTGCGCCTGATGCGCAGCAAGCACGCCGACGTGCTCGACACCATCCGCACGCAGAAGACGTTGACACCGGAACTCGAGGGCCGGCTGCGCGAAATCATGGACGGCTTTGCGGGAACATTCGCCTAATGCCGAGCTTGAAGGCCATACGGACGCGCATCGCCTCTGTTACGGCGACGCGCAAGATCACCAAGGCCATGCAGATGGTTGCCGCCGCGAAATTGCGCCGGGCGCAGGACGCGGTCACGGCGGCGCGCCCCTATGCCGAGAAGATGAGCAGCGTCATCGCGAGTCTGGCGAAAGGTCTTGCCGGAAATCCGGGCGCGCCACCGCTCCTCACGGGCAACGGTCGCGACCACGTCCATCTCGTGATCGTGGCGACAGCCGATCGGGGGCTCTGCGGAGGCTTCAACACCAATATCGTGCGTCTGGCACGACAACAGATTCTGGCGCTCCAGCGCGACGGCAAAGAGGTCAAGATCCTGACAGTCGGCCGTAAAGGTCGCGACCAGCTCAAGCGCCGGTTCGAACGGCAGTTTGTCGGCGAAATCGAGCATACGAACATCAAGCAGATCGGCTTTGCCAACGCACTCGCCATCGGACGACGCGTGCTCGAAATGTACGAGGCCGGCGAGTTCGACGTCGCCACGCTGATCTATTCGCGCTTCAGATCTGTGATTTCCCAGGTTCCCACCGCACAGCAGCTCATTCCCGCGCCTGTCGACGAAACGGCGGCCATGGCGAGCGGCAGCGTCTATGAATACGAGCCCGAGGAAGCGGAAATCCTCGCCGAGCTTTTGCCGCGCAACGTCTCGGTTCAGATTTTCAGGGCCCTGCTGGAGAATGTGGCGGGCGAGTTCGGCGCCAAGATGAGCGCGATGGATTCCGCGACGCGCAATGCGGGCGACGTGATCGACAAGCTGACCATCCTGCGCAACCGCACGCGCCAGGCCCAGATCACCAAGGAACTGATCGAAATCATCTCGGGCGCCGAAGCGCTCTAAGGAGAAAGCCGATGAATGCGATGACAGGCAGCAACAAGATGGGGCGCGTGACCCAGGTCACCGGCGCCGTGGTCGACGTGCAGTTCGACGACCATCTGCCCGAAATCCTGAGTGCCCTGGAGACAGACAACAATGGCCGCCGGCTCGTTCTCGAAGTCGCGCAACATCTCGGCGAGTCCACCGTGCGGACCATCGCGATGGATGCGACCGAGGGCCTGGTACGCGGCGCCAAGGTGACCAACACCGGCGCCGCGATCTCCGTGCCCGTGGGCGAAGGCACACTTGGCCGAATCATGAACGTGATCGGCGAGCCGGTGGACGAAGCCGGTCCGATCGAGTTCACAGAGCGCCGCGTCATTCACCAAGACGCCCCGCCCTTCACGGAGCAGTCCACCGAAGCGCAGATTCTCGTCACCGGCATCAAGGTCATCGACCTGCTCGCACCGTATGCTCGCGGCGGCAAGATCGGTCTCTTCGGCGGTGCCGGCGTCGGCAAGACGGTGACCATCCAGGAACTGATCAACTCCGTCGCCAAGAACCACGGCGGCTATTCGGTGTTCGCCGGCGTGGGCGAGCGCTCGCGCGAAGGCAACGATCTCTATCATGAGATGATCGAGTCGAACGTGAACAAGGATCCGAAGAAGGGTTCGGTCGCCGGCTCGAAGTGCGCCTTGATCTATGGCCAGATGAACGAGCCGCCGGGTGCGCGCGCCCGCGTCGGCCTCTCGGGGCTGACCGTCGCCGAATACTTCCGCGACCAGGGCCAGGACGTGCTCTTCTTCGTCGACAACATCTTCCGCTTCACGCAGGCCGGCTCGGAAGTGTCGGCGTTGCTGGGCCGCATGCCATCCGCGGTGGGCTACCAGCCGACGCTCGCGACCGACATGGGCGCACTGCAGGAACGCATCACCACCACGACCAAGGGCTCGATCACCTCGGTGCAGGCGATCTTCGTGCCCGCCGACGATCTCACCGATCCGGCGCCCGCGACTTCGTTCGCCCATCTCGATGCGCAGACCGTGTTGTCCCGCGACGTGTTCGCCAAGGCGATCTTCCCGGCGGTCGATCCGCTCGACTCCAATTCTCGCCTGATGGACCCGCGCGTCGTCGGCCAGGAGCACTACGATGTCGCCCGTTCGGTGCAGGCGATCCTCCAGCGCTACAAGTCGCTCCAGGACATCATCGCGATTCTCGGCATGGACGAGTTGTCGGAAGACGACAAAATCACCGTCGCGCGCGCGCGCAAGATCGAGCGCTTCCTGAGCCAACCCATGTTCGCGGCGGAAGTGTTCACCAATCTACCGGGCATCAGCGTGAAGCTCGAAGACACCATCCGCAGTTTCAAGGCCGTGGTGAACGGCGACTACGATCATCTGCCCGAACAGGCGTTCTACATGGTGGGAACGATCGAGGACGCGGTCGCCAAGGCGCAGAAGATGGCGGCGGAAGCGGCGTGATGGTCGACAAGATCGCCTTCGACCTCGTCTCGCCCGAGCGGCTCTTGCTGAGCGATGCCGCAGATATGGTCACGATCCCCGGTACCGAGGGTTACATGGGCGTGATGGCGGGACACTCTCCCGTCATCTCGACGCTTCGTCCCGGCACCATCACCGTGCAGGGCGCCTCTGCCGGCGACGCGCGATACTTCATCCGCGGCGGCTTCGCGGAAATCACCGCCGGCAAGCTCACCGTTCTGGCCGAGGAAGCGATCCCGCTTGCCGAGGTCAATGTCGCCATGCTCGATCAACGCATCCGCGACACCGAGGAAGATGTTGCCGCTGCAAAGTCCGACTCGGACAAGGCCCGCGCCATCGAAGTTCTCGACGATTTGCGCCAGGTGCGCGCCGCGTTCTAGATGCCGCAAAATTGACGGGCCGTCAGGGCGACCTTCGACTGGTTCCCAGGTTCAAGCCGGGTTTGTTATAATGGCGCGATGACGGATGCTGCTATCTACAGGCAGGGTTGGACGCTGGACGACGTCCACTGGACGCTCTTCGACCGTTCGAAGGCCGAGCCGTGGATGATTGCCGCGATCAAGTCCGCTGCCCTCGTCGAGTTGAACGCGCCGGACTACGTCTCCTATCTCAAACGCGTTTTCTCGGGCGCCGACCCGACGACGATTTCAGCAATCGAGCAATGGGGTCGCGAAGAGAGCCAGCATGGCCGGGCACTTGGCCGCTGGGCCGAAATGGCAGACCCCTCCTTCAGCCTGGACGAGGCCTTCGCGCGCTTCCATGCGAACTACAAGCCGCCGCACTTCGCCGCGTCCGGCAATGAATCCGTGCGCGGCAGCCGGCGCGGCGAGATGATCTCGCGTTGCGTGGTCGAGAGCGGCACCTCGTCCTACTACAGCGCCATCCGCGATGCGACGGATGAGCCGCTCCTGAAGGAGATCGCCGGTAGGATCGCGGCCGATGAATTCAGGCATTACAAGCTCTTCTACGAGACTCTTGAAGCGCAAAGTGAGCCGGAACTTCCGTTCTGGAAGAAGGTGTCCGTCGCTCTCGGCCGTATCGCCGAGACCGACGACGACGAGCTGTCCTATGCCTGTTATTGCGCCAATGTTGCCGCCGCAGACACCGACAAGCGCCCCTACGATCGGGCGGTCTTTGCTCGGGTCCAGGCTGCCACGACGATGCGAATATATCGCCGCAATCACGTCCAGCGCCTGGTCCAGATGGTGGCCAAGGCGATCGGGGCCGCCCCGCATGGCGCTCTCGCCAGATTGGCCGCTTCGCTCATGTGGCGCGTCTTGCGCCTTAGGGCCCGCTTGGCGGCAGCCCGCGCACTCTCTGCCTAGACGCTGCGCTTCACCAGCATCTGCTTGATCTCACCGATCGCCTTGGCGGGGTTGAGCCCCTTCGGACAGGTGCTGGCGCAGTTCATGATGGTGTGGCAACGGTACAACCGGAACGGGTCCTCGAGATTGTCCAGCCGCTCGCCGGTGTTCTCGTCGCGGCTGTCGGCCAGCCAGCGATACGATTGCAGGAGCGCCGCTGGTCCGAGGTAACGCTCGGAGTTCCACCAGTAGCTCGGACACGACGTCGAGCAACAGGCGCAGAGGATGCATTCATAAAGCCCATCGAGCTTGGCGCGATCCTCCGGCGATTGCTTCCACTCCGTCTCGGGCTCGGCCGTCTTGGTCTGGAGATACGGTTCAATGAAGGAATACTGCGCGTAGAAATTGGTCAGGTCCGGAACGAGATCCTTCACGATCGGCATCGCCGGCAATGGATAGATGGTGACGGGTCCGGAAATGTCCGTAATCGCCTTGGTACAGGCGAGCGTATTGCCGCCTGCAATGTTCATCGAACAGGACCCGCAGACTCCTTCGCGGCAGGAACGGCGAAAGGTCAATGTCGGATCGATCTCGTTCTTGATCTTGATCAGGGCGTCGAGAACCATTGGACCGCAGCTCTCCAGATCGACCGTATAGGTGTCGAGGCGCGGATTGGAATCTTGGTCCGGATCGAAGCGATAAACCTTGAAATCCTTCGATCGCTTGGGCTTCTTGCCATTCGCGGTTTTCGGTCCCGGCCAGACTTTGCCCTTGGTGATCTTGCTGCCCTTCGGCAAAGTGAACTGTACCATGAAAGACCTTTGCGTTGTCATCGTCGAAGCGGACGCCGCCATGTTGGCATGACCAAGGGGCAGGAAAAAGCGTCACGTTGACCCGATCTGTTCAAAGATCCAGGCCGCCTCTGCCGGGTGGTCCTTGACCGCGCCGCTCAGCACGAGTTGTTCGCTGCGACGAAGCGTGTCGCTTCCGAGGTAAACGCTTTCGTCGACGCTCAGTTGCGCGCCGCTGCGGAAGCGCCAGCCCTCGCCGTTCGGCAACTTGAGGAGAATTCCGCCGCCCTGAGACGGCGAAACGCGCACATCCGGATGGATGTGAAAACGGATCGTAAATGAGAGCGGTGCGTGGGTGCGCGCAGCCCCAGGCACCAGTCGATCCACACCCGTCACCGCGAGACCCTGGCGCGATACGGTGATCTGCCGTTCGTGACGCACGCCGAACGGCTGCAAATAGCCATCATGGCTGGCCTCGACGCACCATCCTTGCGGAGTTTCCACGCGGCGCGTCTCGATCGTGGTCGGTCCGCCCATCAGGCGCGGACCGAGTAGATCGCGACCGATCCCCGGTGCGATGACATTCGCCATCGACGCGTCGGCGACGGAGAGAGTCGAGTGGGCCGCCGTCGCACGCAGCGCCCCTTCCCACGCGGCATGCGCCGAACCGGCCGAACCGCAGTTGACGACGATACGTTGCGCGCCGCTGCCGAATTCGAACGCCAGGCAACCGGCGTGCGCGCGCAGCGAGAAGGCGCCTGGCGGAACGCCGCCGCAGTCGATCAACGCCACCGTTTTGCCCGCGGTCATCCGGTGGTAGCCGGAGTGCGGCGCGTGGGCGAACGGTAGTCCGCGCACCTCGTCGCGCGCCAAGAGGGCCGCGATCATCCGCTGATCGCATTCCGTTCCGCCGTTGAACAGTGCCAGCGAACCGTCGCCGTGGCGGAAGAAACGGATCATGGGCGCGACGCGATCATGGGCGCTGCGGATCTTCTGCGGCACGTCTAGCGCACCGGCGCTGAGCGCATCCATGACCATCGTGATCAAGCGATAGCAATGCACGAGCGCCTCGGGCGAACGGCTGACATGTCCGCCATCGGGCAGAATCTGGCGCGCGATCTCGGTTTCCAGACATTCGAGGCCTTCTTCGAGACGGCGTTGGCTGTCTCCGAGACAGGCTCCGGAAAGCGCGTACGCGGCGGCGGCTTCGAAGCGCGGCATGCCGTCGGGTGCCTCTTGCGCAATGCGCGCCAGCATGCGCGATTGCTCTCGAAGCGAGACGAAGACTTTCGAGCGCCACAGCAACTCGGAATTGGCGATGACCAACCGCCCGTGCGCGAAGATGTTCACAAGCCGACGGGCGAGGACCTCGGGCAGCCATGCCGGCTCGGCATAGCGTGCATAGCGCTTCAGCCACTGCGAAATGAGATTGGTGGCCAAGGCCTTTGCCGGATCGCCGCCCGCAAGAGCCAAGGGCGGCAACCAGGAAAAGCTGTGCAACGCTTTCGCCCAACCCAATGAAGGTGGCGCAACATCGAAGATCGAGCCGGTCTTCGCGTCGTACGTCTGGCCGGCGAAACGAAATCGTCCCCGCAGCAGCGCGTCGGCATCTTCCAGGCGGCGGGGCATGGCGTCGTAGGGATGAAATAGGATCCGATCTGCCAGCGGCCCGGCCAAAATGCGCCGATAAAGCCACGTGCGGCGATACCAGATGCGAATTCCGCTCAGCATCTGCCACAAGGCGACGCGCAACATTTCGGGAAAGAGGCGGATCGGTGGCAGTCGTCGCGGTGGCGCGAGCTCCGCCACGGCGTCAGCCGCGCAAGGCTGCGATGTTGGGGGCATAGCGCTTTGCTCCGCCGCTGAACACCGCCGTGCCCGCGACCAGCACGTTGGCGCCGGCGTTCACTGCCTGGCGCGCGGTCTGCGGATTGATGCCGCCATCCACTTCAAGTGCGATATCGCGTCCGGACTTGGCTATGCGCGTGGCGACCGCTTCGATCTTCTTCAGCTGACTTGCGATGAATGTCTGTCCTCCGAAACCCGGGTTGACGCTCATGACCAAAACCAAGTCGACCAAGTCGATCACATTGTCGATCGCATCGACCGCAGTTCCCGGATTGAGCACGACACCCGGTTTCTTGCCGAGCGCGCGAATGAGCTGAAGCGTGCGATGCACATGCGGGCCGGCCTCGGGGTGGACGGTGATGCCGTCTGCGCCGGCGTCGGCAAAGTCCTTCACATACGGGTCGACCGGCGAAATCATAAGATGAACGTCGAGCGGCTTCTTCGCGTAAGGCTTGATCGCGCGCACGACAGCAGGTCCGATCGAGATGTTCGGTACGAAATGACCATCCATCACGTCGACATGGATGAGGTCGGCTCCGGCGGATTCAACCGCGGCGATCTCGACGCCGAGCTGGGCAAAGTCAGCGGAGAGAATCGATGCCGCGATTTGAATTTTCTTGGCCATGTCGGCTGATAAGTGACGGATTCTGCCTCACCTCGCAAGCGAGCTGATGTTCGCGTCTTTCGCGCCCGAACGCGCGCGGCGCTCGGCTTCGACTTTCGGCCATACGGTGAGCACGACGGCAAGCGTGGGCAGCCACATGATGCGAGACTGATAGCGCCCATGCGGGCCTGAAAATACGCCGCAGACAAAAGCATTGCCGACAAGGGCGATCAGGACGAACGCCGGCAGGACCATGCCAGCCCAGTCGCGGCGCCTGACGGCATGGCGGTACAACAAACCAAGTGCGATCAGGGCCAGGAACGCGATGGGCACGTGCACGATATTAACCGGCAGGAACCAGATCGCGCCTTCCTGCTGGTAGGCATGATCATAGTCCGAAAGCTGCTGCGGAATTGCTGTTTTGAACTCGCGGTTGAGGACCCACTCTTGCGGGACGATTCCATCGCCGGTTTGAAACCAGACGAATTGCAGGGCCGCGTCCTTGAGCGCCATCACGGCGTTGCGCAGCGGAAAGCGCGCCAAACTCTGCGCGACGATTGCGGCGGCCTCCGGCTCGCGCTTCCTGAAGCCGCCTAGCTTCTCGAACGGGCTCACCCAAGGCTCCCAGAGCCAGGTGTCGGCTCGGGTCGGCAATTTTTGCCGGTAGGCACAGAGCCGGTAGCCGCTCTGCGGGCATGTCTCGTCCAGAACCGGCTTGATGAGGCCATCGCCCATCATGCGCGCCTCCAGAAAAATCGCGCCGGAGCGGGACAAGAATGCCTGCCGCGTAAACGAGTAGTTGCAGGCAACGACGGATGCCACGGCCAGTGCGAGACTGAGAACGGCCAACAACAGGCGTGGGCGCGGTAGTGCATGTGCCGTCACCCAGGAGGCAGGTGCGAAGCGCAGCAGCGCCAGAACCAAGATCAATCCGGCCGATAATCCAATGTGGGAGGGATGCGCCGCAGTCGCCAGCACCACAACGCAGAACAAGACGCCGAGGCGCACGACTTTGAGCTCTCTGCCGTGAAACGCGAAGAGATAGAGTCCAAGAGGCACCAGCGCGACGAAAAAGTCGGGCTCGATCTGCGCCGCATACCAGGGAAGCCCGGTCGCGATCGAAACGAGAGTCACGATCGCAAGCAGCGACCACAGCGACAGCATGGGTCGCAAAGCACGGGCGAATTCGGTGATGACAAACGCGGTCATCGCGCATTGCGCGATCGCCACCAGCCAAAGAGAGACGCGTGCGCCTGCCGCAGCCAGAAAGAGAGAATAAACGGGCGAGCGTTCCGCGAGGAAGATATGCCCCAGACCCTGTAGCATGTAAGCGCCAGTGTCGTAAAAAATGATCGGAAAACCGTTCCAGATCGCCACAGAAAGCAAGATCGGACAGATCAGGACGATCGACAGGACTTCGCAAAGCGGCGAGCCGATCGCCGCGCCGGCCCTTGCGATTCGCACGGGGTACGGCGTTACCCAGCGCACGAAGGTGCTGCCCGCTTCGCTCATAATGGGGGCTAAATCCTCTCTGGAACTCAGGACGGTGGCCACTTGGACGAAAGGGCGCGGAGCGGCAAAGGGCTCCCGCGTCTCGACTAAAATAGCCGCGGCAATCATGCAAGTTCTCGTCAGGATCACGCGGTTGACTACCACGCCCCCCGCCCTACACTCGGTTGCGCCTGATTTTCGATTTTCCTGAGGATTTTCATGGCGGATACACCGCACCCGGCGTCGCGAACGCGACCGCTGTCCCCGCACTGGACCATCTATCGCTGGCCGGTGACGATGGTCACTTCGATCGTTCATCGGGCGACGGGCCTTGCCCTTGCTGCAGGGACGATCCTCTTGTGCTGGTGGCTCGTCGCAGTCGCCAATGGTCCGGAAGCCTTCAATCAATTCATGGGTCTCCTCACCACACCGCTTGGCGAAGTCGTCATGTTCGGTTTCGTCTGGTCCCTCGCCTATCACTTGCTCAACGGGATCCGACATCTGGCCTGGGATATCGGCTTCGGGTTCGCCGTCCCGACGGCAAACAAGTCGGGCATCGTGGTGATCGCGGCGTCGCTTGTCGTTGCGGTCGGCGCCTTCGCGCTCGCCTATACCGGCCGCGGAGGCTATTACCAATGAGCCTCGAGACACCGCTGCACAAAGTTCGCGGCATGGGTTCCGCGCATTCTGGCGTCAGCCATTTCTGGCGCCAGCGCGTCACCGCGGCGGCACTCATTCCGCTCTCGATCTGGTTCGGCGTGTCGCTGCTTGGTCTAGTCGGCGCCCACGAAGCGGCGACGCTGACGTTTCTCTCGCAGCCCATCAATGCCATCCTGACGGCCGCATTCGTCATCATTCTGCTCTACCACATGGCATTGGGACTGCAGGTCGTGATCGACGACTACATTCACAATGACGGTCAGAAGCTGGTTCTCATGCTCTTGATGCGCGGGCTGACCATCGCGGCAGGCGCGACTTCGATCTTCGCTCTTCTTCGCATCGCAGGACCTTTATAGATGAACGGCTACACGATCGTTGACCACACGTTCGATGTCGTGGTCGTGGGTGCGGGCGGCGCAGGATTGCGGGCGACGCTGGAATGCGCGGCGCGGGGCCTCAAGACGGCCTGCATCACCAAAGTTTTTCCGACCCGCAGCCACACTGTCGCCGCACAAGGCGGGATTTCCGCCGCCCTTGGCAATATGGGCGAGGATGACTGGCGCTGGCACATGTACGACACCGTCAAAGGTTCGGACTGGCTCGGCGACCAGGACGCCATCGAATATCTCTGCCGCAATGCGCCGGACGCGGTCTATGAGTTGGAACATTTTGGCGTACCGTTTTCGCGCACCGAGGAAGGCAAGATCTACCAGCGCGCCTTCGGCGGCATGACGTCGAACTTCGGCAAAGGCATCGCGCAGCGCACCTGCGCCGCCGCCGACCGCACCGGCCACGCCATTCTTCACACGCTTTACGGCCAGTGCGTGAAGCACGAGGTGAATTTTTTCGTCGAATATTTTGCACTCGATCTGATCGCCGAAGATGGCGCCGTGCTCGGCGTCATGGCGTGGAATCTCGACGACGGATCTATCCATCGCTTCCGCGCGCACAAGGTCATCATGGCGACCGGCGGCTATGGCAGGACATATCTTTCCTGCACCGGCGCACACACCCAGACGGGAGACGGCAACGCGATGGTGCTGCGTGCCGGTTTGCCCTTGCAGGATATGGAATTCGTCCAGTTCCATCCCACCGGCGTGTTCGGCGCCGGCGTTCTGATCACCGAAGGCGTGCGCGGCGAAGGCGGCTATCTGACGAATTCGGAAGGCGAGCGGTTCATGGAGCGCTATGCGCCGCACGCCAAGGACCTGGCCTCGCGCGATGTCGTCAGCCGGGCCATGACCATCGAGATCCGCGAAGGCCGCGGCGTCGGGCCGAACAAGGATCACATCTTCCTGCATCTGTCGCATCTCGATCCGAAAATCATCCACGAGCGTCTGCCGGGGATCTCCGAAAGTGCGCGCATCTTTGCCGGTGTGGACGTGACGCGAGAGCCGATTCCCGTCCTTCCCACCGTGCACTACAACATGGGCGGGATTCCGTGCCGCTACACCGGCGACGCCGTGACATTGAAAGACGGTAATCCCGACGCACCCGTGCCGGGCCTGATGGCGGTCGGCGAAGCGGCTTGCGTCTCGGTGCATGGCGCCAATCGGCTCGGTTCAAATTCGCTGATCGATCTCGTCGTGTTCGGCAAAGCGGCTGGCGCCCAGGCGGCAGAATCGCTGAAGGGCATCACCGGTCATCACGACTTGCCGAAAAATGCCGGCGACGCGGCGCTCGCGCGGCTCGACAAATATCGCCACGCCAACGGCAATTCGCCGACGGCGGAACTCCGATTGGCGATGCAAAAGGCGATGCAGGAAGACGCTGCCGTGTTTCGCACCGGCGAGACGCTCGCCAAGGGCCAGAAGTCGATCGACGACATTTATGCCCGCCTCAAGGACGTGCGCGTGAGCGATCGTTCGCTGATCTGGAACACCGACCTCGTCGAAACGCTGGAGTGCGAGAATCTGATCCAGCAGGCGATTGTAACCGTCGCGGGAGCAGTGAACCGCCTGGAGAGCCGCGGCGCCCATGCGCGGGAGGATTTCCCGAACCGCGACGACGTCAACTGGATGAAGCACACGCTCGCCTGGCTCGATCCGGCGACAGGTCGCACCCGACTCGATTTCCGCCCGGTCCATGCGTACACGCTGACCAACGATGTGGAGTATATTCCGCCCAAGGCGCGCACCTACTGAGCAAGCGATCGCGCGCCCAAACGGGAGCGCTGGATGGCCAAGAAACTCGACATCGCGTCACTGGTATCGCACATCGGTTCCGGCTACCCGCAGCCTTTCGGCAATTTCTGTGTGCGGCGCGAACGCAAGCGGCTCGCGGAAGCGGCCGGGCTGGACAAGATCGGCGTCACGCTGCTCAGACTCCCCGCCGGGGCCTGGTCGACCGAGCGCCACTGGCATCTCAACAGCGACGAATTCGTCTATGTCCTCGAGGGCGAGGCCGTGCTCGTGACCGACGAAGGCGAAGAAATTTTGCGCGCCGGCGACGCGGCCGGGTTCAAAGCAGGAGACGCGAACGGACACCATCTGCAAAACCGCTCCACGGCGGACGTCCTGCTTCTGGAAATCGGCTGTCACCTTGAGAACGACACCGCCTACTATCCCGACATCGATCTGATCGCATCGTTGATCGATGGCCGCTCGATCCTGACGCATCGCGACGGCAGACTCTATGGCGCCAGTCCATGACTCTCGAGCCCCTCCTGCACGCGTCACCGGCGATCATCCTCCACGTCGCAACAGTCGTCCCTGCCGCGGCGATCGGCACCTACCTCATCTTCGTCAGTCGCAAGGGCGCGCGGTGGCATCGCGCTCTTGGCTATATCTATCTGACGCTCATGACAGTCACGGCTGTCACGACGCTGTGGATTCACGCGCTCATGCCGAAGGGAGCATTTTTCGGATTCAGCCCGGTTCATCTCCTCATTCCGCTGACACTTTTCGGCGTTTACGGCGCGTTGCGCTCGGCACGCGCGCACAAGGTCAGCCGCCATCGCGCCGCCATGCTCAGCGTCTATTTCGGTGGCATTATGATCGCCGGGGGACTTACCCTTCTCCCCGGCCGAATCATGCACGGGATCTTCTTCTCGGGTTGAGCGTTATAACTGTTGCGGAATCTGCGATGATTCTCGCTCGAATGAATGGCAAAATCGCCCTATTCTATTCGGGCGGGGTTTATCGCCAATTTGGGATGATTCCGACCAGGCCGGCATCAGCCAGAGCGCCGGACCATCAAATATCGAAGGAGAATGAAATGCTGAAACACTCAGGAATTATGGCCGCAGCCGCGATACTGGCGCTATGCGCCGGTACGACTTCTGCTGCTGCCGACGAATGCAGTAGGCATGATCATGCAGCAGGGACGGTCCTCGGTGCAGTTGCCGGTGGTCTGATAGGCGGCGCCGTGAGTCATGGCAATGGCGGAGCGGTCGTCGGTGGCGTGATTCTCGGCGGCCTGGCAGGAAATGCCCTGTCGCGTGACATCGATTGCGATGACCGCGATGCCGCGGCGCACGCCTATCACGACAGTTTCTACGGAGACGTCGGCGAGCGCTACGAGTGGAACGGTCATGATCACGGCTACATCGTGACCACTCGCGAATATCGCAGATATGGCCACACCTGCCGCGACTTCACGCAGGTCGTTTATCGCCACGGCGAACAATTTTCGCGCGACGGCACCGCCTGCTATCGCGATGGCGAGTGGCAATTCGAATCTTGATTTAAAGCAGGACTGAAAATCATCCCCGCGCCCTTAGGGGCGCGGGGATTTTTCTATTTTCCCTTCCACTGCGGCGGACGTTTTTCCGCGAAGGCACGAGGGCCTTCCCGCAAGTCCTCGCTGCGATACATAGCGGCGACGGCAGGATAGTCGTTCTGGTTTTTCAAGGCATCGCCGATCGACCTCTCCATGAGACCGCGATACACCGTCTGTTTGGACGCGCGCACAGACATCGGACTGAGTTCCATGATCTGTTTTGCGCGTTCGCGCGCCGTTGCCATCAGTTGCGCGGCCGGGACGACGTCGTTGACGAAACCAAGCTCCTTGCCCTCGGCAGCGCTTACACGCCGCCCCGTCAGGATCATTCCCAGGGCGCGCTTGGTGCCGATCTCGCGCGGAAGACGGTGCAGCCCGCCGGCGAGCGCCGCCAGTCCGACGCGAGGTTCTGGTAAGGCGAAAACTGCGGTGTCCGCCGCGATGATGAGATCGCAGGCGAGCGCAATCTCGAAACCGCCGCCCATCGCGACCCCGTTGACCGCGGCAATGAGAGGTTTGTCGAGATCGAAGCGGCTGACGACGCCACCGAAGCCGCTGGGGTGCGTCGAGCCGCGCGGTCCTCCGGCAGCCGTCACCTTCAGGTCATTGCCGGCGCTGAAGGCACGTTCGCCCGCCCCTGTCACGATGGCGACCCATTGCTCGGGGTCGGCGGCAAAGCCGTCGAACACCTCGGCCAGCTCGAGATGGGCGGGAGCATGAAGCGCATTCATCACTTCGGGCCGGTTGAGCGTGACGATCAAGAGCCGCCCTTCTCGCTCGACCTTGCAGTATTTGTAATCCGCCATCGGCTACCCCTCTATCTTTCTGCCGCGAGTTTCCCGTCGGAACCCGGCCGCGGCAAGGCTTGGGTAACTATTTAACCCTAAAGTTTCCCCAGCAGCCGAAGCTTCGTTGCCATGACTGACAGCTGGAACATCAATGTTGGCGGGCGAAGCTATGGCCCGTACAGCCTGCAACAGATGCAAGGATTTGTCGCGGAAGGCCGTCTGGCCCCGCACTCCCGCGTCTCTCAGCCGGGAAGCGACGTGATCGTCAGCGCGAAGGACGATGCCGCCTTGGCGAAGCTGTTTTCCGCACCCAAAAAGGCCGAACCTGTACCGTCCGCGACGGGACGTTTTTTCACGGCAAAGAACACGACGGACGACGATGTGAATTCTCCGAAATTCGGCCGGAGTTCCGATGAGGCGAACGGCGCCGAGCGCGGCAGATATCTGATCATTGCCGACATGAAGTCCCGCTCGATCTCGGGGCTTGAAGAGGAGATCCTCAATTTGGGGCCGGCCTACGCGCTCCTACCGCAGATCTGGTTGCTCGTCAGCGACCAGAGCATGAACGCCATCCGCAACGCCTTGGTGCAGAAACTCGGCAAGATCGACATGCTGTTCATCATCGACGCCACGCGCAACAAGGCGACGTGGTTCAACTTCGGACCCGAAGCCGACGCGCGCATCCGCCGCGTTTGGAGCGACCTGCAGGTCGGTGGTCTTGAAACGATCGTTGACAAACGCTGATCAGCGCAACTGCCGCAAGCCGTCGCGAAAGCGCCGATGATTGTGCACATAACCGGCCGTCGACAGCTTCAGCATCGCAAGTTCCGTGTCGTTGAGTTCGCGGCTGGCGCGCGCCGGCGAACCCAGGATCATCGAGCCGTCAGCGAACTCTTTCCCCTCGGTCACCAGCGTGTTCGCGCCCACCAGGCAGTTGGCTCCAATACGGCTTCGGTTCAGCAACGTGGAACCCATCCCGATGAGAGAGCCATCGCCGATGTTGGCCGAATGGACGATCACCCGGTGACCGACCGTACAGTTCGAGCCAATGACGACCGGCTGTCCCGGATCGGTGTGACAGACGCAAAGGTCCTGCACGTTGGAATTTTCGCCGACCGTGATCCACTCATTGTCGCCGCGCAGCACCGCACCCCACCAAACGCTTGCCCCCTTCAGGAGCCTGACCCGGCCGACGAGAACCGCCGTCGGTGCGACCCAATATTCGCCCTCGGGCGGAAGTTCTGGTTCGACGTCATCGAGGGCATAGATCGGCATGCGGTTTCCAGCGAAATGTTTCCAGCATCATTGTGACAGCGCTTCGCCAAACTGGCGAGCCTTCGCAGACAATGTGTTTCGGGCCATACTGAGAAAATGAACACTGCTTCGAAATATCGGCTTCCAGCACTCGACAGCGCCTTGGCCAGAACAATCGTCGAGGATTCCATTCGCACCTACTTCCGCAGGCGCCGCTCGCGCGTGCCGGGATTCGTCGACCGGACATTCTCGTTTTCTGGCGCACTGCAGACACATCGCAATGTTCTTGGGCACGACCTGTGGAAAGCGCCGCTCAATGCCGCCCTAGCCGGTCCGCAAATCGGATTGCAGGCCGTCGCCGGAGTCATGGCCTTGGCGGGCCGGCGCGAGACTGCCGAACGTCTGAAATCGCGTGAACTGTTCTTTCGTACCAGCGTCACGGAAAAGATCGAACGTGGGCTGATCGTCGATCTTTTGGAACTGCCTTACGCCGGCAAGGGAGCGCCTTCGTTTCATGACGCTCTTGCCGTGGAGATCTTGAGCGATCATCGCCTCGACGGAGCGCTCGGTATTCTCAACGGCCCGTGGGGCGAAAAACAACGGTTGCAGATGGACGACAAGCTCGTCCAGCAGCTTGCGATCTATCTCAATGCGCGCGGCGCTGCCGGCGAACTTGTGAGCGCAGGTGTGACGATGGCCGCCGGCGGCATCGTGCTTCATCAATTGACACCGGGTTTTTTGACTCTGGGGCCCGCCCTGGCGCAATCGCTTGGCGCCAAGATCGGCGGCGTGGCGGCGTTCTCGGCGGGCGCGGCGGTTTTGGCGGCGAGTGCAACCGCGGCCGCGTTTGCAGGCGTCGTAACCGATCCCATCCAGCGTGCGCTTGGCATTCACCATTTACGTCTGATCGGATTGCTCGACTCGCTGGAGGCTGCGTTCCTCGGCGGCGATGCCCGCCTTGCGATCCCAGAGCAATACGCGGCGCGTCTGATCGACCTGGTCGATGTCATCGTGACGCTGACTTCGCGAATGCGCGCCGGCTGAGGCTTCGAACGTCGGGCGCACATTTCGCATTTCCGCCATCCAAAGGCTGCTAGGCTTTTCCAGTCGGAGATTGATTCGACGCTGACATGTCGGGGGCAGACTGAGTGCAGAAGTGCACTGTGCCGTTCGTGACAGACCGGGGCCAAATCGCCCCACTCGCATGCGCCCGCCGCGCGTTCTTCCGAAACGCGCCTTTCCCATCAAGCCTTCGGTTACTGACCAGGGAGCATCCATGGCCAAGCGTTCAGCACGTTATAAGTCCAGAGAAGCTTGCTTTGACGACGACAGTGACAAAATTCATCGCCTCTATCCTTCTCGCGGCGGCTGGAGCCCGCGCGATTCAGATGAAAGCCGCGATCGCAAATACATAAAGAACATTCGCGCCATGAGCGCGACGCAACAAGTTCTGCTCGATGCCATCGACGAGCGGTCCGTCGTCCTGGCTCTCGGACCGGCTGGGACCGGAAAAACCTATCTTGCAATCGCCAAGGCCGTGGAAGCGCTCGAGGCGGGACGATGCGGACGCATCGTTCTGTCCCGCCCGGCGGTTGAAGCCGGCGAAAGCTTGGGTTTCCTCCCAGGCGACCTGCAGGAGAAGTTGGCACCCTATCTTCGTCCGCTCTACGACGCCCTTTCGGAGCGTCTGGGAACAAAGCGCCTTAAAGCGCTGCTCGCGGATGGCGCCGTCGAGATCGCTCCGGTGGCCTATATGCGAGGGCGAACACTCAGCGATTGCTATGTCGTCATCGACGAGGCGCAGAACTGCACCTATACCCAGCTCAAGATGCTTCTGACGCGCCTGGGCTGGCGCTCGACGATGGTGCTGACCGGCGACCCCGATCAGACGGACTTGCTGAGAGGCATGTCGGGGCTCGGCGATATCGCCGATCGCCTGGAGCGCGTCGCCGAGATTGCGGTGGTCAGGCTGGGCGAAGCCGATATCGTTCGGCATCCCCTAGTGGCCGGGATGTTGACGGTTCTGTGACCTAGATCGCCATGCCGATCTGAATGATGAGGAGGCCGAGCGCGAAGCTCCAATAGGCCGAAATGGCTGCCGCGAGCCAAAACGCGAAGCTTGAACAGGCTTTCGTGCGAAAGGACAATGTCGCGTTCTCAAAGAGCACGTTTGGGCCGGCCACGACCATGACCGCGATGTAGCCGATGCGGCCACCGGTCGATTCCGGCTTGTCGGCCAAGAGGCGATACAGGTTGGCGATGATGCCCGAAGCGGTGAACCCGGCCAGCGTCGCAAATCCCACCAAGAGAATATCTTTGAACACGTCAGCTCCCACCGGACCGGCTGTGTTGGCGATGCAGTCCGCGTGCCTCGAGAAATCAGGGTTAGGGCCCCGTTAATGTGCCATTTCGATGCGTTTTTCGCTTCCCGGCGGCGAACCGTGCCAATTCGGGCGGACACGCGCCATAGGGGTTTCCGTGTCACGCGGGAGGAAAATCAGTCCGGAGCTGAACCTGCCGCCCCCTCAGCCGCTCGACCTGCATGTTAGGACTCGCCAACGCGAGTCAGTGGGATCGCGTGGAAATGACGATGACCTACCCCGACTCCGACGGCATCATTCAAAAGCGCTCCGGCTGGATGATTCCCCTGGGCGTCTTTCTGGTGACTCTGGTCCTTTCGGCGCTGCTCCTGATCTACTATCTGGCACCCAGCGCGCCCAATTTTCTCGAAGAACAGGTTTCGCCGACGTCGCGAACCGATCTGGTCGCTCTCAGGGTCCACGGACTGAAACTCTGGATTCCCGCGAACTATCTTCAGTATGCGAGCACCAGACGCGGCGGGCCCTTCAAAGACGTATCGATGTTTGCCCGCTTGCCCGAGCTCACCGGTTGGTCAGATCGGGACGCCGCAACGTTCTCCGGCAACACAGCGGATTCGCCCATCGTCTATCTCCTCATCCGCGACGAACGTCTCAATTTGACGGAGGCGGACAGGCTCTCACGCATTTATCTGGCGTACGTCGCGGACAACAAGGGAAAGG
The DNA here is from genome assembly GCA_035536115.1 of Rhizomicrobium sp. GTDB lineage: Bacteria > Pseudomonadota > Alphaproteobacteria > Micropepsales > Micropepsaceae > Rhizomicrobium. The sequence goes on from DATLOU010000010.1 coordinate 61,979, forward strand.
CCGGACCGTTCGGTCTGACGCAATACACATTTCGCGATGACACGGGTTATCGCAACGAAGACCTCTTCGTCGGACAGACACCGACGGGGCCGCAGCTGCTGCGCTGCGTGCGTTTTTCGCCGCGCGTCCCAAGCCCGAGCTGCCTTCGCGACACGCCGATCGCGCATAACGTGGCGCTCTCCTATCGCTTCAAGCGCGCGTATCTTGCACGGTGGCGCGACATCGGCCGTGCGACTAGTCTCCTTGTCGTGCGGTTCAAAGAAGAGCCAAGCAGTTCGTCGCAAAGCGCTCCGCGACGGCCCTGAACGTTCGCCTTAGGCCCTGCTTGCGGGAGCTTCGGGCAAATCCATTTCCAGGATCGCCATGTTGAAGGCGTAGGAGACTTCGCCATCTTCCTCGTCCTTGAAGATGACGCCAATGAACTCGCCGGCAACTTGAACCTCGACGGAATCCGCCTGCTTCGGACGCTCCACAATCGTGATGGTGTCGAGACGAAACAGGTTGCGCAAATATTTCTCGAGACGCCAGATTTCGCTGCGGGTCAAGTTTTGCTCCTTTTCTGAGCACGGCAACCGAATTGCGGTGGCTCAAGTCGCATGGGGGCGCGACATGGTCAAGACCGGCTTGACCAGGATAGTGCCTGTCCGGCAAGCACGCGCGATGCGAAGCGACGCGCCGCAAGGATACTATGCCGAAAGCGCAGGGCCGGTTATCGCTGCGTCCCACTTGCAGGGCAACGTCAAGGCCGATGTCTGCGTCATCGGGGCCGGCTACACCGGATTGTCGGCGGCGCTGCATCTTGCGGCCGCGGGTGCAAACGTCGTCGTGCTGGAAGCGCAGGACATCGGCTTTGGCGCATCGGGACGAAACGGCGGACAGATTCATCCCGGACACCGCAAGACCCAAGCCGAGCTCGAGGCTTGGCTTGGTGTCGGACACGCGCGCGATCTTTGGAGTCTGAGCGAAGAGGGCCGCAAACTCGTCTTCGAACTCGCGTCCGAAGACTGCGAGTTGAAACGTGGTCTCGTTATCGCCGCACACAACGACAAAGCTTCCCGGGAGCTGACTGAAGACACCGAATATCTCGTGAGCCGCTATGGTTACGGCGAATGCCGAATGTTGGATCGCACGCAGACCCAGGCGGCCGTCGGCACTCACCTCTATCCGGCAGCCCGCATGGACAGCGGCGGCGGGCATCTTCATCCGCTGAAATATGCGCGCAAACTCGCCGCAAAAGCGGTGGCGGCCGGCGCGGCGATCTATGTGCGGTCGGCGGCGGTGCGCATCGATCGTGGCGAACCTCACCTCGTACAGGGTGCGATGTTCAAGGTTATCGCCGACCACGTCATCATCGCCTGCGATGCCTTTACAGCGCAGATCGCGCCGGAATTGGCGCCGTATATCGCCCACGTCGAAAGTTTCATTGCGGCGACTGTGCCTCTCGATCCCGAGCACGCCTCGGCGATCATCCCAAGCGATGCCGCGGTGGCAGACACGCGTCATGTGCTGGATTACTACCGCAAGAGCAGCGACAAACGTCTCCTGTTCGCCGGTCGCGAAACCTATTGGACGCCGCCGAACGACATCGCGGCAATCGTCGGGCCGCGCATGTTGAAGGTGTTTCCCTCACTCCATAATGCAAAAATCGAATTCAGTTGGAGCGGCACTGTCGGTATCACGCGAACAAGGATGCCGCACTTTGGAACGCTCTGCCCACGACTCACGTTCGCGCATGGCTATTCTGGACACGGCGTGGCGCTCGCCACACTGGGCGGAAAGGTGCTCGCTGACGCCGTAGAGGGTCACACGGAGCGCTTCAGCACGCTCGCGAGCGTGCCGGCGCAAAAATTCCCCGGCGGACCTCTTTTGCGAAAACCGATGGTTACGGCCGCGCTGCTGTGGCTGAAATTCGCCGATTCATTCTGACCGAACGACGCGGGTCAGATTTTGTAGTCGGAATCGTCTTCGATGACCTGATTCATTTCGTGCGATGGCCGGTCAGCGCCCGCGCAATTCGTCAGATGGGCCGGCACTCCAACCGCCGTGCAACCCGGCGGGACCGGCTTCAAAACCACCGATCCGGCGCCGACGCGGGAATACTCGCCGATCTCGATATTGCCGAGCACCTTGGCGCCCATCGAAAGCAATACGCCGCGACGGACCTTCGGATGCCGGTCGCCCTGCTCCTTGCCCGTGCCGCCGAGCGTCACACCGTGCAGCATCGAGACATCGTCTTCGACCACCGCTGTTTCTCCGATGACCACGCCGGTGGCATGGTCGATCATGAGACCTTTGCCGAGACGGGCTGCGGGATGGATGTCGACTCCGAACAGTTCGGAGATGCGGCTCTGGAAATAAAGGGCCATCGCGTGGCGACCGCTTTGCCAGAGCCAATTGGCGATGCGGTAGGACTCGAGGGCATGAAATCCCTTGTAGAAGAGAAAGGCTTCGACATGCGCATGGCATGCCGGGTCGCGTTCAAACACGGCCGAAAGATCGGCGCGCACCGCTTCGCCGATCGTGGGGTCCGCCGCCAGCGCTTCATCGAAGATTTCGCGCGTCATCATGGGGCTGAGATCTTCGCCGCCGATCTTCTTGGCCAGATGGTATGAGAGCGCGCTTTCGAGACGCTCATGCTTCAAGACAGTGGCGTGGGCAAAGCTGGCCAATGCCGGCTCGCGCTGGGCCAACGCTTCTGCTTGTTCGCGCAGGGCACTCCAGATCGGATCGCAAGTTGCGACTCTTTCGCGTGTAACAGCCATGATGTCTCCTATGCCCCGATTATAGCAGCCGATGAGGAACTATGACAAAACCGCCCGACCGACCCGCCCGTCTTGAAAAGGGGTCGCACACGCGAGCCTGTTTGCTTAGATAGGTCCGCAAACGCGCCCGACAACCCCCACAGTTGGCATAGAACGGTCATGGATTCTGCAATCCCCATCCTTAACCGGCAATCACCCGGAACGCTTGATCTCCTCCTGTCGCGCCGCTCAGGCTCGGCCAAAGCCATGACCGAACCGGGACCGTCTCCTGCGCAAGTTGAAGTCTTGCTGAGGGCCGCGGCACGCGTTCCCGACCACGGCAAGCTCTTTCCTTGGCGGTTCATTGTCTTCGAAGGAGAGGCGCGGCGGCGCATGGGTGACGCGCTCGCCGAATGTCTCAAGACGAGCGAGCCGCAGGTGACCCCCGAGAGGATCGAGCAGGAACGCGGCAGGTTTCTCCGGGCGCCTGTGGTGATCGGCGTCGTCAGCCGCGTACGAGAGGCGATCCCGATTCCGGAATGGGAACAGATCCTGTCTGCGGGGGCGGTCTGCCAAACCCTCCTGATAGCGTCGCATGCGATGGGTTTCGTGGCGAACTGGATTACGGAATGGGGCGCATACCACCCGCTTGTGAAGGCGCGACTGGGCCTCAAGTCCGGCGAGCGCGTTGCCGGATTCGTCTATATCGGAACCTCGACCGTACCTCTCGAAGAACGCGTACGCCCCGAACTCGACACGCTGGTAACGCGTTTCTAGAGCCGATCGTCTAGGGAATGCCAAGGAGCTTGTGCGTCTGCAGGCTGAGGCGCCATTGCGGATGGGCCTGGCAATAGCGCACCGCAGCGCGCGTATTCGCGTCGCGATCCGGATTGTCCATTGGCTGCAAGAAGAAGTGCGCGAAGCGAAGATCGGTATAACGCTCCGGCTCGGCGCCAGCCTGCGGATAGATCAATTTCAGCTCGTCACCGGAACGAAGCACGAGTTCGGCGTCCGCTTTTGGACTGACGCAGGTCCAATCAATTCCCGCAGGCGCTGGTTGGGTGCCGTTCGTCTCAACGCCGATCTCAAAGCCCTTTGCGTGCAATGCTGCAATCGCCGCCTCGTCGAGCTGAAGCAACGGTTCGCCGCCCGTGCAGACGACGTATGGTCGTCCGCCGCCCGGCCAGGTCTTCACAACAGCGGCGGCCAGTTCGGACGCGGTCGCGAATTTTCCGCCGCCTGGACCATCCGTGCCGACGAATTCAGTGTCGCAGAACTTGCAGACCGCATCGGCGCGATCGCGTTCCAGCCCGCTCCAGAGATTGCATCCCGCGAAACGCAGGAACACGGCTGCGCGACCGGTTAGGGCGCCCTCACCCTGCAGCGTGTAATAGATTTCTTTGACCGAATACGTCATGCGGCACAGTACTTCTCAAAACCCTTGCGGCGCAGGCTGCACGCCGGGCACGTACCGCATCCCCTGCCCCATTCGTGCTCTGTCGTATTGCCCGCGTAACATGTGACGGTCTCGCGAACGATGAGATCGACGAGCGGCTTGCCGCCGAGTTGCTCGGCCAACTTCCAGGTCGCCGCCTTGTCCAACCACATCAGCGGCGTATGCACGACGGTCTTGCGCGCAAGACCAAGCGACAATGCGCGCGCCGTCGCCTGGATGGTTTCATCGCGGCAGTCCGGATAGCCGGAGAAATCCGTCTCGCACATCCCGCCGACGAGATTGGATATGCCGCGCCGATACCCCAAGGCCGCTGCCGACATCAGAAACATGAGATTGCGGCCAGGCACAAACGTCGTCGGGAGTCCGTTGGCGCCCGCCTCGATCTCCATTTTGTCGGTCAGCGCGGTTCCGCCTATCGCCCTCAGTGTGTTGATCGGAAGCACGTGGTCCGCGCCGAGCTTCTCGCGCCAGTTCGAGAGTCTCTTCAAACCGTCAATCAGACGCGGTCGGGCCGCCAATTCGGCAATGTGGCGCTGACCGTAATCGAAACCGATCGTCTCAACCTGGCCGAATTGCGTCAGGGCCCAGGCAAGACAGGTTGTCGAATCCTGCCCGCCGGAAAAAAGCACGAGTGCCGTGTCGCCGATCATGGGCGGTGTTTAACGCCACGTGAGTTCCATTGCGAGCGCCCGCTTGCCTTTGGCGCGCGCCTGCGCCAGCCTTGGCAAAGCAATTTCAAGGGGATGGCAGGGGTGTCCACGCTCGCCATAAGCGGAACCGGCCTTTACACGCCGCCTCAATCGATTTCGAACGATGAACTCGTCGCCTCCTTTAACGCCTACGCCCGCAAGAGAAACGCAGAGAATGCCGACGCCATCGCGTCAGGCAAAGTGACGGCGCTGGTCGAATCCTCGGCCGAATTCATCGTCAAGGCTTCAGGCATCAAGTCGCGGTATGTCGTCGACAAGGCCGGCATCCTCGACCCGGACGTCATGTGCCCGCGGCTGCCCGAGCGTCCAAACGACCAAATCTCCATTCTGGCTGAGATGGCCGTCGCCGCGGCACGCGACGCGTTCAGGTCTGCGGACCGAACGGCGAAAGACATCGACGGCGTCCTGGTCGGCGCATCGAATATGCAACGGGCTTATCCGGCCATGGCGGTTGAAGTGCAGAACGCGCTCGGCATCGACGGGTTCGGCTTCGACATGAATGTCGCCTGTTCATCCGCGACCTTCGCTCTTCAGACTGCAGCGGACATGGTTTCCGCTGGACACGCCCGCGCGATCCTGGTCTGCAATCCCGAGATCTGTTCCGGTCATCTCAATTTTCGCGACCGCGACAGCCACTTCATTTTCGGGGACGTCGCAACGGCATTCGTCATCGAGAAATCAGAGACGGCCGGCGGCCGCAACAGTTGGGAAATACTGTCGACCCGGCTGAAGACCAAGTTTTCGAACAACATCCGCAACAATTTCGGCTTCCTCAACCGCACTGCCCCCGAAACGGCCGCAGCTCCGGACAAGTTGTTTGTCCAGGAAGGTCGCAAGGTTTTCAAGGAAGTCGTGCCGATGGTTTCCGAACTCATCGTCACCCACCTTACGGACAACGGCATCGCTCCCGACAAACTCAAACGCCTTTGGTTGCATCAGGCAAACCTCGGCATGAACGAACTCATTGCGCGGCGCGTATTGGGTCGAGATCCCGCTCCGGGCGAAGCGCCGAACATTCTGGATGAATATGCGAATACCAGTTCCGCAGGCTCGATCATCGCCTTTCACAAATTCAGCGACGATTTGAAGGCGGGCGATCTCGGCTTACTCTGTTCGTTCGGTGCAGGCTATTCTGCGGGGAGCGTGATATTGAAGAAGTTGTTCGGCGCCTGATTTCCCTTTTTCCACCATGTACATTTGCGGGTGAAGCTATCGCATGAGTGTTCTGCACGCGATTATCCCGGCGTACGTTTTGTCGGGATTCCTCGTTGGCTTTTTAGTGGGAATGACGGGCGTCGGCGGTGGCTCGCTGATGACGCCGCTGCTCATCCTGCTGTTCGGCATCTCGCCCGAGAAGGCCGTGGCCACGGATTTGATCTATGCCAGTGTCACCAAAACCGGCGGCTCAATCGTCCACACCATCAATGAGACGATCGACTGGCGTATCGTGCTGAGGCTGGCAAGCGGCAGTCTGCCCGCGTCGCTCATCACCCTCACCGTCTTGCACGTCCTCGGGCTCGACAGCGAAGCGGTCAATGCCGTGATCACCAAGGTGCTGGGCGTCACACTGGTATTCACAGCCTTGACCCTCATCTTCAGGCCTTGGCTGACGGCAGAATATACGCGTCGCATCGGTGAAATCAGCGCCAGAAGCACGACGCGATTTACAATCGCGACCGGCGTCGTTCTCGGCACCTTGGTGACGCTTTCCTCGGTCGGCGCCGGCGCGCTCGGGGTCACCGCGCTCATCATTCTCTATCCCAAGCTGCCGATCGTTCGCATTGCGGGTTCGGACATTGCGCACGCCGTGCCGCTCACGCTGGTCGCAGGCGTCGGGCATCTCCTCGGCGGCACAATCAACTACCCGACGCTTTTGTCTCTTCTTTGCGGCTCGCTGCCCGGAATTGTAATCGCGAGCACGTTTGCGCCGCGCTTGCCCGACGTCGCGCTTCGTCTCACGCTCGCAGCGACATTGTTCTTCGTCGCCTACAAGCTGCTCTTCTAGTGCACCAGGAAAAGCGGCATTCCGGCGTGGCTCACGACATGGCTCGTCACGCCTGAGAAGAACAGTTCGCGCAAACGGCTGTGGCCGTAGCCGCCTGCAACGAGAAGTCCGGCACCGCCTTTGATCGCTTCCTCGAGAAGGACGTCGCCGACGGCCCGCGAGCCGGCTTCGACGTGTCTTTCCGTGGCAGAGGTTCCTTGCAAGGCCAAATATTCCTTGAGTTCGGCGCTGTCGATCGGCTCATCCTTGCTGCGTGATACGCAAAGGATCTCGACGCTCTCGGCACACTTCAGAAAAGGAAGTGCGGCCGTAACGGCATGGGCGGACGCGACACTTTGATTCCACGCCAACGCGATCTTCCTACAGAAGGTCGGCGGAGCCGGATTTGCGGTCAGGAGCACGGGTCGACCAGTTTCCAGAAGTGTCGCTTCGAACGCCTCGGTGAGGCCAGGCCTGTCGCCTTCCTTCAATGGCCCAAACACCACGAGGTCCGACAGTCGCGATGCCATCGTCACTTGGTCTGCGAAGTTGCCGATTACTTCGCGGAACGACGCGGTGAAGGTCTGACTCTTCTGCGGAGTCTCGACAACTGTCGCGCCTGCCGCCTGTGCCGCCGAGGCGAGCGACGCGCGCGCAAGTTTGATTGCGGCGTCGGCGGCGACTTTGGCTGCGTCGGCAATTTCCTGAACGACCGTCGCCGAGACGCCCTCGCCGAAAAAGGGCACTGCTTCCGTCGCGTCGGGCCGAACGAACAAGGCCGCGACATGGGCGTTGAACGGCTTTGCCGCGGCAAAGGCGCTGGCTAGGACCACGGCGTCACGGGTTCCCCCGGTCAGTGGCGCCAGAATCTTGACATAGGACATGGCATTTCTCCGACAGGCATGCGCGTTCGGCCCACCGCCAGACACTACCACGGCGCGCGAGGGCAGCTTCGCCAATTGGGCTTGGTCGCCCGATCTGTCCTACGATGTCCTGCCTTGTTCATTGTCCGGACGCCATGACCACGCAGAAACCCAGAGCCTGGCAGCGCATGCTGAGCGGCCGCAGGCTCGACCTTCTCGACCCGTCGCCGCTCGATATCGAGATCGAGGACATCGCCCACGGCTTGGCGCGGGTTGCGCGCTGGAACGGCCAAACCAAGGGCGAGCACGCTTTTTCCGTCGCGCAGCATTGCGTGCTCGTTGAACGGATCACGACGGAATTGAACCCAAGATTGACGCGCGAGGCGCGCCTCATGGCCCTGCTGCACGATGCGCCGGAATATGTGATCGGCGACCTCATCAGCCCATTCAAGGTCGCAATCGGTATAGATTACAAAGCATTAGAGACCACTCTTCAGAATGCAATTCATGTTCGGTTCGGATTGCCTGCCAGGATCCCCATCGCGCTAGCGCGCCTCTTCAAGAAGGCGGATTTGATTTCCGCTTATTTCGAGGCCACTCAGCTGGCCGGCTTCGAGACCAATATCGCCCGCCGGCTCTTCATCGTCCCGGCCAAGTCGATGACGACGCCACGGCTGGTGCCCTTGGCCACCCGTGAGGCCCAGGGACAATTTCTCGAGCGGTTCCGTCGCCTGACGGCTTAGCCTTCCGCCTGTCGCGTTCCTCGGCTAGCAAGGGGCCATGTCCCGCATCGTCGTCACACCGCTTTCGGCCGTCACGGATGTCATTCTCCGCCACCAGCCCTCGCACGTGGTCACGTTGCTGTCGCCTGAACACATGATCGCGACACCGGCCGGATTTCCTGCCGAGCGTCACTTGCGTCTCGGCATCAACGATGTGATCGACGCCGCCGCAGGTGACAACCCGCCTGAAAGATCTCATGTCGAAGCGCTCCTCGAATTCTCCCGAACCTGGTCGGCGGTCGATCCCATGCTGGTTCATTGCTGGGCCGGCGTGAGCCGCTCGATGGCGGCAACTTTTACGATTCTCTGCGACCGGCTCGGACCGGGCAGCGAAGTCCGGGCCGCGCGCGCCATCCGCGAGCGGGCTCCGCACGCCTACCCCAATGCGCTTCTTGTTCAATATGCTGACGAACTGCTGGACCGGCGCGGGCGCATGATCGAGGCGATCAAGGCGATTGGTGCGGGAACGATGGTCGCGGAAGGCGCCATCGTGGAATTTCCGTTGCGGGAGTTGTGAGCGTGCCCGCCAAACACGTTGTCAGCATCGGGCTTTCAGCGGCGATAGTCTCCGTGGCGGACGAAACACCGAGCGTTCTGGTCGTCCACCATGGCGGAAGTGAAGACGCCCTGCCCTTTGGTCCGTTCGATCCGCTCAATCATCGCACGCTCGACAGTGGTCTGCGAAAGTGGGTCGGCGAACAGACCTATCTCGAGCTCGGCTACGCCGAGCAACTCTATACCTTCGGCGATCGCGGGCGACACCTGCCCACGCCCGATGAGGGCACGCGCGTCGTTTCGGTCGGTTATCTCGCACTTACGCGGCAGGCGCCAGACCAGAAAAAAGCTCCCGACACGCGCTGGAGCGATTGGTATCGCTATTTTCCCTGGGAAGACTGGCGCGAGGCCAGACCCGTCATCATCGATCAGGTCATCGTTCCCGCGCTCAAGCTTTTTGCCAAGAGCGCAAACGGCAGCGACGTCGCCGAAAATCGCCGCAATCGCATGCGCCTTTGCTTCGGTACCGACGGTTTGGTGTGGGACGAAGAGAAAGTGCTGGAACGCTATGAACTCCTTTATGAAGCCGGCCTCGTCAAGGAAGCAACGCGCGATGGCCGCAAGGCGAATACACGTGCGGCGCTGGGCGTCAGCATGATGTTTGATCACCGGCGTATTCTGGCGACCGCGATTGCGCGTCTTCGCGGTAAGATGAAATACCGTCCTGTCGTCTTCGAACTGATGCCGCCAACGTTTACGCTGTTAAAATTGCAGCGCACGGTCGAAGCGATTTCCGGCATCAGGCTGCATAAGCAGAATTTTCGACGTTTGATGGAAGATCAGGGATTGGTCGAAGGTACCGGCAAATTCGCGACACAGGCGCGCGGAAGACCTGCCGAGCTTTTCCGCTTTCGGCGCGAGGTCTTGCGTGAAAGGCCCGCCCCGGGCGTGCGTCTGGGAATGCGTAAAACAAGCTGACGCTGTCAGCTCTTTCGTAACTTGACAGATTTATGCTCACATGTAGCATAACACGATGTGTTACCGGCTCTTGAAAGCCGGTCTTTTTGCCCTACATATATACTCAAAGTGAGTATTATTTACGGAGGTTGGGAGACATTCGGATGGGGTTGGCCTACACACCCGAGATCGCACGCGAAACGCGCGGCCTCTATCAGAAGATCTCCCATGTTGTGCCGGAGATCGAATGGCCGACCTTCGCGCCGGCCATCGCCGAGATCAACAAACTGAAGCGCGAGAAAAACGCGGTCATCCTCGGCCACAACTACATGACGCCCGAGATCTTCCACTGCGTCTCGGACTTCGTCGGCGACAGCCTTGCCCTGGCGCGCGAGGCGTCAAGAACGGATGCCAAGGTCATCGTTCAAGCCGGCGTGCACTTCATGGCCGAGACCTCGAAGATACTGTGCCCCGAAAAGACCGTTCTCATTCCTGATCCAAAGGCGGGCTGCTCGCTTGCCGCCTCGATCACCGGTGCGGATGTGCGCCTGCTCAAGGCCAAATATCCCGGACTGCCCGTCGTCACCTATGTCAACACGTCTGCAGAGGTGAAGGCGGAGAGCGATGTCTGCTGCACCTCCAGCAACGCCGTCGCGGTCGTCGAGGAGATTGCACGAGAATTCGGCGCCGACACCGTGATCATGATCCCCGACAAATATCTCGCGCAGAACGTCGCCAAGCAGACCGGCGTCAAAGTCATCACCTGGGAAGGCTCGTGCGAGGTACACGAACGTTTCACCGCGGCCGAAATCCGCGATTACCGTCAGGCCAATCCCGGTATCGTCGTGCTTTCGCATCCGGAGTGCCCGCCTGAGGTTGTTGCCGAATCCGACTTCTCCGGCTCGACGACCGCGATGATCAATTATGTCGGAACGAAGCGCCCGGCGCGCGTCGTGATGGTGACCGAGTGTTCGATGAGCGACAATGTTGCGGCCGAATACCCCGATGTCGAGTTCGTGCGTCCCTGCAATCTGTGCCCGCACATGAAGCGCATCACGCTCGGCAAAATTTTGCATTCGCTTCAGACGATGACGACCGAAGTGCTCGTCGAGCCGACAGTTTCCGCGCGCGCCAAAATCGCGATCGACCGCATGCTGGCGGTAAAGCTGCCGGCAAAGGCCTGAACCATGCCCCGCGCGATTGACAGCATCGTCGAATGCAAGGGCGCGCTCATATTAGGCGCCGGCGTGGCTGGCCTGTTCACGGCGCTGAAGCTTGCGCCGTTTCCGTCGCTCGTCCTGGCCGGAACCCGGCCCGGCATGTCCGGCTCGAGCGCATGGGCCCAAGGCGGCATTGCGGCGGCGGTCGGCGAAGACGATAGCTGGCAAAGTCATGCCGCCGACACAGTCGCTGCCGGCGCCGGACTGTGCGATCCGGAAATTGCGGCCATGGTGGCTCGCGAAGCTGCTGCACGGATCGACGACCTGGTCGGCTTCGGCGCACCCTTCGACCGCGCGCCCGATGGAACCCTGGCGCTCGGACGTGAGGCCGCCCACAGCGCCAAGCGCATCGTTCACATCAGGGGAGACCGCGCCGGCGCCGAGATTTCTCGCACACTGGCGGAACGTGCCCTCAGTTCGTCTTCCATCACATTGCTCGAAGGATTCCACGCGATCGAATTGGCCGTGGAATCCGGCCGGGTCTGCGGACTGTTCGCGCGGCATGGCGCCGGCGCGCACGCTCGCTTGATCCTATTTCGCGCGCCCGCGGTTGTCTTTGCGACCGGCGGACTGGGAGCGCTGTATGCCGTGACCACCAACCCGCTCGAGGCTCGCGGCGAGGGCTTGGGAATGGCAGCGCGGGCCGGCGCCGTGATTGCCGATCCTGAGTTCGTGCAATTCCACCCCACCGCAATTGCCATCGGCCGCGACCCTTCGCCCCTCGCCACCGAAGCGTTGCGCGGCGAGGGAGCAATTCTCGTCGATGAGACCGGCCGCCGCTTCATGCTCGACGTTCATCGCGATGCCGAACTGGCGCCGCGCGATGTCGTTGCGCGGGCCATCCACCGCGAGATTGCCGCGGGCCACACGGCATTCCTCGACTGCACGGCTGCCATCGGAGAAGCCTTCGCGCAACGCTTCCCGACGGTGTTCGCCGCCTGCAAGGCCGCCGGCATAGATCCGGCGACGCAATCAATTCCTGTCGCGCCGGCGGCGCACTACCACATGGGCGGGATCGCGAGCGACCCATACGGACGCTCGTCGCTGCCGGGGCTCTGGTCGGTTGGAGAATGCGCTTCCACAGGCCTGCACGGTGCCAACCGGCTCGCCTCCAATTCGCTTCTCGAAGCGCTCGTCTTTGGCGCCCGTGCTGCCAAAGACATTGAGGCGAATGTCAAAATCCAACAGGGTCAGGGCACGCCGCCGGCCCCGCAGCGGTTTGCCGCTACCGCGCCGCCGCATGTCCTGCGCGATGCAATGACGCGCCTTGTCGGCGTCGAGCGCAACGAAGCCGGTCTGACTGAGGCGTCGACGACAATCGACCAGATCGAGCGTGCAGGCGGCGCCGAACCGGCGCTTCTCAACATGACGGCCGCCGCCAGGCTCGTGACGGTCGCTGCGCTCGAACGCCGCGAAAGCCGTGGCGGGCACTACCGGACGGACTATCCCAAGACGGCTCTTGCCGGACAACGACGCTTCATGACGCTCGCCGACGCCGAACAGCGCGCGAGATCGTTTCAAAGCGCCGACAAGCCGCTCACCGCGCGGAACGTATGAACGTTACCCTGCCCTTCGCGCGTCCACCGCATGGTTTGCTGGTCGAGCCCATCGTGCGACGTGCGCTGGAAGAAGATCTTGGTCGGGCCGGAGACGTCACCAGCGACCTGACCATTCCCGACGGCGCTCGCGGCACCGCGAGGCTCATCGCGCGGAATGGCGGAACGATCTCGGGCATTGTGACCACGCAATGCACATTCCGACTCGTCGATCCGGCACTCACATTCGATGTGAAGACACCCGACGGCTCTTCCGTGCAATCCAATACAATTCTCGCGGTGATCGAGGGCTCGTCTCGATCGTTGCTCACGGGCGAGCGCGTGGCGCTCAATTTCCTCGGTCATCTTTCGGGCATTGCCACCGCGACGCGCTCGCTGGTCGATGCGGTCGCAGGCACAAAAGCGCGGATCGTGTGCACGCGCAAAACGACACCCGGACTTCGGCTTCTCGAAAAGTACGCGGTGCGTTGCGGCGGCGGGTTCAATCACCGCTTCGGCCTCGATGATGCCGTCCTGATCAAGGACAATCACTTGCTCGCCTGCGGCGGCATCAAGCCAGCCGTCGAGCGCGTGCGCGCCGGCTTGGGTCACATGACCAAGATCGAGCTCGAAGTCGATTCCCTGGCCCAACTGGAGGAAGCACTCGCGCTTGGCGTCGACACGATCTTGCTGGACAATATGACGCCGGATGACCTGCGCCGTGCCGTCGCAATGACGAACGGCCGCGCAAAACTCGAGGCGTCCGGAAACATTACTTTGTCGACGGTTCGCGCCGTGGCTGAGTGCGGCGTCGACTATATTTCGTCGGGAGCTGTGACGCATTCGGCGCCCAGCCTGGATGTCGCGCTCGACTTTTGACGTTGCCGACCTAAAGTGTCCTTACAAACATCATGGAGGAAGGCGTGGATCTTCAACTCAAGGGCAAGAACGCCGTCATTTTGGGCGGTACTCGCGGTATCGGTCGCGCGATTGCAGACACATTGGCCATTGAAGGCGCCAATGTGGCGATCTGTGCGCGCAATCCCGACCAGGTGAAGGACGCCGTCGCGGCGCTCAAGGACAAGGGTATCAAGGCGACAGGCGGCGCAGTCGACATCATGGATGGCACGGCACTCAAGAGCTGGGTCGAGAAATCGGCCAACGAACTCGGCGGGATCGATATTCTCGTTTCCAACGCGGGCGCGATGGCTCAGGGCGGCGATCCGGCATCCTGGGAGCAGAATTTCAAGCTCGACGTACTCGGCATGGTCAATGCGTTCGATGCCGCAAAACCATTCCTCCTCAAGGCCGCCGAAGCGAATGGCGATGCCTCATTCGTGATCATCTCGTCCGTGTCGGCGGCGGAGTCCGACAATGCAAGTTCCTATGGTCCGATCAAAGCGGCGCTCATCCACTTCGCCAAGGGCCTGGCGCGCCAGCATGCGCCCAAGCATGTGCGCACGAACGTCGTCTCGCCGGGGACCGTCTATTTCAAAGGCGGCGTCTGGAACATGATCGAGACCCAGATGCCTGCCGTGTTCAAGAACGCGATGGAGCGCAATCCCATGGGACGCATGGCCACGCCGCAAGATATCGCAAACGCGGCCGTGTTCCTGGCAAGCCCGGCATCGTCGTTCACGTCCGGCATAAACATGCTGGTCGATGGCGCGATCAGCAGGCGGGTGAATTTCTAGGCTAGCGCGCGGTTGCGATCCGGGGAATTACGCGCCGCTGAGGTGCGCGTGCCCTGACCGGCGATAGAAAATGTGATTTCCGATCTGCACGGTGCGGACGAAATCTCCCGTCCATTCCGGTTCGATGGAGGCTGCGTGAAAATTGACCGCGCCGCCCGTGGCGTCGCTCAAATGTTCTTCGCCGGTCAGGATGCGGGCTGCGAGGGCTTGCGCCTGACGCCAGGGCTCCGCAGCCTTCCTTTCCTCGAGTGAGCCGTCACACACGAAGGAAAACTGGCAAGTCGCCGTTCCGACGCCTTCATAGACAACCGCGCAAATCGAGTGGCCGTAATTGCCCTTGTTCATGCGGTGAAAAATGACCTCGGCAACCGCTTTCTGCCCCTCTTCGCCTTCGCCGCGCGCTTCGAAGTACATCACCTCCGAGAGACAGCGATGCTCCGCGAGCAGCCTGGATAAAACGACGTCCTGCGCGGTGCCGCGAAGGGCGATCTGCGCCGGAATGGATGGTGCCTGCACCAGACGCACCACAGGCTTTTCGACCTTGATGACGCGGATCTGATCCGCATGCGGATCATTGGTGAAGGATGCACCGACGGCTGCACTCGCCGTCGCAAGAATGATCGCAAGTGCAGCGATAAGCACGCGATCGGACCGCGCGATTGCATCGTTGGGTTTTCTGATCATCGGCTACCTGACTCTTTCGGATTATGACGAACGCAATATCTGTTCCGAATGGTCCCCGCCTTCCTTCATCTGAAGGCGCGGCTTGTGCCAATGAAATTCCGAATCGTCAAATATAATTTTTCATATTCGTGACACAGTGTCATTTGACGTAGAAAAACCCAGGGTTTTGCTATGCTCTCCGTACACTGATTAATCGCTATCCTTAACGTGCGAGAGCGCGGCCTGTGCGGCTGCAAGGCGCGCGACTGGCACGCGAAATGGTGAACATGAAACGTAATCAAGTCCCGAGTCGTGACAAAAGCGTATCGAGTCGGGATCACCGCCATGTTCGCCGCAGATGCCGAGTTTCAATCCCGGACGCGCCTTGCGACCGCGCTCGGCTGCAATTCTCACGAGCTCACCGACCCCTTCGACGTCGATCGTGACGAAAGGATCGCGCGCGAGAACGCCCTTGTTGAGGTAGTCCGTGAGAAACATTCCGGCATCGTCTCGGCTGATTCCGATTGTCGTTTGCGTAAGATCGTTTGTCCCGAACGAAAAGAACTGCGCGGTTTTCGCGATCTGTTCGGCCAAGAGCGCCGCGCGCGGCAATTCGATCATCGTTCCAACCAGATATTCCGGGACTTTTCCGCGCTCTCTCCTGATCTCCTCCGCCACGGCATCGATGCGCTCCTTGATGCGATCCAGTTCCATCTTCCATGCGACGAGCGGCACCATGATCTCAAGCTCGACCGGCTTTCCGCCATCTTTCTCGACGTTGAGCGCAGCTTCCAGAATCGCGCGCGCCTGCATTTCGTAGATTTCCGGATAGGTGATGCCGAGACGCACGCCGCGATGCCCGAGCATCGGGTTGGCTTCGTGCAGCGCGATGGCGCGTGCACGCAACTTCGCGGGGTCTCCGCCGGCGGCGCGCGCCACCTCGGCGATTTCCTCGTCGTCCTGCGGCAGAAATTCATGCAAGGGAGGATCAAGCAGGCGAATCGTGACTGGCAGTCCTTCCATTGCGCGAAAGATCCCTTCGAAATCCTGCCGCTGCATGGGGAGAAGCTTGGCGAGTGCCGCCTTGCGATCGCTCTCTGCGTCGGCCAGGATCATCTGGCGTACCGCCACGATACGGTCACTCTCGAAGAACATGTGTTCAGTGCGGCAAAGACCGATCCCCTCGGCGCCGAACTTGCGTGCCGTCGAAGCGTCATCGGGTGTGTCGGCGTTCGTCCGCACTTTCAACCTGCGGATCGAATCCGCCCATGCCATCAAGACGCCGAAGTCGCCTGTCAGTTCGGGCTGCCGAAGGCCCACACGGCCGTTGTAGACCGAGCCCGTGGCGCCATCGATGGTAATGATGTCGCCTCGCTTCAGCGTGTGCTTGCCCGCCGTCATCACGCCGTTCGCGATGTCGATCTTGATCATGCCGGCGCCTGACACGCAGGGCCGACCCATGCCGCGAGCCACGACTGCGGCATGGCTCGTCATGCCTCCCCTCGCCGTCAATATCCCACGTGCGGCATGCATGCCATGGATGTCTTCCGGACTTGTTTCGGTCCGCACCAGGATGACGTCGTGACGTTCGGCGGCAAGCTTCTCCGCTTCATCTGCCGTGAAAGCGATCTCGCCCGTTGCCGCGCCGGGCGAGGCGGCTAGTCCCATGGCGATCTGTTCCTTCTCCGAATCCGGATCGAGTGTCGGATGCAGAAGCTGATCCAGAGCCGACGGTTCGACGCGGCCGACCGCGACGTTCTTATCGATCAGACCTTCACGCTCCATATCGACCGCAATCTTGAGCGCAGCTTCCGCCGTTCGCTTGCCGCTTCGGGTCTGAAGCATGAAGAGCTTGCCTTCCTGCACCGTGAATTCGAGATCCTGCATGTCCCGATAATGGGTCTCGAGCTTGGCGCAGATTGCGCGCAACTCGGCGAACGTCTCAGGCATCGCCTCCTCCATCGAGGGACGCTTGCCGGATTGACGCTCCCGAACGACTTTCGAAATCGGTTGCGGAGTGCGGATGCCTGCGACGACATCCTCGCCTTGGGCGTTGATCAGGAACTCGCCATAGAGGAGCCGTTCGCCGGTTGCGGGATCGCGGGTAAAGGCAACGCCCGTGGCGCTTGTCTCGCCGCGATTGCCGAACACCATCGCCTGAACCGTGACCGCCGTTCCCCATTTTTCCGGTATGTCGTGCAAGCGACGGTAGGTATTGGCCCGCGGACTTTGCCAGGAGCCGAAAACGGCGCCAATGGCTCCCCATAGCTGTTCGTGAACGTCTTCAGGAAAGGGTCGGCCAAGTTTCGCGCGCACGCAATCCTTGAACAGCGTCGCTATCTTCTTCAGATCGTCGGAATTGAGTTCGGTGTCGAGTTCGACGCCTTTTGATTCCTTCTCGGTGTCGAGGATCTCTTCGAACAGAGAGTGTTCGACTCCAAGTACGACCGCAGAATACATCTGGATGAATCGGCGATACGAGTCATAGGCAAAGCGAGGCTCTGTCAGCCTGGCAAGACCGTCGGTCGTTTGCGCGTTCAGCCCGAGGTTCAGGACGGTGTCCATCATGCCGGGCATCGATACGCGCGCGCCCGAGCGGACCGACACGAGAAGCGGACGGTTCGCGTCGCCAAACCTCGCGTTTGTAAGAGAGCCAATCGTAGCGAGCGCGGACCCCACGGCCGGCTTCAATTCGGGGGGGTACGATTTTCCATGCGCATAGAAATGGCTGCAAACGTCGGTGGTAATCGAAAAGCCCGGCGGGACAGGCAGTCCCAGATTGCTCATTTCGGCCAGGTTGGCCCCCTTACCCCCGAGCAGATCTTTCATGCCCGCGTCACCTTCGGCCTTGCCGTCGCCGAACGTATAGACCCACTTCGCCATTACCAATCCAATCGATGCCGTCTAGCGGCTAATATGCATGCTGCGGCTGGCGCGGGCCACTGGGAACTCGGCTAACATGGTCGCAGCACGTCTGAGGAGTCGCTGTGACCCAAAATTCGATCTTCGTACCCATGGCGGTACTCGCGTTCTGGACGTTCGCGGTCCTGCTCTTGATCCCGTTTCAGCGCTTCCGCGCCGCCTTCGCAGGAAAGGTGAGTTCTGAAGATTTCAAGTATGGCGAATCCGGCAACGTTCCGGGCGATGTTTCGATTCCCAACCGGGCGATGATGAACCTCTTGGAACTGCCGATCCTGTTCTATGTCGTCTGCCTGATGTTCTACGTTTCAAATCGCGCCGACACAGTCGTCCTCGAAGTCGCTTGGGCATATGTCGCCTTCCGCATGGCGCAGACACTCGTGCACGTGACTTACAACAACGTCTTCCACCGTCTGACCATGTTCGCTGTGAGCAACTTCATCCTGATCAGTTTGTGGGGAATGTTTTTCCTAAGATAGCGCGGCAATTCCGTCCCTTGCCGCAGAACGGTCGCGCCGCTACCTTTGGGCGGACGCAACTTCTGGGGGCAATTCATGGCGCTGCGCAAATACATCATCGAACGTGACATTCCTGCCGTTGGGACATTCGAACGTGATCAGCTTCGCGGCGCAGCTGCCAAATCCAACGAAGTTCTCAAACAACTTGGCCCGGACATCCAATGGCAGGAAAGCTACGTTGCGGGCGACAAGACCTTCTGCATCTATCTCGCCAAGGATGAGGCCATCATTCGCAAACATGCAGAGTTGAGCGGGTTTCCCGCCACCAAGATTACCGAGATTCGCAAGATGATCGATCCGACCACCGAACGCGACGGCGCCTAGCCTTCGATTTTCGAAAAATCCGCGACCGTGTGCAGTGTTGAACGCAATCGGGAAAGCAGCAGAAGCCGGTTTTTCCGCAGAAGCGGGTCCTTGTCGTTGACGGTCACGTTGTCGAAAAACGCGTCGACATGCTTGCGCAGGTGCGCCATGACACCCATGGCTTGCCCAAAGCGTTCGCGCGCGAGTTCGGCTCGGATGAGTTCGGATGCGGTTGCCAGTTCGACAAAAAGCGTCTTCTCCTGCGCCAAGATCAAAGCCTCCGGGTCGGGTGCGCCGTCATAGACGGTTTTGTCTTTTTTCTCTTCTGCTTTGACGATGTTCACCGCGCGTCGATACGCCGTCAGCAAATTTGCGCCGTCATCGGATTTCAGGAAGGACTGCAGGGCTTCGATTCTCCAGACCAAACGAAGGAAATCGCAGTCGCTGACCACGGCAGCGGCAGCATCGATCAGGTCGTAGCGGGTTCCAGCGTCTCTGAGGTGAACCTTCAGACGGTCGATCAGGAAATCGCGCAGGTCGCCCGGCTGATATCCGCCCAGCGTCGCAATGTCGAGACGAAGCTTGTTGTCGATGATGATCCGCAGCGCGCCCAGAGCTGAACGCCTCAACGCAAAGGGATCACCGGAGCCCGTCGGCTTTTCGTCGATGGCGAAGAACATGAACAGCGACTGGAGCTTGTCAGCCAGCGCCACGGCCATGGACACTTTTGAATGTGGAAGCGAGTCGCTCGGCCCCTGCGGTTTGTAGTGGTCGCGGATGGCATCGGCGACTTCCGCATCTTCGCCATCGTTGAGCGCGTAGAAGCGGCCCATGACGCCCTGAAGCTCGGGAAACTCGCCGACCACGCCTGTCGTCAGGTCTGCCTTGCACAGTCGAGCTGCTTGCTTTGCCCGCTTCACATCGGCGCCGATCCTCTCGGCGATTTCGCCGGCCAAAGACTCGATTCTCTCGACCCGCTCAAGCTGGGTTCCGAGCTTGGCGTGAAAAACAATGCCGCCCAGTTCGCCGACGCGGCTCTCGAGCGTGCGTTTGCGATCCTGGTCCCAGAAGAATTTGGCGTCCGACAGTCTGGCGCGCAAGACGCGCTCATTGCCGGCAACGATGGTTTTGCCGTTGTCGGCCGTGATCATGTTTGCGACGACCGCAAAACGGTTGGCCAAAGTGCCCGTTTTCAGATTGCGTAAGCTGAAATATTTTTGGTGCACGCGCATCGCTGTCTGAAGAATTTCGCCTGGCACCTCCATATACTCGTCTTCAATTGCGCCGATAAGCACGACGGGCCATTCCGCCAAGCCTGCCACTTCTTCCAGAAGACCTGGATCGTCGATCAATTCCAGGCCGAGCGCGAAAGCCCGGTTCTTCACCTCCTGAAGAATGACGTCCTTGCGTTCCCCACCGTCGAGCATCACGTAGCCATCGCGCAGCTTTTTCGCGTAGTCGTCGAAACGACGAACCTCGATCTTGCCTCGCGAAAGAAACCGGTGGCCAACCGTGCGATTGCCGCTCGTCACGCCGGCGAACGCCAACGGCACCACCTCGCCGTCGAGCGTGCAGAGGATGGAATGCAGCGGCCGCACCCAGCGCACCGGTGTGTTCGTCGGCTGCGGCCAGCGCATCGACTTTGCCCATGGCAGTTTTGCCAGACAGTCCGGCAAGACCTCGGCGAGAACATCCGCCGTGGCCCTGCCCTTGCGGTGAATGACTGCGAGGTAGAATTCGCCCTTCCCGTCGTTGCGCCTTTCGCACTGCTCAAGCGTGACGCCTGCCGAACGTAGAAAGCCATCGATGGCCTTGGCAGGCGCATCGACACGCGGACCCTTTCTTTCCTCGCTGACATCGTGTTGTCGTGGCGGTAAGCCGCTCAGCGCGAGCGTCAACCTCCTCGGTCCTGCAAAGGATTTCGCGCCTTCGAACAGCAGACCACGGTCGGAGAGCGCACCCACGACAATGCGTTCAAGATCGCGCGCCGCCTGCGCTTGCATGCGCGCCGGTATTTCTTCGCTGAGAAGCTCGAGGAGAAGATCGGCCATCAGCCGAATCTCGGTTTGTAGTCGCCCATGGGCGTTGCAAGCCACGCTTCGCAGCACGCTTTGGCCAGCGTACGTACGCGGGCGATGTAGGCAGCCCTCTCCGTGACGCTGATGACCCCGCGCGCATCCAACAAGTTGAACACATGGCTCGCCTTGATGCATTGATCGTAGGCTGGCAGCACCAACTTCTTGTTGCCGCCGATGAGCTCGCGGCACTGCTTCTCGGCATCGCTGAAATGCCGGAAAAGTATCTCCGTGTCCGCCATCTCGAAATTGAACGCTGAAAATTCCTGTTCGGCCTGGTGGAAGACTTCGCCATAGCGAAAGTCTTCGTTGAAGGCGAGATCGTAGACGAATTCGACATTCTGCACGTACATCGCCAGCCGCTCGAGCCCATACGTGATCTCGGCACTGACCGGATCGCAGTCGATTCCGCCCACCTGTTGGAAGTAGGTGAATTGCGAGATCTCCATTCCGTCGCAATCGACCTGCCAGCCAAGCCCCCATGCACCGAGCGTGGGGCTCTCCCAATCGTCCTCAACGAAGCGAATGTCGTGGAGTGCGGGATCGAGACCGATCGTCCGCACGCTTTCCAGATACTGATCCAGGATGTCGGCAGGCGCAGGCTTCATGATGACTTGAAACTGGTAATAGTGTTGCAACCGGTTCGGATTCTCACCGTAGCGGCCATCCTTCGGCCGGCGGCTCGGCTGGACGTAGGCGGCTCGCCAGGGCCTTGGACCCAATGCCCGCAGGGTGGTTGCAGGATGAAATGTCCCCGCACCCATTTGATCGTCATAGGGCTGCAGAATCAGACACCCTTTGGACGCCCAGAAGCTCTGCAGCGTCAGGATCAGGTCTTGAAATGTCTTCTTCTTAACTGGGGACCCGGCCACGATTCGTACATCCTGAAAGCGAGCCGGAACGTATAGTCCGTAACCGAATAGGACAAGAAGCGTGGCGCAAAGCAGCGCCGACGTCTTTGGAGGAAGCAATGCCGCGACTGAAGATCATTCTTGGTGTGGCGTGCCTGTTCCTGTCGACGCTTCCCGCGACAGCGGAAAGTTCAGGCATTCATCTCATGAAATCCGTGACGCTTGGCGGCGACACGTTCTGGGACGCGATCACATTCGATCGCGTCAGCGGGCATTTGTTCGTCACGCATGGCAGCCACGTGGTGGTCCTCGACGCCAAGACGTATGAAACCGTTGGCGACATTGCCGATGTCGCCGGCGCGCATCAGGTCGCGATCGGGCTCGGCAAGGGATTCGCCACGTCGGGCACCGCTGACAAAGTCATCGTCTTCGATCCGTCGACTCTCAAGACCACGGGCGCCATCGCCGTCGGTTCGCGCCCCGACGGGACAATCTATGATCCCTTTACCCGCCGTGTTTTCACCTTCAATGCCGGAAGCAAGGACTCGACCGTCATCGATGTCGCATCCGGTACGATCGACGGAACGATCGCTCTGGGAGGCAAACCAGAGTTCGGAGTCAGCAATGGACATGGGCGCATCTTCGACAATATCGAAGACAAATCCGAAATCGCGGTGATCAATGCCAAAACGATGGATGTCATCGCGCGTTGGCCGTTGGCGCCATGCGAGTCCCCTTCAGGCATAGCCATGGACAGGGCGCGCGCACGATTGTTCGTGGCCTGCGAAAACGAAATGATGGCGGTGGTGAATGCAAAAAACGGCAAAGTCGTAACGACCGTGCCGACTGGAAAGGGCGCCGACGGCGCCGGCTTCGACCCGGGCACGCGTGACGTGTTGATCCCCAACGGCGAGGGCAAGTTGTCCGTCATCCGTCAGGACACGGCCAACACCTATCACCTGGTGGAAAATGTGCCGACCCAGTTTGGGGCACGCACGATGGATCTCGACCCGTCAACGCACCGCATTTTCAGCGCGACCGCGGATCTGACGCCCGACCCCGGCAAACGCCCGCCGTACAAAATGACCCCTGGGAGCTTTCGCCTTCTTGTCTTCGGCAGATGATCGTCAGTATGTGAAAAGCACTGCCACATACCAACTCGCCTGGTTGGTCGCATCCGCGTTTTGGATTCCGGGCCCTGCCGACGCCATCAGGTGAAGGTTGTCGCTGAGATCATATATCGCTCCAACACCGACCCCTGTTGTCTGACGGGCGCCTCGCCCGTCGGGAGTCTGGTGATAAAGTTCCACCCCAAGCTGGAGGTGCGGCGAAATTTGGCGCGTCGCGGCGATCCCCATCTGACAGGAGTCCTCGGACGTCTCGCCGCGACTGAGTGTGCAGCCGCCACCGCCGAAGATGCTCCATTCGCCCCAATCCTTTTGCGCATAAAACGGAAGAAAGAGCGCCACATGCTTGCTGCCCAAGGCAGGATTGGAGCTCGTCGGCAAGATGAGGCGCGGAAAAAATGCCACGTCGAGACCGAAGTCTTCCTGATGCAGGAACTTGTATTTGGCGGCGAGTTCGATGTCGCCGAAACCTGTGACGCTTCGATCTCGGTGCGGACTGTCATAGGCGAAGGGCAAAACCATCGTGAGTTGAAGGTTTGCCGCGCCGCCGTAGTTGAAATCGATTCCCGCCTGCCCGCTCGCGTCCCTGCTGGTCTGCGTACCTGCTGTGAATGCGTAGATCTCAAAATGTCCTTCGCCGGTAGGCTGCGGATCGTCCGTGACATAGGGGGGACCAGCGAGCGCTGGCGCCCACAACATGACCAAGGCTGCAATCACCGGAGGGAAAAACTTCATGCCTGCTCCGGCCGCGCCGAACTCAAATGTCCAAACCCGTCACGCCACGGAGAACCAAATCCGTTTTCGTTGTAAACGTTCCGTCAGCCTCGTGCAGGACGAGGCCC
Source organism: Rhizomicrobium sp. (assembly GCA_035536115.1). GTDB lineage: Bacteria > Pseudomonadota > Alphaproteobacteria > Micropepsales > Micropepsaceae > Rhizomicrobium. The sequence goes on from DATLOU010000010.1 coordinate 85,714, forward strand.
GCACAAAGCTTATGCGGCGCTCTGGAACCCTTGTGCAGCTGGACAATGATGCGTTTTGCGGCTTGTCCGGCATGCGGCCAGAGCGGAAACAAACGCAGCCCGGTCTGCGGAAGCGCGGCAAGGGTCTCACCCAACCGGTCCGCCCGCACAATCGCAGTGAACGTTCCGCCGGCGGCGGTGCGCTTTGCGCCGACATTGAGCCACGCCGCTAGCGCTCCATCGTCATGGGTGGCGAGCGCGCGCGCCTCGTCCGGCGAGCGTTCGCCATCGTCGCCATGAAACGGCGGATTGCACATGACATGGGCGTAGTCGCGCTTCATGTCAGACGGCAGGTCCAATGCGTCGACGGTCACGAATACGACGCGATCGCCCAACTGATTTGCCGTCGCGTTTTGATTCGAAATGCGGACCAAATCGCTCTCGATTTCAGCGCCGGTGATCGAGACGCCCGCTATGCGAGCCGCGAGGCACAGACTTGCGGTCCCGGCACCACTACCAAGCTCAAGCACGCAGTCGCCCTCTCGGGCCGGAACCGCCGCGGCGAGCATGACGGCGTCGAGACCGGCGCGAAATCCGCCCAGCGGCTGCTCGATGGTCAGCCGGCCTCCCAGGAAGGAGTCTTTTGTCGTCCCGGGAGGACTCGAATTGCGCTCCATACCGTCGCGCAGCACCAATTGCCCGCGGGCAAAGTCATCGTCAGCGACCATGAGCCGGCGCGGCAAAATGCCCAAGCTGCCGTCCATGATGCTTGCGTTCTCGTCGAAAACGACGCTTTCGATGTCCGCTTCGCTGAGAAGGTTTTGGGCGAAACTCAGCAGTACCGGATTGTTCGTCTTCAGAACGGGCCGCATTGGCGCAAATACATCCTTGCTGCGTCGACTTCCGGCCCGCTTGACCGGGCTAAAAACCCCTCGCAATGTCGCAAAAGCCGGGGCCCCCCGGCAAGGTCGAACGAATGTTGAAGCCTGACACCCGCAAGCCCGCATCGGACGGCGTCTCGCCCGTAGAACGGTTGCACGCGCTCGTCGCTGCCGACATGACGGCAACCGACAAGTTGATCCATGGCCGCATGGGAAGTGCGGTAAGTCTCATCCCCGAATTGGCCCGCCACTTGATCGACTCTGGCGGCAAAAGACTGCGGCCCATGCTGACGCTCGCGGCCGCCCGCATGGGCGGCTACACCGGCGACAAGCACGTCAATCTCGCCGCGGCCGTCGAATTCATCCACACCGCGACGCTCCTGCACGATGACGTGGTGGATGCGAGCACGTTACGGCGCGGCAAGGTCGCGGCCAATCTTGTGTGGGGTAACAAGGCGACCGTGCTGGTCGGTGACTTTCTGTTCAGTCGCGCATTCCAGCTGATGGTCGAAACCGGCTCGCTGCGGGTACTCGATATTCTGGCGGGCGCCTCGGCTGTCATAGCCGAAGGTGAAGTGATGCAGCTCAAATCGGAAAGCAATCTGGCGACCAGTGAGGAACATTATCTGAAGGTGGTCGGCGCCAAGACAGCGGCGCTTTTCGCCGCCGCCGCAGAGTCGGGCGCCACGCTTTGCGAGCGCGACGCGTCCTTCGTCGAGGCACTGCGCCGGTATGGCGAAAACCTCGGCATAGCATTTCAGCTTGTCGACGATGCGTTGGACTACTCAGGGCGTCAGGCCATGATGGGCAAGGCCGTCGGTGACGATTTTCGCGAGGCCAAGGTCACTCTTCCAGTCATACTTGCTTATGCGCGCGCCGATGCGAAAGCGGGCGCTTTCTGGAAACGCGTTATCGAAGGCGGGCCGCAAAGCGAAGCCGATCTCGAGCAGGCGATCACCTATGTGGAAGGAACCGGCGCGATCCAGGAAACCATGACGCGCGCGCGCCATTATGCCGACAACGCGGTTGCCGCGCTTGAACCCCTCGCCCACAGCGAGACTCGCGTGGCACTTTCGGATATCGCAGATTTTTGCGTGGAACGCGCCTACTAAGACACTATCCGCGTCGCCTTCACCCACCAATCGGGATGTGTTCGCGAAAGCGCAATCTCGGCCATCTCCGCCGAGTCCTGATCCTCGAAGAGTGCGAAACACGTCGCACCGCTGCCGCTCATGCGCCACAACTCGGCGCCGGGCATGCGCGACAA
>DATLOU010000011.1:0-4259 GCA_035536115.1 Rhizomicrobium sp.
CCGCGACGTGCTGGATCGCCTTGGCATGAGTGACATGACGTATGGCTGGAACCTGGAAATGCTGATGCGGATTGCCGCTGCCGGCGTGCCCGCATGCGAGATCGCTGTCGGCCAACGCCGGCGGATTGGCGGCGTGTCGAAAGTTTCCGGAAATTTCATCGCCGGCATCGAGGCAGCCTGGTCGATGGCGACAACTTTTATCCGGCTTGCGCTTCTTCTAAGGCGCCAGACACACCTTTGAATGCGTTATCTGGATTCCGGCTGTACGTTGTCAATTTCAGACGGCCGCGACGGATACCGCCACGCCAAGAATGACCAGCGCAACGCCGATCGCATAGGAGGTGATTTGGGCCAGCGGCAATACTTTTTCGGCGAATACGACCAGCGTGAGGGCGAGCATCCAGGCCAAACTCATGGCGCCTGCGGCGACGAGCACTGCGAATAATGCCCAGCAGCAGCCGAGACAAAAGATGCCGTGCAGGACTCCCATCTGAACGGCCCCGAGACGGCCATCGCGCCAATGCATAGCCACGAAAGCGAAAGGCGAGCGGCAGTGACGCAGGCATACGCGCTTGATCGGCGTAAATTGATAAACACCCGCCATGATCAGAATTATGCCGAGTGCCAATGGCGCCCACGCGCCTCTCTCGATCGCGCCGAGGTGGCTCGCCGTATCTGTAACGACCTCGACGGTCACATAAACAATCACCCCGGCCGCCAGCCACACAAGCAGGTATCCTCCGGTAAAGATCCAGGTAGGGACAAGTGCTGCCTGACCTCGTCGCGCCTGGGCCGACGCGAAGATCATGATCATGGGCGCGGCTGCAGGGAGCATCATTGCCGCCATCATGACGGTCCAAATCGCCACGAAGACAACCGCGCCACTGAACGACCAGCCAGCTGCCGACATTCCGCCCATTGCCATGCCCGCCATGCTGTCCATACCGGCCATGCCGTCCGCGCTCATGCTCCCACTCATGGCGGCGCCGACTGGCGCGCCCATGTCGTGGGCGTAGTAAAGCGTCAGCGCCCATGCACCGCACGTCAGGACAAGGAGGCACACCAGGAGGTTTCGACGCGCCCTGCCGAGTGAAGAATCCGGGCGCCACCAGCTCAGAAAATTCGCCGTGCTCAATCGTTGCGCGGTCATCACGCGAACTTACGCGGGCTCAGGTCCCGTCCAATCGAACGGGATATGTTTGCTGGACCATTTGTCGCCCGTCCACTTGAAGCCAAATCCGTCGGTGCGGAGCTCTGTCGACGATCCCCAGGTAGCAACCTGGCCTGGGCCCACTTCCGATCCTGGCGGATTGAGTGTCTGCACGCGCTTCCCCGGCGGCGTCGTCGGCCCCGTCAGGGCGTCTGCGCGTCCCACAACGCGACCCGGAATCTCGGCTCGCCAGGACGCCAGGTCATCCGCAAGCTCAAACTCTATTGGCACGAATTCGACGCCGCGGATTTCGCCAACTTTGGCTGCGAAGGCGGCCGGCCAGCCTCCGGCCTTACCCGCAAAAATCGTCTGCAGCGCTTCTCGCTGTTGTGCATCGGCTCTCTGGTCGATGAACAGGCCCATCCGGACCTTGGTTTCTCCGGCCCATATGTTGCCCTCAAATGCGCCAAGAGCGAGCAGATTGAAGCCGTCCAGCCGAAGCTCGCCGTAATGACCGTCACGGATATGCCAGACGAGCAAACCCTGGCAGGCGTTATTGGTCGGAGGCTGAGCAAATTCGCAGGGGCAAGGTATGTTGCAACTGCAGATGTCGAACCAGTCACCGGCGAGGTGCCATCGAGGAATGCTATCCGCCATAACGTCAACTCCATCCCCCCAGGCTAAACATTAGCATGTCGTGCCGTATGTGAAACGGTAACCCGCAGCCGTATCCTTTGCGTCTATAACACGGACGGGTGGGAAGGATCGCAATGAGTGGCATGTCGACTGGCATTGATCCTTTGATCGCATGGCTCACCAAAGCCGGCTTGCGCGGCGAAACGGAAGATGCGTTGGTGAGCGGCTTCTGCGAGCGCGCCGTCGCCGCCGGCCTGCCGATCTCCCGCGCGCTGATTCTCATCGACACACTTCATCCTGTGTACGAAGGCCGCGTGATCCGTTGGGGGCACGATCCGTCGCAACCTGTCGTGCACGAATACGGCCGCACCGCTTTGCCAGATGATGCCGCAGATGTGCACGCTTCGTCCGCCATCGAGCAGGCCCCGCATGTCACGCGTTGGCGCGCCAGTCCGTTCTTCCGCATGTTGCAAACTGGCGAAAGCCTGTTGCGGCGTCGCATCACGACGGAAAGCGGAGCCGAGTTTCCGATTCTCCGGGACTACGGGGCCGATGGCATGACCGATTATGTCGCCATCATCAGTCGCTTCTCCCCCGAAGGCACCATAGGCGAAATGGACTGCGTCTACTCGTCGTGGGTGACGGCGCGCGCAGGTGGTTTCACCGATGCCGACATCGCAGCCCTCGTGCAGCTGGTTCCCACGGTTGCGCTGGCGGTCAAGGCAGCGGCACTCGCGCGCATGACCGCGACGTTGATGGAGACTTATCTCGGCCGAGATCCGGGACGTCGTGTGCTCAGCGGCCGCATCATGCGCGGGGTTGCCGATCGCATCGATGCTGTCATCTGGTTCAGCGACCTGCGTGGTTTCACGCGCATCACCGATTCGGCGCCCGAGCAGGTCATTCCCCTGCTGAACGATTACGCCGACGTCATCATCTCGGCAATCCACGCGAACGGTGGGGACGTGCTGAAGCTCATCGGCGACGGCATCCTCGCAATCTTCGCTGCCGAAGATCGTGAGCATGCCTGCGCGGCGGCCCTTGCTGGCGCGATGGCTGCACGCAGCGACGTGGCAAAGCTCAACGCACGGCGCGCTCGCGACGGGCTGCCGGTCACCGACATGTATCTCGGCCTGCACGTCGGCGAAGTATTCTACGGCAATGTAGGGAGCATGGAGCGTCTCGATTTCACGGTTGTTGGGCCGGCAGTCAACGAGACCAGTCGGATCGCCGCCATGTGCCGGTCGGTCGAGCAACCGGTGCTGGTTTCGAAAGACTTCGCCAGTGTCGACGGCATGCGCGCGCGGCTCGTATCAGTCGGCCGTTACGCATTGCGCGGAGTCGCGCAACCGCAGGAGCTTTTCACGGTGGATCCCGCCCGCGCAAATTAGGCACAATCCAGACGCATCCCTGTGATCCGGAGATTGCCGCAGGACTAACGGATGTTCGGCGGAACGACGGGTGTCGGGCGGCTCCAGCGTCCGCCGGGTCTCCTTTTTTCAACCACGATCCATTCGCAATTCGATGAGTCGCAGACGAAATAATCGCATCTGGGCCTTCCTGCGATATTCTGGCAGTACGCGCAGACCCTGACGCCAGTATCCATGTTGTAGACCCACACGCCCCTGCACATGCCCTCGGCCAACCCGGTCGAAATGGGGAGTGCCGATGCCTTGCCCGGTATGACAGCGATTGCTGCTGAGATCAGCGCGACCGACACGAGACATTTTCTCATAGAGGTCCTCCTTTGCCTGGACAAACAATCGTGCCACCGATTGTGACCGCCGCAAGGATGCGGCCGATAACATCGTTACCAAGGCCAAAACTTATTTGGTGGAACGCGATGAAAAACCTATGGAGGCGGACGACTCGGATTGCCATTCTCTCGCTAGCGAGAAGACTCTCGGTCGGGGCAAACCGTAACGTGCATTCAGACAAGGCTTCGAAGCTGGTAAAACTGGCACGCTGGAAGGATCTCGTCCGCTTTGGGTCGGCGATGCAACGGCACATAATCATAGCTTTTTTTGGCGCCGCGGGCATGCTGACCGGTCAGTTGTCTGCGCACGCGCAAACATTCTTTACGTACCGCTGTAACGACGGCTCTGAATTTATTGCCGCCTTCTACGAGGGCGACACACGGGCGCATCTGCAACTCGACGGAAAAGCCGTGGCGCTTTCAAAGCGCATGTCCGTGTCGGGATCACGCTACGCAAAAGGCGACACGACACTAAGGATCACGAAAACAGGCACCACGCTCAAGCGCGGGAAACGATTGACAGAATGTAGCGTTCGGTGATTCGGCCGCGTGCCGTCGAAGCGTCACGGTCCGTCCCGATGCAATCGGCGGTGGCTGATTTCATCCTCCGAGGGCGATCGCAATGCCCACCAATGCGGCGCCGACAATGACCATTACAAGACCCGTTGGCCAGGGCCGAAGGCCGGCGTAACGCGCAAAAATCACTCCGCAAAAAAA
>DATLOU010000012.1:0-136680 GCA_035536115.1 Rhizomicrobium sp.
CGCGAGCTGGGACTTTCGGCGCGCGTCTACGAGGCCGGCAGCGGCGTCGGCGGCACCTGGTTCTGGAACCGTTATCCGGGCGCGCGCGTCGACATCGAGAGCCAGGAATATTCCTATTCCTTCTCGCCTGAGCTCGAAGACGAATGGCAATGGACGGAGCGCTACGCCTCACAGCCCGAACTGCTTCGCTATCTCAATCATGTCGCCGACCGATTCGACCTGAGAGGCGATATCCAGCTCGAGACGCGGGTAACGTCGGCGATTTTCGACGAGCGCACCGATCGCTGGACGATCGCGACCGATCGCGGCGAGCAAATCTCCGCCAAATTCTGCGTGATGGCGACCGGCTGTTTGTCGGTGACAAAGGAGCCCGACTTCAAGGGCGTCGAGAGCTTCAAGGGACCGAGCTATCACACCGGGCGCTGGCCGCATGAAGGTGTCGACTTCACCGGCATGCGCGTTGGCGTGATCGGAACTGGGTCGTCTGCCATCCAGTCGATCCCGATGATCGCCGAACAAGCCAGCCACGTCACGGTCTTCCAGCGTACGCCGAACTTCAGCGTGCCAGCGCACAACAAACCCGTCGATCCAGATGTGGTGCGCGATTGGCGCGAACACCGCGCGCAATATCGCAGAGAGGCGCGCCAAACCGGGTTTGGCATTCGCATGCTGGACCAGTCGGAGCGTTCCGTGTTCGACGCAAGTCCGAAAGAGATCCAACGCACCTACGAAGATCGCTGGGCGCGGGGCGGCTTTAGCCTGGCCGGCGCGTTTGCCGACATCGTGGTCAACAAGGAAGCGAATGCCATCGCGGGCGCTTTCGTCGCCGACAAGATCCGCTCGATCGTCAAGAATCCGGAGATCGCCGAGAAGCTTGTTCCCAAGACCTATCCGATCGTAACCAAGAGGCTCTGCGTCGACACGGGCTATTACGCGACGTTCAACCGCGACAATGTCGCGCTCGTCGATGTTGCGCAAAATCCCATCACGGAGATCACGCCGCAGGGAATACGCACGCGCGATTGCGACTATAAAGTCGATGCGATCGTCTATGCGATCGGCTTCGATGCCATGACCGGCGCCGTCGGAAAAATCGACATTCGCGGCCGCGGCGGCGTGAAGCTCAAAGAGAGCTGGGCTGAAGGACCCCGGACTTATCTTGGGTTGATGGTTTCGGGCTTTCCCAACCTCTTCCTGGTGACCGGTCCCGGCAGTCCATCCGTCCTGTGCAACATGGCGCTCGCCATTGAGCAGCATGTGGAATGGATTTCGGGCTGCATCGCCTATGTCAACGAACGCCAAGCGGGCGCCATCGAGGCGACGACGGCCGCACAGGATGCCTGGGTCGCGAGCGTGAATGAAATCGCGGACACCACGCTCTTTCCCCTCGCCAACTCCTGGTACATCGGCGCCAATGTTCCGGGTAAGCCGCGCGTCTTCATGCCTTATATTGGCGGCTTTCCCACCTATGAGCAGATCTGCAACGACGTGGCCGCAAAGGGCTATGAAGGTTTCGCCCTGCACTCGGCCGCGCACACTTCGTGACGCTCGCCGGGCGGACAATCGGGACGGCCGAGGGCGAGAGCCTGCCGGCCCGTGTTTATCAAGATGCCGGTTTCTTCGACGCCGAGCGGCAAAAGCTCTTCGCCAAGTCCTGGCATCTCATCTGTCACGTGAACGATATCCGTAACGCCGGCGACTATCACGCGCTCGACATCCTGGGCGAAAAGTTTCTGGCGCTGCGCGGCGCAGATGGCGTGGTGCGCAGTTTCCACAATGTCTGCCGCCATCGCGGCTCGCGTCTTGCCGATGGCGCAAGCGGCAATTGCGGCCACCGTCTCGTCTGCCCCTATCACGCCTGGAGCTACGCGCTCGACGGTTCGCTGAAGGCAGTGCCGCCCTGGCAAGGTCTCGAGGACCTGAACCTCGCAAAGCATGGATTGGTCGCGCTCGATCAGGAAATCTGGAGGGGCTTTGTCTTCGTGCGCCGCGAACGCAGTGGGCCGACGATCGCGGAGATGATGGCGCCTTACGACGCCGACATCGCACCGCACAGATTCGAAGAGTTGCGGCCTCAGGGCCGCGTCACATTTCGTCCACGCGGCGTGAACTGGAAGAATGTCGCCGACAATTACGGCGATGGGCTGCATATCCCCGTGGCCCATCCGGGACTGACCCGTCTTTTTGCCGGCAGCTACACGCTCGAGGCCAAGCGCTGGGTCGACAAAATGGAGGGTCGGATCACGGAACGTCCGTCTTCGAATCCCTCCGAGCGCTTCTACCAATCGCTTTTGCCGATGTTCGATCATCTTCCGGATGAGCAAAGGCGCGTGTGGAGCTATTACCGGCTCTGGCCGAATGTCGCCTTCGATGTCTATCCCGACCAGGTCGATTTCATGCAGTTCGTGCCCATTTCACCGACTGAAACCTTGATCCGTGAAATCGCCTATGCATTGCCCGACAAAAGGCGCGAGGTGCATGCCGCGCGCTATCTCAATTGGCGCATCAATCGGCAGGTCAATGCCGAGGACACAGTCCTGGTGGCGCGCGTTCAGTCCGGCATGAGTTCGTCGAGCTATTCGAGCGGCCCGCTCTCCAAGTCCGAAGTGTGCCTCGCCGCATTTGCGCAACGCCTGCGCGAAGCCTTGCCTGAAGCGCGGGGCCATTGACTTAGCCTTGTCCGCACGCCCTGATGCATCGACTTCGCAATGCCAACTGGGGAGGGGCCGATGTGTCAGATGTGCGAACAGCCGCAACAGGAGAATTCGCGACGGGGATTCCTGAGTCTTCTGGGTGCGGCGGCGACGGCAGGATACGCGCTTGCCGGCAACGCCTTGGCCGCCGAGGCAAAAGCTCCGCCGAAGCCGCAGAATGTGGTCACGCCGGACGCCGCACTCGCGCTTCTGGCTGCCGGCAACAAGCGCTACGTCGAGGGCGTCATGCGGCGCCACGACTTCAGGAACGAGCGTGAGCCGTTGGCGAAAGGCCAGAACCCCTATGCTGCGATCCTCAGCTGTGCCGATTCGCGCATCGCGCCGGAACTCGCCTTTGATAGTGCGCGTGGCGATCTCTTCGTCTGCCGAGTCGCCGGAAACTTCGCCAACGACGACATTGTGGCGAGCTTGGAATATGCGGTGGCGGTTTTGAAGACGCCGCTCATCATGGTCCTTGGCCACAGTGCTTGCGGTGCAGTCTCCTCGACGATCGAGTCCTTGAGAGACAACACCACCCTTCCCGGCCATCTGCCTTCGCTGGTGGCGAACCTTACGCCGGCCGTCAAGGCAAGCCAGGGGAAACCCGGCGATCTCCTCGACAACGCCATCAGGCAGAATGTCAGCGACACGGTGCAGAAGCTGAAAGGCGCGGCACCGATCCTGAACGCGAGCGTGACGGCGGCAAAGCTGAAGATTGTGGGCGCGGTTTATCGCCTGGCGGACGGACACGTCGACATCGTGGCCTGACGACGGCGCCGCACCGGCGCCGCCGTTTCTGTCATCCAATCTTAAAGCGAGCCGCGCCAGGGCAGCAGCATCGGAACGCGACTGCGATATTTGCGGTATTCGTCGCCGAAGAGATTCACCAGATCGCGCTCTTCGAGCACGATGGCGACGAGGATGTAGGCCGTCGTGACCGCTGCGAACAAGAGATGTCCGACCGTCATGGTCGGCGCCGCCCAGAACGCGATGATGAACCCCAGATAGAGGGGGTGGCGCACGAACTTGTAGAAGAGCGGCGTGTAGAAGCGCGGCGCCGGCATCTCGCGACCGGCCAAATTGTTGACGACCTGGTGCAGCCCGAACAGTTCGAAATGATTGATGAGGAACGTGCTCGACAGCACGAGAAGGAAGCCGACGATCGAGAGACCAAGCACGATCATTGCAAGGCTCGGATTCGCGATACTCCACACGACTGTCGGGATCGGGCGCCATTGCCAGAACAGAAGAATGAGCGCCAGGCTCGCGAACAAGACATAGGTGCTGCGTTCGACCGACTTCGGCACGAACTTCGTCCACCATTGTTTGAAGCCTTGGCGCGCCATCACGCTGTGCTGGATAGCGAAAACGGACATCAAGACGAGATTGACGATGATGGCTTCGGCGAGCGGCACCACCGCGCCCGTGTCGATCGTCTTGGGCACGACGAGACCCGTGACGAAGCCGATCGCATAGACAAAAGTCACGAAGAAGATGACGTAGGTCAAAAGACCATAAGCGAATGCGAAGAAGCGACCCATATGAAACCCCCAGTTCCATGTCTCAATGGCAGACGAACTATACAGGCGCCGGGACAAAGCCTGAATTTGTTTTAATGATTGGGCACGGACGAGGCCATAGTATGTGGCGCTCGTGATTCGTTTTATTTATCAGAGGCTTGGTAAGGCTAGAGCCGCGACGTTGCAGCGGCAGCCTGGCGAAGCGTGAAGCCCTCATATCCGCTTTGGGCAATCGCGTTGCAGCGTTCGCGATAGGTGTTGAAGCCGCCGAGATAGACTCCGAACTGCCTGGGCTTCCCTGGAATGTTGGAGCCGAGATACCAGGAATTCGCCTTGGGATAGAGCGTGCCCATCGCAACTTCGGCGGTGTGCGCGACCCAGCCATCCTCAGCGTCGGCCGTCGCCTCGATAACCGCGAGATCGTGATCGCGCATGTACACCAAACAGTCGCCGATCCAGTCGACATGCTGTTCGATCGCCGTCGGCATATTGGCGAGAACGGACGGACTGAGCGGCCCAGTGATGGTGAAAAGATTGGGAAAACCCACAGTTCCAAGGCCGAGATAGGTTCGCGCTCCGCTCGCCCATTTGTCGCGCAAGCGCAGCCCGCCACGTCCGCGAAAATCGATCGCGAGCAATGGACCGGTGATCGCGTCGAAGCCGGTCGCAAGAACCAGTGCGTCGAGTTCGTATGTGTCGTCCTTCGTGCGCAGCGTTTTGCCGTCGATTCCCACGATCGGGGAGCGACGAATATCGACGAGCCTCACATGGGGCCGATTGAAGGTCAGATAGTAATCGTCATCCATCGGCGGACGCTTGGTTCCGATCGGATGGTCGGTCGGAATCAGCATTTCGGCGACGGCGGGATCCTTGACGATGCCGCGAATATATTTCGCCACGAATCGCGCAGCGGCATCGTTGGCTTGTTGGTCGGTGAGCAGATCGGAAAACGATTGCGCAAAAAAGCGCGTTCCGCCGACGGCCCACGCCCTTTCGAGAATGCTTTGTTGCTCGGAAGGCGAGACATCGCCGGCGCGCGTATGGCTGACCTCGAATGGCACACCGCCGCCGGACGAGAGACAGTTCTTACGGATCTCGTCGTAGTGGCTCTTCACCCATTCGACGAATTCCGCCTTCATGGGCGCATTCCACACCGGCACGACCCAATTGGCGGTGCGCTGGAAGACGGTGAGATGTTTCGCCTGTTTGGCAATGCGCGGAATGGCTTGGACGCCGGATGCACCCGTGCCGATCACCCCCACTTTCTTCCCTGTGAAGTCCACACCTTGCGGTGGCCAAGCGGCGGTGAAGTAGATTTCGCCGGCAAAGCTGTCGAGGCCGGGAATGTCCGGGCGCTGGATTTCGGAGAGGCAGCCCGCAGCCGTAACGATGAAGTTGGCCGTGACGGCGTCGCCCCGGCTTGCGGTGATCCTCCAATGTCCCTCTGCTTCGTCGAAGGTTGCAGTTTCAACCGCCGTGTCGAAACGGATGTGGGGCCTCAGCGCAAAGCGGTCTGCGACATGGCCCAGATAGGACAAAATCTCCGGCTGTTCCGAATAGTGCAGGCTCCAGTCCCATTCATCCTGCAACTCCTTCGAGAAGGAGTAGGAGTAGTAATAGCTTTCGCAATCGCAGCGTGCACCGGGATAACGGTTCCAGTACCACACGCCTCCGACATCGCTGCCTTTCTCGAAGGCAAGCACGCGAAAACCGAGTGCACGGAACTTGTAGAGCGCATAAAGGCCGGCAAATCCCGCGCCGACGACGACGACATCATAGTGGCTTGAGTGTTCGCGCATTACAGCGCCGCCCTTGCGGTTCTAATTATAACGGACGTTACATTTAAGGACGCGCCCGTTCGAGTCAAGACCGGCCGGAATGCCGCTTCACAAGCATAACGACCGTTATATGATCGCCGCGAAATGCCTCCTGGAGAGCACATGGCCGAGCAATGGCGCCTCAAGCACCTTTATCACACCATCATCAACGCCAAGAACGTCGGCGAGACTGTCACGTTCTACGAGATGCTCGGCTTCACCATCGTAAGCGATCGGCGCGACGCAGTATGGCCCGACGGCAGCGGCGCATCCTTCGCCCTCGTTCCCAATCCCAAGGGCCGAGGAGTGCTGATGATCCTGCCGAGCGATCCCGATGGACCGATGCTCGATATCATCGAATGGCTGGAACCGAGGGCCGCGTTTCCCACGCCGTCGCCGACCACAATTCCCCGGGTGATTGCATTCCGAACGGAAAACGTTCGCCAAGCCCACAAAGACCTGAAGGCCAAAGGCGTCAGGTTCACGACCGAAGAGCCGACCTCGATTCCCGACGCCGGCATTACGGGCTGCATCGTCGCCTATGATCCGAACGGCACCCTGATCGAAATGATCGAACTGGAGCCGGGGCTGCGTCATTCCAAAATCAAGGAAGTGTTCACGCCTGGCGTCAAATGCTGAGATCTGAAAAACGGCGAACAAGCGGCTGGCAACTCAGCCAGCCGCTCGCCGCCCTCCCGGTCTAATAAGTTACGCCAAACCGGAAGCCGACTGTGCGTGGCGGGTAATAGGCGAAATTGTCAGGTTCCAACAAACTTTGACCAGTCGTGATCGACTGCAACCCGTCGTTGGAGATGACATCGGCGTTCTCGATGTTGTTGACGAAGGCTTCCGCCTTGTAGTGCCCGTCGTTCGAGATCCAGGTCAGGTGCAGATTGGTGAGCGTATAGGGCTTCTGCTGCGAGGTGATGAAGTTGTCCGGCAGGAACTGCACCTTGCCCGAGATGAAGCTGTCGACGCGCGGCGTGACCGTCCCGAATTCGGTGTGGAACGTATATTGGGCGCCCAGATCGACGGTATAGGGCGGCGTCTGATTGAGCGTATGGCCGCGGAAGTTGCAGAGGTTGCCTAACGGCCCAAATGTGCAACCCGGCGGCGGCACACCAAAGCGCGTGTCCGTCGTGAAGTAGTTTCCATAGGTGGAGCGATTGATATTGACCGTCGCGTTGACGCGCAGATCCTCGATCGGGATGGCGTCCAACTCGAGTTCGACGCCGTTCACCTGCGTGATGCCGTTGACGTTGTTGATGCCCGACTGCGTCGAGCTCTGGATGAACACCTGCAGATGATTGATTTCTTCATGATACGCCGCGACGTTGAACTGAACGCGGTCGTCCCAGAAGCGCGACTTCATGCCGACATCGTAAGACCACATCGTCTCTGGTCCATAGATGTTGGCGAGGCCGATGATGTTGCCGCCCGACAGATAGCCGCGCGACGCCGAGGCATAGGCGATGACGTCGTCATCGACTTGCCAGGTAACACCGCCCTTGCCGGTCCACTGCCCCCAACTCTTCGAGAACGGACCCGATGACGGAAAGGCCGCGCCAAGCGCCGGCAACTCGAAATTGAGGAAGTTGAATCCGTATTTCCGGTCGTCGCTGTAACGCGCGCCGAGCGTGAGTGTCAGCGGAATATCCATCGACGTCTTGGCCAGGTCATAGTCAATCTGACCGAACGGAGCGACGGCCTCGGTCTTGGTGAAGCCGTGACTGAGGAAGGTGAATTCGTCGACGACACCTGGGAATGGGAACGTGTCGTTCAAGCCGGTGTCGATATAGGCGAAGTTCTCGAAATTGTTCGCCCAGAAATAGTAGATGCCCGCGATCCATTTCAGCGGCGAGGTTTCATCGTTCGACGCCAGCCGCACTTCTTCCGAGATCTGGCTTTGTTTGAGAAGCCAGGCCGTCCCCATCGCCAAGGGAATGTCGGAACCGTCGCCGTCGCTGGTCTGGCTGACTCTACTGGTGGCGTAGCCCGTCACCGAGGTGAGTGAGGCCCAGCCCAGATTCCAGTTCACGGTACCGGCATAGAGCGAGACGTGGTTGGAGGCGATTTCCGGAAAGTCCTCGCACATGGTGCGCGGTCTGAATTTCGCCCGCGTGCTGAAGTCGCAGGGCGAACCGATTGCGATGGTCTGGTTTCCGGGCCCAAGCGGCGGATTTGGCGCGTTGCCGAAGAGGAAACGGGTGGGCGTCTCCCACCACGCTTCGGTCGTTCCGACCGGATCATCATTGCTCGTCGTGCTCGCCGAGAGGTACGCGTTCAGATCCGGTGAAAACTCCAGGTACAACTGGCCGCGTATCATCAGAAAATCCTGCGCGTCCGCGGTGTGCGTTGCCGTCGGGGCGGTCGAGAGGTTTTTTGTGTAGGGACCATGCTGGGCTGACACGCCGGTGATGCGCGCATACATCTTGAAGCCGCCCGGCTCATCGATCAGAGGCGCGTTTACCCAGCCGCGGAAGATGTGTGCCGCATAGTCGCCGACCAGAGCGTCCACACTGCCGCCTAAGGTGTCGGTCGGCTTGTTGGTGATCACGTTGATCGAACCGCCGACAGAGTTGCGCCCATAGAGAGTGCCCTGCGGGCCGCGCAATACTTCGACGCGCTCGATATCGTAGAACTCCGGATCGACCGACGTCGTGCGCTGGAGCGTGACGCCATCGACGCTGTAGGCGACGGGAGAGTCGCCGCCCGGCGTGGTGTTCTGGCTGCCGAGTCCGCGCATGGTGATGACGTTTTCGCCGCCTGTGACGCCCGAACCGAAGCGCAGCGACGGTACGCGCATGCCGAGTTCCTTGAAGCCGACGACGCCCATAGCGTCGAGCATGCCGCCATCGACCGCGGTCAGCGGAATCGGAACCTTTTGGGCCGTTTCTTCGCGCTTTTCGGCGGTGACCGTCACGATTTCAATCACGTTTCCACCGGCCGGTGCGCTCTTTGCCGGCGGGGCGGTCACGGCTGCGACTTTCGTTGGTTTTGGGCTATCGGGAGCATCCGCGGCTTGCGCGAACTGAACAGTGCCGAGGAAACACAACAAAGCGGCCCCGCTCTTGAGCGGGACCCTGAGGCCCTTACGCATACGCTTCGCTCCCCTGCAAATACGCTTGTGGCGGGCGCCGAATCCCGCGAGTTTGAATTTACGTTTGAAATATAACATCCGTTACATTAAGTGACAATGCCTGTTTTGCTTGCAAAAATGCAACGTCGGAGAGCGCCATGCGGCCGATAGACGAAGTCCGCCAAATGCTGAAAGCGCTCGTCGGCGGACCGGACACGCCCTTCCTGGAGCGCCGCGCGCAAGCGGAGAAATTCGCCGCCGCCTTCGTGAAACCGGCGGACATTGAATTTGAAGCCGCAGACTTGGATGGCGTCGCCGTGGAATGGATTATCCCGGCGCGCGCGCATCCTTCGCGAATTCTCTTCCATCTTCACGGCGGCGGATATGTCCTGGGCAATCCCGCCGGTTCGCGCAATTTTACCAGCCTCTTTGCTCGGCTGGCGAAGTGCCGCGTCGTCAGTGTCGATTATCGCCTGGCGCCCGAGCAGCCATTTCCCGCAGCACTGGAGGACGCCGTGCGCGCCTATGGGGCACTTCTCGCGCAGAGCAAAGACGCGCGTTCGATCGCGATCGGCGGCGAATCTGCCGGCGGTGGCCTTGCTGTCGCGACGTTAGTCGAGGCGCGACGCCAAGGTTTCGTCATGCCGGCGGCACTGATCGCGATCAGCCCCTGGACCGACATGCGCTGCCAAGCGCAGAGCTTCGACAGCAAGGCAAGTGTCGATCCCTTGCTGACGCGGCGCAGTCTCAGAGAGATGGCCGATGCATACCTCGGCGCGGCCGATGCGCGCGATGGGCGCGCCTCGCCGGCCTTGGCCGATCTCTCCGGCCTGCCGCCGATGTTGATCCATGCCGGCTCGGATGAAGTTCTGCTCGACGATTCCATCGCCTTGCTCGATGCGGCCAGCATGGCGCAGGTCGAGGCCCAGCTGGTCGTATGGGCTGGCATGATCCATGTCTGGCACATGTTCCACGCCATGTTGCCGCAAGGCGCCGAGGCGATGACGCAACTTGCCGTCTTCGTGGTGGACAAGTGGACCCAGGCCGATACGCACTAGCAATTTCGAAAGAAGGAAAACACATGGGCAGGCTGGAGAACAGAATCGCAGTCGTGACGGGCGGCGCAAGCGGAATCGGACGCGGCTGTGTCCTTGCGCTCGCCAACGAAGGCGCGCATGTCGTGGTCGGCGATATCGACGAAAACGGCATGGCCGAAACCTGCGCCGCGATCGAGGCTGAGAAAGGAACGGCGCGCTGGAAATTGCTCGACGTCGCGAGCGAAGCGAGCTGGACGTCTTTCATCGATTACGTCGCGCGCGAGTTCGGCGCGCTCCATGTCCTCGTCAACAACGCCGGAATCTGCATCTCGCGCCGGCTGCTGGACATGAGCTTCGAAGCCTGGCGCCGCCAGATGTCGATCAATCTCGATGGCATCTTTCTCGGAAGCAAGGCTGCGCTGCCGCTGATGGAAAGGTCCGGGCTGGGCGCGATCATCAACATTTCTTCGGTCGCGGGACTGAAGGGCATACCCGGCATGACGGGTTATTGCGCGAGCAAGGGCGGTGTTCGGCTCTTCACCAAGGCGCTGGCGATGGAATGCGCGCACGCGAAGAACAATATCCGGGTGAATTCCATCCATCCCGGCGCCATCGAAACGCCGATCTGGCTGAAGCTCGGCAATGACGGGGTCCTGCCCGCGAGCGACGACGGGCGCAACAGCGACGCCATGGAAGACGTTCGCGCCGCTGGCGCCGCGGCGACGCCCGTGGGACATGCGGGCCTGCCGGCAGACATCGCGGCGGGCGTTGTCTATCTCGCTTCGGATGCGGCGCGTTTCGTTACCGGCACCGAGCTCATCATCGATGGCGGCGTGATGGCGGGCTGATCCGCAGGCTCAGGCGGTCGGACGAATTTTGGCGCCGAGCCACGACGCCATCCACTGATCGATCAATTGACGCTGCGTTTGTGTCGAAGGTGGTTTGCCCGAACGCAGGACCTGAATCGCGATACCATCGATCAGCGCCATGGCTGAGCGGGCGGCGAGCGTCACGTCAATATCGGGAGCGACCTGACCGTCGTCCTTGGCGCGCCGGATCAGCCGCGACAACCGCTTGAGCCACTCCTCGTAGCGCAAATGCGTGATCTTGCGCACGGCGGCGTTGTGCACGGAGCGCTCCCAGAAGCCGAGGAAGAAGTTCCAGTTGCCGCGCTTGTCGGCATCGCTGGCAAGCGCCAGATAGAGGACGCCGCGAAGCGCTTCCAGCGGATTCGGCTCCTCCTCGGCTTCGAGCATGTTCGCCCTGACGTCACGCGCGGCATATTCGGATGACTCGACCAGAAGCTCGTCCATCGACTTCACATAGTGCACCAAGGCGCCGGTGGTGAAGCCGGCCTCGGCCGCCACGCCGCGCGCGGTCACCCCTGAAATGCCGTGCTTCTTGATCATGCTATACGCCGCGGCCAGGAACGCCTCCCGCCGGACGGTACGATCGACCTTCTTGGGCATCGAACCCCTGCTCGCATGCTGCTGGTGGATGGACGCTACAGTGCCTAGCGCGCCGGGTGAAATCAACCGCTGCAGGGCGGCGTGCTGCGGATCTGGAGCGGTGCGATTGCGTTGTTGCATAACACTTGTTATGTTTCCTCCATCCGATTGGAGAAAACACCGAAAAAGACGAACGGATGGGGAGTTCATGCCGCAGAACTGGTCGCTGGAGAGTCTCTATCACACGGTCGTGAACGCCCGCGACCTCGACGAGTCGGTCGCGTTCTATCAACTGCTCGGCTTCGAGATCCTGAACGACCGGCGTGATGTCGTGTGGCCAGACTTCGTCGCAACCATCTTCGGCATGAAGCGCGCAAAGGGCCGGGGCGTCCTCATGGTGCTGCCCAGTGATCGGACAGGGCCGATGATCGACATCATCCAATGGGTCGAACCGAACGCCAAATTCGCCACCGTGCCCGTGGCGGACGGCGAAGTGCCGCGCATCATTGCCTTTCGCGTGAAGAACGTGCGCGCGGCCTACGATGCGTTGGCAGCCAAGGGCGTGCGCTTCACCCGCGAGCTCTTCACCCACACCGAACTTGGCATCGTCGGCAGCTGCTGTTGCTATGACCCCAACGGCAATCTGATCGAACTGATCGAACTCTTGCCCGGCCAACGCCACAGCAAGGCAAATGAGGCGTTGCTGGCCAAGTCTTGAGTAGCCCAAAACGCAGGACGAACGGATATGACGTTCAACACCAAACAGGACATGAAGGCGCTCTTCCAGCAGGTCTCCAACTGGGGACGCTTCGGCAAGGACGACGAGCGCGGCACGCTCAACTATCTGACCGCTGAGCGCACCGCCGCGGCGGCGAAGTTGGTCAAGACCGGACAGAGCATCAGCTGTGCGCGCAACTTTCCCGTTACGCCGGGTCCGGAAAACCCAACGCCTGCGCTCCATCACATCGTGGTGGGTGGCGATGATCCCTGCGCGCACGGCATTCCAGGATTGGAAGCCTCGCTCGATTTCATCGGCATCGCCTATCACGGCCTCGCGTCCAGCCACATCGATGCGCTCTGCCACGTCTTCGTCGACGGCAAGATGTATAACGGCTATCCCGCAACGGACGTGCGCTCGACCGGCGCCAAGCGCAACAGCATCATGGCGGCGCGCAACGGCTTGTGCGGGCGAGGCGTCCTGCTCGACATTCCGCGCCTGCGCGGCACCGGCTATGTCGAACCGAAAGAGCAGGTCACGGCAGCCGAGCTCGATCAGGCGGAAGAGCGCCAGGGCGTGCGCGTCGGCGAGGGCGACATCCTCCTGATCTCGGTCGGCCGCGATGCCTGGCGCGCAAAGAACAAGCCCAATCCCGGCGAAGGACCACCGCTCGCCGGCCTTCACCCCTCCTGCATTCCGTGGCTGTTCGAGCGCAAGATCGCCGTGCTCGGCTCCGATGCGGTGCACGATCCCGCACCCTCGCCGGCGCCGATCGAGGATTGGCCGATCCCGGTTCACATGTGCGCGCTCGTTTCGATGGGCCTGCATCTTCTCGACAACCTCTATTTCGTCGACCTGGAGAAGGCGTGCGCTGCAGAGAAACGCTGGGAGTTCCTCTTGACGGTCGCGCCACTGCGCGTCGAGAAGGCGACCGGATCGCCGGTCAATCCGATCGCCGTTTTGTAAGCCAAGCAACATCACTCCTGGGGAGAGCGTTCCGTGAAGTTCGATGTGTTCTGTGAAGTCCAGTTGGGCAAGCCCTTTCCGCCCGATCATGAGCGCAAGCTGATTTTCGACACGATCGAGGAAGCGCGCGCGGCCGATAAGCACGGCTTCGAGATCTGGTGGCAGGTCGAACATCACGGCGCGCCGGAGTTCAGCTACAGCGCTGCACCGGAACTTTTGCTGACGGCGATCGCGCTCAACACACAGCGCATGCATGTCGGGCATGCGGGCGTCTTGGCGCCCTTTCGCATCAACGGGCCGCTCCGCGTCGCCGAACGTGCCGCAACGCTCGACATTCTCAGCAACGGGCGTTTCGAACTCGGCCTCGCCAAGTCGGGCGGCAAGGAGTGGGAAACCTTCGGCGTCGATCCGCAGACCGCGCGCGACGAATTGAAGGAAGCCTTGCAGATGATCCCCAAGATGTGGACGCAGGAGACGTTCAGTTGGGACAGCAAGCTCTTCCAGATGCCGGAACGCGAAGTGGTGCCGCGCCCGGTGCAGAAACCCCATCCCAGACTCTGGCAGACCGCAAGTAGTCCCGACTCGTTCCGCATGGCGGGCGAACTGGGCGTCGGCGTGCTCGGCACGACGCTGTTGAGCCCGGTTGGCGTCATGAAATCGATGCTCGACGAGTATGAGAAGGGCTTCGCTTCGCAGAAATCCGGAGGCGGACGCTTTCTCAATCACCAGAAAGGTGTCTTTACCTTCGTGCACGTCGCGGAGTCGCGCAAGGAAGCGATTGCCAACGGCGCCGCCAAGGCCGCGCTTTGGTACGTTCATGCCGCGCCCATCGCCTTCAAGGTGCCGCGATCGATCTGGTGGGACATGATCCGTTCCGGCCTCAACCCGCACCTGGCACGCACCGCGAGCCAGAACATAGCCGCCCTCAAGGGCGACGACCCGACGAGCCTGGAGATCGCGCCGGACGAAATTCCGGTGATCGCGGTTCTGAAGCGCATGGCGCGCGGCGAGAACATCTCGAACGAAGAAGCGCATGAGGTGCTCGAACCGCTCGATTCCGTCATCATCGGCGATCCGGATCACTGCGCCCGGAAAGTCTCGCAATATGCCGGTATCGGCACCGACCGGCTGATGTGCCTTCTGCAATATGGCCGCATTCCGCACGAAGCCGTGTTGCGCAGCACCAGGCTCATCGGCGAACATCTCATCCCGCAATTTGCCGGACGCCGCGCCGCCGTGGTGTCCTGAAGGGAGAAGGCGATGACAGAGACCAAGCCCATCGACCTGCACGCGATCTCGGCCGATTCCCACATCACCGAGCCGCCGAATTGCTATGTCGATTTCATCGAGACGAAATATCGCGAGAGTGCGCCGCACATGGTGCGCGACACGCGGCCCGGCGAGACGGGCGATGTCTTCGTAGTCGAAGGCTTCTCCGAACCCTTGGCACTCGGGCTCGTGGCGGCGGCCGGCAAGGATCCCAAGACGCTCAAGATCGGTGGCACCGATTTCGCCGAATTGCACAAGGGCGGCTGGGACCCGAAGGCGCGCATCAAGGATCAGGAGCGTGACGGCATCCTCGCCGAGATGATCTATCCCACCATCGGCATGATGCTCTGCGGCCATCCCGACGCCGATTACAAGAACGCCTGCATGTGGGCCTATAACCGCTGGCTCCAGGAATATGTCGGCGCCGCGCCGAACCGTCTACATGGTCTCGGCATGACGGCGGTGCGCAACGTATCTGAAGCGATCGAGGATTTCCGCCGCATCAAGGAGATGGGCTTCAAGGGAGTGATGATGCCGGGAAGCCCCGCGACCGCAGAGGATTACGACGATCCCTCCTTCGATCCCTTGTGGCGCGCGGCCGTCGAACTCGAACTCCCGATCAGCTTCCACATCTTGACGGGAAATCGGGGAACCAATGCGCTGGCGGACGGCTCCAGGATGCATCGCGGTCCGAGGATCGCGGCCTGGCAAGCGGTCATCCGCGGCTGCCAGGATATCATCGGCATGTTCATTTTCGGACGCGTCTTCGAGCGCCATCCGGAGTTGAAGCTGGTCTGCGTCGAAGCCGATGCCGGCTGGGCGCCGCACTTCATGTATCGCATGGACCATGTCTACAAGCGCCATCGCGCCTGGCTCAAATGCGACGAGATGAAGAAACTGCCGAGCGAATATTTCCGCGAGAATGTCTTCGTCACCTTCCAGGACGATTGGGTCGCGTTCAAGATGACCGGCATGTGCAATCCGCGACGCCTGATGTGGGCCAACGATTTCCCGCACAGCGACTCGACCTGGCCGTGGAGTCAGGATTTGTTGAAGCAGCACACGCAGTCGTTAAACGAACAGGAAATCGGCTGGATCCTTCGGGATAATGTGCGCGAGCTCTACAAGCTGAATTGAATCGAACTCTATTCCACTCCATAAGAAAGGACCCCGCCGGCGTAATGTCCGGCGAGGCCCATTCTGGTTACGTCGCTACGCGGCAGGCAGGAAGAAGGCCGTCACAGCCAACCACAAGCACCGTCACTTCAACCTCCCCGGCTTACGAACGAATTCGGGATCGTGCTCCAAGCGCGGTACACCCCGGTTCGCGCGGATGCACGCGAGCTTGCATCCCTTGCCTGTCTGATCTCGCGGTCACGTCACAATGTCATCGTCGCATCTCTCCTTCGCCTTAGGAAAAGGAGATAGGAACGAGACAGCGTCACGTGAACGCGGATAGATTCGCGATGTGCGAATAAACTCTCGCGAGGAAACTCAACGGCTTGCGAGAGAAAGGGGCGACTTAGCGGAAAAACTTATCCAACAAGGCCCATCATGGGTGGAAACAGACATGGACTTTCACCGATCCGTGCAGCATCACCGCAAACGAAAACGGCGGCACCGAGGCCGCCGTTTTCAATTCTTAGGCTTCGTCTATCTCAGGCCGTCTTCTTCCTGCGACGACGCAGGATCGCCGCACCGGCAAGGCCCGCACCGAACAGTGAAATCGAGACTGGCTCGGGAACGCTGACGCAGTCCACTCCAGGGACGCATTCGACGATGACGCCTGGGCCGGCGCCGACCTTACCCGTGAGCGTTCCGATGTCCGTAAAGCTCGCGATATCGGCAACGAAAAAGATGTTCGTATCCGCGCCGGTACCAAACGGATTACCCTTGCCGGAGATGAAGTCCGCCGTCGTGATGGATGTATTCGTGATATCAAAGTCCAGAGGCCCGTGATTTGAATGGCTGGCGCCCGGTCCGCAGCCGTCCGGATTGGTCGTCGCATTGAACGCCGTGCAGGCGATCGTGTAGTCGAACCACCCGAACTGACCGATGGTGAAATTGTCTGGCGTTGCGTTGCCCGTCACATCACCTGCCGCGAACGGCGAATTGATGTTGCTGATCGTCAGATTTGGGCTGCCATCGAGACTGAAATAGAGTGCATTGATCAGGAAATTGACGTTGTCTTTCAGGCTGACGTCGACATGGACGCCGCCGCCGGCGATATCGCTGACCTCGACCGTTCCGTAATCAGTCAAGCCGCAGCCGGAACTGCAGCCGTCGACCGTCAGCTCGAAATCGATGGTTGTCGCCGAAGCCGGCGCCGTACCACCGAGGGTTATCAGCGCTCCGAGCGCGAGCGCCGCAAAACCCATTTGTCCGTAAGACTTCATCGTAAGCCCTTCCTAGAGTGCATTCGCCCCCGCGAATGCCGCGTTTCGGGTATTGAAAGTGCAAGCTCCGTGCCATCTTCGATGTTCGAGCAAAATCAAAATGCGTTTGTAAACGAGGCCGGGAAGTCATTACCGGGTTAACCACAAAGTGTAAGACCGGACTACAGTTACGAGTCAGAAGCGGACCAAACGTTCAGCTTCTGCCGCAGGGAGTCGGTATCGCGCCCTTCGCCGCGTGCCCCGAAAACGCCCGTGATGCTAACAATCACCGCATGAATGGAGACGAAGGCAACGAAATACGGCCAATTGGATGGCATCGCCAGAATCCAGACAGCGAGTGCGCCGGTGAATCCCGTCAGGACGATGCTTTCAACGCAAACGCGGCGCAAAGTCGCCCGATAAGCATGGAACACGAACTCGGCATCGTCTGCGTATTGCGTCCGTTCCAACGCGCGGAGATTGAGCCAAGTTGCCAGAAATCCCGCCGCGGCAAAGAGGGTCGCCGCGACGTACCAATAGCGCCAGCCGCCGGGACCAAGCGTGTTGGTCGCCAAAATCGCGAACAACATGGTTTCAAGCAAGCCCATGACGGGTACCATGAAAAGCACATCGCCACCCGCCCGTACCAGCAAAGGCGCACGCTGAACCAAGCGAAAGAAGATAAAAAACGCCACGCCCACACTCATCAGCCAAAGCATGAGACGCACCACAACATCGCCCGGCGTGCGCAAGATCTCGATGAGCGAAAAGGCAGCGGCTGACAAAATTCCGCCCTGCATCAGGCTTGCGACTTGGACAACAAGATCGTTGCCCTGATTCTTAAACCGCTTGGCCAGTTCGGCGCGATCCAATTGAGGTGGCATCAGTTTCTTCCGGGCTCTGCATCATTTGACGAGTCGGGAGAAAGGTTCAGGAGCGCTATACCCCTCAGGTGCATGTGACGACAGTGAAAGAAAAAACCTATGGCTGCCGCGTAGAAAACAAACTGAAAAGCAATCCAGGAGATGGGGACCAACCCCAATAAGAACGAAGGTGTTTGGGTCGCATTGTGCCAACCTAGTCCTTTGCCCGCGTCCCTGAACCTTCTCATCTCTCCCATCAGGCCGACGAAACTTGCCATCTCGCGATAGCTCAACATTAACAAAACATACCAAAGCCAGGAGAACAGGCTGAGGGCGATGACCAACATTAACCGGCTCAGCCGATGCGCCACCAGAAACGACATGACTAGAAAGCCCGACATAACCGACACGTAGAGCGACAGCTGCGCAATGACTGCCGTCTGCATGTCATTGAACAGCTCGGCCATTTCAAACTCTGTCATCCCTCCTACCTCGCGAATCAGGTTCAACCCCGTCTGATGCGCAAAAGAGCGGCGGCGTAGCGCAAAATGGATGAACCGGCCGCCCCAATGGGCGCGAATTCAACCCGCAGGCTTCTGTGCGCCGCGCACGAGACGCCCGGGGAGCTTGCCCGTCGCTTCGCCGTTTCGCCGGATGATTTCACCACTGACGATCGTCGCGATGTATCCGCCCGCCTGCTGCATCAGCCGCTTGCCGCCCGCCGGCAGATCGCTGACCACGAACGGCGCCGGCAGCCTCAGCTTGTCGTAATCGATGACGTTGAGGTCGGCTTTGCAGCCTTGCGCGATCACACCGCGATCAAGCAAGCCGACGGCGAGCGCCGGATCGCGCGCCAGCGCGCGGATGGCACGCGGCAGTGGCAGCTTCGCGCCGCGGCGGTCGCGCGTCCAATGCGTCAGTACGAAGGTCGGATAGCCGGAATCGCAGATCATGCCGTAATGCGCGCCGCCATCGCCCAGGCCGAGAATCGTCTCGTTCGACTGCATCATCTCGAGCACGCAATCGAGATTGCCGGCGGCGTAGTTTGTGAGGATGACATAGAGCCGCTTTTGGCCGTCGTTTTCGAGCAAAAGGTCATAGACCAGCTCTTCCGCACTCTGGTTCGAGGCGCGGGCGCGCGCGGCGATGCTCTGAGATAACGGCGGCTCGTAATTGGGCGGATCGGAAAGTTCGAACATGCGCTCGAAATAGCGGCCCATCACGGCCAAGGGTGCAATCGGGTCGAGCGGCTTTTCACTCAAGAGTCGCGCGCGCAGCGACGGGTCCCTCAGCGCCGCGATCTTCTGCGCGAACGGCAAGGTGCCGAGCGCCTGATAGCTGGGGCAGAGGCAGAACGGATTGACCGACACGTCATGCCCGATGATCATGCCGACGCCGCGCGGGAAAACCTGTGCATTCACGACGGCGCCGTCCTGCTTGGCGCGCGCGCAAATCGCCAGAGCATCGCGCCAGGAGTCGGGGCGTGAATTGTCCTGCGCCAATGAGAAACTTGCCGGCCGCCCGGAGGCGCGCGCCAGCCGCGCCACCAGTTCGACCTCGCTCGCCAAATCGCGCCACGGCATCCCGAGCACGAATTGCAGCGTGCCCTTCCCCATCTCCTTCAACGTCTCGGCGATCGCCTGAAGTTCGTCTTCGGCGGCGTCATAGCTTGGAATATGCGCGCCCGAGGCGGTGCGGTGGATGAAGATGCGCGAGGTGGCAAAGCCGAGCGCGCCCGCGCCGATCGCTTCGCGCACGAGCTTCTGCATCAGCGCGAGATCTTCCGGCGTTGCGGGCTCGCGCTCGGCGCCGCGCTTTCCCATGACGTAAACGCGCAGCGCCGAATGCGGAATCTGCGTGGCGAAATCGATGTCGTGCGCACGGCGCGCCAGCGCCGAAAGATATTCGGGGAAGCTCTCCCATTCCCATTCGAGCCCGCTCGTCATGACGATCTCGGGAATGTCTTCGACGCCTTCCATCACGCTGACGAGAAGTTCGCGGTCGGCCGCGCGGCAAGGCGCAAAGCCGACGCCGCAATTGCCCATCACCACGCTGGTGACGCCATGGAGCGACGACGGCGCGAGGGTCTGAGACCAGATGGCCTGACCGTCGTAATGGGTGTGGATGTCGACGAAGCCGGGCGTGACCAGATGGCCCTTGGCGTCGATCTCTTCGCCACCGCGGCCGGCGAACGTGCCGAGCGCGGCGATTTTGCCGTCTTTGACCGCGACATCGGCCACGAAGGGTTCGCTGCCGGTGCCGTCGATTACGGTTGCGTTGCGCAGGACGAGATCGAAGGCGTGCGTCATGGTTTGTCTCCGCGTCCAGTCTAACAGATAACGGATGTTATGTTATGGCTCGCGAAAGGCCAGCGCCTTGATTTCCTGACGAAGGAGCCTGGCCCCTGCCCTTGGCCGGATCGTCATGGCCGGAGGCTTCAGGCGTTCGACCGCGCCGGCCATGGCGACCGCATTGCGGTCGCTGGTGCCCCTGGCATCCAGAAGGCGCACCGTCGCGAAGGCCTTGCCCAACAGGTCGGCGATCCGGTCGAGGTGGCGGTCGCGGTCGTTGCGCATCACGACGTTGACGTAGAGCGAGCCCCCTTTTCGGAGCCGCGACTTGACGAGTCTGAAAAACGCAGGCGTGCGCATCGCGGCGGGAAGCCGGCTTCCGTCATAGGCGTCGAGCACGATCGCATCGTATTTGCGCTTGCTCGCGCGCAAAAAAGCGCGGCCGTCGCCGACATGGCAGGCGACATCCTTCGGCAGGTGAAAATAGTTGCGCGAGATCTCGAAGGAGCGCGGGTTGATCTCGACGATCGTCACCTTGACGCCATCCGCGCGCAGCATGGTGGCGAGCGTGCCGCCGCCGCAGCCGATCATCAGGACGTCGCGGCTCTGCGCCTGGCGCAGGAAATGGTGGATCGCATGGATATAAGCAGCGAGGCTGATGCCGGCATGGTCGGCTTCGCTTTGGTGGCGCTCGTCCTGCCAATAGGCGACGGTCGAGCGGCTCATCAGGACGACGATTTCGCCGTGGCGCGTCTTGTGATGGGCGATGGGAATCATGTGACCTGGGACAGGAGCGCAACGCTCTAGCGCTTCGTTCCCGGCTTTTTCTTGGCCTTTTTCTTGGCGTCTTCTTTGGCAACAGCTTCGGCCGGCTTCGCGGGCGCCGTTTTCGCCTGCATTCTCAGCAGTGCTGCGCGAGACATGGTCGGGATTCTGGGCATTGTGTATCCTGAAACTGTGTCGCGAGAACACTCCGTAGGGCGGAAAAAGCGCGGAGCGAAGATCAGACGTTCTAGCGCGATTCGTCGGCCACGGCATCCAGCCTGGACGCACCCGCAAGGCCGAGAAACAGGGAGCTGACGGAATGCGCTTGCCGTCTCCGAGGGCCTTTTGGTTGGCCTCCCTCGCGCTCTTGGGCTTGGCCGCGGTGGCCGCCGTCGTATGGCGCAGTGCGCCAAGCCATCCTCCACCGGCCGTCCATCGCGTCGCCCAGGTTCGAGCCAAGGCCGTGCCCAAGCCGAAACCACCCACGAAGGTCCTGCCGCCGCCGTCGGCCTACGCGCTCGAACAGCAGATGACGCCGCGCGAGCTGCTCAGCCGCTGGGATCCGGTGATCCAAGACGCCTCCAAGCGCTTCGACGTGCCTCAGCCCTGGATCCGTGCCGTCATCGTCGCGGAGAGCGGCGGGCGCACCATGTCGTCCGAGACGGAGCCGATCACCTCGCGCGCCGGCGCGCTCGGCGTCATGCAACTCATGCCGCAGACATATGCCGATATGCGCACGGCCTATGGGCTCGGCCCCGATCCGCAGGACCCGCACGACAACATCTTTGCCGGGACCGCCTTCCTGCATCGGCTTTTTCTGACCTACGGCTTTCCGGTGATGTTCTCGGCCTACAATGACGGCCCGGGAAATCTCGAATACCGGCTGATGCACCGCGAGCTCCTGCCGCTCGAGACGCGCAACTATGTGGCTGACATCACCCGAGCGCTGTTGGGCGCAGGTGCGCTCCATGGCGCCAAGGCGCATTTCACCAGGCCCGACGGCAGCGCGGTCATGATTCCCGTCGCCGGCGTCGTGATGGTGCGCGCCGCTCTTCCCGGCGAGTATGCGCCAGGCGTGCAAAGCGTGATCACCATCGGACGCGTGCACCAGGGCGTGCGCGAGAGCCCCGCGCTGGTGAAGTCGCTCTTGCGCAAACATGGCGGCGGATTCTGACGTCGACGCTCAGGGCCAGAAGGCGTCGTTGCCCCAGCTTGGGAAGTTGTTGTCGAACAACGAGCCGTTGTCGAAGTAGCGCGACAAGGAACTGCTGCGGCGATCGGCGTTGGTCGGCGGCTCGACATAGCCTTGTGCGGCGGCCAGTTCGGCGATCGGTCCGGACAGGCTCGTCACGTCGCCGCTCGGAAGATCGCTCGCGCCGCCGCCACTGCCGCCGCCGGGCACGACATAGACAGGCTCGCCGCCATTGTCATATTGCCCGAGCGACGAACCGCCATCGCCCGGACGGTCGCCACCCGACGTCCAGGGGAAGTAGCCGCCGAGTCCGACGTTCTGCGGGGCGATATTGTTGATCGTCAACGCGGTGGCGTTGCCGACGTCCTGCACGAAGACATAGTTGCCGTGATTGGCGCTCAGTCCCGAGCCGTTGATCGCATAGACGCCCGGCGGGCTCGCCGATGTCGCGATCGTGGTGAAGGTGAGCGTGCCCGTCGTCGCGCTCTGGAGCGTGTCGCCATTGACGAAGCCCGTCACCATTCCGGTCAACACGGGAATGGGCGCGCCCTGGTCGATCGTTCCCGACGTCGCCACATATGTCAGCGTCGCGGGATTGATGGTGAGCGCGGTGGCATTGCCCTGAGCCTGGACGAAGACATAGTTGCCGTTATTCGCGCTCAAGCCCGAACCGGTGACGGCGTAGGTCCCGACATTGCTCGCTTGGGTCGCCGACGTCGTGAAGCTGAGCGTGCCGCTCGTCGCCGAGGCGAGCGTGTCGCCGTTGACGAAGCCGGTGACCTTTCCGCTCAGCGCGGGACTGTCGGAGCCGTACGTCCGGTTCGTGGAATTGGCGATATAGGTCAGCGTTGCCGGGGTGATGGCGAAATTCGCGCCGGTGAAGGAGATCGTATAGTTGGAGGCCGCCAACGTGCCTTGGGTGATGGCGTAGTTGCCGACATTCTGTCCCGCGTCGCGCGTCAAAGCGCCCGTGAACACCGCAGACGTATCGCCATTCACGAGCCCGCTGAAGGTGAAGGTGAGCTTGGGATCCTTCGCGCCATAGACCTTCGTTTGCGCATTGGCGCTGACCGAGAGCAGAGCCTGGGTGATGGCGAAGTTCGCGCCGGTGAAGTCGATCGTGTAGTTGGCGCCGGCCGAGAGCGTCCCCTGGTTGATCGCGTAGTTGCCGACATTCTCGCCGGCGGCGCGGCCGAGCGCGCCACTGAACACCGCCGAGGTGTCATCGTTGACCAGACCGCTGAAGGTATAGGTCAATGTCGGATCGGCCGTGCCGTAGACCTTCGATTGCGGATTTGCCGTCACTTCCAAAAGCGCCGGGTTCACCGTGAAAAGCCCGCTGCTCACGAACTGAAAGGCATAGCCGCTCGTTGAGACAAGCGATCCCGTGGCAATCGTGATCTGATATGGCCCGCCGGAAACGCTTGCTCCGGCCGCAGCGCCTGCAGAACTGAGACCAGGCGCGCCCGAGAAGGCTGTCGCCGCCGTGTCGCCGAGATAGGCGCCGGCAACACCCGGATCGAATCCCGACACGGTATAGGCCGAAGGCAAGGCGGCAGACCCGTCGCTGCCATACGTCTTCGAAAGATCGGTGGATGTGAATGTCAGCGTCGGCTGCTCGGCGAAGACATAGCGGCTGCCGGCCGCCGAGATTGGGGTCGGATAGGTCGTGTTCCAGACCGCCGTGTTGGCGCTGTCGAGGCCACCGAACGTGTCGCCTGCGGGCGCCTTGGAATAGATCAGGAAGCGGCCGCCGCCCGTGAGTGAAACAGCGCCGCTGCCGGAATCGTTGATGAAGTCTTGGCCGGCCGACAGGACGACCGCATCGCCATCGTTCGAGCTCGTGATGGTCGCCCCTGTCGCGATGGTCAGGTTTCCGGCCGCGATGGCGGTCAACTGGCCCGCGCCGACGGCGATATTTCCGAGCAGCAAATCGGGAACCGCGCCGCCAGGCTTGTTGCTCGCCTCGAGGAAAACATCGGCGCCGCCCGTTTGAACGGAGACCTTGCCGCCGCCGATTTGCAGCGGCGCAGCTGAACTTCCGATGCTGCCGCCGTCCGACCCGTTCGATGTATCAACCAGCGTGACGAAGTCCGCACTGATGACGCCGCTGCCGCTGATCGAGGCCGCGCCGGGATCGGTGGCCGGTCCGCCCGGCACATGGGCGCCAGGATTCTTGGCCGACAAGATCACGGTTCCGCCGTTGCCCGTCAGATCGATATTGGCGTTGACGAAGATCGAACGCCCGGCATCGAGCATGAGCGTGTGGCCGGCTCCCGAGCTGATCGCGGCATTGACGAAAATATCGTCGAACGCCTGTAGCGTGACGTCCGTCGTCGTCAGCGCCTGAACCACGACCTGCGCCGAAATCGTGCTGTTGCAGGAACCGCAGAAATTGTAGGGCAGCGTTCCGTTCACCAGCGGGTTGGGAAGCGACGGATCGTCGACGATCGTCAGATTGAGCGGATCGAGCAGCCAATCGCCGCGCGTGCCCTGCGCCGCAGTGGTGCTGACGGAGGCCGTCGGTTCGACGGACAGGAGATGACCGGAGGTCTCGACCATTCCGCCGTTGCCGGACTTGGATCCGCCCGTGGCGGTCACGGTGCCGGCAAATCGAGTCGTGCCGGTCGACCAGATCGAGACCGTGCCGCCATTGCCGCTGGTGTGTGCGTCGGCATGGATCGTCGCATTGCCGACGTCGGTGTTCTCAGCGGACTGGTAGGGCCCGCTGCCGTGCAGCCCGCCGCCGATGCTGACGGAACCGCCGCCCTGATCGCCCGACGCGTCGATCACCGCGTTGTCGGCGACCGTGACCGAGTTTCCGGCGAGCGCGACGTTGCCGCCGGTTTCACCTGCGCCATTTCCGGTGGTGCTGATTGTTCCGCTGTCCTGAACGCTGCCCGAGCCTGCATCGAGAATCACTTCGCCGTTATGAACCGACACCGAGTTCGCCGAGATCATCCCGGTGTTGTTCACGACATTGTCGGCGACGTTGGCGGCGGCGCGCGCGGTCAGAAGAATGCGTCCGCCTGCAGCACTCAGCGTTCCGCTATTGGCGACAAGTTCCTTCTGCGGCGTGCCGTTCGCGTCTGTCGGAGTAACCGCAACAGGCGCCGAGATTTGGTAGCGCAGGAGGTCGTCGCCGGCGAAATCGACGGTGAAGGCATTGGCGCCGCCCAGCACGATCTGTCCACCATCGGCTTGGATGAGACCGGCGTTGCTGACATGGGGCGCGGAAAGGACCGCCGAGCCGCCGCCTGCGACATGGATCGAACCGGCATTCTCGACGCTGGCCGCTGGGTTCGACGATGCCGAAGTGAAATTGTATTGGCCCGACGCAAAATCGCCGTTTGCGATATCGGATGTGGTGGCGAGAAGTCCCGCCACATTGACCTGGCTTCCCTTGCCGAACAGGATTCCGTTGGCGTTGATGATCCAGACCTGGCCGTTCGCCGAGAGACTGCCGTCGATCTGCGAAACGCCGCCGCCCAGCACGCGGTTGAGCGCGATCGCGGCTGCGCCGGGTTGATCGAAGACCACGCTCGTGCCGGAGTTGAGCGAGAAACTCTGCCAGTTGATGATGGCAGCGTTGGTCGTCTGCTTGATGAGGGTCGTCGTCGAGTTGGGTGTACCGATCGTTGCGCCGCCGAACACGACCGTTCCGCCGCTCGGTTGCCCGATCGCCGCCGACGAGATCACCCATGTCGCGACAAGAATCCCCGTCGCCAGTGCTTTTACGCTGGAACGCATCCATCACCCCAAGATGGCGTTAAGCTACCGTTAACGCTTTCCTTTGGGTAGCCGATATGGGGATCGTCGTAAATTATGCCGCGCAATTTTAATTAACAGTATATTTTGTGTGTTTGAGCCTCAGAAGAGATTCGTCAAGAAAGACGCCGTGCGCTGCAGCCAGTGATTTTGGCTGTCGAGCCTGAGGAGAAACGATGCCGTCAGCCAGGTCGCTCCCACGATCGACAGATCCCGAACCACCGTCAGAGCCGATTGACGGACCTTGGCCCAACGCTGCACGACGAAATAGAGGACGATGACCGCAACGAAAGATAGCGCGGTTTCGACGGACGGAACCGCCATTTGTAGTTCGTACCAGAACTGGTCCCAGGTCATGAAAACGCCGCCTGTGGATCGGACCGGAAACTGTGGCCCGCGCGAAGCGGGAGAGATTACGCCCTAAACGTCTTAAACTGTCTATCCAAACCCAAGAAATATTGAACGAGTCGCGATGTCGCCGCTCCGTTGAGCAGTGGCCCTCGAATCAATCTCGGGTGATCGGTAGAGGAACTGGCGTGACGTTCCGTCGAACTCAATCGACGCTTCAGCCGAGCAACAGCCAAAGGACGGCGCCCCAGAAAGCGACGCCCACACCCAAAATGAGCAGGAGAGTCGATCTGAGCGACCAGCGCGTCTCGCGCGCGCCTCTATCGTCGCCGCTTTGCGCAACGACTTCCTGTTGCGCTCGATCGCCGGTTGCGCGCGGCGCGGCTGCCAAATCGATCGCTTCATAAGTCGTGGTTGGGCCGGGGCGCGGCATCGTCATCGCGCGCCAGACATTTTTCTTCGCCAGTTCAAACGCCAAGGACCGATCAGCGAAATCGCGGCGCACGGTCGAATGTGGATTTCGAATGGTCATACCCGCCGCAAGAACCCCATGCCTGTGCAGATATAATGTGATGGGGAACAAATGTTGATAGCGACAGCCTCGCTTTACCGAATAAATGCGCACGCGCGCGCGGCCAGAGAGATATCTCTGTAAAAGTGTCGTTGCAGATTTTTGCGCCGACAAATTTTACGACGGATTTCGACTTCGCGCGGCCGCCGAAATCGACATGCGTGAATTGGCAATTGCGCTGCGGCCACCGACACATGACGGGCGCGCCTCGGGCGTCAACTAAATCGAAAACCTCAAAACAAAAACGGCGGCACGATGGCCGCCGTTTTCATTTCCCTCTACTGGATGACTCCAGTCAGACAATCTTCTTCTTGCGACGACGCAGTGCAGCCGCACCGGCCAAGCCAGCTCCGAAGAGCGACAGCGTGACGGGTTCCGGCACCTGTTCCGTCGTGAAGGTGTAGGTGATTTGGACCGCGCCGGACGAAGTCGCCGCGCTGCCGCTGATCACCGCCGAAGAGACGTCAACACCGAACGCGCTCGCGAAATTCGCGTTGGTGATGCCGCCAGTCGCGGCGTCAGAGATGTTCAAGGGCGTGCCCGAACTGACACCACCCGTGACATCGCCGAACGGCGCTGAATCGGTCCAGGTCACGCCGGCCGGATTATTGACCGCAAAGCTGATCCGGATGTCGTTCGAGCCGTCGCTGCCGAACTGATAGTCGCCCTGCAGGGTCAGACTGGCGCCGGTAAGCGTTCCTGGGCCGGAAAAGCCCGGGCAGGACACAGTCGTCGGACCGCCAGAGCCGTTATTGAAGGTCACCGGGAATACGGTGCAATTGCTGGTGATCGTGCCGGCTTCGGCGGCACCGGTCGCTGCAGCTGAGATGAGAATTCCAACACCCAGTATGCCCGCGGCTTTCAAGAGTTTGCGCATTGTACTGACCTCGTCTTGACTTGAACGCGGATCCCTTTTTCCCAGTCCGCGGCCAAGCTTTGTTTCTGGCCAAAAAGAGAAGCAAAGGGCATGCCAACCCTCAATTCAACAAAATCAATGACTTAGTGGTACCAGAGTTCCGCGAAGGGTCGAAAAGTGTAAATCTCACTTACGCTTTGTGGCCGGCGGCGCGTCCTGTGCCCAACCTGTCGCCGCCCCTTGGGCGCGTTTCTGCGGCGCTTCCCACCCATCAGCCGAACGAAATCATGGCGTTAGCGCGTCGACAACGACTGCGGAGTATATGTGGTCGGCTGGGTTCGGAGACGACGATGAGCGTGTTGGTGACCGGAGGTGCCGGCTATATCGGCAGTCACATGACGTACGCGCTGCTCGATCGCGGCGAACGCGTCGTCGTGCTCGACAATCTTTCGACCGGAGTGCGCGGCCTCGTCGGCGAGACGGCAAGCTTCGTCGAGGGCGAAGCCGGCGATGCAAAGCTTGTCGAGCGCCTGATCGCTGAGCACGAGGTAGATGCCGTCATCCATTTCGCCGGCTCGATCGTCGTTCCCGAGTCCGTAGCCGACCCGCTTCGATATTACGCCAACAACACCATGGTCTCGCGCGCCTTGGCGGCGGCTTGCGTCGCCACGGGCGTGCGCCACTTCATTTTCTCCTCAACGGCGGCTGTGTACGGCATGGGCAACGGTGAGCTCGTGACGGAAGAAGCAGCGAAGGAGCCGATCAATCCCTATGGCCGCTCCAAACTGATGACGGAATGGATGCTGGAAGACGCGGCAAAGGCCCACGACTTCCGCTTCATGGCACTGCGCTATTTCAACGTCGCCGGCGCCGACACGAAGAAGCGTACCGGCCAATCGACGCCCCGCGCCACCCATCTGATTAAGCGCGCCTGCCAGGTGGCACTGAAGCGCGTGCCGCACCTGGACATCTTCGGCACGGACTATCCGACGCCCGACGGGACAGGCGTTCGCGATTTCATCCACGTCGAGGATCTCATCGCCGCGCATCTGCTGGCGCTGGATGCCTTGCGCGCAAATGCTTCGCCAGCGATCTACAATTGCGGCTATGGCGAGGGCTTCAGCGTCCGCCAGGTCGTGGGCGCAATCGAAAAGCTCACTGGCGCGCCTCTTCCCGTGCATGAGGCGCCGCGGCGCGCGGGCGACCCCGCGATGCTCGTCGCCGATTCAAGCAAGTTGAAGCGCGAGCTGAAGTGGCGGCCCTCCCATCAAAATCTGGATGAGATTGTGCGCTCGGCGTTCGAGTGGGAGCGTCGCTTCAACTAGGGATCAGACGCGACGAACAGCCCGTTTCGGAACGCAGTTCGGTGGTTCCGATGTGAGGCTCGCATCGCCGACGTAAGATTCGGCCATGTCCTCATCGATCTCGCCGCTTTTAGCGAGGAGCGGACTGAGCGTCGGCGCGTCCAGCGTGATCACAGGCGCGGGAGGACCGGGCAACGCAGGCGTGGCCGGCTGAGACATCGTCTCGGCGGCGGGGCTCTTCCAGGGAATGACGCCATGCTCGAGCAGCGACGGGTTCGCATGCACGCGTCCGAATGTCGATGCGAGCAGGCGCACCATTTCATCGTCGCGCTGGCGCGCGGTGTTGCCGCCCATCACGACGCCAATGACATGCGCCCCGTCGCGCACGACCGAAGAGACGAGATTGAATCCGGACGCGTTGGTGTAGCCGGTCTTGATCCCATCGGTGCCTTTGAAGCGGTACAGCAGATTGTCATGCGTATAGTAGGTCATACCGTGATAGCCGAAACTCGGCGTGGCAAAGTAGGGATAGTATTGCGGGAAATCATAGGCGAGGCGGCGCGCCAGAAGCGCCAGATCGTCGGCGGTCGTCACCTGCAAGGCATCGGGAAGGCCAGACGCATTGTGATAGAAGGTGTTGCGCATGCCGAGTGCGCGCGCCTTAGCGGTCATCAGTTGCGCGAAGTGGCCTTCGGTGCCGCCCACGGCTTCCGCGATCGCGACAGCGACATCGTTGGCCGACTTCACGACGATCGCCTTGATCGCCGTCTCGACCGACATCGTCATTCCGGGCCTGAGATTGAGATTGACCTTCAGCTGCGCCGCGGCGTGGCGCGAGATCGTCACCGGTGTCGCGAGCGAGAACCGGTGCGCCTTGAGCGCTTCGAACAGGAGATAGAGCGTCATCATCTTGGTGAGCGACGCCGGATGACGCTCGGCTGCGGCGTTGCGCGCGTAGAGAACCTGTCCGGATTGACCGTCGACCACGAGCGCGGCATCACGACCGGAAACCGGCAGGAAAGCGCGCAGCGTGGTGGGACAGGCGTCTCCGACGCGAGGGTGCGCGGCTTCTGCGGTACTGATCGTCAGAAGCGTTCCGACCGCGCACGCCAGAGTGGCGCGCGCCCGGCGTGACGGAGAACGCTGTCCAAATGGGCACGGCGATGACGAATTCGCGCGCATGGCTTTCACGGGACGTCGGCGGGTTGCTACTACTGTTGCCTGTCAAGCGTTGAAAGTAGGCAATGGTTTCTTCGTAAACGGGAGAAATCAACACTGCAGGGCATTCACCCTGTAAAAGCCGCGGGATTGCATCGCTTTTTCGCATGGCTATGTTGCGAACCGCCGCAAGGGGCGCGCCCTTTTAGAGACGCAGTCGCAGTCCGAGCATGGAACTTTTCTGGATCAACCAATATCGCGACGGAAATCTTGCCATCATGCCGGCGCCACGCCACGCCGAGCGTGTAGAGGACACGATCCTGAGCTGGCGCGGCGACGGCATCGATTGCGTCGTCAGTCTTCTCGAACCGTCGGAAATTCCGGCGCTGAACGACGCCGAGAGCGAACTCTGCCGCGAATTCGGCATCGAGTTTTTGTCGTTTCCGATCCGAGACAAATCGGTGCCGCCCTCGCTGGAGGCGTTCGTCGGCATCGTCGCCTTGTTGGCGGGTCGAATTGCGTCAGGTCATTCGGTTGCCATTCACTGCCGCGCGGGTATCGGCCGCTCGACGACGCTCGCGGCGTGCGTCCTGATATGGTTGGGCGTCCATGCGGACGTCGCGCTCGACATGATCGCCGATGCGCGCGGACTCGAAGTGCCGGAAACCGAAGCGCAGCGCCAGTGGATTCTGGCGTTTCCCGAAGCGGCCGAGCGCTTTCGCGATCAGCCGCGAACCTGATTTTGCGGGCGCGTGGGTCGCGCGCTGGCGCTGGTCGGCGCGGGTCCGAGCGCCGCGGCCAATTCACGCGCGCGCGCGTTCAATTGAAACAGAGCCTCCGACAAATCCGTCCGCGCGAGCCCGCGCTCGCTCGCCCGGCGCACCGTCAGAAGCTGCGCCAGAAATCGCTTGTAGAGCTCCAGCGTGTTCGCCGTCAGGCCTTTGGTCAGTTCTTCGTTCTCGAAATGCAGACGCACGATACGTTCGCAGTAGATGTTGCCCGTCGCATCCGCGCCATCGACATCGGCGGCGAGCGACGCCATCGCGGAGCGGATCAGGCTCCTCAGTTGCTCGAGCTTATGCCCAAGATCGCGTTCGACGGCAGGAGGCCGGGACGGCTCTTGCGGCACGAAGGTGCTCGTCTGCGAGAACGACGGCGCGGGCCGTTCTTCCGCGAGCGGCATCGCCCCGGTTGCGATTTGCGCAGCGCGCACACTTGCGGCGGCGCGAATGCGGGCGGAGCGGACGCTGGCTTGTGCATAGATTTGAGCTGCGATCAGGATGAACGTGCCGCCGAGAAAAACCTGCCAGTCCTTGGCCCAGCTGTAGGCAAGCCAAAGGGCGTTCGGGATCGACCGCATGACGAGGTGTCCTGCGTGGCCCACGGAGACCAACCAGTTCGCTGAATCCATGTGCGTAACTCTCGGAGGCTGGCGGACGATACGTCGTATCCCATGTCATCGCCATGATGCCACCGGCACTTGGTTTCGGCAGTTTCGGCAAGCACTTGTGGCCGGCGTCGAACCGGGACGCTGCTGCCTGAGGCGCTGGGGGGTGTGATCGCCACCTGCGGCCCGCGGGTTGTCCACAGCTCAATTAACCAAAAATAAAGCGACTCGGGCTATGAAATGTTAGCTCTGAGCGCCCACCGGGTGGTTCGATGACGGTCTTTCTGGCAATCGCGATTTGGTTCGGCGCTTCGGCGCTTTTCGCGCCGCTCATCGGCCAACTGCTGTTTTCACTAAATGTTGCGTATCCGGCCGCGCGCACCGCACGACTTGCTCCGCTTTCGCGCCCACTGGGCGGACGCGCCTTTGACCGTCGCCGCGCCGTGCACACTTCATGGCCGCGCAAGCCTCTTGTGCAAAGCAAGTTCGGCTGAAAACCGTCTCCCCAGAATAACCGTTAAGCGAATGACAGGTTCGCCCAAGAAATGTCGCCCGCACCGGGGCACAAAAGGCCGACCTCTGCGTTTTCGAAACATGGTTAAGGAGTCGTAGTCACGGTTTCGTCTCAATTTGGTCCGATAGCTAACTGTACGATGTACCAGAATCGAATTCCGTAAACTTACAAGTAATCTGGACCAGTTTGGGGATTGCCTCTAAAACCTTACGGGATAAAGCGTAATTTGAATGAACTCGCCTAGGGTAATGGGCACGCGTCGCGCGGCTTGGAAGCTGCATAGAACGTAAGAAAACTCGGTATGGCGCGGTGAGGGGTTGTTGATGAGCTTAGATGGCGTATCGCCAAAGAGCATAACTTCGTCGTTGCGGCTTGCGGCGACGAACGTCAAACCCGCCGTTTCAGATTCCGCGCACCGGCGCCCGGCCAGCGACGACAAACGTGGCGTCAGAGGTCAACAGACTGCGGAAGCGAACCGGCCGACAGAACAACTGCAGCAGGCCCCTCGCCGCTTTCCCCGTTATGTGCCGGCCGCCAATGTCGCGCAGCTCCTCCTGGACATCGTTCTGATCGCCGCGACCCAGGCCACGGTCCTGCTTCTGATCTATCAACGGCTCGGCTTGGAGGGCATGGCACAAGCCGGCGTCGTCGTCTGCTTCTCCGTCCTCGTCGTTCTGCTCTTTTTCTACGCCACCGGCTGCTATCGCCGGGACGCGATACTGAATACATCGCTTTCGATGGCGCGGCTTCCGATCGCGCTGTCGTTCGCGGCGGCCGTGATTTTCGTGGCGCTGCACTATGGTTTTCCCTACCTCTATCCGTCGGCGCGCGTCTATCTGAGCATCAGCCGCGACGTCACGATCATCCTGATCGGGACAAGCATTTCGCTCGGTGCCGCCCTCGTCAGCCGCACAATCATCCGCATCATGCTCAATCTGAATTTGTTCCGCCGGCGCGTGCTGGTGATCGGCACCGGCAAACGCGCCCGCTATATCCATGAATTGAACGAGAGCCACGCACACGGCACGCTGCAGGAGATCCACTTCGCCAGCGAAGCGATCCTCAAGGACGGTTCGATGAAGCCGCGTTTGGCGCCGGACCGCAACGCTCGCTTTCCGCTGTCGCTCTCCGCGGTCGACGAACTTTCGATGCGGCTCGATATCGACGAGGTCGTCGTGGCGCTGGATGATCGGCGCGGCATCAATCTCGACGGCCTTCTGCAGTGCAAGGCGCAAGGCTTCCCCGTGACCGACTTCAATTCCTTCATCGAGCGGATGACGGGGCGAATCGACCTGGCCTGGCTGGAAATTTCCTGGCTGCTGCATTCGACCGGCTTCCAGATGCGCATGCTCGACGACGGCATCAAGCGCGGCCTCGACATCGTGCTCAGCTCCTTGGCTCTCTTCGTGAGCCTTCCGATTTTGCTGCTGTCGATGCTCGCCGTGCGCCTCGACTCGCCGGGCCCGATCTTCTATCGCCAGGAGCGCGTCACTTTGAATGGCCGCGTGTTCTGGCTCATCAAGCTTCGCACCATGTATCAGGACGCCGAGACCAACGGGCCGAAGTTTGCCGACGAAAAGGACCCGCGCATCACCAAGGTCGGCGCCATTCTGCGCCGCACGCGTCTCGACGAGATCCCCCAGCTTCTCAACATTCTCTGGGGCGACATGTCGATCGTCGGACCGCGCCCGGAACGGCCGTGCTTCGTGGCGGAACTCTCGCAAGAGTTGCGCCTCTACAAGCTTCGTCACAGCGTCAGAGCCGGACTGACGGGCTGGGCTCAGATCAACTATCGCTATGGCGCGTCGTTCGAAGATTCCCAGCGCAAGCTCGAATACGACCTCTTCTACATCAAGAATTTCAGCCTGCTGCGCGATGTGGCCATCATGCTGCAGACGCTGCGGGTGGTGCTCTGGCCCGATGGCGTGCGCTAGCCCAGCGCCGTTGATGCGCTGATCCTCTGCTGGTCGGCCGATGCCGACTCTGCCGCGTCCCGCCTGCCATTGCATGCCAAGGTTCAACCCAATATCACCGCCACGAGCGCAACTGGCCGGCAGGTCCCGAGACCGTGAATGACAAACCCTGACGACACGCGCGGGACCTGCCTCGTCGGCGCAGGACATATCGCCGGGATACACGCCGAAGCGCTGCGCGCGCTCGGTATCCCGCTGACAGCGGTGGTGGATCCCAACGGCGCGGCCCGCCAGAGACTGGCCGAGCGCTATAAGATTGGAAAAAGTTTCGCGTCGATCGAGGAGGCGCTCGCGTCGGGCAGCTTCAGTCGGGCTCACGTCCTCGTCCCCCCGGATCTCCATGCGGCGACGGCGCTGCCGCTGGTGCGGGCCGGCAAGGCAGTTCTCATCGAGAAGCCGATCGCAACCGACAGCGCGGCGTGTCAGGAGCTTGTCGACGCCGCATCATCTGCGCCGGTCGGCGTCAATCAGAACTTCGTCTTTCATCCGGCATTCGTTCGCCTTCGCGATGCGGTTCACCAACGCAGGCTTGGTCTCCCGCGATTCGTCAACGTCATCTACCACGCGCAACTTCGCCAGCTCGACTCCCGCCAATTCGGTCACTGGATGTTTCGCGAACCGCGCAATCTGTTGCTGGAGCAAGCCGTCCATCCCATTTCGCAAATCGCTGTTCTCCTGGGCGAAATCCAGACGATCCAGGCAGCAGGCAGCCAGCCTATCGAAATCGCTCCCGGGGTCAGGCTCGTTCCCTCTTTCAGCGCGACATTGTCCGGCACAACGGTCCCCGCGTCGCTGCGTTTTGCCGTCGGAGAGGAATTCCCGGTCTGGCAGGTGAGCGTGGTGTGCGATGACGGCATCTTGTTCGCCGATATTCTTGCGAACCGATTCTGGTCCCAGACGCGGACCCGCTGGCTGGAACAGGTCGATGACTTTGTTTCAGGTCAACGTCAGGGCTTCGCACTTGGCTTTGCCAGTTGGAGAAACCTTCTCTCCTACGGACTTTCGACGCTGGGCCTGGTTGGACGTTCTGACTCCTTCTTCCAGTCGATGCGCGTCAGCATCGCCGACTTCCACGCTGCCGTCGATCACGGGACAAAGCCGCTGCTCGACGCGCAATTCGGCGGCGAGGTCGTTTCGCTTTGCGACCGCATTTCCACACAGATCGCGCCTGCAAGCGTGCCTCGCTCGCCGCGCCCGCTCCCAAACGAGACCAGCCAGCGCGACGTTGCCGTGCTCGGCGGAACGGGATTCATCGGTACTGCTTTGGTCAGGCGCCTCAGCGCGGCCGGGATGACGGTATCGGTCATGGCGCGCAACACGACAAACCTGCCGGCGGAATTCAACGCTGAGGGTGTGACGCTCCATCGCGGCGACATCCGCGATCCCACAGACGTTGCACGCGCGATCGCAGGGACGAAGTTCGTCGTCAACCTTGCCCATGGCGGGGGCGGAGCAAGTTGGGAGGAGATCCGCGATGCGATGGTCGGCGGTGCGGAAACCGTTGCCAGAGCCTGCTTGTCGGATGGGAACAAGCCCCTCATTTATGTCGGCTCGATTGCGGCGCTTTATCTGGGACCTGACGCCGGCACCGTGACGGGAAGCGCCATGCCCGACGCGCAGGCCGAGAGCCGCGCAGACTATGCGCGCGCCAAGGCGCTGTGCGAGGTCCGGCTTGCCGAGATGCGCCGCCAGTCGGGGCTCGCGGTGACGGTCCTGCGCCCGGGACTGGTGGTCGGTCAGGGAACATCGCCGTTTCATTCGGGACTGGGATTTTTCAACAACACCCAGCACTGCATCGGCTGGAACGAGGGACGAAATCCATTGCCCTTCGTTCTTGTCGAAGACGTCGCGGACGCGATCGTCCTTTCGCTGGACCGCCCGAGCGAGGGGAAAAGTTACAACCTGGTCGGAGATTTCAGGCCCAGCGCTCGCGACTATCTGGCGGAGCTCGCGCGACGCCTCCACAGGCCGTTGCGGTTTCATGGCAAGAGTCCGTATAGCCTCTATGCCAGCGAAGTGGGCAAGTGGTGCGTGAAACGTATTGGCGGCCGCAAAATCCCCATGCCCTCCTTGCATGACATTCTCTCGCGCGGGTTGAAGGCCCAGTTCGACTGCGGCGATGCCAAGTCGGAGCTCGGCTGGCAGCCGGTTGCCGATCCCGACGCCTTCTACGCCAGCGCCTTCGGGCCCACTTGCGCGCAATGAGCGACAAGCCGCGTCAGCCACTGTTGCTGAGCGTCTTCTCCACGTTCGGCGTCGGCGGCCCGCAAGTTCGCTTCGCGGCCATCGCCAACCACTTCGCCGACCGGTTCCGGCACGTGATCCTAGCCATGGATGGCGATTATTCCTGCAGCGAGCGACTGAAGCCCGACCTCAACGTCGATTTCTGGCCGCTCGATCATCGCAGAGGCCAAGCAATAACCAATCGGCGCCTGTTCAGACAGATCCTGCGCGCCACGCATCCCGCGTGCCTGGTGACGTACAATTGGGGCACGATCGAATGGGCCATGGCCAACCTGCCGAAGATCGCACGCCACGTGCATGTCGAAGACGGTTTTGGGCCAGAGGAAGCGACGCAACAGTTGCGAAGACGCGTGTGGGCGCGGCGCATCCTGCTCAGCAACAGCGACGTGATCGTGCCCTCGCACCAGCTCGAACGCCTGGCGCTCGATGTCTGGCACCTGAGGCCTGGCAAGGTTCACTACATCGCCAACGGCATCGATTGCGCACGCTTCGCGCATGCCGGAAGCGAACCCCGCGTTCAACAAGACGATCTGCCCGTGATCGGAACGGTGGCGGCGTTGCGCGAAGAGAAAAACCTGATCCGTCTGCTGGACGCGTTCCACCTTGTGCGTGCAAATCACGCATGCCGTCTCGTCATCTGCGGCGACGGCCCGGAGCGCGAGAAACTCGTCCGGCATGCTGCGACGCTCGGGATCTCAAGTGACGTGACATTCATGGGTCACGTGAGCGATGTGGAGAGAGTCTATGCCGGCCTCGACATCTTCGCCTTGTCGTCCGACACCGAACAGATGCCGACGTCGGTGATCGAGGCGATGGCCGCGGGATTGCCCATCGTGTCGAGCGATGTCGGCGATGTGCGCACCATGGTCGCGACGCAGAACCAGCGATTTGTCGTTCCGACGGACGCGCGATCCCTCGCGCATGCGTTTGCGGAATTGCTGACGGATGAAACCTTGCGGCGCGAGATTGGCGCCGCGAACCAGGCGCGCGCTTCGCGTGACTATACAGGAGATCGCATGTTCGCGGCCTATGGCGCGTGGTTCGGCGCGGATCAGGCCACATAGCGTTACTTTCGTCGCGCGAGGATTTCGCTGAAGAGTTCGATCTGTCCCTCGGTCGTCGCTTGCCAGTCGAAACCTTCGGCATATCGGCGCGTTTGTGCGCGATCTGGCGGCGCTGATCGAATTGCTCTGATGCCCGCAAGGACACCGTCACTGTCCAACGACGGCATCAAGACACCGGCTTCGGGGCTCGCGACGACCTCGGGCGTTCCCCAAACGTGCGAGGCCACGACGGGCGTGCCGCACGCCATGGCTTCGAGCAGCACGTTCGCCCACCCTTCCCGGCTCGATGCCAGCACGAGAACATCGGCGCAGTTGTAGACATCACCCAACGCCGCTTGATCGAGCGCGCCCAGGAACCGGACCCGCTCGGCCACGTTCACCGTGCTCGCCAGCCGTTC
The DNA here is from genome assembly GCA_035536115.1 of Rhizomicrobium sp. Classification (GTDB taxonomy): domain Bacteria; phylum Pseudomonadota; class Alphaproteobacteria; order Micropepsales; family Micropepsaceae; genus Rhizomicrobium. Next base: position 37,619 of record DATLOU010000012.1, read on the forward strand.
GAGAGCGGCCCGTTCGGGGCCGTCTCCGGCGATCAGCAATGTTGCATCGGGCATGGCGGCCAGCGCGCGAATCACATGGTGGTGGCCCTTGCGTTCCACCAGGTGGCCGACCGAGGCGATGGCGAATCCGCTCAACCCCAGCTTGCGACGGAGCGGCTCGCGATCGCGCGGCTGAAAGAGCTCCAGATCGACGCCGTTGCGCAGAACCCGAATCCGTTTGTCCGCTGCACCGAGTTCGACCAGTCGGTCCTTCAGAGCCTTGCAAACAGTGATCATCGCATCGGCCTTTTCTGCTGCCGACAGGATCAACCTTCTGGGATAGGCAAAAGCCGGAATGAGATTGATGTCCGTCCCGCGAGCCGTCACGACGACGGGCAGACGAAAGGCGCGTGCGAGCCAGACGGCGGCCACGCCATCGGGATAAAAGTAATGTGCATCAATGAGATCCACTTTCAGACCCGCGGCCTGAAGCCTGCGAAATTCGCCGTGCATGGCGCGATAAAGCATGTGCGGCGCCAGATTCATTCCGACCTTCGGAACGACGAGATAGCGCGGATGCGACACCTTAATCCCATGGCGTTCCGTGAGTCGCGGAACGGACCACAAGGGGCCAAGCGAGCCATAGGAGACATGCGGCGGCAGCCAGGGAACGGGCGCCATCACCTGAGCCCTCACGCGCCCGTCTGCGACGAGCTTGCGCAGCCGCGTCTCGACAAACACGCCGTGCGTTGGTTGGGCATCGTTCGGGTACAAAGTGGAAACGGTCAGGATCGAAAGCATAGTTTGCGAAGCATCGGCGCGCGGGTGGGACTTGGGTGCGACGTTTGTGACCATGGGCCTGCTGTATGCAACGTCGCCGCCGATATTGCGATCGGCGCTCCTGGTTAGCACGATTTTCGCGCACCACGCGACGGATCGCGACGTCGGAACGATTCGTTGGAAGAGACCTCAAGTTTCGGCGACATCATAACTACGCGTTAAAACGGCGCACATAGGCTCCCCCGCGAAAAAAAGGGTGGCCGTGATGCGTTCGTTCCGAAATTTCGTCATGGCTTGCTCCGCTCTGGCGCCCATCGCCGTGCCAACGCCGGTCGAGGCCGCGCTCGATTCGGGCCTCAGAGGCTCCGTCTTTCAGGACCAAACCACCCCGCCCGCCACGTCGCACAAAGCGCACCGAGCGGCTATCCAGGGACTCGATTTTGCCGCGCCTCGTTCCGACTCCGCCTCGATCGACTATCTGGCCAAGGCATCGACATCGACCGGCTATCACCTGACCGCGCGCCAGATCGCGAATTCGATGGGGTTTCTCGGAAATTCCACCGGGACGCACGTCATCATCGGCATCGTCGACACCGGCGTGCAGCTCAATCATCCCCAATTCAAGACTGCCTTGGGCGCCACGCGGGTCCTTCCCGGCACGTGTCTGGGCGGCTTATCGACGACGCTCTGCGCGACGAAGGACAACAAGCTCGGTGGCGACGACTCCGTCTGGCCCACCATCACGCACGGCACGCACGTTGCCGGCATCGCAGCAGGCCTGACCGTCGGTCTCGCCCCTGCAGCTTACATTCTTCCGGTGCGGGTGTGCGATTCCAACACGGGTGGCTGCCCCGGCAATATCGATGGTGGAATCCTCTGGGCCTCTCAGCATGGCGCCAACATCATCAATCTCAGCCTGGGTGGGAGTGTTCTGTCATCCTACGACATCAGCGTCGCCAAGACGGTGGTGTCGAACGGCGTTTTGATCGTCGAATCTGCCGGCAACGCGGGAAATTCGGTTCCCACCGGCGGCTTTCTCACGGGCGCGGCACTTTATGACGGCGTCCGCGGCGGCATGATCGTAGTCGGCGCCCTCGATGCCACCAACCACATTGCAAAATATAGCCAGGTTCCCGGTACGACCTGCATGACTCAGAGCGGCCAGAAATACTGCATGAAGAATTATTTTGTGGTCGCCCCCGGCTCCGCGATCATCTCCTCCGTCGGCGGCGGCGGCACCGCGACGCTTTCGGGCACGTCGATGGCCGCGCCCTATGTCAGCGGCGTCGCGGCGGACATCAAGGCGCTCTGGCCCTATCTGACGATGCGCCAGGTCGCCTCCGTCATTCTCGGTACGGCGATCGATCTGGGCGCGGCTGGGCCCGATCCGGTCTACGGCATGGGCGTCGTCGACATTGCGAACGCGCTAAAACCACATGGCACGCTGACGCTCGCGACCAGCAGCACAAACCTCACAAGCACGTCCACGACAACGACGTCTACGACCACGGCTGGCACGGCTTCCGTCTCGAACGATATTCGCGGCGCTTCTCTGAGCGGCGTCTTGAGTGCGGGCCTGCTGCAGAGCAACCTTCTGAAGAAAGTCGTTGCCGTCGACGGTTTCGATCGTACATACACCGCCGATCTCAGCAAAGGCGTGCGCAACGACGGCTTCGATGTGTCCTCATTCGTGATGCTCGACCAATTGCTTTCAACGGCAAGCGCGCCGGGAAGCGTCAGTTCCGGTCTCATGGCGGTTTCGAGTGCGGCTTACGCGCCGGAGCTCGGCCTCGTCACCATGTCGGGCATGGTGAATACCGTCACGACCCCGGCGACGCTCGCGTCGGGCACCACATCGCGCGACGTCGTCCGTTCCACCATGAGCAATCTCGCAGTCAGCGCGTCGCCGTTCGAGGATGTGAGTTTCGATATGGGTTACCGGCTGCGTCTCTCCGGCCGCATCAATCAGTATGACGCCGGTGCAAGCGAAGCCTATTCGGGATTGTTCCTCTCGGCCTCCGCGGTGAACTCGCCTTATGCCTCGCTCACGGACGGCGGCAACTATGCCGGCGCCACCGTCAGCCTGGCGGACGGTCTCAGCGTGCGCACCGGCTATTCCTGGCTGGCTTCGGGTTTGCCGCATGAGGGACTTCTGACGTCTTCGAAGGTCGACGGCTACACCGTCCACGATCCATCCGGCAATTTTGATCAGCGCGGCGCATCAGCCGCCGTCGTGAGCGTGTCGTGGGATTTCGCCGCTTGGGGCGGGCTTGGCGTCATTGCGTCGCAAACGGCCGAGATCAACGGTGTACTTGGCGGTGTCGGTTCCGGCGCGCTCAATCTGGCGCGTTCCGCCGACACGTCCGCCATCGATGCTTCGCTTCGAATTGCGCTTGGGCCGCGCTGGGTTGCAACCCTCGCTTATGGCGAAGGCCTGACGCAACTCGCGGCGCGTTCCGACAGTCTGTTGAACAGCGCAGGTGCGCTTCGCAGCCGCTCGTACGGCGTTGCCGTCGCCACGAGCGATATCCTTGGCGACGACTCGCTCGGACTGGCGCTGACGCGGCCGATGCATGTCTATAGCGGAAACGGCATCTTGCAGGCTGCAACGAATGTCGACGCATCGGGCAATCTCACATTCGCAAGTGAGCGGATCGGTTTTGCCGAAGCGACGCCCGAAACCGACCTGGAAGTCGGCTACACCAAGTCGTTCCTCGACGGAAGAATCTCTTGGCAGAACGACGCGGCCTATCAGGTCGATGTGGCCGGACAGAGTGGTCGCAATGCGGCGACCTTCGTGACGCGGCTGAGGATTGGTCTCTGAATTCCGGCCAAAAAAAGGGGCCGTCCACGCGGACGGCCCCTGATCTTTGTCAGAGCTGCCGATTAGGCGGCCTTGGCCTTCTTGCGCAGCCTACGAGCGGCCGCGGCGGCGCCAACCAAGCCGACTCCGAACAGCGAGAGCGTCACCGGCTCAGGCACGTTCTCGACGTGGCAGTCCGGGCACTCTGGGCCCTCTTCGATTATTGTGGCGCTGTTAGGCGTCAAGATGCAGGTCGTGGTGTCGCCCGACGACGTGCACAGGAACCCGGTTATCCACGTACCCAATGGAAGCGTACCTGTGAACGTCAACTCCAAACCGTTGTTGACGTTGGCCAAGGTTTGAAGAGTCTGATTACCCAAATCGACTTCGTACACCCAAAAGCCGGTTGCCGACGCATCAACATGTTGGGTGATGGGCAGATAGCCACCAACCGAATGATCGATGCCCCCTGTAAGATCGGTAAAGCCGTTGTCCGTCATGTAGGTGCCGAGTTTGCCGCTCGTCCAAGATGTGGTCGAGTTCAGCAACACAGAGTTCCACGTTGTCAGCGAGTTGACGTCTTGGATCGTGAAACCTGAAGGTGGCGGATTGTTATCGTTCGGAACGAGGATTCCGATGATAAAATCGCCGGATTGGGGCCCGGGGTCCGCAATGAACGTAAACACTGGCGGATTCACCGAGGTCGGCGAACTGACGCCTGTGTCCGGGCAGCCCGTTGTAAAGCAATAGCCGTGCAGGGTATCCGCGGCGGCCGGTGTGGCAACGAAAGCGCAGGCTGCGAGGCCGGCTGCGACGATCAAACTGAGAATTGTTCTTGTCATTTTGATCTACTCCAACTGCTGAATGGCTCCCCAGGGAGCAGGACTTAACCATGTCAGCAAGCAACATCTGTGCCAGATCGGGATTTCCTTTTAGGCTGCGGGTTTTTCACGGTTAACGAGCCCTCAAATTGTCAGTTTCGGTTACAGTTTGTTCTCACTTGTTTACACAATATAATTTGACGCCTCGGTCAGGTTCCCGAGTTCCATACTTCGCCGTGCGGAAGGGTCTTGATCGGCAATGTCGGAGCTCGCCTCCCTGGGCGGCGCAAACCTGTTGAATCTGTCATCGCCATTTACAAATCCCGACTTTTGGCCACCCGGCCCTCCGACCTGGCCTTTGATTTCTAACGTAAATTTATGATGGCACACTAATTGCTGGGTTAACTGTCTGTTATCCTGAGGGAGTTCGTCGTGCAGACAGGAAACCGTAGATTACTGATCGGAACATTCGCAGCTGCCCTTTTGGCGTTCGGAACGTCACCAGCGGCGGCTGACATCATTTTAGACACAAGCCTCCAAGCTAGCGGGCAAGGGTTCGGGGCCGTACAACGTCTTTTGACGGTCGAACAGACTGGAAGCGATAAGACGAATCCCACGGGCACGGAGATGGCTTGCGACGCCAACGTCGGCGGCGCCATATCGACGAACAGCTGTTTGGGAACCGACGCGTCGGCGCCAAACAATGGCTATTTCACGCCAAATTCCGCCGACGCTGTTAACGGCCCGGTGAAAAATAGCCTCGGCGATCTGAGCACGTTCACCGACGCCAACCAGATCGTGATCGTCTACAACCCGTCGCAGACGAAAAAGAACCCCGGTACGAACATCCAAGACATCACCCTCAAATTTTATGACTCGAACAACAATCTGGTCATTGCTGTGGATGGTGGGTGTGGCGATAGCTGCACAGGTACGTCGGCCGATCCCTTGTTCTTTGGCGACACCGGCGTGAACCTCGGCAATGGCGGCACGGGTTTCGCGCTCATTCTGGACGCCAACCAGGCAGCGCTTGTCGACGCCGCCTGTGGCGCCCAACTGCTCGGCTGCAGCACGCTGGCGGTTGAGACCACGATCCTTGGTGCAAATGACGGCCCCGACAGTTACTCCCTGGCCAACATCAACGATCTCTGCACGCCGGGTGTCGATTGCCCCACGCCGCAGAACGTTCCAGAGCCGATCACGCTTTCGCTGTTCGGTGCTGGACTGGCTGGCGCGGTCGGCTTGTTCCGCCGCCGGAAAAAGTCGGCCTGACATCGCAAGTTAGCACGCGATCCAAAAAAACGGCGGCCTTGGTGCCGCCGTTTTCGTTTGCGCACGGAGGTGACTAGGAGCGACTGATTCAGCATTCTGTGCTCCTCACATCGTCGCAGGTAGCGATCATGCAGAACAGGCCGTGGTTGCTGGTTGCGCTCGTTCTCGTCGCCATCATCTATGGCTCGCTCTATCCCTTCGCGTTGCACGTACCGCCAGGCGACGAAGGTGCTCTCACGAGCTTCCTCGCAACCTGGCGCCGCCCGCCGCAGAGCCGCGGCGATCTCCTGGCAAATCTCTTGTTCTACTTTCCGTTCGGACTTCTTGCCGTGCGCGCCTTGGTCGAGAAGCTCGATTACAAAACGGCGCTGATCTTGACCGTCGCGTCCGGTGCGCTGCTCTCCCTGAGTATGGAACTTTTGCAGCATTTCGACGCCGGCCGTGTCAGCGCCATGTCCGACTTCTACTTGAACAGCACCGGCACGGCCGCGGGGGCCGTTGCGGGCCTCCTCTGGGGACAAAAACTTTTGGCGCTGACCATCGTTCCACGCGATGCGTCGCCGTTCGCCGCGTTGCTGCTCCTCGCCTGGCTGGGCTGGAGATTGTTCCCGTATGAACCCGTCATCGATCTGCACAAATACTGGGCCAGCGTGAAGCCGCTGCTGCTCAGCCCGAGCTTCGATATCTACGAGATGTTTCGCTACGCGACCCTGTGGGGAGCCGTAACCTACCTCATCCAGTTCGGGCTTAAGGTTCTCAAGCCGTACCTCGCGGTCCCCGCCGCCATGGCTGCTTTTTTTCTCGCCAAAATGCTGATCGTCGATCAGGTGATCACGTTTCCCGAGATCATCGGCGCGCTTGCCGCGCTGGGCTTTCTGATCTTTGTCCTCAATCCTCAGCGGACGCTCGGAACACGGCTATTGGCGGCGGCGTTTCTGGTTTCGATCGCACTGGAGCGGATCCTGCCGCTCCAGATGTCAGCCGCCGCCAGACCCTTTGAGTGGATTCCGTTCTTCAGCTTTCTGCATGGCTCGCTGGCGGTGAATACGCAGTCTTTCATGCAAAAGACGTTTCTCTATGGCGCCGCCCTTGTCCTTCTGATGGATGCCGGCTTGGGGTTGGTTGGGGCAAGTCTCTTCGAAGGCGCCGTTCTGGCGGCCACGAGCGTGTTCGAAACCTTGCTCGTCGGCCGCTCTGCGGAGATCACCGACGCGGTCATGGTGATCCTGCTCGCCCTGGTCTGCCATGCCCTGACAACCATGCGCCCGCACGCCCGCAACGAAGCCTTGCCGAGAGGAAGCGGGCGGATCTAGCGGGCGGCGACCGTTTCGCGGCGTGGCGCCGGCGCGCGTTGAGATTCGCGTTCCATGAATGCCTCGAACATCCACACCAGCCAGAGCGTACGGCTGTGGTCGTACGCGCCGCTTTGGTGCTGCGCCATGAGCCGCTCCACGACATCGCGATCGATGTAGCCGGCCGAGGCGAAGCCATCCCTCGCCTCTAGCCTCGCGCGAAAATGTTGACCGAGCGCGCCGCGAAACCAGGCCGCCAGGGGGACGGAAAAGCCCTGCTTGGGCCGGTACAAGACTTCTCGCGGCACCAGCCGCTCGAAGGCGCGCTTGAGGATGATCTTGCCCTGGCCTCCGCTCTGGCGGCAGGCGAGCGGAAGACCCAGGGCCCAGTCGACGAAGCCATGGTCGAGCATCGGTACGCGCACTTCCAGGCTGCACGCCATCGCGGTGCGATCGACCTTGGTCAGAATATCGCCCGGCAGCCATGTCTTGAGGTCGACATATTGCGCGCGCGTGACGGGATCATCTGTTGGCGCATTGCGGGCGTGCTGATCGAGCACCTGGGAGGCGTGATACCCGGCCAGGGATTTGCGCAAGCTTCTTGAGAACAACCTGCTGCGTTGCTCGTCATCGACGACCGAAACATTCCAGAAATAGCCTTGCAGGGAATCGACGCTGAGCTCGCGGAAGGTGTGACGCGCGCGCAGGAACCTCGGCGCCCAGTCCATGTTGGGATAAAGACTCGCCATCGCGCCGAACAACGGTTCGCGAATAGGACCCGGCAAAAGGCGGCGCAGGAACTCTTCCCTGGCATGGAAGCCGTAGCGGCGGTAACCCGCGAAGAGCTCGTCGCCGCCATCACCCGAAAGCGCGACGGTGACCGACTTGCGCGCCAATTGCATGAGCAGGGAAGACGGCAACGCCGAACTGTCGCCAAAGGGTTCGTCGAAGATGGCCGGCAGCCTTTCGGCCAGGCTGCTCTCGGTTCCGTCCATGCGCTCGACGATGTGATGGGCGTGGTAGCGTTGCGCGACCTGGCGGGCAAACCTGGTTTCGTCGAAGGCGTCGTCGTTGAAGCCGATGCTGAAGGCCGTGATGGGATCGGCGGACGCGCGCGCCATCAGCGCCATCGTGCCGCTGGAATCGACTCCCCCGGAGACGAAGGCACCCACGGGAACATCGGCGACCAGTTGCGACTTCACGATGGCGCCAAGACGATCGATGAGGCTTTCTTCGAGCGTCGCAAGCTCGCCTTTCGGGATTTCGGCAGGATGCGGATCCCAATAGGTGCGAAGTTCGGGCGTTTGCCCGCGCCGGATGAGGAGCGTCGAACCTGCGGCCAGCTTATGCACGTGTGCGTAGATGGTTCTCGGTTCCGCGATGTAGCCGAGCGCAAAGAACTCCTCTACTGCGCAAGGATCGATGTCGCGCGCCAGAGTGGGGTCGGCCTTGAGCGCCTTGAGCTCCGAACCGAACAAAAGCGACATGTCGGGCTGAAGCGCGTAGTAGAGGGGCTTTTCACCGAGACGATCGCGCGCCAGGAACAGCGCGCGTTCATTCGCATCCCAAAGCGCCAAGGCGAACATGCCTGTCAGACGCGTGACGCAGTCCGGTCCCCACTCCTGCCACGCCTGGATGATCACCTCGGTATCCGACTGCGTGACGAAGCGGCGGCCGAGCGACTGAAGCTCGGCTCTCAGGGATTTGAAATTGTAGATTTCGCCGTTGAAGATGATGCAGACAGACCCGTCGGCGCTGAACATCGGCTGATCGCCCGTCACCAGATCGATGACGGCGAGACGCCGGTGACCGAATCCGATGCCCGGCGCGAAGAAGAAGGCTTCGCCGTCGGGACCGCGATGCGCGATCGCGTTGGTCATGGCCTGGACAAGATTGCGATCGGCGGGACGTTCGCCCTTCGTGTCGAACCAGCCGGCAATTCCGCACATGACGCAGTCTCCAGCCGCTAGTTTGTCACGCCGGAGACGGAAGGACGATGCCCGGCGGCGTCAAGCCTGTCCGGCAGATCGCTCATAGCAAGCAGCGCTTGGCGCAAGCGCCTGCGCGCCTCCTTGTCGGTGGTATCCACGATGGTGGATACCGCGACGATGGCCTGACCCTCGCGTCCGGAGAGCGCGGCAGGCACCTGAAGGAGCTTGGTCGCAAACGAGCTCGCCGTGAACCGTCCGTCGATCCAGTAGGCCGACCAGATCACCCGTCGCGCCGCAGGCGAGGTGATGACCAACTCCTGCATCTCCAGGTCTTTCCCCTGAAGCCGCGCGATGACGCGCCTCGTCGTCAGCAGGGTCATGGTTTTTGCGTTCCACAAATGGTCGATGTGAGCGGTCAGTTCGTGGGCCGATCTCGCGTTGGCGTAATAACCGACATAAAGATCGACCGGTACCGCCGCTGGCGGTGCGTCCGGCACAAAAGAGAGCCCTAAACGCGCAGCCATTCCGGCATAATCCGGCGCCCAGTCTCCAATCGGCCGCACTGTGTGCCAGCCCGGCATCGACATCGGCTTCGTCAGCGCTGAAATGTCGGGCGCCTGGGTCTGGCTCTCCCGCCAGGAGGCGTAGGCCGGCAGACTGAAGATCAAGATGGCGGCCGCCGCAACCACGGCCCAGATCCGCACAGGTGAATCAGAACTGGAAGAGATCGCCCCAGTTTTTACGTGGTCGTCGATGTGATCGCGGAAAAATGAGCCGATGAAAAAAAGCACCAGAAGAATCGCGATGTTGAATCCCCATCCGTAGAGAACATGGTCGGCGCCGGCGCCATAGCGATTGTTGGTGAAGTGCGCCAGCACAATGATTCCCAGAACGCGCAAGCCGTTTCCGATGAGGGGAATGATCACGCACGACAGCATGAAGAGCGCGATCTTGTACCACTTGCGAAAACTGATGTAGGCGAAGATCACGCCCAGCGCGACGGTCGCGATCATGAATCTTAGTCCGGCGCAGGCCTCGGCGACTTCGAATACGCCATTCGACACCTCGATGAACGTACCGTGCGTGTAGTGCAGGATGCGCAGAAGCGTCAGTCCCGTGTCCGTGAATTCCGTAGCGAAGCGCTGCATGGGCGCGATGAGATATTGCCCGGTCGGCACCATGAAGAAGAGATAGAGCGCGGGGAACCAGATGAGTCTGAAGACCTGTCGCCCCAGCATGGCCAGGATGGCCACAATCACCATGCCGACGATCGCGAACTCCTTGAGTTCGTTGATCGTCGAGAGTTCACCCATCCACCAAACGAAGAGCATGACGGGCAAGGCCCAGAGCGCATGCGGCTCGACGGCGGGTCGCGTCTCGCGCAACTGCGCGCGTTTTTCCCATACCAGCCAAAGCGAGATCGGCAAAATCAGGAAGGCGTGGGAATAGGTGGAGTAGATCCACCATATGACCACCATATCCGTGACGTCGGTGCGGAAAGCCAGCAAAATAAGCAGGACAAGCGCACCCAAAGCTGCGCCATGACTGCGCCATGCCCTGTCCGTCACTCCGGCCGACGTCTCAGCTTGCATCGTCGTCACGCTTTGGCCCCGCGCAGATCGGCGCCATTGGGACGTGAAGTCGTGGCGCAGGATGACGATGCCACATGCCGATGGGTCGCATGACTGTTGGCCAGGCGCGCCAGAGCCTCATCCAGGGCAGACAGAACGCTTCCCCAGTCGTGATGCTGCTCGACATATCTGCGAGCGTTTTCCATGACTTGTTGACGATCGGGACTGCGAAGGGCCGCGCTAATGGCATCGGCGAACGATCGCGCGTCGCTGGCGATCCAAAGCTGACGACCCGATTCAACCGCCAGCGCACGCGTCGCCTCGCGCGTCGCGACGACGCACTTCTTCATCGCCATCGCTTCCAGCACCTTGTTCTGGACGCCGCGCGCAATCAGCAAGGGCGCCACGATCACCTGTGCTCCTTGGATGTAGGGCCGCACGTCATCCACCCTGCCGGTGACCGTGACGTTTGGACCTGCGAGCCCGCGCAAGGCCGCGGGTGGATTCGCTCCGACAAAGTAGAGGTGGGCGCGCGGAAATTCCGCAAGAAGAAGCGGCGCGACCTCTTTGGCCAGCCACAGCGCGCCGTCGCAGTTCGGCCGGTAGTCCATATGGCCCGTCATGACGATGGGAATCTCATCGTTCGGGAACGGGTTCGCGAAGGCTCCTGGCGAAAAAAACGTCAGATCGACTCCGTTGCTCAATGTGTCGATCCTCGCCGCGCACTCGGGCGCCATGCGCCGGAATGTCTCGGCCTCGAAGGGCGACACCAGCAACGTGCGGCCGAACGCCTGCGCCGCCTCGCGCTCCAGTTTTGCGATGGCTTTGGCTTCGCGGGCAAAGACCCAGCGTTTCGGCCCTGACGAGGACCTGGCGTATTGCCGCCACTTGTCCGAGTCGACATCGACCATGTCGAAAATCGCTCGTCGGCACATGGCACGATGTTTGAGCAGGTATGGCGCCATCGCGGACCCAAAAACGATCGTGTCGCCGATGGCCTTTTTCGTCACGATCTCGTCGATCCAGTTGCGCATGGCCAGGCTCGAAAAAAAAGCCGTCGTGACGGACTCGCCGCGCATGACGGCCTCGATCGCACGCAACCCTTTCGTCGCCTTGTTGATCGGTTCGATCAGACACTTTCCGCCCGCGAGGCGCACAACCTCATCGCGGTATTGCAGATCGTCAGTATCATCGATGAAGCAGGCCAGATGCACCGGTCCACGCTCCGCCAGATGCTTGAAGAGCGCGTGGGAGCGGATCTTGTCGCCCTTGTTTGGCGGAAACGGCAGGCGATGGCAGAGAAACAGCGACGCACTGCTCATGGCGCTACTTCGATCGGATAGACGCGATCGACGCGGTTCCAGCGGAAATCCTTCAACAGTTGGGCGAGGCGTCCCTGGGTGCGCTCGAGATTGAGATAGTGACGGACCCGCGTCTTCAGCGACGTGCCACCGATGCGTGGCTGCTCCGGATCGATCTCCCAGGGGTGGAAATAGAACATGCAGGGCTGCCGGTCGCGCGCTCTCACTGTCCGCAGATTTTGCCGGAAGAGCGCGTAGGGCAGCAGACGGAAATACCCTCCCCCGCCCGACGGCCAGTTGGTCCCCATGCGGCGCACGGTCGTAATCGGAATTTCCATGAACTTGCTCGCTTCGAGAGGATAGAACGCAAAGCGGGGCTGTTCGGGAATTCCGTAGAGATCGTGGCGGATCGGAAAGGTGCTCGAACTGTATTTGTAACCGGCTTCTTCAAGCGCATTGAGCGCCCAGAGATTCTTGCGCCGGATGGAGAATGACGCTGCCCGGTAGCCATGCACTGCGACGCCGCTCGTATCTTCGAGCAACTTCTTGGCGCGCACAACGTCGCTGGAAAACATCGGCCGCGACTGCTGATCGGCGCGAAAATGCGCCCAGCCGTGCGAAGCCAGTTCGTGACCATTGTCGACGATGGCTCTCACCAACCGCGGATAGCGTTGTGCAATCCAGCCGAGAGTGAAAAACGTCGCCTTCGCCTCGCTATCGGCAAACAGTTGAAGGATGCGATCGACATTCCGTTCGACGCGGCACTCGCGGCTGTTCCACTCGTCCCGCTGGACATGCGAGAAGAAAGCCTCGACCTGGAAATAGTCCTCCACATCGACGGTCATGGCGTTGAAATCGCCGGCGCTCTTGATCGCAACTGGTCTACGGCCCCAGCCGGCGATCGGATCGTCATCTCCCCGTCTAACTTTCACGGCAGATCTCCGAAACCAGCCAGCTAATTCGTACCAGACCCACGTGTGTTGAAGAAATCCTGAATGAAGCTGCCCGCTCGACGCATGAAGGTCTCCTGCTGCGCCAGGCGCTGCTCGATGCCGCTCAACCGCGACGTCAGGCTGTTTGGGGCGGTGTCATTCGCACCGATCGGCAAATCCGCAATGCTGACGCCATCGGTGTCGTCTGCGCCGTTGATCTCGCCGGCAAGGTCGGCGGCGACGCGATTGACGTCATCGCGTGTGAAGCGATGCAGTTCGTCCAGAAAGCCCAGAATCATCAAACGATTTCCGAGCGTATTGATGCGGCGCGGAATTCCACCCGTATGCCAGTGCAGAGCCTCGATTGCGCCAAGTTCGAAGGTGGGATCGTCGGTCCAGCCGACTTGTCTTAAGCGATGCATGAGATATTCGCCGCTCTCAGACACGTTCAGCGGCCCCAGATGATAGGAGGCAATGACGCGCTGGCGCAGTTGCTCCAGATCGGGGCTCGCGATCAGGCGGCGAAATTGGGGCTGGCCCACAAGGAAACTCTGGAACGGCGCGGAATGGCCGACCTGGATGTTGGAGAGCATGCGCAGTTCTTCCAGCGCACTTTCCGACAAATTCTGAGCTTCGTCGACGATGAGCAGCGCGCGGCGGCCCTGGCGATGCGTGGCTTCGAAGAAATTCTGCAGACGCAGCAGCACGCCGCTCTTATCGGCGGGCAAGTCGCGCAATCCCAGCGCGGCTGCCACCATCCGCAGCAAGTCGTGTCCCGACAACATCGTCGTGACGACATGTGCGGCGACAACTTTGTTCGGATCGATCTTGGCGATGAGGCGCTTGACGAGCGTGGTCTTTCCTGCGCCGACGTCGCCCGTGATGACGATGAAGCCTTCGCCGCGCTTCAGACCGTAGGTCAGATGCGCCATGGCCTGGGCGTGAACGCTGCTCTCGAAGTAGAAGCGCTCATCCGGTGTCAAAAGGAACGGTTCGGCCCGAAGCTTGTAGTAGTCCGTGTACATACGCGCCGATCTTTTTAAGAAGAGGTGGCTGGCGGCGCGGCATTCGGCGCCGCGGCATAGCCGTAATAAGGCGTGTATTCAGCCTCGTTCCAGCGCGGCGCCTTGTTGAACAATAGACTGATGTTCTTGCACGACGCGATCGCTTCCAGCGACTTCCTGAGCTGATGGCGGTCGGTCTGGTCGGCCGCCACGACCATGATCAACTGATGGACATAAGACGCGAGCGAAGCGGGCTCGGGCGATGCCAGAACCGGCGGCGTATCGATGACGATGACACGGTCGGGATAGCGCGTCGACAGTTCGGTGCAGAGATCGGCCATGCCGGTGCTCGAGATCAGTTCCGGGCTGTCGACATGGCCGCTGCCGGCAAAGAGCACTGCAAGATTGGGGATTTCAGCGCAGCGGCACATCACATCGGAGACGCGCTTCACTTTGCCCGACAGAAGGTCCGTCAGGCCCTCCTGCGGCGTCGACTTGAACATGTTGCCGATAGACGGCCGGATGACGTCCGCGTCGAGGAGCAGAACCTGCAATCCGCGCTCGGCGGCGAGGCTGATCGCAAGATTCACCGAGGTGAAGGTTTTGCCTTCGCCAGGAAGCGAGCTTGTCACCATGACGAGGTTGTTGACGGCCGAGCGCGTGGCAGGATCACGCGCCTTCTGCAGGAGCTTGCGCTTGATGCCGCGAAATTCGTTGGAGATGACCGATGCCATGTTGTCCGGCGTGATCATGCCGTTCTGCCGCAACACGCGAAAATCGAGATTGACCTGCCGGCTCCTGCCGTCGCGATGACCAATCTCCGGCGCCACGGGCGCAACGACGGGAGGAACGGGTGCGATCGTGGGAGCGGCGCGGCGAATCTCCGGCTTGATCGGCTGCGGCGCAGGTTCGCTGCGTGCGAGCGGCGGCTTGGCGCGAACTTCGGCCGTCGGCGAGACGACCGCAGCGAGCCTGGGCTCGACTTTTTCCTCGGCGGCGTCCTGCTTCGCCAGGCGCTGCGCCATGCGTTCGATCAGGTTCAGTGATGGCGGCGGCTTATCCGTCATAGCAATCCCCGCAAGGTCCCACGAAATGTTGCATCAAGCGCAACGAGGACGCCCATGTAGCATACAAGCAAGAGAAGTCCGGAGGCCGAGAGCGCGACAATCGTGCGCGTCGCCTTCAGCTTGTCGTCGAACCGGCTAAGGCGCGCAACGACTCCGATCACAGGATAGTCGAATGCCGCGGCGAGCTGCTCCTTGGCGATGAAGCGCCCCGCGTTGATGCTGAGCCCGACTGCGGCGGCCATCCCTGCAACCAAGCCGATCAGCAAGACGATCGAGTTCAAAAGCGGACGATTCGGGGCAACGGGATAAGGTGCCTTTTGCGGCGGCTCCACGATGCGCACGTTCAACTGCGGCTGCTGTTCATTCACGGCTTGCGAAAGTCTAGCCGACTCGCGGCGGGCGAGGAGATCCTGATAGTTCTTGTGGATGAGGTCGTAGTCGCGGTCGAGATCGGCGAATTTCGCGCCGATGGCAATCGAGCGCGCGGTCATCTTCTTCGAGTTTTCGAGCGTCGTATTGGCTTCGGCGAGCTGTTCGGAGCGGAATGCGACATCGACGAGCGCATCCGAAAGTTTGCCTTGCGTCTGCACATAGACCGGGTTCGGCACCGACTGGTTGCCGGAGCCGGCCGAGCCCTCGGGCGGGGTCGCCGCCAATTCCCTCTGAAGTTCGGCAACTTGTCTCTTCGCCGCGATGACGTCCGGATGGTCGGCGGTGTCGCGCGATTGAAGCTCAAGGAGATTTTGCTTCGCCGCGGCGAGCCGCTGCAGCAGACTTGTGCCCCCACCGGCGCTGGCATAGCTGCCCGAACTCGAACCAAGCACAATCGGTCCCGGCCCGTCGATGTAGATCATCTTCGGAATAGCCGCGAGCTGTCCCCTCAAACTGTTGAGCCGCGCTTTGGATTCCGAAAGCGCCAGTTGCGCCGCGAGCACGCTGGCACGTGCCTTGTCGGGCGTAATGGGATTGGAAAGCACGTCGAGATTGGCCTCCCTGAACTCAGCCCGTCTCTGTTCCGCTTTCCTCAGCAGAGTCTCGTACTCAGCGATCTTGTTGTCCAGGAACCGTTGCGCGCCTTCGATGTCCTGTCGCTTGTCGCCGATGTTCGAATCGACAAGGATCGAGAGCAGCGACTGCGAAACGGTCAAGGCGCGATTCGGATTGGCATTCGAATACGAAATCTCGAAGAGGTTTTTTGTTCCGAGCGGTTTGATCGCGATATTGTCCAGGAGGTTCTGCTCTTCGTTCGCCATCCGCGTCGGCGAGAACGTGTTCGCATCGTTGTTGGTCAGCCGGACGACCTGCTCGAGATTGGGCCGCGTCAGCAAGGTGTTGAGCATCACCGAAACTTGCTGTTGCGAATTGGTCGTGACGGTGAGGCCTTTGAGAAGGGGCGCCATCATCGTGTCGGTGTCGACGTAAATCTTAGCGATGGCCTGGAATTGATTGGGAATAAAGGCGATGCCGATCCATCCGACGATGCAGATCGCCCAAGCGATCGCCATGGCCGTCCAACGGTAATGCCACGCACCATTGAGATAGGTGCGGACCTGAATCATCCAAGGTTGCATGTCGCTCGCGCCGTCCTTGTCGGCATAACTACGCGGTAAGCTGGACCTTTATGAGGCGAAAACTTTAAGATCGCACTTCGCTCTGATCTACTTTGAGTTAAGCCCGAACGACGTCAATTATACAAGCAGTTCAGGGGATTGCGGTTAATTGTCATCGTTGTGGTGACGCTTCGTGCCGCGCAATAACGTCCGATTGGGCAAATTGGTTGACGCGCTTGCGGCCAAATCGGATGGAGAATTTTAGGTGTCGAAATCGATATGACGGCAGTCCTAGTCACCATTGATACAGAGTTGTCGCCCCTGGCCCAAAGCCGCGGCGTGAGGGCCGATGAGAATTATGCCTGTGCCATTCTTGGACGCGTTTCGGATGGCGAATGGGGCGTCGCATTTCAACTCCGCCAATTCCGGGAAAAGGGACTTAAGGCGGTTTTCTTTGTCGAGGCGCTCAGTGCAAATGTCGTCGGGCTGGATCTCCTGAAACGCACCATCGATCCGATCCTTTCTGATGGACACGAGGTGCAGCTGCACATTCACACAGAATGGCTCGAATGGTTCTCGAGCGATCCCGTCTCGGGTCGCCGCGGGCAAAATATGTGCGACTTCAGTATGGACGATCAACGTCGCCTGATCGCCGCGGGTATCGAAAATCTGACCCGCGCCGGCGCGCCGCGACCGGTAGCGTTTCGCGCGGGAAATTATGGTGCGAACAACGACACCTTGCGGGCGCTGGCGAGCGAAGGGATCCGATACGACAGCAGCTACAACTTCGCTTATCTCGGCAATCCCTGCCGGATCGCGACGCGAGAACCTCTCGTTGAACCCGTGGAAATGGACGGAGCCGTCGAAGTCCCGATTTCCACATTCATCGACTATCCAGGGCACCAGCGCCCGGCGCAGCTCTGCGCGATTTCAGCGTCGGAAATGAACCTGCTGCTTCGGCAGAGCCTGGCGCAGAACAGGCCCTCGGCCATCATCGTCAGCCATAGCTTCGAGCTCTTGAACGGCACACGAACACGAGGCAATCCGATCGTGGTGCGCCGCTTCGAAAAGCTGTGTGAAATTCTGAGCGCCCTGGGCGAGCGCGCCTTGACCGGTGGCTTCGTTGAGTTGGAGCGTGACAATCTTGCGCGCGCGGATGTACGCATTAGTCCAATACAATCTCAGCCCTGGCGCACCGCTCTGCGTGTCGCTGAGCAAGCTGCAGGCACATTTCTCTACGGCTGAGTCAAAATCGACGTTGGGCGCGACTATTTCAGTTCGGCGCGGTTGGCATCGATCGTGAATTTGCAGGCCCAATTGAGGAACTGCCACTTGCCATACCAGCCATCAACCGGAAAGGACCCCTTCACGCCGCCGCAAGTGTCGCGCGATCCCTGGAGATCGATTGTGCGTCGAACGAAGGAGTTCGCCCGCAAAGCGGCGCTGCGATAATCCTCGCGCTTGGCGGGGCCGGCAAGCAGCAACAGGCTCTCGGCGAACTGGGAGGTTCCGGTGAGACAGACCCAGTCGGCCGCAGGTTGCCAGCGATCATTAAGTCTCCCCGCCAGCCTGCCATTCGGCTCGAGAGCCGAAAGGATGCCATCGGCGGTGCGGCAGGCGGCAGCGAGATATTTTTCTCCTCCCGTCGACAGGTACGCCTCCACGACTCCGCGCAAAGCGTATCCGAGCGTATGGGTCAGCGGATTCTGTGAATCGGTCAAGCAGCAATGCGCATACCACCCGTTTGCCGTTTGATGACGAAGAGCCCAGTCGACTTGCTTGCTCGCGGCCTCCAGATAACCACGGCCGGACACCAGCTTTGCGGCGCGCAACAATCCGATCGAAACATGCGTCTCATAGACTTTGTCGCCCGCGGCGGCGAACGGTGTTTCATGCTTGCGCCAGGCGCCGTCGCTGTCTTGGTTCGCGACCAGCCAGTCGGCTGCGCGCACCATGGGCTCGCGATATTTCACGTCGATCTTCATCCCTGCCGCGAGACCGATCAGAATCTGTCCCGTGTCGAACGTCGCCGGAACACGCGGCGTCTCGTCGACCATGCCGCCTTGAAAGGCGCCATCCGGAAATTGGATTGAAACGAGCCAATCGAGCATTCGACGCGCCCGCTCGACAAGAGAGCGATCCGAGGTTTCCTCGGCGACGGAGAGAAGGGTATCGACGATGTATCCCGTCGTCTCGGGATAGGAGCTTGACCAGCCGTTGACGAGACTGAAGTGTCGCGCGACGCCGCCGTCGCGCGATGCGGACATATCCTGGGCATGACCGAGCCATGCGAGACCTGCTGCAATCACGCGCGCGGGGCCTGGATCCGTTTCATGGATGCCGCGGCGATCGCTTCGCCTCGCTGCGCGTGCGCGCGCCGGCAGCGTGAGCCGATCGAGCCAATATTTGGCTGTCTTTATTACCCTGCTCATTTCGGCTCCAACAAATCGTCCAGTAAGTCGGCAACAATCCGCGCTTGCGTCTTGGCGCTGAATTTTTCAACGAACTGCGGCGATGCCAATCGGGGCTCGGCGGAGAGCTTTAGAAACATCGCGACCTTTTCGTCCTGCGACTGAGCGCATTCGCCGGGGTCGATAGCCACGAAGGAAAGTCCGCTTTCGGCCAGAATGCGTTCGGATGGCGAGTTCTTGGGGGTATAGGCAAGGATGGGTTTGCCGTAGCGGATATAGTCCAGAAGCTTCGAGGGCAGTTGGAAGGACGCATTCTTCGCGTTCAGATCAAGCAACAAGAGATAATCGGCCTCCGCCGTCTCCTTCAGCGCCTCGGCGCGGTCCACCAGATGATCGCCATATTCGAGCAAACCCGACTGCGAGACGCGATCGAACGAGCCTTGAAGACGCTGCAGCAACTCAGGCTCGATCGGACCGACAAGCTTGACGCGAACATTCGAGGGCGCGAGCCGTTCCAGCGTCGCCAAAAGCAGCGCAGGGTGACGATCACCGTAAAGCGCACCGACATGCGCCAGGACACGGTGCGGCCGCCGCGGCCGCGGTATGTTCACGCACTCTTCGCGCGGGTCGAAGCTGTTCCACAGCACGGAGATTTTGCTGGACAAGCTTGGATAACGCGCGCGCCAAGCCTCCGCCACGGTATCCGTATTGGCGATCAGACGATCGGCAAAACGAAAGAACAGCCGTTCGATGATCATGTCGTAGGGAAAGAACCATCTTCGCGTCCGAAAGGGATTGTCCCGAATCGGATCCTGAAAGTCTGCGATCCACGGCAGGCCGGTCCGCATTTTCACAACGAGGGCGGCAAAGTGCGCCGCGAGAAACGGGGAGGTCGAAAACACCGCCGCCATCGGGCGTGAGCGGATCACATCGGTGGCCGCGCGTCTCGCATAGGGCACCCAAGGGAGGCGGTCATCATAGGGCGCGAAGTTCCGCATGAACGATGTCGCAAGCTTTGATGAAAATCTGGCGCGCCGCGGCTCGTGGGCGCCGGGCACACGATGGACGAATGGGTCCATGTTGGAACCGCCCTCGAAGCTCGAGGCGACGACATGCGGCTGGTAGCCGAGCTCGGGCAAATAGTCTCTCAATTGTCCTGGACGCACCGCCGCTGGCGTGTTGTCGGGCGGATAGGTGTAGGAGAGCAACAGCAAGTCGCGCATTATGGCCCGTGACCAACTTCGGGCCGTACCAGTTGGCCAAAGAGCCGTTCCCGCAGCGCCCGAATTGCCTTGTGCGGCAGACTGGCGACGGGAAGTACCCACAGACAATACCAGCGCGTCAGCCACAACAGCGGCGTCCAGATCGGACTTGAAAATCGCAACGCGTAACCGTGCGCCTTCAAATGCGGGCCCATAAACGCTTCGCTGACGAACACTTCACGCGCGCTCATTTCCCTCTGCCATCGGTCCACGTCTTCGGCACTTGGCGCACGACCAAGTTTTTCATGGATGTGCGCCTCCCGGGCGGGAACCTGTTTTTCGACATCACTCTGCCACGACAGCATCTGCGGTTCGTATTCTTCGCCGAGCAATTCGCAGACTCTTCGCACTTCACGTTCCTGATCGCGCACGAGGTCTTCATAGCGAACCTCGTAAAAGGCGCCGGCATACGGCGACTTTTTCCAACGTTCACCATACCCCATCGCCATGAGCCATTCGTCCGCGTTCTGATGCAGCCAGCGACCGGACCAGCGACGAGCCTGAAACGACTTGGCGACGTCACGCCCATCGCGAATGACATGAATGAATTTCGCGCCGGGAAAGAGGTGCGCCAATTGAGGCACGAGCTCGATGTATCCCGGTGTCTTGTCTCCCCAGCGTCGTTTACCGCTCCGCTTCAAATGTTCGAGGTACACCCATTCGACGATGTCGCTGAGGAAGGGAG
Source organism: Rhizomicrobium sp. (assembly GCA_035536115.1). GTDB lineage: Bacteria > Pseudomonadota > Alphaproteobacteria > Micropepsales > Micropepsaceae > Rhizomicrobium. The sequence continues at coordinate 58,280 of DATLOU010000012.1, forward strand.
ACGTCATCTTGGCAACCGCACTCCGGAATTCGTCGGCCGAGAGTTCAAGATCGGGCCAGCGGTAGTGTCGCGTCATGATCTGCACGACACGTTCGACCTCCTGTGGCACAAGCGGGCGGTCCAAATCCAACATGTCGCCCATCTGATTCAGGTACCAGGTCTCAGGCGGAATCCAGAGTCGCGAATGAGACACGAGGATCATGCGCAGCAGCGTCGTACCCGATCGGCCGGAGCCAACGATGAAAAAGGGAGGAGCGTTCACCACTTGACCGTTCGCCGCATTCAGCGACCACCGTACCAACGCCTCAGGCGGCGCTCCACCGGCTCCAACTTCATAAAGAGGAACGGCATCGGGTCATTCGCGCGATACAGGGCGTCGACAATCTTCGCATCAGGAGAAATCTCCAGAGCGCGGTCGATGGCGCCCGCGGCGCACGCCTTTCGATAGGATTCCAAGTCCCGCCAAACACGCGGCGGCCGAACCGAGGCGGTTGGCCGGTACGCACGGCCGATCTCCGCACAATAGACCGCATAGGGCAAATTCACGCCGTTCAATGTGGCGATCTCTTCCTGATAGTCGGTGCGTCCGACGGTCGGTTCAACCATGTAGAATCGGTTGTCCCTAACGTCGCGTTTGTACTCCATGCTTCCGAGTCCGACAAACCCGGCGCGATCGAAGAACGTGTTCGTCAGCGAAACCAGTTCATCGTGAACTTCAGGCGCCGGCGCGCAGCTCGCCGTACCTCCGACCAAGGGCGGCCATTGGCAAATCTTGCGGCCCACAAAGGATACCGGCGGCGCCGATCGCGGCCGGTACTGCAGGCAAAAATAGACTTCGCTGTCCGATCCCTCGATCCATTCCTGCACGATCATCTCGCCTGCCGTATCCCGCAACATAAGCCAGAGGCGCTCGAGCTCGTCCGCGCTCTCGACTTTGTAGGCCTTCTTGAATTTGGCGGAGTAGGAATCTTCCTTGGTGAGCGGTTTGACGACACAAGGAAATCGCAGCGACGAAACCACACCTGTCGCTCCGTCTCGCGTAAGACGAACGGAACGTGGGACAGAACAATTTAATTCCTCCGCAAGCTTCTGAAAGCCGCCCTTGTTCATCAAGCTTTTCATGACGTCCAGGTTCGGCATCGTGAGGTGATAGGAAGCCGAAACGTCGGCAAGCGCGGCTGCGACGGTTTCAACGCTTCCTTCCTGAGTCAGAAAGAGCACCGGCTTTTCGGCAAAGCGAGCGGCAACCGAACGGAGAGCCTCGATGAAGCCTGCACCGGAAAGCGCCGGGACTCTGATCCTTCGACCAAAACGCGTTGCTGCCGTCGGTTTCAAAAAGCCGGTATCGAGCACAAGTGTCGGAACGCCCTCTCCTGCAAGGCTGCGAACGACGCCCAAGCCGTTCAAGTCCAAGCCAGCAACTACGGCAACCGGGAGCGGCGCGTCGCGACCCGATTTGGCGGGACGATCCGTGCGACTTGGCTTGAGCATTCCTTTCGTTCCGCTCTACTATCGTTGAGACGCGTGATTCAATCGTCTGAATACGTTACCGGGCCATCGTGCCCTACGCCGGGCTTCGGGTCGATCTATCGATCAGCAAGACTTGCTAAACCAGAACCAATGCCGTTAACGGGCGTGTCGCGAGGTTGCAAGCGTGAAAATTTCCAAAGTCTTGCTCGTTCAACTGGTCCTTCTCGCGTTGTCGCTATTCGTCTTGGCCGAATGGGCAAACAATTTCCCCTTTCCCTCACCGTTGATCAAACCGCTCTTGTCACCAAGGTTAAGATGGCCGACGGAACAGGTCATGGAATGGATCGAGACTCAGAATATCGATCCTGCATTTAAGAAGTACTTCTATCGAGATCCTGAACGTCATGTTCCGGGCGGCCCGGGCCTAGTAGCCGCGGCGGACGGCCTCGTGAAGGCCGCCGAGTACCGCGATGGCGTGACCTTTCTGGTTATCGGACTATCGTTCTGGGATGTGCATGTGGTTCGCACGCCGATCGCCGGCGTGGTCGAAAGCGTCGAAAACGAAGGCGTCTTCTATTCCCGCCTCTCCAGCCGCGAGGATCGCAACGCCATCTTCTTTCTCCGCGGCAAGGTCGCTCCCGTGCAGGAGGTCGTAACACTGCGCACGGACAATGGAGAGGTTAAGGTCCGACTCGTCACCAGCTATTGGGCGAGTCGAATCAAGGTGTGGACTCATCCCGGTCAACACCTGGACAAAGGTCAGCGGATCGGCCGCATCCTTCTTGGGAGCACTGTCATCGTGGAGCTCCCCGGCAAGGTCGCGCTCGCGGTTAAGAAGGACGAGCGCGTCGTCGCGGGTGAGACCCTCATCACGACAGGTGGCAAGACCCAATGATGCGATGGTTCTGGATCGAGGGACGGTTTTCTTGGCCGTTTGTTGCGGCGATTGTGTTCTTGTCGCTCGTTTTGGTTGTCGCCGATTTTATATGGCGTGTGCTTGTGGTCCCGGCGGAGACGCTCGTCGCTCTTGCCGTCGTCGCGTGCGTTGCCGCGGCCTTGCTCTTCGTTGTTGTCATGCGTTTTCTGCGCCGGACGTCAGCGCCCTAACCAATCGGCGTGTCACTGTTCCTTGGTGTTCGTCGCGCTCGCTTTCCCGCTGAACAAAAGCGCCAGGCGGCGCTTTGAGGCGTGTTCTTCCAGCCAACGCCAAAGGTCGGCTTCCGGTCCGGCGGGCCGGCCGGCAAAATGCCAGAGCAACAGAAGAGCAACTACGTACGTCACGCCGCCGGCAAGCACGTCGAGCGCCAGCCGAGGTGGACCACGAAAGGAAATGGCAGCGTTGATGGCCAATACGACAAGAGCCATCGCCAGTCCGGCCGCCATTGGACGCCACAGCGCCACCGCAAAATCGCGCACTTGCACGTCCAATGCGCGGGCGAGAGCGATGAAGAGCGTGGGTGTGATCGCGACGGTCACGAGAAACCGCGTAATGGCAATCCAGCGCAGGTCACCCGTGGCATAAGCCACGGGAAAGATGCAGAGGCACAGTCCGGCAAGGCGCGTCCACTGAAGGCGCGCCGAGATTCGTGGCCGACCGATCGTGTCGAATGCCGAATAGACGCTGCTGCTCAAGCCGAGCAGGCCAAACGCCAATGCCAACCATGGCATCAACGGCTTGACGTCATGCCACTTGGCACCCAACACGAGATCGGCCATGTCGTCGGTGACGAGCGCGACACCCACGCTCGTCGACGTGCAGATGATGGCCGACCAATAGAGCACGTTGAGATAGAGTTCCCGGCGCTTTTCGCGATCCCCCTGCACTGTCGCCATGACGGGGAGCAGCGTCGTCACCATCGGATTGATCAGTTCCTGTGTGGGGCTCGTCGCGACGTCGCGGCCGACGTCATAGTGCCCCATGGCGGCGGCACCGGCGAACCCGCCGATCGCAACCTTATCGACCTGGCCATTGAGATAGATGCCGACGCTTTTTATGAGAGTCCAAAAGGAAAAGGACCAGATTTCGCCGACTTTGCTGAATGAAAAACGCGGGCGAAACGGCTCCATCACATAACTGAGCACCACCGTGCAAATATATTGGCTCATGATTCCAATCACGAGCGCCCAGTAATTCCGCAGGATGAAGGCGCTCGCGATGGTCACGACGAACGAAAACAAGGCGGGGTAGACCGAGAATTGAAACTGCTTGTGAAACTGCAGATGGCGGCGAAAATTGACCACGCCGATATTCTGCGTGCCCGTCAGCATGGTTCTGAGAGCCAGGATTTCGACGATCGTGGTTGAACGCGGTTCGTGGAAATAGATGGCCGCCAAAGGGGCCGCCCCCAGAACGATGAAGCCCAGCGCGAATCCCAAAAGCAATGAGACTGTCCAGGCTGAGTCGTAGTGCTCGCGTGTCGGGCTGGGATGCCGGATGATGACGCTATATTGACCGGTCTGGGCAAACACTTCGATGGTGCCGACAATCAGCATCGCGATCGCGACGACGCCATAGTCGGCTGGCGTCAACAGGCGGGCCAGCACGACTGTGCTGACCAATCCCGTCAGCCGTACGCTCCAGCGCAGGGCGATTGCCCAGGCCGAACCACCCAGCATGTGCCGGTGAACGCTGCGCTCCGGCGGCGCGGGCCCTTCAAGCATAGGGTCGCCACTCCGCCAACGGATCATCGAGAAAGGCCCTTAGCGATTCGACGTCGCTCTTCAGCAACTCCTGAAGTCTCAAGTCCTCCTGCTCGCTCAAAACGGGTTTTCTGATCTGCTCGCCGCCGACACGTGATACCCAATCGATGGCGTCATTCACTCTCCAGGGCAGCCAGGCGGATCGCCGGTCGTCAGTCTTCAGTGCGGCCGGCGCAACTTTGTCGAACCAGGGCGCGATGCGATATTTTGCTTCGGCGACATTCAAATTCTGATTGAATTGATCAGTCCAAAAATCTGGATCGACGCCCAAGAACCGAAAGATCGATTTGAGCGTTCCGCGACGATCCGCCCGCAATCTCTCCTGAAGCACGACGAGTATTTCGTCGCGCGGAAAAAGATCGAGATACTGAGAGAGCTGGAAGAAATACGAACTTCCCTGCACGTATTCCTCTGAATCCGTTTCGATCTTCGCGAGGAGTTCTGAGAATTGCGGCGTTGCCGGCGAACGCTCGACCATATGGCCATAAAACGACATAATTCGTTCGACCGGATCGCGGATCAAATAGATCATTTTCGGCGTTCCCAGTACTCGGCGAATGCGTTCGGCCACTCCGGCGTTTCTCGGAAATCTGGAATATTGCGGCGAGGATTCTCCGTTCACTGCGAATGCAGCATTGAAATTCGACCGATACCATTCGATCCCGTTGTTCCAGCGTCCCTTGTCGTCAAAGAAGTTCAACTCCTTCTGCTTCGACATGAATATATCCGGATGCGCGGACAAATAGCTGTGGAGGCTGGTCGTACCAGCCTTCGCGGCGCCAATAATCAGCAGGTTCGGAAGGGTTGGGCCGTTACGCACGCTCTCCACTTTCCAACAGCCAAATCCCCCGCTTCGAACCGGCCTCACTGTTCATAGGGTCGCCACTCTGGAAGTTGATCTCCCAATAGTGCGCGAAGAGACGCAACGTCCGAACTCAACATTTTCTGGAGCCGATAATCGTCTTCTCGCGACAGAGTCGGCTTGCGCACGGGCTCGCCTCCAACCCGGGCCAAGCTATCTATGGCTTGGTTGATTTTCCAGGGCAACCACTCGCCATCGCTGAGTTCTTGCCGGAGAAAGGAAGGCGCCGTGCGCCGAAACCAGCCGGCAGTGACGCGTTTGCTCGCGCCCACATTCGAACGAAGATCGAACTTTGGCGACCAGAAGTCTCCCTTCACGCCGATGAACCGAAATAGATTTCGCAGCTCCGTGCGCGGATCCGACTTCAGCCTCTCCAGGATCATGACGTGGATCGCATCGCGCGGGAACACTTTCAGGTACTGCTCAAGTTGAAGGTGATACGAACTCAGCTGGATGTATCCCGCTTCTTCATTTTCGATGTCGACAAGTATGTCTCGAAACGGCCGCACGTGCTCGTAGTCCGCCAACACCTCGGTATATTGGGCGAGGAGCCGATCGACGGGGTCTCTCACGATGTAGACAAGCTTGGGCGTCCCCAGGACGTCGCGGATGCGCTCTGGAACTCCCAACGTTCTTGGAAAGCGTGAATATTTGGGAGAGGCTTCGCCATTGATTGCGAAGCGATCATCAAAATTCGACTTGTACCACTCAACTCCCAGATGCCACCTGCGTTCCGGATTGAAGAAACTCAGTTCCTTGTGCTTCGACATAAAGACTTCCGGGTGTTCGGAAAGATAGCTGTGAAGGCTGGTCGTGCCTGCTTTGGCCGCGCCGATGATCAACAAATTGGGTAGACATGGCCGTCCTCGCGCCATTTCCTTCACTCCTGCTCGATCGCGCATTTATTGGTTCAAAGACGGCCCGGCAAAATGCACACCATCCGAATCATAGCAAAAACTCCTTTGCGGAGCGGTTAATCGTGAATGCGGCTGGCACGGGCGTTGTCGCGTGTCGCTGCCGCGCTTGCAACGCGATCGATCGCCTAGCCGCAATACGAAAGCATTCACCGACTGAACTCCGCAACGGTCCTGTCCGCCGCGCGCCAGGACGCATTTATCATGTTGGCTCAAGACTCTGGATGGTTTCGCCTTAAGCTGATAATGCGTTGCGGCGATCCGCGCAAATCTGGCCCGACAACAAGATACCATGCCAACGATCCTCACTGTCATCGGCACGCGTCCCGAGGCGATCAAGATGGCGCCATTGATCCGGCGGCTGCAGGCGACCCCCGATTTGTCGGTCGTCGTCTGCTCTTCGGGTCAGCATCGCGAGATGATCAGGCAGGTGTTCGACCTCTTTTCGATTCAACCGGACGAAGATCTCGCGGTGATGCGACCGGACCAGAAGCTCAGCGAACTGACGGCGAATGTTGTCACCGGAATGGAAGCCATTGTCGCGAAACATCGGCCGGACCGCGTGTTGGTCCATGGCGATACCACAACCACGATGGCCACTGCTCTCGCCGCCTACTATCAAAAAGTTCCGGTCGGCCACGTCGAAGCAGGCCTGCGGACCGGGAACATTTATGCGCCATGGCCTGAAGAAATAAACCGGCGCATCGCCGATACGATCTGCGACCGCCTTTATGCGCCGACCACTTCAGCCCGTGACAATCTTGTGGCGGAGGGAGTTCCGCCCGCGAACATCATCGTGACGGGAAACACCGTCATCGACGCCTTGTTCGACATCGTGCGCGGTCCCCTGGCGCAGCCGACCACGCAGCGCGAACTGCAGAGGCGCTTTCCGTTTTTCGACAGCGACAAGAAGACGATTCTCGTGACTTGTCACCGGCGCGAGAGCTATGGCGAAGGATTCCGCGATGTTTGCGCGGCCCTGGCGAAATTGGCGGCGAGGCCCGATGTCCAGATCGTGTTCCCGATCCACCGCAACCCAAATGTGCGCGCGGCGTTCTCGCTGCTAGGCGATTTACCGAACGTGAAATTGATCGAACCGCTGGATTACCTCGATTTTGTATATGCGCAATCCAAGAGCTATTTCATCTTGACCGACAGTGGCGGCGTGCAGGAGGAGGCCCCGTCTTTGGGCAAGCCTGTGCTCGTGATGCGGGCGGTCACCGAACGGCCTGAAGCGGTGGCGGCCGGCACCGTCAAGCTCGTCGGCACCGATACCGACACCATCGTCGCGACGGCTATGCGATTGATCGAAAACGCCGGCGACTATGATGCCATGACCGCAGTTCACAATCCTTATGGCGATGGAAAGGCGTGCGAACGCATCATCGTCTCTCTTCTTCAGGATTTCGACCATGCCCGACACTGAGGACACGCTGAACGCGGCGTTTGATAACCCCTCCACAAAACGCATCTCGGTTCTGGGCCTGGGTTATGTCGGCTTGCCGGTGGCGGGCGCGTTGGCAAGCCGCGGATTCGAAGTGATCGGCGTCGACGTGGCGCAACGCATCGTCGACGTCATCAATACGGGCAAGATCCACATCGTCGAACCGGACCTGGACATGGTCGTGCAAGCGGCGGTTTCCGCAGGCAGGCTTCGTGCGACGCTCAAACCTGAACCATCCGACGCCTTCATCATCGCGGTACCAACCCCATTCACGGGCGATCACAAACCCGACATCTCTTACGTCAAGGCGGCTGCCCAAATGATCGCGCCGTTGTTGCGCAAGGGCAATCTCGTCATTCTGGAATCGACCTCGCCCGTCGGTACGACCGAGCAGATTTGTTCTTGGTTCGCAGAGCTTCGTCCAGATCTCGTGATGCCCGAAGCCGAGCGTGAGAACGCCGACATCCATATCGCCCATTGTCCGGAACGCGTCTTGCCAGGGAGTGTTCTGCGCGAGCTTGTCGACAACGATCGGATCATTGGCGGCATTTCACCGCTGTGTGCAACGCACGCCGTCGCCCTCTATCGCAGCTTCGTGCGCGGCGAGATGCATCTCACCAATGCGCGCACGGCGGAACTCGCCAAGCTGGTCGAGAATGCCTATCGCGACGTGAATATCGCCTTCGCGAACGAGCTCTCCATCGTTTGCGACCAACTCAGTGTGAACGTGTGGGATCTTATCGAACTTGCCAACAAGCACCCGCGCGTCAACATCCTTTCGCCCGGACCCGGCGTGGGTGGCCACTGTATTGCGGTCGATCCCTGGTTCATCATCGCCGCGTCCCCGGAGTCGACACCCGTCATCCGGGCGGCGCGGGGCGTCAATGACGGCAAACCAGAATTGGTTTTCGCAAAGGTGAAAGCCGCCGCCGAGCGGCTGCGAAGCCCTGTCATCGCGTGCCTTGGCCTTTCCTATAAGGCCGACATCGACGATCTCAGGGAGAGCCCCGCATTGCACATTGTCGAGCGACTGGCACAGGAACACGTGGGCGAATTGCTCATCGTCGAACCCAATGTCAAGAAATTGCCGGCGAGTCTCAGCCAAGCGTCAAATATCAACCTCGTTGAATTGCGCGAGGCGCTGGCCGCCGCCGACATCGTGCTGCTGCTTGTCGATCACCGCCAATTCAAACGCATCGACCGTGATCTTCTCAAGCCCAAGATCACGATCGATACGCGCGGCATCTGGCGATAACTGCCACCGCATCGGCTGGGTCAGGCCGCCTTGAGCATCGCGTTCAAAGACTGAATGACCTCGAGACCGCGCTTGGCAAAAAAGTCGTTCTCGAAGCGGTGCGTGCCGTAGAAGTGCAGGAACGAAGCCTTCTCGTTCGCAAGGCCGGGGCTGAAATTGCCGTATTTCGGACGGTGCAGCACGACCGCATTGGGAGAATTCGCGACCGCGAAATTCGAGGCGTTTTGCTCTGTGCCCCATTCTGTCCACCGCGAACCGAGCAACTTCTCCATGTTGACGTGAAAATCCTCGACTGACTTGCGCGCAATCCCGTTCTTGGCAAAGCCCGCAAACCCCGACGACGCGCGCACATACTTCCATTTGGCCGCATCGGGATAGCGATCAAACAGCCTCTCGGCGGCGAGCCCGACGAAGTTGCTGCGTGACTCTCGCGCGAGTTTGGCTGCCTCAGGAAACGAGACGATCTGATGACCCATGCTACCGAGCGTGAATGCCGTATTCGTCTCGACGCAGTCCAGGACCTCGGAAAGATCGTGACCGAACGCAAGCGTGTCGCAATCGATTTGAATTGTGTATTCCTGACTCGAGTGCTCGACCACGTGCAGGATGCGTTCCCAGGTCCCGCCTCGTTGGCAGGGCCCGGTATCGATGTCCTCCAAGATCACGAAGCGAATTCCCGGAAAATGACGCTCCAGAATCGCGCGGGATTCCACCGGCATGTCGCGGTCTATGATCGCGCAGATTTTGCCCCGCTTGATGTGGGCGTAGAACGATTTGAGGCTCAGCAAGTACATTTGAACATCGCCGTTCGAGACCATGCTCATGATAGTCCATGGCGCATCCACGACAGGCATCGGTGGCGTATCGAAAATCTTCTGGGTCAGGCGATAGAAGCGTGCCGTGCTTAATTTCTTACGCCAACGGTGCAACATGATTCCTCCGAGGGGCCGCGGAACAAAAAACCCAGTCAAGTCGACGGATCGTCTGGAATAACAATCACGAAAGCTTATCGACTGCCATAGTGGTTCTGCAAAGAACTATGCCAAAATCAGGTTAAGCTCCGGAACCGATTCTCAAAATGGGGCCGCTGCCTTTCGGGCGCGTTTAGCATTTTGACCCAATTACGTTGCAAACACTGTGCCGTTGCGCCTACGAATGTCACAACAGCAGGCCACCTTCGCTTCGGATGGATGCGCTCATCTTGTGATCTGGGAGTTGTCGGATGAGTGGACTTTACTATCTCGTGTTTGGAGTGGCGATCCTCATCATCATCTGGTGGTGCATGAGCAACGACGCCCAGGGTTCCGAGCAGAACGGAGAGAAGGGGCTTTTGGCGATGCGTGCGTCGGTCGAGCGGAAACCCGATTCCGACTCAGCGGGACCTTGAAGACAGAATGAGAGCGCTCTTTCTGGTTGCCGTCATCGGCGCAAGTCTGTTTGCAACGTTGAGCTATCCCTTTGCAGGTGTCCTGCTCTGGACCTGGTTCACGTGCATGGACCCGCACCAAGAAGCCTATGGCTTTGCGCAGTCGGCGCCCTTCAATTTTATCATCGCCTTGGTGACCATCGGAGCATGGCTTTTTTCCAAAGAACGAAAAATGCCGCCGATCGACGCCACCTTCGTGCTCATCCTGGCATTTCTGGTCTGGATCACGCTGAATGGCTTTCTTGCTCCCGATCCGGCCTGGTCGTGGCCGCTTTGGGATCGCACCTGGAAGACGATCGTTCTCGGGTTGGTCATCATGGCGCTGGCAACAAACAAGGTGCGCGCTCATGCCCTCATCTGGGCGGTCGTCATATCTCTCCTTTATTATGGAATAAAGGGCGGCATCTTCACGATCGTGACCGGCGGAGGCAGTCACGTTCTGGGTCCCTCAAACTCCATCATCGGGGACAACAACCAGCTCGCGCTCGCGTTGCTGATGATATTGCCGGTGACAAACTATCTCAGGATCCACACTGCGAACCGCGTCATCTCGATCGGCTTCTCCGTCGCCATGGTGCTCTCGACCCTGTCCGTTCTGGGAAGCTATTCGCGCGGCGCGTTTGTCGCACTCACGGCGTTGGCCGCCGTGGCTTGGTTTCGATCGAAGAGAAAGATGCTTTATCTGGTCACAATCGTGGCTGTCGCCGTGCCTCTCTTCTATTTGATGCCGCAGTCCTACTACGATCGTCTGAACACCATTCAATCCGCCGATGTCGACAGTTCGTTTCAGGGTCGCATCATGGCTTGGAAGGTCGCGTTCAGCTACGCCCGCGATCATTTCCCCTTCGGAGACGGCTTTGCCGGAGCGGAACGTCCGGGAGTCTTCAATCGCTATTTCCCCGGCGAGAGAACCCATGCTGCGCACAGCATTTACTTCGAAGTCCTGGGAGACAACGGATTCATGGGCCTGGGGATCTATCTGGCAATCCTCGTGGTCGCATTCTTGAACTGCCGCAGAATTCGAAAATTGGCGCGTACAGATCCCGACCTGGCTTGGGCCGGCGACTTGGCCGACATGATTCAACTCAGCCTTTTCGTGTTTTGCGTCGGCGGCGCTGCGCTCAGCATGGCATATTATGATGTTTTCTTCATTTGGGCCGGATTGCTTTCTGCGCTTCTCTTCGGATTGCGACGTTCCCTGCTCTTGAAAGGTGAAGGCCAAGCAACGCGCTCCATCGAAGGACCTGCTCCTGCATTGGCTCGAGCAGAAGGTTGAATTTTCGCCTTCCGAGATGGCACGTAGCTCAATGGATCGCGCCCAACTGCTGCCGAGGCAATGATGTTTGATCGCCGGAAAGTTCTGTTGAACGGAAGTTGCCTTGTGGGTCTCGGAGCGGGAGCCTTTGCAGGCGCGCGCGTGCTGGCGGGACCGGCAATCGCACCGTCCGACTTGAAGGTGGTCGTGACATTGCGCGGGCGCCAATACGTCTATGACGGCGCAACCGGCGAAGATATGGGCAGTTACGTCGGCGAATTCGTCCAGCAGCGCTGCTTTCGCGTTATGCACCCCGAACTTCCGTTGACGGTATTCCTTCGTCCAGACGTGGCGAGTGATCGTCTAGAAGTCGTCGTCGAGCTGGGGCGCATGTGGATTCCCTCTGACTCCCCGTCGATGGCGCACATAACCGATCCATATACCGTCGAGATCGCTAGGGGTCAGAAAAGCGTCGCAAAGATCGAAGTCCCCTTTCATTGGTGGTGGGCGCGGTGGCGTTGGCAGTCCGCTCCGCGGCCGATCGTGCGCAAGCCGTCCACTCTGATTGCGACGTCCCTGCTGCCGCCATACGGCGAAATGCCCGAATACGCCGGGCAATCCCGGATGCGAGGCGCCGTCTACGAAAAGCCGATGGACCAAGCCGGCCTTGCCTCGGACTGGTCTACGACCGGAGAGCGAAGTGAGATCGGCCCCATCACGGAAGCTCAGGCCGAGTACGTCATAACGGGCTCGTCGTCGTCGCTGCAATCGCTCCTTGCGCAGGCGGAAGCGTGCGCGAGCGCGCCAATTCATTGGCGCGACGAACGCACGGGAGCATTCATCAACTTCCAGCAGTATCCGACGGCTTCGGCGAACGAGCATGACGGTCGCCCTGCCATTCCACGTCCGCCTGCTCCGAGGACACCGGACGACAAGCAAGATCGCCGGTTCTTCCGCGCAGACACTGCACACGCCGGGGCACTCGCGTACGTGCCATTCTTGCTCACCGATGACCCTTATTATCTCGAGGAACTCCAGGCTTTGGGCGAATTGGGAATCGGCGAGGCCGCGTGGTTCCGAAAACTGTACAAGCTGCCGGGCCTTGCTCAACCGGACCAAACGCGGGCCTTTGCCTGGTCCATGCGCTCGCTCTTCCAGCTTGGCGTGGTCTCACCCGAGAAGCCGCCGCGCTGGCTCCTGCCCAAGAGCTACTGGCGAAAGAACGTGGCTGACAGCCGGGCTTTCATGCAGCTTTATATGGACAGCCCCGCTCGCATTCATCGCTACTTCCGGTGCTTTACCAACATCGAAGGCGCGCCGACCTGGATGTCCCACTTTGTGAGTTTCATCCTGGCGTGGGGCGTCATGCTGGGTTACCGCGAATGGCAGGACGCTTACCGTTGGCAAATCGCCGGTCCGATGGCCCAATGCAATGGCAAGTCTGGCTGGAGCCGCCAATGGCCGGTGCCCCTTCGTTGGTACCCGCTCAAGACATTTGAAAAATACAAAGAGAGCCCATCGATGCTCTTCAAGGACACATCCGTCGATGCGGAGACGTGCCGTGATTGGAGCGACGCATGGAATTTCTTCAAAACGCAACAGAAAATCGACGACAGTGGTTGGGACGGCCATTCGATCATGGCGCCCATGCAGAGTCCGTCATACCTCCAGTATCTCATGGGGTCTCTGAGGATGGCATCGCACTTGGGTATTCCAGATGCTGTAGAGAGCGCGGCCTGGTTCGAGAAGGTGTTACCGAGCACAGCCGGCTACAAACACATTTCCGAGTTCAAGAAGTGGGCGATCCTGCCCCCGTGACGGGCCAAGCTAGATTCGGTCGTAGCCGTGTTCTTCGCAGAAGCGCTTCAGCCGATCGAGCATGTCAGGCGTCATTGTTTCGAACGACGGCGCGTCTCCGCTCTTACGCCAATGCAACACGGTTTCGGCATCCATGTTCCTGAGACCATTGAGTGCCGGAAGTTCTCGCGCGTCGTATTGAAGGCGCAACCTTTCGAAGTTGTCTTTCACTTTATCGATCGGCAGAGCATTCGGATTGGGGAGCACGCCGAAAGCGGCTTCAATCTGGCTCTGCGATTCCAAGGGTTTCAAGATGAGATCCTCGTAGCGCAAAGTCAGCTTACGAGGATGATCCTTGAGGCTGTCAAAAACCTTATCGGTCGCCAAGATGCTGTCATACCAACGCTTCTGCGAAATGTAGGGCAAATCAGGCCGTGCGGCACCCGCATGCCTGGAAAGCATGACGTCGCGGGGATCACGTACCAGGTTGATGATTCCAATATTTTCAAGTCGAGTCCATTCAATCAGATCGTCAATGCGATCCGGCTTGGTCCAGCCGGAGTTCCGCTTGGTGACGTAGTGTTTTCGACCACTCACGCTGAAGAGACGAAGCGTCAGACTGAGCCTTTCGCGCAGGTAAGGGTATTGAACACTGGTCTCCGACGTCGACAGGGTCACGTTCCTGAAGCACGCCAGGGCCAAGTGCAGCATCGTCGTGCCGGATCGACCACATCCGATGATGTGGATCCGACTAATCCCGGCAACGGCAAACAAAGCCCTTCCGAGAGCAGCTTTATCGATCGGTAACTTCAGGAGACTGTTGGCGACCATGGACGTTCGTTCGTCTATCCGCACCGGCATGCTTTCATCGTGACGAGAATAAGAGACCGGCGCACGACCCGTCGAGGCCGAACCACTCTGATCGCACTATAAAAGTCGATTGCGCATTTGCCACATCTTCAAACCCAACTAGTTAACTCGCACTATTGATGGGTGTAGCGTGGCTATCCTTTTCCAAGAGCCCAACGAGGACCACACGTCCCGCAACGACGCCACCGAGTGGTCCCAAAAACTTCAGCGTAAGTCGATCGAGTATGTTCAAGATCCTGAATCGATCCGGCACGAGTCGTGTCACGAACATGTTGTAGTACCGCCTGTCCTCAATGCGCGACAGTCTGGCTGTAACTTTTGCAACGTCATGTTCGGACATTTTTCGTTCGTCTTTGGTAATGTAGGGATCCTCGCCCTTGTAGATGAAGCGCGTCATCTTTGGATAGAGCACTTTCTCAACGACCCACGAGCGTCGGATTACATCCGTGATGGAGTGGGAGTAGATCTCATTCATGACGAAAACGGCGCCTGGCTTCGATACCCTGACAATCTCGTCCATCGCGAGATCGATTTCGACGTGATGAAGGATGTCGTGCGCGAGGACAAGGTCAAACGTGTCGGACGGATAGGACAATTTCTCGGCAGGCATCTTCTCGAACGCCACGCTGAGACCATTGCTCGCCGCCTTGTGAATTGCGCGCTCCAGCATGTCCGGGCTTAAATCGAATCCGGAGACATTCGCGCCAAGCTTTGCAAAGTACAGCGCATCGGCACCCGCTCCGCATCCAACCACGAGCACGCGCATATTCTGAAGCGGCATCCCGCGAAGCAGCCGCCACATACTCCAGTAGCCATTCCACCAGCGCCGGGAGGAAGAGGTGACGACATCAAAATTGATCGGCTGGTTCGCATTCGGCAGCGATGCGGCGTAACTCTTATGATACTCCACCTCACGCCGCTGCCGATCCGTTGCCTCATCCATTTGCGTCTCTCCAATCGGCTTCGAGACTCAAGTTCTCGCAACTACCACGTTCAACTCGCATAATGCGACAAAACAGAGTTCCCAGCCGCTCAAAAGCGAACACCGATGCGTTCATAGATTTCCGCATAGCGATCGATGACGCTGTCCCATGTCCGCTCCGCCTCGACGAAAGCGCGGCCCTGCGCGGCCAATTCGGCACGGCGCGCCGGGTCAGCCATGATTCGCGCCAGACAGGACGTCAGGGCCGCTACATCGTCGGCAGGGAACAACAGTCCGGTAACACCATCGCGCACAAGCTCCTTATGGCCGCCGACATCCGACGCCACAACAGGTTTCAACTGCGCCATCCCCTCCAGAGGTTTGAGAGGTGTGACGAGTTCCGTCAATCGCATGCGTTTGCGAGGAAATACCAGAATGTCGATCAAACTGTAGTAGCGCGGCACTTCGCTATGATGAACGCGCCCCGCGAAGCGAACATGGCCGTCGAGGTCGAGTTCCTCGACGAGCTTTTTCAGGCGCGCCTCCTCAGGACCACCGCCAACCAGAAGGACGATGAAGCTGACCGCGCTTTGGCGCAGCCGCTGAGCCGCCCGCAACAAGAGATCCAAGCCTTCATAGGCATAGTATGATCCGATGAAACCGAGCACGATGTGATCTTTGATGCCGAAGCGATCGCGCAGCGGCGCTTCACCCGTTTCCAGTTTGCCCGAGGTCAAGAGTGATCGGTCCACCGCATTGGGCGCGATAGCGACACGTTCCGCCGCGATGCCGCGCGCGACAATCTCCCTCCTCAGGGGTTCGCAGATCGGCGCCACAAAATCGACGCGGCGCATGGCCCAGGTGTCGAGCGCGCGCGACATACGGTAACGAACAGAGCCCTCTCGAGCCGTGCCATGATCCACAGCCGCATCTTCCCATAGCGCGCGCACATCGTAGACGACCGGCAAGCCGAAGCGTCGTGCAACCGCGAGAGAAGGAATGACATTCAGAACCGGGGAATGAGCGTGGATGATATCCGGCTTTTCGGATTGCACGATCTCACAGAGCCGCCGTTGTGTCGCTCGAATTTCGAGCAGTTCGCGCACGATTGGCGTGGTCGCCGCCACGGCGGGCGTTCGATGGAACAAGAGTCCGTCGACAGTCTCAAGTGCGGGGGAACCCCGATGCTGTCTTGGCGTCGTAAGATGGATCGTCTCCCAGCCGCGAGCGCGCTGACCGCGGATGATTCCCAGCGAGCGTGTGACGTAGCCGCTTTGCAGGGGCAACGAGTGGTCAAAGACATGCAAGATACGCATCGGCCACCAGGTTCAATTCACAATCGCCAACCGCTTCGACGGCATGGAAAAAATTTCGAATAAAATCAAATGATTACTAAACCACCACTGAAAAAGCGCAAGCCCATGCGGCAAACTCTAATCGGCGGCGATTCAGCAGTCTTGTTTGGTGCGATGGCGTCCATTCCGGCCGCGCATTAGCGATTGCCTTCAAGCGTTGGAATTGCGCAACAGCCCAGGGATTTTTAACGGCTTTCCTTCTGTGGAGCGGAAGACACGGCGTTAAACCAGTTTTCCGCTTTTGCCGAAAATGCCTACTGCTCGTGGTAGTAGTAGGTACGCAAGAAAGAACCCGGATGACGCTGCCCTGTTGAACGCATGAACTCCACTCTTTTCACGTTGGCCCACGAGGTCGCATTCGTCGCTTATGCGTGTTTTGCCGCGCTGATCATTCTGCGCGGCGCACGAACCTTGCTGAGCGGTGTGCTTTTTGCCGCGATCGCCGCAACAGCGCTTTGGGCTCAAACGTGGGTTGCCGTCGCGTTCGAGCTCGTTCCAGCCTGGCTGGATCCGGTCTGCGGCGGATTGCGCGACGCAGGCTGGCTTGGGCTTGGTCTTGGAGTCATGTATCCGCGTGGTGGCCAGACCTTGCCATGGCGGGCTCTCCTGCTTTTGGCGCTCATCTTCGTCGCCTTTCAGATCGGACTGGATGCAACCGGCTCCGATCTGGGTGTCATCGCCGGCATCCGGATGGATGGCACGCTTGCTCGGATCGCCGTGACCATCCTGGGTCTCGTACTCGTCGAAAACATATATCGCAATTCTTCCAGCGCCGAGTTCTGGGCTCACAAGCACTTGCTGATCGGCCTCTCAGGCGTACTTGCCTTTCAGCTGCTCTCGCGCGTGCCCGAGTTCCTGACGCATAAGCAGGACCCCAGCATCGTACTGGCGCGTCCTTTCGTCTTCCTGCTCGTTCTTCCGCTATTCGTCGTGAGTTCGATTCGTCTTCCCAACCTGCAAATGCGGGTACACTCCTCGCGGTCGTTCGTCTTTTACTCGGCGACTCTCATTGCGGCCGGGATCATGTTGCAAGGCGTCGCGGCGGCCGCCTGGTATGTGCGTTCTTATGGCGGGTCGAACGGCACAGTGCTCGCCGTCATTCTCGCGTTCGGTGGCGCAGTGGCAGTCGCCGTCGCTCTCGTATCCGGCAGCCTGCGCTCGCGCATTCGAAAGTTCATCAATGAGAACTTCTTCAGCCTGAAATACGACTACCGAATTGAGTGGGAAAAAGTGATCCATGCGCTCTCGTTGAACCCGAATCAGCGCAGCGCCGAGCGCGTGCTGCGCACCTTGTGCGAGCTCTTGGACAGCCCCGGCGGCGCTTTGTGGATTCATCGCGCGAGCTGGCATCAATATCTGCCGTCGGCGAAATTGGCGCTCTCGAGCGCGTTCGTTCCGATCCCGGAAAACGACCTCCGGCTTGAGCCATTCCGCGACGAGAAAAAATCATACATCGCCCTTGCCGACTCCTCCGACGACAAGCCAACAGAAGCGTGGCGCAATGACTTTCCCTCGGCTTGGATCGTCGTCGCCTTGCGCTATCGTTCAAGCGTCGTGGGCCTCGCCATCCTGGCCAAGTCACGGGCCCCAAAGAACCTCGACTGGGAGGATGAAAACCTCATCCGGATCGTGGGCCTTCAGCTCGGCGCCTATCTTGTTCAGGAGGAGACGGCGCAATCGCTTGCCGATGCGAGGCAACTGGAAGAGTTCAACAAACGTTTTGCCTTCATCGTGCACGACATCAAGAACACCATCGGGCAGTTGAGTCTGTTGGTACGCAACGCCGCACAGTACGGACATGAACCGGAATTCCGTGCCGACATGATCACGACGTTGGGAAACGCGGTCGACCGGCTGCAAGAATTGCTCAAGAGCCTGACCGTAGTGGGCGAGGCAAGCGTCCCGGGGGCGAAGAGCGCGGAAACCGTTGATCTGATTACATTTCTCAGAGAATTTACTAAAGAAAAGGGTAATCTCGGACAAGGTGTGATATTAGATACAAAATATAATTCCTTGGGTTTGAAACTAGCTGACAGCACAAACTTGCGCCGCGTACTCGAACATGTCGTCGCCAACGCGTCGGATGCGTCAGGCGGTAGAGGGGCCGTGGAAATCGCCGTGTCGACAGCACGCGACGTCGTCCGCATCGACATCATCGACCATGGTGATGGCATGACAGATGCATTCGTGGCCGAGGAACTTTTCAGGCCGCTGCGAACTACCAAGGATGGCGGCTTCGGGATTGGCGCCTATCAGGCGCGGGAATTGATGCGCGATCTCGGCGGAGACGTCCTTGTCAAAAGCAAGATCGGCGAAGGGACATGTGTGACGCTAACGCTCCCGTTGATTGAGGCGCCGGACATGTGCGCCACATGAAACGAACCTCACCCCAGGCCGTTCAAGCCGAAACGGAACCCGACGAGCACATTCTCCTCGTTGAAGACGATGTCGGCCTGCAAAAGCAGATGCGTTGGGCGCTCGCGCCCTACAAGGTCGACATCGCCAGCAATCGCCTGGAGGCCCTGGCCAAACTTTCGGGGGAACAGGCGTATCATATCGTCGTTCTGGATTTGGGATTGCCGCCCGATGAGAATGGTGCGAGCGAAGGGTTGCGTACGCTGGACGACATTCTCGGCAGCTATTCCGACACCAAGATCATCGTGGCCAGCGGTAACGTCGAGCGCGCCAATGCCGTTCGCGCCGTTGCCAGAGGCGCATTCGACTTCATAACCAAACCGATCGACGTCGAAGTGCTCAAGCTCGTCATTCAACGCGGCTTTCGCATGTACGAGCTCGAGGAGGAAAATCGCGCACTGCGCGAGGAGTCGGATCACTCCTCCGTTGGGCTGATTTTCGCCTCTTCCCGCATGACCCAGGTCAGGCAGATGATCGACCGTGTCGGCCCGCTGGACGTGAGCGTTCTGCTCGTCGGCGAAACCGGGACGGGCAAGGATGTCGTCGCAAAGGCCTTGCACGACGTTTCTCCCCGCAAAGGCGAACCATTCATCGCCATCAACTGCGCTTCGATTCCGGAAAACCTGCTCGAGAGCGAGCTGTTCGGCCACGAGCGCGGCGCCTTTACCGGCGCGATCAAACGCACGCACGGCAAGTTCGAACTCGCCAACAACGGCACCTTGTTTCTCGACGAAATTGGCGACATGCCGCTCGCACTTCAGGCCAAGCTGTTGCGCTTCCTGCAGGAACGCAAACTCGAACGGGTGGGCGGCCGCGACTCGATCTCGGTCAATGTTCGCCTGATCTGTGCCACCAACCAGAAGCTGGAAAAGCTGATTGCCGAGCAGCGTTTTCGCGAGGACCTGTTCTACCGCATCAACGATGTCCGGCTGGAGCTGCCGCCGTTACGCGAGCGGGAGGGCGATTGCGCGGTCCTGGCTCAGCATTTTCTCAATACGTTCAACCGGCTCTACTACAAGCAGATCTCGGGATTCATGGAATCGGCGCTGCAGGCAATGTCGGCGCACCGCTGGCCTGGAAATGTGCGCGAGCTCGAGAATCGCGTGAAGCGCGCCGTCATCATGTCGGCGGGCAAACGGATCACCGCCGAGGACCTCGATCTGGCCGACGTCAGACCGGTCGCGCAGAGCCTGGACATCAAGACCGAAACGGAAAAGCTGGAAAAGAAGCTCGCGCGGGAAGCGCTTGCCATCACGCAAGGCAACGTTTCAAAGGCGGCAAAACTCCTCGGAGTGAGCCGCCCCCACCTCTACAACTTACTCGGCCAAAGCTAGTTTGCTGGCTTTCAAATTCAGGAGCGCCATTTGAAGAAATTCGACTTGCCCGTCCGGCAGCTTTGCAACATGCGCTCGCTCGTGGTCTGCGCCGTCCTCCTCATGTTTGCCGCGGGAACCGCGGCGCAGGCGGCGATTTCGCCCGCCACATCGAGTGGCACAAATGCCGAAGCGCCGGGAAGCAATGCGGCAGTCAGACAATATGTTCAGGATGCGCAGAAGGCGTTGAAGGAAGGCAATGTTCGCCTGACCGTCATCTTGCTCAAGAACGCTCTCAAAGTGGAACCCAAGAACGCGACGTTGCGCGCGCAGCTGGGTTTCGTCCTGCTGCAGGGGGGCGATCCGGTCTCGGCGGAACGCGAATTGCGTCAAGCGCGCAGTGACGGCGCGCCCGCGCAAGCCGTCACGCCCGCACTTCTTCAGGCGATGCTGATGCGCCACGAAGAGGCGAAACTGCTGGAGGAATTTCCCGATCCGGGACCCACGGCGCAGGGCAATGACAGCGCCAACGTCCTGAAGGGCCGCGCCCTGGCGCTGCAAGCGCTCGGGCGGCCGGCTGATGCGATGGCCGCGATGGATCGGTCGCTGGCGCTGCATCGGGATATTTCGGGCCTTCTCTCCAAGGCGCAAATCGCCGAACTGCAGAAAAACCTGGATCTGGCCAAGCAGCTGAGTGACGAAGCGCTCAAATCCGACCCCAAAAATGCGACCGTCCTGATGTTCAAGCTCGGCGTACTGATGCTGGCGAACGACAACAACGGCGCTCTGGCATTGAGCAACCAACTGATCCAGACGTACCCGAACAATCTTGCCGCGCGTCTCGCACGGATTGAGATTTTCTTGAAGCTCAAGCAGGACAATCAGGCAAAGGCCGATGTGGACGCGATTTTGGCCAAGGCGCCGAATGCGCCCGTCGGTCTTTATTACAAGGCTCTGCTCAGGGCCCGCGCCAACGACGTCAAGCAAGCCTGGCGCATCGCTCAGTCCCTGCCACCGGAGTTCACGCAAGCGCAGCCTTCGACCGCCATCATGGTCGCGCAAATGGCGATCAGCAGCGGAAATATCGATACGGGCGCGGCAATTCTGGGCGCTGCGTTGGCGAAGTCACCCGACAACTTGGAGCTTCGACTGCGGCTGGCCGCCGTGAGGCTGCGCCAGAACAGCCCGCAGGACGCCTTGAGCGTCCTCGACCCCGTCAAGGACTCCACGGATCCGCGCACGCTTGCTCTGCTGTCGCAGGTTTACGTGAAACTCAACCGATCCAGCGACGCCATCGATGTCCTGAACAAATTGAACGCAGCCTCTCCTTCGAACGTTGGCGTTAAACGCGAACTTGCCCTGGTCGAAATGCAGGCCGGGCGGTCCGATGAGGCGCTCAAGGATCTGATCGAGCTCGGCGCCCAGCAACCGACCGAACCTACCGTGGTCGCGCCCCTCATCGCAGCATTGGTGCAAGCCAAGCGTTTTCCCGAGGCCTTGGCAGCGGCCGACAGGTTGGGCGGCGACCCCAAGCAGCGCACGCAGTCGCTTTTCTTCCGCGGCGAAATTCTCCTTCAACAGGGCGATATCAACGGCGCGCTGACGGCATTTCAAAAGGTGCTTCAGCTTGATCCCAAAAACATCGCCACTCTTTATTTGCGTGCCCAACTGTACACCAAGCAGCACAAGTTTCCGGAGGCGACGCGAGATCTGCAGGCCCTTCTGACGATCGACCCGAAAAACGTTGCTGCGCTCGTCCAACTGGCTGACGTCTCTGCCCAGCAAAACAAGGACAGCGACGTCCGATCGCTTCTCAGCAAGGCCATGGCGCTTGCGCCCTCAAAACCTGAACCGCGTCTGGCGCTGATACGCTACCTGACCAACCGCAAGGACCTTAAAGGCGCCTTGTCCGCCGCTTCCGACGCCGTGCGTGCACTGCCCGGCAACGCCGACGCTCTTTCCATGGCGGGACAGCTGCAGATCGGACTTGGTCAGAAAAAAGAGGCTATCGCAACCTTCAAACGGTTGGTCGCCTTGCAACCTCGCTCGACAAGGCCACAAATTATGCTTGCCAACGCGCTGTTCGTAAGCGGCGATCGCGCTGGAGCGACAGGTGTGTTGAACGCGGCTGCCACCCTAGAACCCAGTTCCGGTGACGTTTGCGCCGCGCAGATCAATCTGATGTTCGCGCAGGGCGACGCGGACGGCGCCGTGAACAAAGCCAAAGCGTACCAGACAGCCAATCCCGGCGCGGCGGCAGACATACTCCTTGCTGATACGCTGGTCAGAGCCAAGAAACTCGACCAAGCCGCGAGCGTATTGACACAAAGCTATTCTGCGCACCCCAATGGCGCGGCCTTGTCCCGTCTGGCGCAGTTGAAGATCGCCGGCGGCGACTCCAAGCAGGCTGCGGCGCTGCTCGCAAATTGGCTCAAGTCCAATCCGCTCGATCTCGAAGTGCGCATTCAATATGCGACGTTGCTCATGATGACCAGGGATACGACGCAGGCGGCTGCACAATTCGAACTCATCCTGAAACAGGATGCCAAGAATGTCGCCGCGCTGAACAACCTTGGCTGGCTCCTGCAACGCAGTGATCCGAAGCGCGCCCTGTCACTCGCCCTGAGCGCCGACAAGCTGTCGCCGAATTCTCCGGACGTGCTCGACACGATTGGCATGATCAAGCTGGGACAAAAGGATGCCAAAGGAGCTCTCGACTTTTTGAATCGCGCTCATGCTTTGCGCCCGAAGGACGGTGAAATTACCTATCATGTCGTTCTCGCCTTGGACGCAAACGGCAGGCGTGACTCTGCCAAGGGTCTGCTGGTGGCCTTGATGAACAGCGGCGTAAAATTCGCCGACCTCGCCAACGCAACTCAGCTCTTGGCTTCGTGGCACTAATTCTTTTTTCTAGCCGAGGCCACGTACGAGCAGCGGACCGATCATATTGGCAAGGGGAAGGGGAAGCCGTTTCCACGCCTCGATGAGAAGGGAATATTTCGGATTGAGCGGATTCTTGTCGGGAAGTGCCGTGCCCGGACGCAAGTGATATTCGTATTCCAGCCAGTTGGGCTCGAAACCCCAGTTTTTCTTGAAGGCGAACGCCCCCGTTCCCGCTTTGCTGCGCCCGAAGTCAAATCGCGTGTATCCCCGTTCGGCGGCGCGGCGAATGACTTCCCAATAGAGAAAGTCGTTCGCGCCGTTACGGCGCGCGGCAGCCGTTCCGCCGCCGTAATAAGGCAGGACCGTATCTTTGAAGTAGAAGTTCAACACAGCGCTGATTGCGTGTGCGCCTTCTTTCACGACGACGATGTCGCAATCGCTCGCGAACTCCCGCTTCAGGGCCGCAAAATATTTCTTTGAAAATACCGGCGTCCCGAGGTTTCGCACGCTCTCCGAGTACACTGCAAAAAGTTGGTGGACCTCGGCATCGACTTCGCTGACCAGATTGCCTTCCAGAGTCTTTCGAATGACCGCCCGTTGCTTGCGCGGGATTGCAAGGAGATTGGTTTTGCTGTCCTTGCTAATGGGGCCGACGAAGGTGGCATACAAATCCTTCCGCGCAGTCCAGCCCGGATGGCTTGCCCTCTTGCTGCGGAACTCGGCATAGGGCGCGCGAAGTTTATTCTGAAGCGCGACGGCAGCAGCGGTCAGCGCCACATCGGCATCGTGGTCCGCCGCCAGCGGCCCACCTTCTACACAAAAGGGAGCAGCGATCAGGGCGTTCCCAAACAGAAGGCTGCGCTGATAGACCAGAGGCAGGATCCCGACGACTGCCGCATTGCGCTCCGCGACCAGATAGTGCGGATGCAGCTTGAACACGTCTTCAAAAATTCGCCGCCAGCCGACGAGATGAAAAAACGTTCCCTGCTCGCTATTCCGGACGAATCGGTCCCACGCGGTGGAGTCTGCCAGTGCGAACGCACGGACCGTCAGCGACGCTTGCGCCGGCGCACGCTGGGGACCATCTGACGGGTTGGCCTGCAATGGCGACCTAAAACGAACGGCTCAGATAGAGCGTAAGACGATAGTCGCTCAGGCTGCCCGTGAAGGGCGACAAATTATTCAACTCTGTCGACGAATGACGATCGAGGTAGTCGCCACGGAATGAGACTTGCATTTCGCGGGTGAGCGAATAACGCAAGTCGGCGCCGGCTTGAAAGATGCGCGCGGTACCACCGAGTTCCTGCGTGGTCGTGTAGGAACCCCGAATACTTCCCAGCAAGAGCGGGGTGATGTCGCGCGACAGTGCAATGCGACTGCCCCAGGAGATCGTTCGGGGCGGTCCGATCAAGATACCGCCCAGAAACGTTCTGCGTATGCCGAACAGCGAGAGATTTATGTGGTTCCGCCCCAAATCCTCGAGCCACGCCAAGGACACGGTCTGAAAACGCGAGATGTTTTGATCGAAGGAGAGATTGCCTAATGCCTGGAAGTCGAATGACGAAAGAGCCTGGAAGTCGGATGTTCCGAGAGACGCCGGGTCTCCGTTGCCGAGCAGGCTGTCTTTCGAGGTGAGATCGCCATTCGGAGTCGTGATCAGATTGTTGAGGCTGTCCAGGAGCTGCCCTTCCGGAGTCGTGATCGAGTCGTTCGCGGAACCGACGATCGACGCGGTCGGACTCCAATTATAACGCAAGCTTCCGAGGTAGCTGATGTCCCGGTATTTCTGACCGACCTCGATTTCCAGATCGAAATCGGGCCCGAGCGTGAGCGAAAAGCCGCCCATTGCCACCAGACCGGAGACATTGCGAGCGAGGGGTTGTGTGTCGGTGATCGCGCTGTATCCGCCTGTGGCGAGCAATGCGAATTCGTGGCTGAGCGCATATTTCAAGGTGGTCGAACCGTCCTTATCCGAAAGGAGGCCCTGCTTCCTTTTGGTTTCAACAAGTGCGGCAATCACATTCCAGGTCAGCCGATCAAAATCTTCGCCACTCGTGAAACGCTGGGTGACACCGCGCGTCGTCATGTCTTCCGGCCCAGTGATGCCAGGAATCACAACAGCAGGACTAGAGCCGGCGGGATTGGTGAAGAAGGTCGCACCAAAGAGCGGCACGGTCTGAGAATCGGCAAAGTTGCCGAGCCTGAATGTCAGGGTCGGCGTGACGAAGAAGCCATACGAACTGTGATATCCATTCGCGACGATGCGATTGCCGGCGGTGAGGACACCCAAATCACTGGTCACGACCGGCGTCGCAAAAGCCTTGGCACCAATCGAGAGGTAGTCGGGGATGGCTTGAACGTCGCCGAGGGCGAGCAGGTTATTCGTAAACTGGGTTGGCTGCCGACCACCTAGGTAAAAGTCGACATTGAATGAATAATCGGCGACCAACGTAGCGCGCTTCGTAATATCGTGGACGTGCGCGTTCAGTCCGATGGATGAAACGAAGTCGGACCGCGAACGGCCGGCCGACCCGCTTGCATTGTCGACATAACTTTCAGCCGCGCGCGCCGAACCGCTAAAGTCGAATGCCGGTGGCGGCGGTACGATGCTTGTCGTTTCGCCCGCCGGTTTCTTTGACACGGCAGGCGGGCGGTTCTTGGTCACCGTCGATTGGGCCACACGCACCGGAGTTGTGGCGTCGGGCGACGCTTCCTCCTGCGCCACTGCGACGGAGCTTGCGCCTGCCCATAGAGTGCCCGCGACAGTCGAGAGCAAAACGGCGCGCGCGATGCGTTGCTTCATAGCGCGATTCGTTGACGAAGACTGTCGCAAGAATTGCTTCCCTCAGCTAGAACGCGCGCAAGTGCGCGCGCTCAGAAGTACGACTGCGGAATGATGATGATGTCGCCTGGCTGAAGATCAGTATTCGCGCTCATGTCCCCGTCTTTTAGCAAGTCCGTCAGCCGAATGATTGTCGTGACCTCATGGCCGTTCACGTTGCGAACGAGCTTTGCGCGATTTCCCGCAGCATAGGGTGTCAGACCGCCGACGGCGATCATGGCGTCAAGCGCCGTCATACGCGCCTGGAAGGGAATTGCTTTCGGTGTCACTGCTTCGCCGACGATGCGAATCTGCTGACTGTAGGGGCCGACGAAGTTGCTTACGATCACGGTCACGATCGGATCTGAGACGTATTTCTTCAGGCGGGTCTCGATGTCGCGACCAAGCTCGGCAGGCGTGCGGCCGGCGGCCACGATGTCTTCGACGAGCGGGGTAGAGATGCGACCATCCGGGCGAACCGGAACTTTCGTCGAGAGTTCGGGGCTGCGCCAAACCGAAACTTCGAGATTGTCGCCGGGCCCGATGACGTAATTGGCGGCATCCGGAGGCGTCGCCGATACAGGGGGAGCTGTTGGACCGCCGGAAGTGCAGCTTGCAAGCGTCAAAAGGCCCAATGCAGCCAAGGCAAGCGTGAATTTGCCGGCGCAGCGTTTCAGCGCAGAAATCGATCGCATGAGATTACCCCCGAAAATGGCTCTGATTCGTCAGGTCGTCGGGACAGAGCGACAGTAAACTATTGAATCTCTAGGGGAGATGCAAAGCAACACCGCACCGTCTCGACATCTATAAGCAACGCGTGATGGGACTCGACGCTCCCGTTCCCCGTCTCCTATTTGATGAGAGGCCCAACGTCCAACGTATGCACAGTCTGGTAGCTGGATCCTTGCCTCGCAACCGCAAGGACCGTTGCAGTTTTGTAACCAGATTTGACAAATTTGCGAATTTTAACTTTAAGACTCCGCCTCAGAAGCCGTTTTTTACGATGGCACGAAGCTTGCGTCTCGCTTTCGGCATTAACATCGACGTTTTCGATGCATCCGTCGTCCCACGAAGGGGGCTACCGCGAGGTGATGGATTTGGCGCATTCCAAGCCTGACAGCGACAATGTGGCTCTCGGACGGTCCGAATGGAGCCATCGGCGAAGCGCCGCATTTCTATTGGCTGGCGGCACCCTTTTCTGGGCGATCATTTTGCTCGTTCTGGCCGGGTTCGGATTTTTCTGACCGACGACGGCTGTCTCATGCCACCATGCCGCCCGACACGCCGTTCTGGCAGCTTCGTTCTGCAGTCAGCTCCTTTCACTAATTTGTAAAGGAAATTGACACAGCAATCGGCTGATTGCTGTTTTGTAATCATTAAATCTTGAAATTTCAATGGTCTACGATGTTGGCGCGCGACTTGCTTTGCTAGCGGCAACAAGGTTCAGACGGGGCAAGGCATGCGGCATTCAAAGTTCTTTTTTGGCGCGATTGCGATCGCGGCATCGGTCGGGTTCGCGGCTCCAGCCGCTGCCATCCCTGCGACCTGGTCCGGTCCATTTTCACTGCACCTCAATCCGCTGGACTTCACGATTGGAACGGGAACGCTGAAGCCGGGACTGCCGCACACGCATCTCGATTTGAACGGCTCGAGCCTCGGCCATCAGAGCATTCAGTATGCGGGCCCGTTGTCGGTGACGATCAACACGATCCCCGCGACCTTTCCGCAAAACGAAATCGTGTTCTGCGATGACCTGAAGGACAGCGTCACGCCGAACCACACTTACAACAATTACTTCGCGTCCGACCCGGCCGCGCCCGCTGACGTAGTCTCGTACTTGAACGTGGGCAGCTTGGCGACCGCGCACGAAATCATGGGTCTGACCGCTCTCGGAACTGACGATTTCAACAAGGGTACTCTGACGCCCGAGCTCGGTGCAGCACTCCAAATGGCGATCTGGGAACTTGAATATGGCGGCACTGCCACCTTCTCCGGCGATGCGAACTTTCAAACCGTCGTCGCTGACCTGATCGCGGGAGCCGCGGCCGACTACACGTTCTTCACCAGCAGCGCGAACTTCCTCGTGCCGTGGACGTTCTCGCAACTCGAGGCGCCCTGCAGTTCGAAGAACGTCGGGCTCATCACGAAGGACTCGCGCTGCCAGACGCAGGGGTTGCTCCTGGCAATTCCCGGCATTCCTTTGAACAACGTTCCCGAGCCGATCACGTTGACTCTGTTCGGTGCTGGCCTCGCCGGAGTGGCTGCGTACCGCCGTCGTCGCCAGGTTCGCGACTGAGACCAACTTTGAGGAAGTACAACTTACGCGTGATTATTTGAGCAGGAGAAGACAATGAAGACCATTTTGACCATCGCCGGTGTTGCTCTGGGAATGTGCCTCTTGGCCGAGCCGGCCTTTGCGGCAGCAAGGCTTCCCGAGCCAATGTCGATGTCTCTGGTCGCTGGTGGCGCCGTCGCCATTGCGGCCGTGAGAGCATTGCGCCGGAAATAGTACCCGTGCCGGCGGGGACTTTCCCGCTGAACGGCGAATGTACGGCATCGAGTGCTGAGGGGACGTTCATCTCAGCGTGAGCATGCCGATTTGAACAAAGAATATGGGGCCGCCCTTGCGGGCGACCCCATTTTGTTTACTCCGCGACGGCCAGCGCGACCGGCCGATTACAAGCTCAGTTTCAGGCGCGCGATGACGGTTGCCGCATTTCGACCCGTCTGGCCGCCGACATCCATCTGGTAAGCCGCGTTCGATTGCAGCGACAGCCTGCCCTCCAGGAACGACTTGGTGTAGCCGACTTCCAGATCCGTCTCGGGTGTGGCTTCGGCGAAATTGACCAGACCATGCCCGATCGTGAGATTGCCCATGCTGTCGGCATCGGTTGCGACAGTTAGCGTGCCGCTACCGCCATAGAGATGCATGGGCCGCGTGAGAGCGAAGCCGAGCGAGTCATCCCCGAACACATTGCGCGTGGCGACGGCGAGACCATAGGAGCGGCTGCGGAGCGCACTGACTGAACTGAGCAGTCCGCCCGATTGGCCGTTGAGGTGCGAAATGCCCTCGCCATACGCCAGTGTGGCGATCCAGCTGTCGCCGAGGCTGAAGCGCATGCTTGCGTCAATGGCCGATGTGCTGGCCGAACGCGCGACATTGAGTGCGCCGGTCGTTGCCCCTCCCAGTACGCCGTTGGATTCGCCAGTTTGCGATGCAACGACACCAAGCCCGCCCCAGTCGGCGAACCGCCAGGAGACGCTCATCGCAGCCGCGTTGGCGCCGCGCAGGTCGTGCGGGCCAAAGGAGTCGGAGCGCACATACTGTGCAAACTCCGAACCCGACGACGTGAGGCCGAGCTGCTGATACTGCGGAGCGAGCCACGAATATCCGGTGCGGACATCGAGGCCGTCTGCCAGATTGATCGTGGTGCCGGCGTAGTTGCCGCCATCCGTCAACGACGCATAAGGCGAGTTGACCGCCGAGGCCGAGAGGAACAATCCCGAATAGGCCGGGCTTGTGGCTGCGTCATATTGGTTGAAGCGGCCGGAGAGGCGCAGATTGTAGCCGAGATCGAAGCTCACATGATCGAACGGCGCTGCACTGACGGCAACATTCGTCATGTAGCCGCGCACGACGTCTTGCGCAGTCAAACCTGAAGCAAACGCGGCCGGCGTCGTCACGGTGTTCACAAGACCCGACATGGTGACCAAGCCGAGTTGCGGCGAATAGTTCTGGCTCGACACAGCCTTCAATCCGCTCTCGGTCGCTCCCGGCGCGCTCGATTGCGCAAGGACCTGGTCGAGCATCAGGAACGAAGAAGCGTCGATACCTTCATTGTGGATGCCCTTCGTAAGATCGGCGGTGTAGTCGCGTCCAAACTTGTCGAGCACGATCACATTTTTCAGAAGCTTGCTGTCCGCAAGTCCCACGCTCATCACGCCGCTGACTGACGCGGTCGAGACGCCACTGATTGTACTTTGCGTCGTGGTGACGTTGGTGCCGTTGGTGACGACACTCAATGTCCCGGTCGGCTGCAGCGCCTTGGCGAGATTGACTTCGCCCATCCCGTAGATCGGATCGGGTCCGGGAGCACCAAGATCGATCGTCGTACCCAGAATAATGCTCGCAACCTGCGGCATGGTGAGGTACGGCCAAAGACCCTTGATGTCGGCAGCAACGCCGCTGACATAAGGGGTCGCCATCGACGTGCCGGAAAGCTTTGCATATCCGCCGCCGCCGACAGACGAGACGATGCCGACACCCGGCGCCACCACGAAGTAGTTCATCATGCAGTAGGTGCCGCCGGTCTGGGCCATGCAGGTGGTACCGGGCGTCTGACTCCACGACGCAATGACGCCGCTATTGTTGACTCCGCCGACGACCAGCATCGAGCCGCGCACGCCATCATAAAGTGCGGCGCCAGCTATGAACCCGCCGGTCGGCACTGAGTTGCCAGAGTTGCCGGCAGCCACAACCAGGAGCGATCCATTCGACACCGCCGTTCTGGCTGCCGAGAGGTCGCTCGATGTCAGGGTTGAACCACCCAGGCTGAGATTGATGATGTTAGCGCCATGCTGCGATGCCCAGACGATGCCCTGGTCGATGTTGCCCGGGCAGGAGCCGTTCGTCGGATCGCAAACACGCACCGGAAGGATTGAAGCGTCGTTGGCAAGGCCCGTGGTCAATCCGGCTGCGATGCCGGCGACATGGGTTCCATGGGTGATCGTCGGCCATATGGAGTCGTCGCCTCCGACTTTGTTGTCTGCCGTCGAGCACAAGGTGGTCGAGAAACCCGCGAAGCACGCGCCGGGAAGCACACGCGACACGCCGGCAGCGTTCAGGTATTCCGGGTGATTCAAGTCCACACCGGTATCGATGACGCCGATGATGACGCCGGCGCCGTTGGCATTGCCGGTGAAACCCATCGAGCCTGCGATCGCTCGCGCGCTGCCTGGATAGGCTGAGAACGGAGCTGGCGCAGGTGCCGGAGCTGGTGCCGGAGCCGGTGCGGGCGCAGGTGCTGGGGCCGGAGCAGGTGCTGGTGCTGGTGCCGGAGCAGGTGCTGGTGCCGGAGCTGGCGCAGGAGCCGGTGCCGGCGCAGGTGCCGGAGCCGGTGCGGGCGCAGGTGCTGGAGCGGGCGCAGGCGCTGGTGCCGGAGCAGGCGCTGGTGCCGGAGCAGGTGCTGGCGCGGGTGCCGGAGCTGGCGCTGGTGCCGGAGCAGGTGCAGGCGCTGGTGCCGGAGCAGGCGCGGGTGCCGGAGCAGGTGCTGGCGCCGGAGCTGGTGCAGGCGCTGGTGCCGGAGCTGGAGCTGGTGCAGGCGCCGGAGCTGGCGCAGGTGCTGGAGCTGGTGCCGGCGTTGGTGCAGGCGCGTTCGGGCGGTTTTTCTTTTTCGACGCATCGGGCCTGGCTTGAACGACCGGCCCTTCATTGCGCGCGACATTGTAATCGAGTTCCGAACGGGCAGCAGCGAATGCAAGGCCGGCTACATCATCGTTCGTCTTGAAATGTTTTTTTGCCGTCCGTGGCGCGTCGGGCTGATCTGACAAAATCGCGCCGCGCAGGCCGGAGTCGAGCGCCGCATGCGCTGGTGTCGCCAAGGCAATGGGAGCAAGCGCAGAGCAGGCGAGGAGCAGATTGCGGACGTTCGACATGTGGGTACACCCGTGGCTGATCGCGGGTGAGCCTAAAGACGGCGATTTAACGTGTAGTTATCTTCTTGGCTAAAGTTGCGTAGACGTTCGATTCTTTTGAATTTTCGATCTGGGGAAATCCCGTAACCAGGGGCGCGAGAAGAAATCCGCGCGCGCGCTGCAAATCTTCGAACACTTGTCAGCGACAACACTTAAAGCCTTAAGCAAATCCTTCATCGCTTTTACGCTCTGTTCATGCGCCGCAACTAATGTCAGACATGCGTCGACGAGCGCGGCGCACCAGCGCAGATAACTGCTGAGCGAACATGGCGAAGACGGCACTGAATTCCCTCCCAAACGCCTGGCAGGACTGGATCATCGGCAATTTGGCGCGCGCCTGCGAGCCTGACGGCATGGCTGAGATTCTGGTGCGCGACGGCCAATTTGATCCGGCGCTTGCGCGCTTGGCGATCGAAGAGGCCAGCGACGGACGCATCAAGTCATCTCCCCTCGCGCTCACTGCCATGCCCGACATCGACACGCGTTCGAATTGCATTCGGACGTCCGATCGCGTCGTCGATGTCCTTCTGACGTTGACGTCTCCGCGCATCGTCCTGCTGGGAAATGTCCTCAGCGATGAGGAGGCCTCTGCTCTGACGGCGTATTGCCAGTCGCGTCTCGAACGCTCACCGGTCGTCAATGACGATGATGGAACGATTCAGCAGCATCAAAGTCGAACCAGCCGCGGCGCTTTTATCCAACGGATGGAAACCGAACTCGTGGGCCGTGTCGAAGCGCGCCTCGCGCAGCTTGCGCGTTGGCCGGTCGATCACAGCGAAGGTCTGCAGATCCAACAATACGACGCGACCAATGAATATCGGCCGCATTTCGACTGGTTCGATCCGGAACTGCCCGGACCACGCAAGCACATGGAGCGCGGCGGGCAACGGCTTGCGACGTTCGTCATCTATTTGAGCGATGTCGAAAGCGGCGGCGCCACTGCCTTTCCGGAATTCGGCCTCGAAATCTGGCCCAAGAAGGGAAATGCCGTTTTCTTCCAGAATACCGACAGCCAGCATGTTCCTGACCGGCGCACGCTGCACGCCGGCACTCCGGTTGTGCGCGGCGTCAAAACCATCGCCAACAAATGGCTGCGTGAACGCACCTACTGAGAATTGCGTCCCCTGAGATGATCTCGACGCATCCCATGTGATGCCTCACCAGTCCGGCATGGTCGGGTTGGCGTAGCTGAACTGATTGGGAATATTGAGATTGGAAAAGGAGAACGACAGGCTGACGTCGAGCGACGTCACCTGATGCCACCAACCCAGCGGCAGAAAGACGGTTTCTCCCGCTTCGACGACGACTTCGAGCATCGTCACGTCGGCAAACAACGGGAAGCGCTTCAAATCCGGCTTGTCCACGTCGATGGGACTGAAGACACCGTTGAAGTTGTACAGCTTCGGAGTATCTAGCGGCGAAATGAACCGCCAGCGTTTGCGGCCGACCACCTGGGTGTGGAAAAGCATCAGCGTATCGTGATGCAGCGGCGTCACCGTTCCCGCCGGACCAAACCAGAACGATGACGAACGCGAAAGTTGCGCGCGATCGCAAATGGGCGGCAGGCTGCCAATGTCATCGAGCAACGGAGCAAACCCCGGCTGGCGCAGCGCCTCGTTGTTCGCCGTCATATAGTAGTCGTTGGTCGGACCACCCGAGACCACGCGATCAACGAAATCGCCGCACAGTTGCACCTCGCGATGATCGAGTTTGTTTTCTTCGTAGCGTGCGTCGGAATTCCGCTTGCACTGAATCTCGACGCTGAGGTGCCCGAAGTGCTGTTTCAGATAATTTGGCGACCAGCGTTTCATGGCAGGCCAGTCGGCGGTGAGACCGGTCAGCACCAATGGCCGACTGCCACGCACATAGCGCTCAACAAATTCGTCAGCTTCCACTTCGCCGCGCTTTTCAACCGTGGCGTAGCGTGGAGCGGACTCCCATAAGCGCTGCTGATTGGCGACAACCGATTCGAGCTTTCGCAATAATTCCTGATGCCTTCGCGCCGCGAGAAACACTGGATTGGATTCCATTTGCATGACGGAGATCTGGGCATCGTGCGGATGGACACCCGCGGCCACCATCGTCGCGATGACTGATTCGGCCGTGCAGTCGCGCAGCCGGTTTTCGGCGATCCATTGGCGCCAGCCATCGTCGAGCGGACGATAGCTGACCGGCGGAGGAGGTGGCGTGAACTTGGCCAAGGGACGGTTCATCGATCGTTCTTCTCTCGCAACGAGTCGCGTTCGCAGGCGCAAATCGCGCCGGCGTCTCGCTACAAGTCTGGCTCTTTCTGATTAAGTTTTTCTTCAAGAGTCCCGCGAAACCGGCGTCACGCCCGCGAAAAGGCATGGGTCTCGAGGCTTAGTGTATTTTCAGGCCGCTCTTTTTTTGCGGCGGCGATAGGCGACGACACCGGCAATGCCCGATCCAAAGATCAGCAAAGTCGCGGGCTCTGGTGCCTGCGTTACCACGGTGGGAGGCGTCGGTGTCGATGGTCCGTCGCCGGTCGGCACGTCAATGACCAATGGCGGAGGCGGCGGACACGAGCCAGTGCCACTCACCGGATCGGTGATGCCACCGCTTCCCGTCGAGCCGGACCTGCGTGACCCGTGTGTCGGCCGAGAGGGTCCGGTGTTGCGTATCACGGGCGCCACCTGGTCGATGGTGGTCGACTGGTCGATAGTGGTCGACGTTTTCGCCACCCGCGTGTGACGGCCTCTTGGTGGTGTCACCACCGGATCACTTACCGGAATGATCGGAGTTGTAGAGTCGGTACAGGTAACAGGCGGCGGTGTTCCCGTATCCCCTCCCGAGCGGGATCGCCGCCCATGAGTTGAACCGTGTTGACCAGTGGTTTGATGCACGGTGATCGTACCGTTATTTCCACCAGTCGAATGGGAGCCGTGAGGGGCAGCCAAGGTGCGGACAAGACCCGCTGAGGCCGGCGCAATCCACAACAACGCCGCGCACGCCGCCGCAAACGTCAAACAATTCCGGGGCTTCAAAATATCCACCAGACCTCACTCGTCCTAAATTTAGAGCATAAATCATGCCACCCCTTAACCTATTGATAAAGCGTGCAGCCTGCCACGGCACCCTCCCGAATTGGCGCGAATTTGTAAAATATTCTTACAATGGATCTGGCTCAGAACCACGACCGGCCGACCTAACGCCAGGTCTCCAACAAGCGTTGAGCCTTCTCACGATCGGCAAAGTCTTCGTGCATCGCCACCGAGGACAACAGGGCTTTCGCATCCGCGCGCGCGCCATTGGCATCCAGCGCCAGGGCGAGATGATAGGCGATCTCCGCGTCGTTGCCCTGCAATTGATGCGCCCGCCTTAGAGAAATCAGCGCCCCCTTGGGATCGGATCGACGCAGTTGCATGCAACCCAGCGTGTCCCAATAGTCGGGCGAAGTGGGCTGCAACTTCACTGCGCGCTTCGCGAGATCGAGAGCTCTGGCCGGCGCTTCGTCCACCACCAACCAGGAGAGATTGTTCAACGCCAGAGCATCGTCGGGATGCTCGCGTACCAATTGTTCATACTGCGCTCGCGCGCCCTTTGGATCGCCAAACCGCAACAGCAGGAGGGCATATTGTCGACGTGCCAATAGATTGTCGCGGTGCTGCGCAATCCAGCTTCGCAAGCCCGCCAGCGCAACGTCCTTTCCGAGCGCTGCCAACGCCTCGCCGCCACCTAGTGCGATTGCGCGCGCGATATAGTTTTGCGCCTCTGTGGGACGCTTCGACATCAGATAGGCCCGCGCAAAAAGAACAGCGACGCGCGGATCTTTGGAATCCTCTACCAGCGCCAAAGCATTAAGGGCGTACTGGGGACTCTTTTGGCGAAGTCGAATGTCGGCCAGTTCCAAACGCGGCTCAAGAAGACCCGGATTGGCAAAAACCGTGGCGCTCAATACCTTCGCCGCACTTTCCAGGAAGCCGGCTTCCAGCGCCATATTTGCGACGTTGACGGCAATCTCGACGTCGGATTGCAGAAACTCGCTCGGCAGCGCATGTGCTACGCCCCAGGCTCCCGTCATATTCCCGCGGCGCGCCAGAATGATCGCGCGATAATAGTTCGCAATCGCGAGATCGGGCTTCTGCGCCAGGATACGGTCGACTTCAGGCTTGGCGTCTTCGGTCATTCCGACGGACAGATAAACCTTGATACGTTCAAGCCGGGCAGCAAGGCTGCGCGGCTTTTCGGCGACCAGCTTTTCGGCGATGGCGAGCGCCCCTGCCTGGTCGTTCCGCTTCAAAGCGACGTCGCTCTTGAAGACGAGAGCACTGATATTGCCGGGTGCCAGAGCGAGGGCTTCGTCAACGAGCTTGTCGGCCTGGGCCCAATTCTCGTGCAGAAAGGCGATCCGCGCGGCAGCCATCAGGCCGTCGTAGTCGCGCCGGATTGCGAGCGAGCGTTGCATTGCCGTTTGAGCCGCGGCGTCATCTCCAAGCGCCTCCAGCGCAAGGGCCCGCGCGCGCAGAATCGTTGCCGCCAGCGGACTGCGATCGGACGAGCTCGGATCCGCGTAGAGATCGAGCACGACCTGATTTTCGCCGCGCGCCAGCATGGCTTCGAAAAGAGGGCCCAGCACCAGATCGTCGGGCGCGCCCAAACTTCGGGCACGGCTGAGGGTATCTTCCGCATCGGCAAAGGCGCCGGCGCGGTTGAACGCAACGCCGAGTTCCATCAGCACGGTGGGATTTGTCGGTTCGATGCCGACCGCGAGCTTCAGGTCGGTCAGGGCGCGCCTGACATCGTCCTCGCGAAGCGCATTCCGCGCGTCGGCAATGAGGCCCACGACTTTAGGATTGGGCGAAGGTAGCGCACGCGCGGGCGTATTGCCGTAGGTGGCATCGACGGACTGCGTGAGAAGCGGCAGCACGCAAATTGTGAGCATGGCGCCGGCCATGAGTCGAAGCGATTTTCGCACGCCGCGCTCAGTGAGCCGCATGGGGGACGCACCGGACCGCGCTTTCGTCAGCGATGAAAGGCGTCTTTTGAGCATGCGCACCAGGTTATCCCGGTCGAGGGTAACGAAAGTCTAGCCGGTTTGAAAAATCCGCGACAACCGTGCCATGGCCGCGGCGCATGCGGACGCAGCCTACGGACACTGAGCGTTGGGGATTACGACTGTCGAACCTTGCGGCGCCGTACCAACGCCGCGCCGGCAAGTCCGCCGCCGAACAGCAATGCCGTCATGGGCTCAGGCGCGGCAACCCGAACGCCACCATTGAGGACAAAGACGCCTCCGTCGAGGAAGTCGATGCTTCCGCCGGCGACTGTGTCCTGCAGCGTCATGGTCAAATTGTAGGTTCCGTTACCCACGATGGGCGCAAAGAAAACAGAAACTGCATAATTGATGATCCCGCCGCTGCCGCCACCATCGGGAACGGTGAAGCTCCCAATGTTCGTGCCGTTGATGGCGACGATCACGTCTTCGCTGGCGCCATTCAGGTTATCGTCGACGTTGAAGTCGACTTTGAGCGAGTCGACTGATGTAACACCCGTCCCCGTGAAAGTCTGAGCGACATTGTCGCCTGCCGTGAACATGACGGCGCTGGCGCCGCCGGCGGGAATGAAGCCGGAGCCGTCGGCTGCGCTCGTATAAAGTGTCCCCGTGCCTGGGAACGGCAGCACGACTGTGCTCGCATCCGCCGCCGCCACTTGGAACAAGGCGGCAAACCCAATGGCCGCTAGCGCGGTCCTGGATACGTTTGAGAATTTCATCTGGACCCACCCGCGCTCACCCCGCGCGACTATTGCACAAAAACGTCCGGCTCTGAATCACAATTTCGATCCAAAGGGATGGAACTTCTTCGTAGTCTATCCAAGGCGATGGGAACTCTTCCCGATAACTTCCGAACACTGTGCAAGGTTTCCGGTCCAAGCTAAGGTTGCAGGAAATTCGAAAAGGACGCGGCGAGGCCTTGTTCGGGGTGATCGATAGCGGTCGACACGAGCGCAAGGCTCGGACCTTCGCCTGCCTAAGCGCACTCGTGCTTGTCGCAGTCGCCCCGGCTCGCGCCGAATTTCCTCCCGAAGGCGCCGTCTCGGACCCGAACAATCCGTCAATTGCGGCCGGCGACTATCCGGATGCGGCGCACAAGGACGTCATGCATCACTACATATTCTACTTCGATTGCGGAAAAAGAGACTGGATCGGCGTCTCGGTGGCGGGAACCAACGGAAAACCGTCGGCGCCGCCTCAGGCCATCGGCAGAGGGAAGGAATTTCCCTCCGGCCCTCCTCCCGGATCCAAGTACGTTGCCGGCAAACCCGACCGCGCGATAAATGCCGGCAGTGGTGGAACATTTGCGCTTCGACAAGGCGTCTGGTTCGACCTCAAGACGAACGAAGCCATGACGTCTCCCAAACTTTGTCCCGGTAGCGCCGGCGAACCGGACTCGGTGAAGCGCGCAAAGGATACGGGACAAGCTCTTCCGGGAACTCACGCTCCGGCAACGTCCGAGCCAGTTCCTCCGAAAGCTGATCAGCTGCCTCCAGCGCCACAATACATGCCCCATCAGGGGAATGACCGGAAGCTCTAGAGCAGAAGCTTCGTCGGGCAAGTCGAACTTTGGCAACGGAACCATGCCGTCCGAAAAAACGCCTCAGGCGCTCCACGAACGCATTCACTATCGACCCGACATTGACGGCCTTCGTGCGATCGCCGTCTTCATCGTGATTTTTTATCACTACGGAGTTTGGCCTTGGACCGGCGGGTTTGTCGGCGTCGACGTTTTCTTTGTGATCTCCGGCTACCTCATTTCGTCGATCATCTATCCTGAAGTCATCGGGCGGCGCTTCTCGATACTGGACTTTTATGCGCGGCGGATCAGGCGCATCTTTCCCGCGCTCGGCGCCACGCTCCTCTTCGCGGCGATCGCCGGCGCGATCATTCTCTTTCCCGAGGACCTCATCAAATTCGGTGAGAGTCTTTTCGCGACGGCCCTCTTCTCGTCGAACTTCGAGTTCTGGCGCGAGGCGAATTATTTCGACAGCTCAGCCATCTCAAAACCCTTGCTCCACACCTGGTCGCTCGCGGTCGAGGAGCAGTTTTATCTTTTCTTTCCACCCTTGTTACTCGCCATTCGATGGCTGCGACGCGTCGAGTCCGCAGCCCCGATCCTGGCGACGCTTGGCGCGGTGTCGCTTGCAATTGCTGTCGTCGTCTTGCGCACTTCTCCGACGGCCGCATTTTATCTTTTGCCCGCTCGGGCCTGGGAACCCCTGCTCGGCGCCTTCCTGCTGACGTCTGACTTGAAGCCACCAAATGCGCTGCTCGCGAACCTCTGCGCCGTCATGGGAATGATCGCAATCGGGTGGGCTGCGCTTGACTTCACAAGGTCCACTCCATTTCCCGGCTTGAGCGCGATCCTTCCGTGCGGAGGCACGGCGCTGCTCATTTTCGCCGGCTCGAACAGATCGTCACTCGTGAACGCAATTCTCAGTGCCCGGCCGTTGGTCGTCGGCGGGCTAATCTCATATTCTCTGTATCTCTGGCATTGGCCGCTGCTTGTGTTCGCGACATACGCGTCGTCGAACGGCATAACAGACCTCTCCAAAGTCCTCTTGATAGCTGCATCTGTGGTACTCGCCTACGCGTCATGGCGATTTGTCGAGCGGCCGTTTCGCGGCAGAAGTGCGATTCTTTCTCGACGCGAATTGTTTTACGCCGCGGCGATTTCAACACTGGGCGTCGTCGCTCTCGGCGCGATTCTCGTCCTGACTCGCGGCCTTCCGGGCCGATATCCAAAGCCCGTCCAAGTCATTCTCGCCGCAGCCTCGGACTACCACGAGCCCACCAATTGCGAGCAGAAAGGGCAATTCAAAATTTGTCGGGTGGGGCCGACTTCGATCAAAGAGCCGGACATCCTCTTCTGGGGCGACTCGATTGCGAATTCCATGCTGCCCGCGATTGCCTCCGCCTTGGATAGAACACGGCAGAGCGCCTACTACTTCGAATTGAATGGCTGCCCGCCTCTTTTGGACATTAATCGCCCGAGCACACCGGACTGCCGCGAATTCAACAGCAATGTCCTTCGGTTTGCCGTGCGTTCTAAGGTCCACACCGTTGTTTTGATTGCTCGCTGGGCGCTGGACGCCGAAGGGACGCACTATGGTGATGAACCCGGCGAATTCGTCAGTCTTCAAGACGCTCGGAACCAAGACCCGACTGCCAACAACCATCAACTTTTTCTGTTGGGTTTGACGCGCACAGTGAGCACACTCATCGATGCCCGCAAGCGTATTGTCCTGATGGGTTCAATTCCCGAAATCGGTCGCGCTGTTCCCTCCTTGTTGGCGAAGGAACATCTTCTGGGAGGCGTCCGGTTCTCCGGTCCGACAGTCGCTGAGTTCGAGGACCGACAGCGCTTCGTCCGCCATACGATGAATGCACTTCACGCTCAGTTTGGTGTGACGGTCCTCGACCCTGCTTCGATTCTTTGTAAAACAACATGCAGTTTGGAGCTCAACGGTGAACCTCTCTACTCCGATAACCATCATCTGAGCACACGCGGAGCCAAGTTGATCGAGCCGCTTATGTTAAAGGCTATATCGCAGTAGCCGCCATTCGATTCGCCAAAGGATTCCGATGACAGGCACCACCTTGACGACGACCGCCAGCCCCGAGATGACCATAGTCGAAGGCGCGCGCATCGACGGAAAATTGGCGACGCCGGAGACGCTGAGCGCACTTCAAGCCGGCGTTGTTGCGGGCGGCATTCTCTCGCTTCCTTCTGGGAAGATCATTGGGACGACCGAGATCAAAGTCTCCAGCACCCTGATCGGCGCGGGATCGGGCCAGACGATCCTGGATGCCATGGGCATCCCGGTCACAAGCAATCAGGGAATTCTGTTCGTATCCGTACCAGGTGTGGCAATTTCCAATTTGGCGATCGCCAACGCATCGGTTTCGGACTTGATCGGGGGCAACGCTGCCGGCGTCTACGCGGGACCAGGCACATCCATCAAACTTTCAAATGTCGAGATCTTTAAC
This sequence comes from Rhizomicrobium sp., assembly GCA_035536115.1. Taxonomy (GTDB): domain Bacteria; phylum Pseudomonadota; class Alphaproteobacteria; order Micropepsales; family Micropepsaceae; genus Rhizomicrobium. The sequence goes on from DATLOU010000012.1 coordinate 98,683, forward strand.
TGCCAAGACGGTGTTCGCACACTTCGTTCGGAGGTTGAGATCGATGGCGGTTACATCCACGAGAACGGCAGCGGCACCGGACAAACGCACAATATATATGTCAGCGGACATCCAACGGCGTTCTTCAGACTGACGAACCTCACCACGGCGTCGTGCAAGGGCGGGCATGAGGTGAAGAGCCGTGCCATGCATACGATTTCATTCGGCTGTCATCACCTGACCGGCGGCGAAGGCGCAGCCTATGACATCTCCGACGGCGGACAGCTCAGCATATCGAACGGCAGCATGACGTTGCCGAAAGAGGCAGCAAACCAAAACTTCATCGCCTATGCCATGGAGAGCACCAAAAACATCGAGGTCGGCAATATCGTGACCATCACGAATGAGATCTTTCATGATGGGACGAAAACGGGCGGGATGATCCTGTCGGGTGACCCTGCCGCGACGCTCATTCTCTCCGGCTGCACATATACAGGTCCGCTGCCTCCGCGTCTCAAAGGTTGGGGCAGCGTCAGCGGCCAGTTTACAAAACAGCACAGCTGATCCGCCGCCGAGAATGCGCCTAAGGACGCCGCGCGTTTACCAAACTCATTTACTAGCAATTCTGATTCTGCTCGCCAGCGCTCGCCGTCTCTCGCTACATGGGCGCCGACTTGCGTACGTCCGTTGCTCATAATGGTTAACCCTGAGGCTCAAATGCGTCCTCTGAATGCCGTTCTGAAAGCCACCGCAGCATTCGGCCTTGTTCTGCCGTTGATGGTCGCACTGCCGGCAGCGGCATCCGGCGGCAATGGCAGTTCTTCGTCGCCGCCTACGCACACATCGAACGGTTCGACCGGCGGAACCAACAATCACGGCAATCACGGCCATTCGAACGGCGGCTCCACAGGCGGCTCTCAAGGTGGAACAGGCGGTTCGTGTGGCAGCACGGGGACTGGTGGCGCAACCGGCGGCTCGACGGGTCACACGAACCACAGCCATTCCGGCGGCGGCAGCACGAACGGACCCTCCCACGGCCACGGCAACCATGGCGGGACAAACACCGGGAGCAACTCGGGTTCCACCGGCAACTCCGGAACAGGAACGACCGGCACCGGCAACTCGGGCAACTGCGGAACTGGCGGCGCGGGCAATGACGGCAACGGCTCGTCGGGCAACTCCGGCTCCAACAACGACGGCAATGGCGGGAATTCCGGCGGCGATCAGGGAGCCGGCAATGGCGGCGGCTCGAATGGCGACCAAGGCGGCGGTTCCAACGGCGGACAGAACAATGGTTCCAACGGCGGTCAGAACGGTGGCTCGAATGACGGCGGCGGTGCGGACAACGGTCAAAACGGCGGAACGAACGGCGATACCGGCAACGGCGTCAACGATCCGAACGGAGGCTGTTCGCTGAACAATCCGGCCGCATGCGACACAAACGGCCCCACCGGGGGTGATCAGGGCTGCAGCGGCGTCTCCTGCGATGCGCCGTCAGCCAACCCGAACCTGGTGTCCGTGCCGGAGCCCGCGACGCTGACGCTTTTTGGCGCCGGCATCGCCGCTATGGCAGCAAGGCGCAAGCTTCGTCGGCAAACGCGCCGCTAAGCCCGGCTCCAAGTTACGAATACCCGACAAATCGGCTCCTTCCACTCGACGTAGCGTCACCCTTTCCCGCATGCGGAAGCGATGGCGGGCTTCGTTGGCCCCCGCTACAGTCGCGGCAAAGAAATTCGTGGAAAGGAACTACCTATGTCGCTCAATTTCGAAATCCCCGCCGAAGCCAAGGCCATGCGCGAAAGGGTGCGCCAATGGGTCCATGACGAATGCATTCCGGCGGAGAAGAAGCTGCTCGCCGGCGCCGACTACAAGGAGACGCTGGCAGCGCTGCGCAAGAAGGCCCGCGCCCAGGGCCTGTGGTGCCCGTTCATTCCGAAAGAGCATGGCGGCATGGGGCTCGGCCCGCTCGCCAATGCGCTCGTGCAGATGGAACTTGGGGAAAGCTATCTCGGTGCCTTGTCGATGAACACGCAAGGTCCCGACGACGCGACCATGCTCACGCTCCTGCAGAACGGCACGGACTACCAAAAAGAGAAATTCCTCAAGCCGCTGCTGAACGGTGAAAAGCGCATTTGCTATTCGATGACGGAAAAAGCGGCCGGAGCGGATGCAACCGGCATGCAGACGCGGGCCGAGAAGAAGGGCAACGACACTTACGTTCTGAATGGCGAGAAGTGGTTTTCGAGTGCGGCGAGCGTCGCCGACATTGCATTGGTGATGGCAAAGACCGATCCGGATGCGCCGCGCCACCAGCAGTTCAGCACGTTCCTCGTGGAGCTGCCGAACCCCGGCTACAAGATCAAGCGCAATATCAAGACAATGGGAATCGAGGGACCGCTGTCGCACATTCTGGGTGGCGGTCACGCGGAAATCGAAATCTCAAACCTCGAAGTGCCGGCGGACAATATTCTGGGCGGCGTCGGCAATGGCTTCAACATGGGCCAGCATCGCCTCGCCTATGGCCGACTGCGTCACGGCATGCACAACGTCGCGATGGCGCAACGCGCGCTAGACATGGCGGTCAAGCATGTCACGAGCCGCAGCACATTCGGCAAGCCATTGTCGGAACGCCAGGGCGTGCAATTCATGCTCGCCGACTGTGCCAGCGAGCTCTACATCGCGCGGCTCATGCTGATGCACATCGCCTACAAGGCGGAGAAGGGATTGGATCTGCGTCAGGAGAACGGGATCGCCAAGGTGTTCCTCGCCCACATGGTGCACAAGGTTGTCGACACCGCGATCCAGCTGCATGGCGCGCTCGGCTACAGCATGGATACGCCGCTCGCGGCCTGGTACACACACATCCGTTCGCAGCGCCTGGTTGATGGACCTGACGAGGTGCACCGCTGGACCACGGGCCGTAACGTCATCAAGGCTTACAAACAATTCGGGACGACTGCATCGGCGGCGGGCGGCGATCTGCTCTAAGATCGGATGCGTGGCGCCCTCTGACGGGCGCCGGCGCCGTCCGGAGCCGGCCGGGAATGCAGTTTGCTTTTGCGACTGAAGCGGACGTCCGCGCCCTTCTCGGAGCGGCCAGGAAACACGCGCGCGAAACCGGACCCGGGCTGGCGTCCGCACTTCTCCTGCATGGGCTCCTCGTCGCGCTGATCATCCTGATGCACATGCAGTTCGCTGCGCCGGCGCGACCAACCGCGCTGAGCGTCGTTCCCGTTGACGTCGTGCAATTCGGAGAAGAAACCACGTCTCCGCCCGCAACCTTGAAGTCCGTCGTGCCGCAACAGAAGCGCGTTCCGACCAGGAAGCAGGAGGAGGCAAGTCCGGTGCCACCGGAAGGCACTTCGCCGAACGGCACAAAGCCCGTGCCGCTCGACAATCTCGACGCCAAATTGCGCGCGCTCGCCCGACTGAGGCAGCCGGATACTGCGCCGCGCGTGATCGACAATTCGGGACAATCCGACGTGACCTCGACCAGCGACGCCGCGGCTGCCGGAGACCAGGCCGCCTACAGCGTGCGCGACTTCGTGCGTCAGCAGGTCGTGCGGCACTGGAGCCTCGATCTCCACACCCTTGGCGCTCGCCGATTTCAGATTGCGATACGTGTCGTGATGACGCGCGACGGCAAAATCGAGAAGGCGGAAATCATCGACAAGGAGCGCTATCGCACCGATGCCGTCTTTCGCGACATCGCGCTCAGCGCCCGCAACGCCGTTCTGCTTTCCTCGCCGGTGCCGCTTCCTGCCGGAAACTATGCCGAGGTGATGGACATGGTATTGAACTTCAATCCACGCGACGCGCTGCAATAGGCGTCAGGGAAGCGTGCGCGCCACCCGGAAGCCCGCCAGGCTGGAATAGTCGTAGGCGCTCTTCTCGCCGCCACCTGCGGTTCGCGCGGCAGAGCGAACAAAAATGGGGACATTGTCGAACGAACCGCCGCGTAAGACATGCTTGCCGCAATCATCGCCGAGCCAGGCGCGGCCATCCGCCGGCGCGCCGACATAGCTTTTGTGCCAGCAATCGGCGGTCCACTGCCAGGCATTGCCGAGCATGCCGTAAAGGCCGAATGGATTGGGGGCGAAGCCATCGACGTCTGTCAGGACGCGGTCGTCGGACTTGCTGCCGCAGCCATTGCAGTTCGCATTGTCGGAGCCGATGGAATTTCCCCACCAGCGCGCCGTCGCTGTGCCCCCGCGCGCGGCATATTCCCATTCCGCTTCGCTCGGCAGCCGGTACGGGCCGGCGCCGCGCCCACGCGACGGATTGGCTGCACGCACCTTGGCGTTCAGCCAGGCGATATAGGCTTGGGCATCTTTCCAGCTGACACAGGTCGCGGGCCAAGTCGGAGGCTCCGCGTCGGAACGCGGATAGGCGCGCCCGTTGCCGGGCGATTGCCAGCCAAGCGTCAGCGTTTCATTGCACGGCGCCGGCTGATAGGCGCTCTCGCGCAGGAAGATGAGAAACTCTGCCGTCGTGACATCGAATTTGCCCAAGGCGAACGCGCGAATGGCGACGCGATGCTCGGGCCCTTCCGCATCGAAGCGGCCAGGCTCGCTCGCGGGGCTGCCCATCACGAACGTGCCTGCCGGGATGCCGACCATCAGCGGACAGTCCGGACACTCGCGAAACTCTCGGTCCTTGTGCTCCTCGGCAGCGACGGGAAAGCCGATGAAAATGGCGAGGAGAAGGACCAGGAGCGAGGCGCGATGGTGCAGTGACATTGGGAGCGATGGTTGGTGCTGACGAACCCTAGGTACAGGTTGCGAGTATCGCAAGACGATCACGACAGCGTGCGTTCAAGGAAGCAGGAGCGCTTCGCCCACCAGATCCTGGAGCAGCTTCGTCCGCGGATAAGGCGTACCCGTGTATTGCCGGAAGCCCTCCGCATAGGTGACGCCGAACATGTTGCCACGCTTGGCGGCCCACTTCTTCATGGAGAGCATGTAATCGTCGATGCCGTGCTGCTTCAGAACCCAGTTGCGTTGGCTCGCATGCGCGGCGAGCATCCGGGATTTCGTCTCGAACTTCGCCGTGATGTCGACGCCGAAATCGGGTGTGACACGGATGCCGGAGCGGTCGCGGCCTTCGATCGGATCCATGAAGTAGAGATGGGGAATGGCTGCGAGGGCGGCCGCCGGCCCGGTCTCGTAGTTCGGTACCGAGGAGGCAAAGAGCGCATCGCGCACCAACATGCTCGTCGCCTCATGATCGGGATGATAGTCGACTGGCGAAGCGGTGATGACGATGTCCGGCCGGGCTGCGCGCACGAGTTCGGTCGTGCGGCGTCGCGCTTGATCGTCATTGAAGACGCAAAGATCGCCGAACCCCGCACAGAGATAGTCGGCGCCGATGATGACGGCTGCTGCCGCCGCCTCTTGCTTTCGCACACGTGCGGTCTCGGCCAAATCCATCTCGACCGAGCCGCAATCCCCGGCGGTCATCGTGACGATGGTGACGTGGTTGCCGCCTTCCGCCAGCAAGGCAAGCGTGCCGGCGCCAAGGACTTCAACATCGTCGGGGTGGGCGTGGACCGCCAAAATGCGTTTCATGGCCCATCATTGCCAAGGACCGTTGGACGCGCAAACCGGCGAAAGAAACCCCAACAACGCGCTGGCTCTTGCGCGATGAGCCGCAAACGCGCTCTAAGCCGCTGCAGAGATCCAACAAAGGTTCTGTTTGATGAACGCGAAACTTGCCCTTGCGACCCTGGCATTTGCCACGTTGATGAGTGGATTCAACACACAAACGAAGGCTGACATGACGTATGATCTGACCCCACAGTCCAACCAGAAATTCCTCGCCGAGAATGCGCGACAGCCCGGCGTCGTTACCACGGCAAGCGGCCTTCAATACAAGGTCTTGACCGCGGGTCACGGCAAACAGATCCACGGGCCCGATGACACCGTGACCGTGACCTACAAAGGCTGGACGATCGACGGCCACGTCTTCGACCAGACAGAGTCCGGCCGCACCGCAAGCTTTCCCGCCGGCCGGCTCATCCGCGGCTGGGTCGAAGCCTTGAAGCTCATGCATGAGGGCGACGAGTGGCAACTCGTGATTCCTTCGAAGCTCGGCTACGGAGAAGCGGGTGCCGGCGCTGACATCGGACCCAACCAGACACTCGTCTTCGACATGAAGCTGATTTCCGTCGCGCACACGGGCCATTAATGGCGGCCGGTTTCAACATTGGCGGCGTGCCCATCAAAGGGCGCGTCCTGACTGCGCCGATGACAGGCGTTTCCGATCTCCCATTCCGTCGCGCAGCGTCGCGGCTCGGCGCACCCTATGTCGCAACCGAGATGGTGGCCTGCGAGTTGTTTGCGCGCGGCCGACCCGATGTCGTGCGCCGAGCCGCCGTCGGCGAAGGCTTGCCGCTGACGGTGATCCAACTCGTCGGTCGCGAGGCGCGGTGGTTGGCGCATGGGGCAAAGATGGCGGAAGCGGCCGGCGCAGACATCATCGACATCAACATGGGTTGTCCGGCCAAGGAGGTGACGGGCGCGCTTTCCGGTTCGGCCCTGATGCGCGACCTTGACGGGGCCGAGCGCTTGATTGCCGCGGTCGTGAACGCATCGCGGCGGCCGGTGAGCCTCAAGATGCGGCTTGGCTGGGATGAGCGGACCAGGAACGCACCGGAACTCGCGGTTCGCGCCGAGCGTGCCGGCGTGCAAGCGATCACCGTGCATGGCCGCACCCGCAATCAATTCTACAGCGGAATAGCCGACTGGCGCTCCGTGGCAGACGTGAAGGCAGCGACGCGGCTGCCGGTGATCGTCAACGGCGATATCGTGGATGCGCATTCGGCGCGCCAGGCTCTGCAGGCTTCAGGCGCGGACGCGATCATGATCGGCCGCGGCGCCTACGGCCGACCCTGGATCGCGGCGGCTCTCGACAAGGCGTTGTCGGAGGGCCGAGCGCTGGTCGAGCCGAGCCTTGCAACCAGATTTGGCATCGTACTGGAGCACTTTCGCGACAGCCTCAAGTTTCACGGCGATCTGCATGGCGTGAGGATCTTTCGCAAGCATCTCGGCTGGTATGTCGAGCGCGCGCCCTATCCCTTGAGCGCTGCGCTGAGACGTGCCGCCAAGTCGCGTCTATGCCGTCTGACCTCGCCCAGAGAGATCGAGTCCGAACTCATCGCGCTGTGGTCCGGCGCCGAATGCGCACTCGCGGCCTGACGTGGCTGCCTTCGTCTATGTCCTATTGAGCGTGCGAAAGCCGGCGAGAACCTATGTTGGCTGGACACTCGACCTGGAGCGGCGTCTCGAGCAGCACAACGTGGGTTCAGGCGCCAGAACGACGCGCGGCAGTCAGTGGATCTTGGTCTATGCGGAGCGCTACCGCACGCGCAATGCCGCGATGCGCCGCGAAGTTCTCCTGAAGCGAGACCGCCAGTTTCGCAAACTGTTGCGCCTGCGCTAACCGCGGCCGACGAAAGGCATCTTCGTCGCCATCACGGTCATGGATAGCACATTCGCGTCAAGCGGCAGGCTTGCCATGTAGAGCACGGCCCGCGCCACGGCCTCGACATCCATGGTCGGTTCCGGCTCGAGCGTACCGTTGGCTTGCGGAACACCCTTCGCCATGCGCGCCGTCATCGGCGTCGCCGCGTTACCAATGTCGATCTGGCCGCAGGCGATGTCGAAGGCGCGGCCGTCGAGCGCTGTCGCCTTGGTCAGGCCCGTGATCGCGTGTTTTGTCGCCGTGTAGGGCGCGGAGTTGGGCCGCGGGGCGTGTGCGGAGATCGATCCATTATTGATGATGCGTCCGCCGCGCGGCGTTTGCGACTTCATCATGCGCAGCGCCGCCTGCGTGCAGAGAAAAGGGCCTGTCAGGTTGGTGTCGACGACCGCTTGCCACTGCGCCAGCGTGAGCGTCTCCATCGCCACGGGTGGCGCGCCCGTGCCCGCATTGTTGAACAGCAGATCCAGCCGGCCGAATTCTTCCTGCGTGCGCTCGAACAGCGCCGCGACCGACTTGGCATCGGTGACGTCGGTCGGAACTGCCAGCATCGACTTTCCTGGCGCGAGCGAGACGGTTTCGTTCAATGCACCGAGGCGGCGGCCGGCGAGCATTACGGCGTAATCGACACCGGCAAGTGCCAGCGCCACCGCCCGACCGATGCCGCTCCCTCCTCCGGTTACGATCGCCACCTTTTGCATTTTGACCCTCTCAGCGCGGTTCCGACGATAGCGAGATGTGCGGTTGTGCCGTGGAAACCGCCGACAGGATTGGTGCCTCCGCAAGCGCTGCATCGCGCGCATCGAGCTCAGCACGCACACCGGCATGACGGTCGGCATCGAGTTTCCAGCCGACGACGCAAAGCCCACCCAACATGACGAAGACGATGGGCCCCGACAGAAACACCCATTCGAGGCCGTTCAACGCTTGCGCGGTATTGTGGGCGCCTTCGGCCGCGTTATAGCCGACGCGTGAGAGCAGGATGAAGGTGACGCTGATCGCGGCCGCGGCGGCGATCTTCGAGGCGAAGGTCAGGACGGCATAGAGCAAACTGATCCGCTCCTTGCCCTGATGGAGTCGGATTTCGTCGCCGACATCGGCCATCATGGCGTTGATCATCAACCCGAAGCCTGCCGCCATGAATCCGCACCACAGCATTACCGGGACCGCTGCCAGAACATTGCCCACGGGAATCACGAAAACCGAGAATAGTCCGAGCGAAAAAGCCGTGGTGGTGGCGATCAAGGTTTGGTGCTTTCCAAATCGTGACGCGGCGCGCGCCGTCAGCGGCGCACCGATCACGCCCGCCAGGATATAGATCAGCAGAAGAATCGTGGCCTGCTGCGTGCTGAAGCCGCGCACATCCTTGAAATAGAAAAGATACATCGCACTCATCCAACCCGGTCCGAGCGTCAACGCCATCTGGCAAAGAAAGAGACGAATGACCTCCGGCTTGCGCGCGATGTCGAGATAGTCGACCAGCGCGAATTGCGGATGCGTATCCTTGCTGATGCGCTCCGGTGTTCGCCATACTGTCAGCCCGACCGAGATCGGTGCGACCAGGATGACGAACCAGCCCATCGCCTGAACGCCCTGGGCGTTGCTGAAACCGAGTGCCGGAGCAACGATCGGAATGAGCAACGTGATGACGCCCGCAGCCACGCCCACCGCGGTCAGGATTCCGAACACGCGCGAACGCTCGTGATATTGCGTCGCCAGCGTTGCACCCCAGGCATACTGCGACAGCGTCAGGATGGAATTGCCGATATAAAGCACGAAGAGCCAGACCAGCAGATAGAACGCGCCGATGCCTTTCGGCGCCATGAAGAGCATGTAGACGGCAAGCATCACAACGGGCACGCCGGAGCCGAGCCAGGCGCGATAACGGCCAAGCGGAGTGCGCGTCCGATCCATCATGTGGCCGAGGACCGGATCGACGAACAGATCGACGATCCGAACCATGGCCCAGGTCCCGCTGATCGCTGTCAGCGCGACGCCGAGATGACCCGCGAGATAGGGCGGCAGGTAGACGAAAAGCGCAACGCCCAGCGCGGAAACCGGAAACGTCGCAACCGAGAACGTGACCACCGAGACGAGCGAGAGTCTTTGCGCGACCGTTCCTGCACTTTTCATAGTGTCCTCAGCTGCCCAACTTGCGTCAGCAATTCAGCGGCGAATTGCGAAAGCGTGTCGTCGCGCGCGCCCATCACAACGATACGGTCGCCAGGTTGCGCCAGTTCGACGAGGCGGCGGCCCAATTCTGCACGATCGGAATAGACATGGGCAGCGCGGCCGCGGGCCGCAACTCCCTTGATGATGTCGATGCTCGAGACGCTGCGGTCTGTGGTACCGCCGAAATAGACCGGCTCCGGCATCAGCAATATGTCATCTGCGAGCAAATTGGCGGCAAAACAGTCGATCAGTGCATCCTTCATCAGCCGCAGTGGCCCAAAGCCATGCGGCTGGAACATGACAAGCAGGCGGCCCGCGAAGTCGTGCAAAGTAGAGAGCGTGGCTGCGATCTTGTCGGGATTGTGCGCGAAGTCGTCGATCACGGTCACGCCGCCCGCGCTGCCGACAATTTCGAGCCTGCGGCGAACACCGCTGAACTCTCCCAGTGCAAAGACGGATTCGGCGAGCGTCACGCCGGCCGCGCGCGCAGCGCCGATCGCAGCCAGCGCATTCGAGACATTGTGCCGCCCCGGCACGCGAAGCCTCACCTTCTCCGGTTTCGCGGCGTTGCGCTCGCTCACCTCGAATGCGATGCCGTCCGGCAATGGTTCGATCGCGCTTGCCAGGAGATCAGCCTTCGCATTGCTGAGGCTGTAGGTCAGAGAAAGTTTTGCCGCGCGCCCGGCGGTTAACGCTGCTGTCTCGGCATTGTCGAGGTTGAGGATCGCGAGCTCCGATCTGGCGACAAAGCCGCGGAAAAGTTCGCGCAGCTCCGCCATTGCCTTATGGTCCAGGGCAATGTTGTTCAGGACCGCCACGCGCGGGCTGAACCAGGCGATCGAGCCGTCGCTTTCATCGACCTCGCTGACGAAGAGATCGCTCTTGCCGACAAGGGCGCTGGCAAATGGCGCCTTGGGCGAGATGAAGTTCTTCATCACCGCGCCGTTCATCACAGTCGGATCGCGGCCGCTGGCGTGCAGGATCCAACCGAGCATTGCCGTTGTCGTCGACTTGCCGCTGGTGCCGGCGACGCCGATCGCGTTGGGTGCGCCATTGAAAAGTTCGCCGAGCAGCGCCGCGCGCAGCATCAGCTTGGCGCCCTTTTGCCGCGCGGCCATGACATCCGGAACAGTTTCTTCGACCGCCGATGAGGTCACGACGATCATCTCGCCGGTGATCCCCGATCCATCCTGGGCGAACAATTCGATGCCATTGGCGCGCAGATAATCGAACTTCTCACTGAGGCGGCCTTGGTCGAGCGCACGGTCGGAGCCCATGACCCTTGCGCCGCGCGCACGCAGGATGAGGGCCAGCGGCAGCATTCCGCTTCCGCCGATGCCGCACAGGAAATAAGGCCTGTCTGGATTCATCAGCGGACGCTATAAGCCGTTTTGCGGCGTGACAAGCAACGGGACACATGCGCGACGGCAAGGTGAAAATCGCGGTGGTTGCGCCCGCCTCGCGTCTGGAACCGGAGACGGCCGAGCGTGTCCAGGAAATCGCGCGGACGGCGTATCCGGGCGTCAAGCTTGTCTTTCATCCGCAATGTTTCCTTGCGAGCGGTCACTTTGCCGGCGACGACGAGACGCGGATGAATGCCTTCGTCGAGGTCGCCAACGATGAGGCTTTCTCCGCCGTTTGGTTCGCCCGCGGCGGCTATGGCAGCGGACGCATCGCCGAAGGCGTGATCGAGCGCCTGCACGCCGCCGCGCGTCGCAAGCTCTATCTTGGTTACAGCGACGGCGCCTTCCTGCTGGCGGGGCTTTATCGTCACGGCTATCACGCCGCGCACGGACCCATTCCGCACGACGTCAGGCGCGCCGGCGGCGAAGACGCCGTCAAGCGCGCCCTGTCCTTTCTGGCGGACCGCGATGCCGCTGCGCTCGAGCCGACGATCGACGGCAAGCATCCGACCGCAGCGTTCAACATGACGATTCTGAGCCATCTGATCGGCACCAGGCTCATGCCCGATCTCTCCAACCATGTGCTGATGCTGGAAGAGGTCTCCGAACATCTTTATGCCATCGACCGTTCGCTGGTTCATATCGTGAGCGACGAAACCCTCAGGCGCGCCGCCGGCGTGCGGCTTGGACGCTGCAGCGACATTCCGTCCAACGATCCGGAATTCGGCCAGACTCCCGAACAAATCATGCAGCATTGGTGCACGGTGGCCGGCATCCCTTATCTCGGTCGCGCCGACATCGGCCACGATGCCGAGAACAAGATCGTGCCGTTCGGATTTCTGAAGGACATGCCGGGCTAGTTTCCCGAGACCGAGTCAACCTGGCCGAATAGCTCTTCCAGCTTCGCCAGCGTCTTCGACGGCAGCGCGCCGCGATTGATGGATGCGACGTTCTCCTTCAGATGTTCGATCTTGCCCGTGCCGGTGAGAACGATGTGAATTCCGGGCTCGTGGCGGCAGAAGCGGTAGGCGGCATCGACGATGCCGTCCGTGTCCGTCTTCAGAAACCCGAGCGGATCGGTGGCATCGAGCTTGCTGCGATCGAGCTGGCCGGCTTTCTCGATCGTATCGAGCGCCTCTTTGAGACCCTCGGGACTGCTGAGCGCGCGGCGCACCGCGAACATGTTCTGCACGCCGACACCGTGCGCCTGCGTCAGGCGCAGCACGTTTCGGCGCGCCGAGGGATTGAGCAGATTGAAGCCGACCATCACGACGTCCCAGACACCGCTCGGCACCGCCGCGGACAGCATCCGGTGGTCGGTATCGGCGCCGAAATGTTCGGTGATGCCGAGGAACAGGATCTTGCCCTGTTCGCGCGCCCTAAGAAGCGCCGGCACAATCTCGGCGCCGACATAGTCGAGCTGCGCCGCGACGATGCCGTGCAAGTTGTAGACATCGACATAGTCGGTGCCGAGCCTGGACAAGCTTTTGTCGAGATGTTCGAGCACCTGTGCACCCGTGAACGGCCCGGCGTTGGGATCGGTCCAGGAGGCGATGCCGGTCTTGGTCGAGATGATGACCTTGTCACGCCGGCCGCGTACCGCTTCGCCCACGATCTTCTCGGTGCCATAGGCGGCGGCGGTGTCGATGAAGTTGATGCCGAGATCGAGCGCGGCCCTGACGACATCGGCGCTTTGCGCGAGCGTGTTGCCGTAGGTTTGGCCAAGCCGGCTATGGCCGCCGCAGCCGAGACCCGCGACGCTGACATTGAGTCCGGTCCGGCCGAGAATTTTGTAATGCATAGGCTTTGCTCCCGGCTGGGAGCTTAGCGCAACCGGCGCACGAGCCAAGGTGCTGCGTCTTCAGCCCGCGCCGCAGCCTTGCAGGCAGGAACCGTCGACAGCCATGCAGCCGCAATCGCAGAATTCGCGCCTCAGCCGCTCGAGATGGAGTTCGAGCGCGGTGCGCACGATCTGGTGCCGCGTGACATTCTTTTTGACCGCGGCAATGCCCAGCTTTTCGAACTCCGAAGCAGAGAGTGTCACCACCATGCGATGCGGCTTGGGCGCCGGCGCTTCGGCCGACGTGTCGTTCGATACGAGCGGCGGAAGCGACTTCTCCTCGGACCAATGGAGCGACGGCTTGGCTGCGAGCGCCGAAGGCACTGCATCGCCCTTGCGAGCCAACAGGCTCGACGTCACCGGCATGAATCGTGGTTGGCTCACCTTGTACCTCGGTTGCTAATTGCGATCTTGCGCGCGGCGCCCAAAAGGATGGGTCCGTCGTTCCACGCCGCCAAATGTCGCAAAGTTCGTGCGCCGCTCGCCAAGCGCGCGGCGCTCGCGGATCGGTGCCGTTTCCGCCGCCGGTTCCGGGACAGCAACGGGTTCGGGCACGCTGTTCGCTTCCGGACCTGTCTCGAGCGGCTCTTCGGTCAGCGACGTCAGCGCCTCGATCGAGAGATCGGGCCGCACATCGGGCAGGAACTTGGTGTCGTGCGTGAGACGCGAGAGCCGGTCCTGCAGATACGTCCAAAGATCGCGCACTTCCTTGGCAGACTGCGACTTCGGCATCACTTCGCCGACCGAGCGCCCATCGACCATGCTGGCGGCGAAGTCGACGCGATGATGCAGCGTGATCGGCGCGACCGTGCCGTGTTGCGACAAGGCGACCGCGGTTTCGCCGGTGATGCGCGCGCGCGCCGTCGCGCCGTTCATGACGAAGACGAGCGGCTTGCCGTGACGCTCGGCAATGTCGACCGTGGCGCCAACGGAGCGCAGATCGTGCGGGCTGGGCCGCGTCGGGATGACCACGAGATCGGCATGCGCCACGACTTGCGAGATCGAATCGGTCACCGCCGGCGGCGTATCGACGACGGCGAGCTTGATGCCGCCCTTGCGCAGCTCTTCGAGCGCTTCGCCCAATTGCATGAGATGGACTTTGGCAAAGTGCGGCGAGGTCGCCTCGCGCGCGTTCCACCAATGCGAGAGGCTGCCCTGCGGGTCGGTGTCGATCAGCGCCACCGGGCCGATGTTCGCCTTGTCCGCCTCCACTGCGAGATGGCCTGACAGAGTCGTCTTGCCCGAGCCCCCCTTTTGCGAGGCCATCACGAGAACATGCATTGGTCCCTTTCGGCGGATGATCCCGCGCCGACACAGAATTGCCAGCCATTAGAGCGATCACGCGTTACATCACGCTGAACCGGGAGCATGACATTTGGCTTGTATTTTCGTCGAACTGTCGCAAGTCCCGCGCCGGAACACCTCGAGGGACGTTTGACGGTCGCATGGTCCAGCTTGAGACACCGGCCGCCCGAACTTATCCTCACAAAAGTCGCGTAAGAAACGCTCTAGCCCCTGCGATTGTTGGCTTTATTCGTTTTCGACTTTGTCATACCCCTCCCCCGTCAGCTCCAGCGTCATCGCCCGTGCCTGAATCTAATTTCATCCTCCTTCACCATGAGAGAAAGAGATAGGAGCGGGACAGCGTCACGGGAATGCGGATAAGTGGGCCGCTCGCGAATAAATACGCGAGAGAGAATTCAATGCCTTGCTACAAAAGACGCTGGGTTAGCGGAAAAACTTATCCAACGCTCATCTTTCGACAAAGTCAGGATGAGGTTGGTGTTCTTTTCCCGTTTACGGGAAATGGCTAAATCAGCACCGCCTGCGTCTTGGCGGCGATCTCCTCGCGCGTCACGCCAGGCGCGATCTCGGCCAGGTGCAAGCCGCCCTTGACCACGTCGAAGACGCCGAGATTGGTGATGATGCGATCGACGCAGGCTTTACCTGTCAACGGCAAGGTGCATTCCTTGAGCAGTTTGGAATTGCCCGCCTTGTCGGTGTGATCCATCGTCACGATACAGCGCTTCACGCCGGCGACGAGATCCATTGCGCCGCCCATGCCCTTCACCAATTTGCCGGGCACCATCCAGTTGGCGAGGTCGCCGGCTTGCGACACCTCCATCGCGCCCAGGATCGAAAGATCGATGTGTCCGCCCCGGATCATCGCGAAACTGTCAGCCGAGGAGAAATAAGACGTGCGGTCGAGTTCGGTGATCGTCTGCTTGCCGGCGTTGATGAGATCGGGATCGACTTCGTTCTCGCGCGGGAACGGACCCATGCCGAGCATGCCGTTCTCCGACTGCAACGTGACGTCCATGCCGGCGGGAATGTAGTTCGCGACCAGCGTCGGAATGCCGATGCCGAGATTGACGTAGAATCCGTCGCGCAATTCGCGCGCCGCGAGCCTTGCCATGTCGTCGCGTGTCCAAGCCATCACGCGGTCTCCCTGATGGTCCGTTTCTCGATGCGCTTTTCGTAATCGTGGCCGACGACGATGCGTTGCACGAAGATGCCCGGTGTGTGGATCCCATCGGCATCGAGTTTTCCGACCGGCACCAGCTCTTCGACCTCCGCAACCGTGACCTTTCCGGCCGTCGCCATCATCGGATTGAAGTTGCGCGCCGTCTTGCGGAAAACGAGATTGCCCTGGGCGTCGCCCTTCCACGCCTTGACGATCGAAAGATCGGCGACAAGCCCACGCTCGAGAATATAGGTCTCGCCGTCGAACTCCTTATGCTCCTTGCCTTCGGCAATCAGCGTGCCGACGCCCGTCTTGGTGTAGAAGCCCGGAATACCCGCGCCCCCGGCGCGGATGCGTTCCGCCAGCGTGCCTTGCGGATTGAACTCGAGCTCCAGTTCCTTGGCGAGATATTGCCGTTCGAATGTCTCGTTCTCGCCGACATAGGACGAGATCATCTTCTTGATCTGGCGCGTCTGCAGCAGAAGCCCGAGCCCGAAATCATCGACCCCGGCATTGTTCGAGATCACGGTGAGGTTCTTCACGCCGGACCCTTGCAAGGCGGCGATCAACTTCTCCGGAATGCCGCAAAGACCGAACCCTCCGGACATGATCGTCATGCCGTCGAAGAGAAGCCCGTCGAGCGCCGATTTGGGATCGGGATAGACCTTGTTCATGTCGGACCTGCTGTTGGATGACACGACTATAGCGTGAGTATCGCCGAAGCGCGCCCGTTATTCCGACCAGGAGAAGCCGCCGCGAATGATTCTGGGCGCCGCCCGGCTCACAACGGGGATCGGATCGGCGCTCTCGGTCGTGGCAACCGGCTCGTTGAAGAGATTGTCGCCGGCGAGGTAGGCGGAAAGTCCCTGCCACAGGCGATAGGAGATGCGCGCATCGACGGTCGTGGCGGAGCCGAGGTCGAGCGTGTTCTGATCGTCGGCGAAGCGCGTACTTTCGTGGCGCACCTCCGCCGTGATCGTCAGGTCGTCGAGGGGCGTGGCGCGAAACCCGCCGGTCAACGTCAAGCGCGGGGCCTGGGCCGGACGTTTTCCCGTCAGCTGCGGTGCGGCGGTGCCGCCGCGCACTTCGGCATCGACATAGTCCAGCCCGGCCTGGAAGACGAGCCAATCCGTCGCCTGCCAGTGCGCTTCGGTCTCTATGCCGACCGCGTCGATGTTGCCGGCATTCTGCCGTTGGATGAGAAGTCCGCCGGCCGGCACCATGCCCAGCCCCGGAACAATCAGCGGACCATGCCCGACCGTGACATTGGTGATCGCACCATGCAGCTGATTGTAGAATCCCGTCACGTCCCAGCCGAATGTCTCTGCCGTCTGACCGAAGCCGATTTCGGCGCCGTAAATTTTCTCCGGCGACAGATCCGGATTGGCTTCGGTGATGTTGTTGCCGAGCCGGAACGGGCGGAAGAGTTCGTTCAAGGTTGGCGCGCGAAAGCCGGCATAGGCGGCGGAACGCACATAGAGCCCCTCATCGAGCGCACGGCGCACGCCCAGCCGCGCCGTCGGCACGATGCCGCTTTTTGACGGCGTATGTTGGTCGACCGAGACAATGCCGGTCGCAAGCGCCGTCTGGATCAGGTGGCCGCCAGTCGAGGCCCATTGATCGGCACGAAGGCCAGCCGTGAGCAACCAGGCGTCGAAGCTCGTCGCGACTTCGGCGTAGAGGCCGCCGACGGCGGTCTTTCCACCGCTGACACGGCGCTGCGTGAAGTGTCCGCCGGAAAACAGGAAGTGCTCCTTGGATTCGCCTTGGGTGAAGCGCGCGTCGCCGCCCACTTCCCAATCGAAACCGTCGTCACTGCCGCGCAACGCGGCATTAAAGCCGAAGCCGAGCGCGGGCGTGGAGAACTGGTCATTGGTCGGCGTGGTCGAAACCCGACCGGGCGCGATCGAGACCGACGTATTCGAGAAGCCGGTGTTGCGCAGCCACGCCTGCACGCGATAGCCGAGCTCGTCGGCACTCTCCGGATGCGCCAGCGTCAGGCTCGCAGTCACGCCGTCCGCCGAGGATTGCGCACCGACGAGACCGGAGGCGCGATTTTCGCCATAGCCGCTGACGCGCAGCGACACGAGCGTGCCGCTCAAAGGTTCCGCTTCGGCGCGCAGCGACACGTTTCGCGCATGCAGATTCACATTGTCGTCGGCGGCGCCGCGCTGGTCCGGTGAAACCGGAATCCAGCCATCGCTGTCTTCGTCCGACGCGCTGGCGAAAAACGCGATCGGTCCGAGCGTCGCGCCGCCGGCCGCGGCGACGCGCCTGCCATTGAGGCTGGCGAGCGACGCGTCGCCCGCCACAAGGCCGTCGCCACGCGCCTCATTGAGCGCGATGACACCGGTGAGTGCGCCCGCGCCATAAGGTCCGGCACCGGCGCCACGCACGATCTCCACCGCGGAAATGTCTTCCGGCGGCAAGGACGACCAGATCACCCAGCCGCCGAAGGGATCGTTCTGCGGCACGCCATCGAGCGTCACGAGCGCCCGCCCGGCGCCCGACGGCGCGATCGAACGCAGCGAGACGCCTTGCGTCGTCGGATTGGCTGAGAGGCTCGAGTCGCGGCGGAAAAGAGAAAGCCCCGGCACTTGTTCGAGCGCGGCGTCGAGCTCGGTCGCGTGGTTGAGATCGTCCGCCGTGAGACGCGTGACGGAAAACGCGTCGTTGCCGACGGGGTCAGGCGGGCTCGCGGTGACAACCACCGTCTCGACCGTGGCTGCGATTACCGCGCCCGGCAGTCCGAGCGCCAAAACGATAGCTGGCGCAAGAATTTTGCGAATGTGCATGTGGTCCCCGTCCGCCAACAAAGATAAGCGCGCGCCCAAAAATCCGCCATGCGGCCCAAAGGACCTGCGACCGAATTAACCCCGCCGCAATGCGCCTTCTTGACTCCCGGTGGTATTTCGTACTATGTACGAGTACGTAGTACGAGACGCTATGCCCAAAGAACTTTCTGGCGGGGACGTCGAAGCGGTACGCGCCAGGATCGGCGCTGCGGCAACGGCGCTCTATGCCGCCAAGGGCGCGGGCGCCATCACCATCCGCGACATCGCCAAGAAGCTCGGCCGCAGCCCCATGGGCCTCTACCGCTATTTTGAAGATCGCGAAGAAATTCTCGCCTTCGTGCGCGCCGACGCCTTCAACCGTTTCGCCGATGCGCTCGAGGCGGCGTTCGCGTCCGGCGACGATGCCTTTGCGCGAGCACGCGCGGTCGGGCGCGCCTATCTCGACTTCGCCTTGCAGAATCCAAATGCCTACCGGCTGATGTTCGACATGAGTCCGCCCGACGAAGCCAGGCACAAGGGTCTGCGTCGTGCAGGCGAGCGCGCCGGCGAAACCATCACGCGCCATGTCAAGGATCTCGCAGCCGCCGGCATCGTGCAGGGCGATCCGAGGCTGGTGGGCAACGCTCTGTGGGCCGCGTCGCATGGCGTCATCGTGCTTTATCTTGCCGGCAGGCTACCGCGCGGCATGGATGTCCACGATCTTTATTTCGAAACCATGCGGCTCACCTTTCGTGGCGCACGCACGCCCTCGTCGCGCGCCGTCAAAACCAGAAAGCGCGCCTGATGTCGCGCTTCCCAAGTTCGAAATCGTCCTAGAGGAAACCATGGCTCTCAAAGGTGCATTGAAAAAACGTCTTTCCGTGCCGGTGATCGGCTCGCCTCTGTTCATCATCTCGGGTCCCGAGCTCGTCCTGGCGCAATGCAAGGCTGGCATCATCGGATCGTTCCCGTCGCTGAACGCACGGCCCATCTCGATGCTGGACGAGTGGTTGGCGCAAATCACCGAAGAACTCGCAGCTTACGACCGCGCCCATCCCGAGGCGCCCAGCGCGCCCTTCGCGGTCAACCAGATCGTGCACAAGACGAATGAGCGGCTGGAGCAGGATCTGGCGCTCTGCGTCAAGTACAAGGCGCCCGTCGTCATCACCTCGCTCGGCGCGCGCGAAGACGTCAACGCCGCGGTCCACTCTTACGGCGGTGTCGTGATGCATGATGTGATCAACAACCGCTTTGCCAGGAAAGCGATCGACAAAGGCGCGGACGGCATCATCGCAGTCGCGGCGGGCGCGGGCGGACATGCGGGCGTGCTCTCGCCCTTCGCGCTCATCGAGGAAATCCGCGAATGGTTCGACGGACCGCTCGCGCTTTCCGGCGCGATCTCGACGGGGCGCGCCGTGCTTGCAGCGCAGGCGGCCGGCGCGGACTTCGGCTATGTCGGCTCGGCCTTCATCGCCACCAAGGAAGCGCGCGCGCCGGAAGGCTACAAGTCCATGATCGTCGACAGCGCAGGCGACGATATCATCTACACCAATCTCTTCACCGGCGTGCACGGCAACTATCTCAGGCCGTCGGTGATCGCGGCCGGGCTCGACCCGGAGAATCTGCCGATCTCCGATCCCTCGAAAATGAATTTCGGCTCCGGCGGCAACACCAAGGCGAAAGCCTGGAAGGACATCTGGGGTTGCGGCCAGGGTATCGGTAGCGTCAAGAGCATTATCGGCGCGGGCGAATTGGTGGCGAGGCTGGTCCGCGAATATGATGAAGCGCTCGCGGGACTTACCGCGCGCCGGAAGGAGCGCATCGCGGCATGATCAGAGCCGGCATCGGCGGCTGGAATTTCGAACCTTGGCGCGGCGTCTTCTTTCCCAAGGGCACGCCGAAGACGAAGGAGCTCGCCTATGCCAGCCGGCATCTGACGACGATCGAAGTCAACGGCACCTATTACTCGACGTTCAAGCCGAACACATTCCAGAAGTGGCACGGCGAGACGCCGGACGACTTCGTATTCTCGCTCAAGGCCAACCGCTTCGCGACCAACCGGCGCGTGCTGGGCGAGGCCAAGCCCTCGATCGCGCGCTTTCTCGAAAGCGGCGTCAGCGAATTAAAGACGAAGCTCGGTCCGATCCTCTGGCAGTTCATGCACACCAAGAAGTTCGATGCGGCGGACTTCGAAGCTTTTCTCGCGCTGCTGCCCGCGGCGGTCGACGGCGTGAAACTCCGCCACGCGATCGAGCCGAGGCATACGAGCTTCCTCGTGCCGGAGTTCGTTGCGTTGGCGCGCAAGTACAACACGGCCATCGTCTTCGCCGACTCGACGAAGTATCCGATGATCGCCGATGCGACGTCGGACTTCGTCTATTGCCGCTTGCAGAATGCTGAGGAGACTGTGCCGACCGGCTACAAGCCGGCGGCGATCAAAACCTGGGCGGAGGCCGCCAGGGCCTGGGAGGCCGGCGGCACGCCGAAAGGCCTGAAACTGCTTGCCGAGCCGGCGGCAAGGAAGAAGCGTGACGTCTTCGTCTACATGATCAACGGCGCCAAGGTTCGCGCCCCCGCCGCGGCGACGGCGTTGCTGAAAACGCTCGGCGTCAAGATCTGAACGCCCTCATCCTTCGATGGGCTCAGGATGAGGACTAGGAAGGATCACTCGTCTTGCTGAGATACATCTTGCGCAGCGTCGTTCGAACGAACGGCAGCTTGCGCATTGTGCCCCAACGAGTCAGGCACGCGGGTGTCGACGATGCGGATGTCGCGTTGCGGGAACGGGATTTCGAGTCCGGCGCTGCGCAAGGCGTCGTCGATGGCCCAGGTGTAAGCCGCCAGGGTCGATGCCGGCCGCTTGACCGCGTGCAGCGTCGGCCAAACCAGCAATTCGAAATTCAAGGCGGATTCGCCGAATCCGACCAACCACACTTGCGTGCTCCGCATGGGATCATCAGGCAACGTGAACGGCAAAGCTTTGGCCGCCGCAATGACGACCGTGCGCACCATATTCTTGTCGGCGCCATAGGCCACCGAAAATGGAATATGGATGCGTCGCGTCTGGCCCTTCAGCGTCCAATTGACGAACCGGTCCTCGATCAGCCGTGAGTTCGGCACGAGAATGTCGACATTGTCGTTGGTTCTGATGCGTGTCGCGCGGGTCCCGATCTCCTGGATGATGCCGCGGATGCGCTCGCCGCCGGGCAGCTCGACGTAATCGCCGACCTTGATGACGCTGTCGAACAGGAGCACGAGCCCGGAAACGAATTCCTTGACCACGCCCTGGAGCCCCAGCCCGACGCCGACGCCGACCGCACCGGCAAAAACCGCGAATGAGCTGAGATTGAAGCCCAGTGCTGAAATCGCAAACGACGCGCCCAGTATGACAATTCCATACGCGCCGAGCTTCTCCAAAATATAGAGAGAGGTGGTGGAACCGCCCATCCGTTCGCGAAATCGACCAAGCCCCGCAGTCAGCAACCTCGCTGCGACAAGTGACACGATGAGAATGGCGAGAGCGAGCAGCAGACTACCCAGCGTTATTGCCGTGCCGCCGAGATTGGTTATGACAAGCGAACCAAGATCAGATTTTGCAATTGCATTTTGCACGGAATCCATCGCTCCATAGATCACCGGGAAGGCTTGGATATCTAAAACAGGTCTCCAGGCACTTTTGTTCCAATTTACTGTCACCCCCGGCGAACATCGCTCGAATCCCGTTCCCTCGCAGCACTTGCGCGCTGCTCGCCGGGGATGACAATTGTGCTCGTTGAAGAAATGGTCTCATGACAATCATCTGCTTTGAAGTTGAACGGCCTTGAGCGCGCACAGGCGCAGGGCGGCGCTCGGCTTCATCCTTGCGAATGTTTTTTTGGATTCGCTGTCGTTCGGGTTGATCTTTCCCATCCTGCCGAAGCTCGTCTTGACCTTGTCCGGCGGAAACCTGGCGAGCGCCGCGCAGGATTTCGGCTGGATGTCCGCCGCCTGGTCGGTGACGAATTTTATCGCCGCGCCGGTGTTGGGCGTGCTCTCGGATCGCTATGGCCGCCGACCCGTCATCCTGATCTCGGCTTTCGGCTTCTCGCTCGACCTCCTGGTCATGGCGGTGGCGCCGACGGTGGCTTGGCTGTTTGTCGGCCGCGTCGTGTCGGGACTGACGGCCGCGAGCTATTCCGCCGCGGCGGCCTATCTCGCCGACGTCACGCCGCCGCTTCAACGCACCCGTCGCTTTGCCGTGTTCTCAGCCGTCTCGGCAACCGGCATGATCCTTGGCCCGGCGGCGGGCGGTCTCCTCGGCGAGATCAGTCCGCGCGCGCCATTCTTTGCGGCGGCGGCATTCGCCGCCCTCGGCTGGCTCTATGGCCTGCTCATTCTGCCGGAGTCGCTTGCGCCGGAATCGCGGACCAAGATCCAATGGAAAAGCGCCATTCCCATTCGTTCGTTCGGCATCATCAGTCGGGACAGGAAACTGACCGGTCTGGTCAGCGCGGGATTCCTGATCCAACTGGGAGCGACGTCAGCCAATACGATCTTCGTTCTCTACACCGGATTTCGCTATCACTGGACGTCGACGGATGTCGGCTTGCTGCTGATGGCGTGGGGCGGCGGCAACATATTCGGGATGGCGATCCTGGCGCCCAGACTCGCCGAATGGTTTGGAGAACGCGTCACGCTTATTGCCGGTCTGAGCCTTTTGGCGATCGGCTTTGCCGGTCTTGGCCTGGCGCGCACAAGTTTTGAATTCTGTCTCGCCTGCGTTCCCGCCTGCCTCGGAAATATCTGCGGGCCGCCATTGCAGGCTTTGGAGACCAGGCAGGTGAGTGCGACGGAACAGGGCCGCCTGCAGGGCGCGCTCACCAGTCTGGTCGCCCTGACCGGACTCATCGGACCGATCTTCTTCACCCAGGTCTTCGCCTGGTCGATCGCCTTCGAAACAAGCTGGTCCGGCGTCGCGTACTACATCGGCGGCGGCCTCATGGCGGCAGCCTTGCCGATTGCTTTCACGGCGTCGCGGTCGCAGAGGCACCTGTCTGCGCAGGACGGAGACTGAAGCGCCTTATTCGAGTGCGAGCCTTACGAACACCGTCGTGCCATGGGGATCAGCGCCATATCTTGGAACAACCGAAGAGGGCACAAAATCGAACGTGTAGGACGCGCCCAAGCCAAGCTTCGCATGCTCGGCGATCTTCCAGTCATGGATACCCCCGAGCGTCAATTCGCCGACGCCATGCACCGTGCCCGACGCATCGATCTCGTTGTTCTCTTCCCATTCGGCACGGGCGAACGCGGTCCAGGCTTCTGCCGGTTTGTATTCGGCCTCGAGCAGCGCGCCGTTGAGCCGGTGTCCATCGCTCAGGTCTTTGAGGCCCCAGGCGAGCGTCGCCGACAGCGAGGAGTCGCCGCCAAATCTGGTGACGTACGAGGCCGACGCCGTGAAGCGGTTCTCGTCGACCGCAGGCGCCAGTTGCTCCGGGCTCTTGAGAAATCCCCATGACGCTTGCAAGGACCAGTGCGCGTCCGGGTTGACGCTCGCGCGCACCGCCGTCGAATCGAACCGGGCACCGTCGAAATCAAAGCGACTCTGGTCGGGTTCGCGTCCGTTGAACTGCGAGACTTCGATCTTCCAGTCGTCTTGCACGAATCCGACCGTCACGACACCGAACGCGATGTGCGTGGAATCGAGCCAATGATGCGTGATGGGTGCGATGGGAATGTCCATCGCGGATGCCCGATGCATGAAGGCGGGCGGACCCAGCGCAGGTTCACCGGGATAACCCGCATAGACAAAGACGCTCTCGTCGGGCGCGAGCTTGCGAACGTAAGTGCCCGACAGCTCCATGAGGAAGTCGTGGGGATGCTGTCGGTCCACGAGCGGCGTTACGCCGTCGGCAGTCTCGCCGGTTGCGAGAAGGAGCGGATAACCGCGCCTTCCCATGAAAGGATCGGGGCTCACCATGGCGCGGAAGATGAGCGTATCGCTTGGGCTGAGATCGCGGCGTGCCATTCCCATCAGCATGCCGGCCAGAAAAAACTTGTCGTCGCCGCGCGGTCCGCTTTGGCTGTCATAGATGCCCCAGAGCATCGCATGCCCCATCAACATCCAATCATCCAACGTTGCATGAATACCGTGATGCTCGGCAAGGTCCGGCTGCCAACTCGTTCCGGATGCGTCGCGCGTCATGGGATAAGAACCGAACGCGCCCGTCATCGTCATGCCGGGCATCTCGGTCATCGCGCCAGCTTGCGTCTTGCCATGAGCCATGCCTGGCATGTCTGACTTGCTGGAAGGAGGCGTCGTTGGTGGTTGCGCCTTCGTGGGTTTGCTTTCGCGACCGTCGTGCTCCGTGGGCATAGTCATGCCAGGCATCTCCTCGCCATAGGCGGGGGACGCGAGAAGGCGTACGGCAAGCAGGGCCAATGCGGCGTGCCGCAAGCTGCAAGGGCGAATGATGGGCATGGAAAAGCAGCCTACGAGACGATCATCCAGACGGCCATCGCGACCATCATCACATTCTCTGTGAGCGAGACGAAGCCAAGCGGAACATTGCTGTTTCCGCCGACGCAGGCACATTTGATGTCGCGCTCCCGGATGTAGACCGCGTAGAACATGAGACGGGGCGCGGCCGCTGTCCCATCATACCGACATTCGATTCAAAAGTGCCGCGCGGTCAAGGATTTCCTAGCCGGTCAGGCTAGCGGCGAGCCGGTCGAGAGACTGCGACCAGCCTTCTTTATAGTCTTCGACGGGATACTTTTCCGACGCCATGTCCGCGTGCACGACCGTCAGTCTGGTTTTCCCGTTCATGTCCTCCAAACGAAGCGTGATTGTCGAAGCCGGCCGGTCGACAGAATCCAATTCGTTCTCGTCTTGATCGGAAAAATGCTGCTCCAGGACCAGCTTCTCGCCCTCGACGATCTCGCGATAAATCCATTTGAACCAGATCGGCGAGCCCTCATGCACGATCTCGCAAAGCATCGAGCCGCCGACGCGGAAGTCGACTTTGCAGGTGGGCATGCTGGCGTCGTTGGGCATACCCCACCAGGCTTTGAGCGCATCGATTTCGCTGCAGGCCCGCCAGACCTTTGCGCGCGGCGCATCGAGCACGCGTATGATGGTCAATTCGTTTTTCAAAGCCGTCGTCATCGTTGCGTCTCCAGATATTTTTCCAGGCGATCCAGCCGGCTTTCCCAGATGTCGCGGTAGCGTTCGAGATGTTTCGCA
This sequence comes from Rhizomicrobium sp., assembly GCA_035536115.1. Lineage (GTDB taxonomy): Bacteria > Pseudomonadota > Alphaproteobacteria > Micropepsales > Micropepsaceae > Rhizomicrobium. Next base: position 124,019 of record DATLOU010000012.1, read on the forward strand.
GCGTCGCTCAGCGCGGCGGGCGCGAGTGCGGCGACCTGCTGCTTGCCCTCCCGGCGCTTGGTGACGAGCCGGGCTTTCTCGAGCACGACAAGATGCTTCGCCACGGCCGCGAATGAGATGTCGTAGGACGATGCGATCTCGCCGACCGACAATTCCTTTTTGGCAACGCGGCGCAGGATGTCGCGGCGCGTCACGTCGGAGAGTGCGCCGAAGACCAGGTCGAGTTGCGCGGTACGTTCAACCATATGGTTGAATGATAGGGAAGCGTCCGGGGTCCGTCAAGGGGTTCGACAATGTCAGCGCTGAGCCGCTTTGAGGGCGTCTTCCAGGTCCTGCGTGAGATCGCCGACATCCTCGATCCCCGTCGAGAGCCGGAGCAGATCGGGCGGACACGGGGTGTCCGGCCCTTCGACCGAAGCGCGATGTTCCACCAGGCTCTCGACGCCGCCGATCGAGGTCGCGCGTTTCCAGAGCCGCACATGCGCCGCCGTCGCGATCGCCGCACGCTCGCCGCCCTTGACGCGGATGGAGAGCATCCCGCCGAAGCCGTCTTGCATCTGGCGCGCCGCCACCGCATGGCCAGGGAAGTTCGTCAGACCCGGATAGAGCACGTCTTCCACGAGCGGATGGCCGCGGAAATGTTCGGCGAGCGTCAGCGCATTCGCCGCCGCCGTGCGCACGCGCGGAAAGAGCGTGCGCATGCCGCGGAGCAAGAGCCACGCTTCGAACGCACCGGGCACCCCGCCAAGCTGCGTGCGCAGGGTCTTGATCGCGTGCCACGGCTCGTCGTCCGCACGTGTTGCGAGCGCGCCGCCGATGAGATCGGAATGGCCGTTGAGATACTTCGTCGCCGAATGCATGACAATATCGGCGCCGAGTTCGATCGGCTTGGTGAAGACGGGCGTTGCAACGGTCGAATCCACCGCGAGCCGCGCGCGTGCTCCATGCGCGAGCGCGGCCATTGCGGCAAGGTCCGTCACGTCCCACATGGGATTGGCCGGCGTTTCGGTCCAGATGAGTTTGGTTTCGCCAGGCCTGAGCGCCGCCTTCACCGCCGCGAGGTCGGTCATATCGACCAGTTCGACTTTCAAGCCCCAGTTCGTCGCGAAGGTGGCGAGCCAGCTTCTGAGCAGCCAGTACATTACTTTCGGCGCGAGCACGTGATCGCCCGGCTTGAGCGACAGAAACACCGCGGTCGCCGCGGCCATGCCGGACGAAAAGAGCGCTGCGCCCTTGGCGTTTTCCAGCGACGCCAGCACGGCTTCGGCCTGGTCGTAGGTCGCGTTGTCGGAGCGCGAGTAGGAACGCCCCGAGCGAAACTGATTGTCGGGATCGCGAATGTAGGTTGAAGACGGATGGATCGGCGGCGAGACCGCGCGTGTCTTTTCGTCGATCCAGCCCAGCGCTTGGGCCGCGACCGTCGCCGGCTTCATCGGAGGCTTATCCACCATGCCCGATGCTGGCATGGCGCACCGTCAGGCGGCAACCGGCCCGGGTTTCCCGTCTTCGATGACGAAGGAGGCGAGCGTCGAACGCGTCGCCTTGGGATCGGTGATGTCGGAAACCACCTGGTAGTCCGCCTTCAGCCGCTCGCGTGTCAGCGCGACGCTGACATAGCCGCGCTTGCGGCTATCGAAGAACTTTATGTGCGGATTGTCGGGCAGAAGTTTGCTGAATTGATCGTAGGGCGGTCCATACGACGTAATCGAAGTGCCGACCAGTTCGCTGGCGATGGCCGGCGCTGACGGATCGTCGAAGTCCGTCTTGAGATCGTTGGCCCAGAAGGAGTGAATGTCGCCCGTGATTACGACCGGATTGGACGGCTTGGACTGAGCGATGTGCTGCATCAGCCGCGTGCGGCTCGGCGGATAGCCATCCCAGCCGTCCGTCCAATATGCGTCCTCTCCTGCCGGATTTTTCTGATGCAGCCGCGCCATCAAGACGTCGTTGGCGATGACGTTCCAGCGCGCCTTTGAACGCGCGAGACCGTCGAACAGCCAGGCTTCCTGCGTCATGCCGATCATCGAGCGCGTCGGATCCATCAGTTCGGGACAATGCGCCGGTGTTTCCTGATGACCGCCGCCGCCATCGCCTTGCTTCTTTGCCGGATCGCCGTAGCAGGCTTCGCGCGAGCGATATTGCCGCCCGTCGATCAGATCGACGCGCATCAGGTCGCCGAAATCGTAGCGGTCATAGAGCCGCATGTCGGGTCCTTGCGGCTTGGAAAACACAGGCTTCACCGGCATGAATTCGTAGAAGGCCTGATAGGCGGCGGCGCGGCGCATCAGAAACGCCTGCGGATCCTGAAAGTCCTGGCCGAACCTGTCGGCATAATCGTTCTGCACCTCGTGATCGTCCCAGGTGACGAGCGCCGGCACCGCGGCATGCAGCGCCTGCAGATCGGGATCGAGGCGATATTGCGTGTAGCGCGCACGATATTCGTCCAGCGTCTCGCACTCCTTGCCGCCGGAATGCGTGCGCACGGTTGGACGCCTTTTGTCGGCATATTCGTAGATGTAGTCGCCCAGGAAGATTCCGAAATCCGGATTCTCCTCGGCCGCATGGCGATAGGCGGAGAAGTAGCCATATTCATAATGCGAGCAGGAGAAAAAGGCGAAGCGCAGACTGTCCGTGCCGCGCGGCGGCAATGTCATCGCGCGGCCGATGGCGCTGACTTCACCGCCGGAGCGGAAGCGATACCAATAGGGCCGCCCCGGCTTCAGTCCACGCACGTTGGCGTGCACGGCGTAGCCGAAGTCGCGCTCCGCCAATGCCGTACCGCGCCTCACGACGTGACGCAGTGAGTCATCACTGGCGATTTCATACGCAATGGGGATAAGCGGCGCATCGCCGATGGCGCGCGGATCACTTGCGAGCGGCTCCGGCGCAAGTTTCGTCCACAAGACGAACCCGTCCGTCGCGGGTGCGCCGCTCGCCACGCCGAGACTGAAAGGATTGTTCTGCCAGACCGGCGCGGTCATGGCCCTTACGATGTTCGGAGATGCGACCAACGTCGCTCCGATGCCAGTCAGCACGCCGCGCCGCGTCGGGGCCAAAAGTCGGTTCATGCGTTCACGGGAATCATAGCCATGCGACGGTTGCGTATCGTCGAAGTTCAGGCAAGCCCGACTTCCGCTGCGGCAACCAAAAGGACGCGTTTGTCCACTGGTGCAGCGCATCAGCAGCGATGCTAAAAGGACAGTCGGCAACATTACGGAGACGTGGCATGGGTGACGCATATATCGTGGCGGCGGCGCGCACGGCCGGCGGCAAGCGCGGCGGCAAGCTGAAGGACTGGCATCCCGTCGACATGGGCGCCGAGGTGATCAACGCCCTGCTCGACCGCAGCAAGGCCGATCCCAACCTGATCGAGGACGTGATCTGCGGCTGCGTCAGCCAGGTCGGCCAGCAGGCGATCAACGTGGCGCGCAACGCCGTGATGGCATCGCGCCTTCCGGAGCACGTGCCGGGCACGAGCGTCGATCGCCAATGCGGCTCGTCGCAGCAATCGCTGCACTTCGCGGCGCAGGCTGTGATGTCCGGCAGCATGGATGCCGTCATCGCGATGGGCATCGAGAGCATGACGCGGGTGCCGATGGGGGCGTCGGCTGCGCTGCCGGCGCAGAACGGCATGGGCACCTATATGAGTCCGGAACTGCAGAAGAAATATCCCAACATCCAGTTCAGCCAGTTCATGGGCGCCGAAATGATGGCGACCAAATACGGCTTGAAGAAGGACCAGCTCGACCAGTTCGGCTATGAGAGCCACAAGAAGGCGATCGCGGCGACGCAGGGCGGCAAGTTCAAGGACGAAGTGGTGCCGCTTTCGATCAAGGCGGAAGACGGTTCGACCTCGCTGCACACGACCGACGAAGGCATCCGCTTCGACGTCTCGCTCGAGGGGATCAAGGGGGTGAAGCTTCTGCGCGAAGGCGGCGCCATCACGGCAGCGACCTCGAGTCAGATTTGTGATGGCGCGTCGGGCGTCCTCGTAGTCAACGACAAGGGCTTGAAGGCGCTCGGCGTGAAACCCCTGGCGCAAATCCATCACATGACGGTGATCGGCGGCGATCCGGTGATCATGCTCGAGGCACCATTACCTGCAACCAAGCGCGCGCTGGAGAAGGCCGGCATAGGGATCGACGACATCGACATCTTCGAGGTGAACGAAGCCTTTGCCTCGGTCCCGGTAGCCTGGCTGCAGCAGTTGGGCGCCAATCCGGAAAAGCTCAACGTTAATGGCGGCGCGATTGCGCTCGGCCATCCGCTCGGTGCCTCCGGCACCAAGCTGATGACGACGCTTCTCTATGCGCTCAAGGATCGCGGCAAGAAATGGGGCCTTCAAACCATGTGCGAAGGCGGCGGCCTCGCCAACGTCACGATCGTGGAGCGGGTGTAGTCGCAATCACATACGTCATTGCCCGGCTTGTCCGGGCAACCCATTTTCCTTCGCGCAGGAAGATGGGTCGCCCGCATAAAGCGGGCGAGGGAGTGAGGCATGGACCTTTCCTATAGCCCCGAATACGAAGCCTTCCGCGCCGAGATCCGCGCCTTTGCCGAGAAGCATGGCGCACAAGCGCCGCGCGGCGGCATGGCGGCGACGATGGCCGGCGCCAGGGAGTGGCAGAAGCTCCTTATCGCGCATGGCTACGCCGCGCGCACGATTCCGAAAGAGTATGGCGGCTACGGCGCCGAGCCGGACGTCCTGAAGTCGCGCATCATCGCCGAAGAATTCATTGCGCTCGGCTTGCCGATGGGAATGTCGGGGCAAGGCATCTCGATGCTGGTGCCGACACTGCTGGAACTCGGCAGCGAAGAGCAGAAGAAAAAGTTCATCGGGCCGACGCTGCGTGGCGAGATCATCTGGTGCCAAGGCTATTCCGAGCCGGGCGCAGGTTCGGATCTTGCCTCGCTCAGCACGCGCGCGGTCGAAGACGGCGACGACTTCGTCATCAACGGACAGAAAATCTGGACTTCGACGGCGGCGCAGGCCGACATGATCTTCTGCCTCGTGCGCACGGAAGCAGACAAGCCGAAACATGAAGGCATCTCGTATCTCCTCTTCTCGATGAAGACGCCGGGGATCGAAGTGAGGCCGCTCGTGACCATGACAGGGCGCGCGGAATTCAACGAAGTCTTCTTCACCGATGTGCGTGTGCCGAAGAAGGACATTGTCGGCCAGCGCGGCCAAGGCTGGTACGTCGCCAACGCCACGCTCCGCCATGAGCGCGGCATGCTGGGCGATCCCAACCAGGCCGGCACGCGGCTTCGCGCGCTGATCGAACTCATGCAAAGCGAAGATGTGGACGGTCGCCGCCTCATGGACAATCCGGTCATGCGCGACCGCCTCCTCAAGCTGCAGGCGCGGGTGCATGCGATGGAATATCACGGCCTTCGTCTGCTCACCGCCAGCCTCAAAGGCGAAGACCCCGGCGTGGCGCGGTTGATCGTCAAGCTGATGGGCTGCGAGCTCAACCATCAGCTGGCCGGTTTCGCCATCGATGCACTGGGAGAACTCGGCATGCTCTATTCCGGCTCGCCGCACCTGCGCAACGGCGGCAACTGGCAATCGAGCTACATGTTCGATCTCGGCCTCATTATCGGCGGCGGCACCGCGCAGATCCAGAAGAACATCATCTCGGAACGCGGTCTCGGCATGCCGCGCGAGCCCAAAACGGCGAAGGCCTAAGCCATGGAATTCGGCCTCAGCGACGATCAGAAGATGATGCAGGAGAGCATCGAGCGTACTCTCGAACGCGTCTCGCCGCTGGAACGCGTGCGCAAGGCCGCCGGACGCGAGCCTTTCGCCGCCGACGTGATGAAGGCACTCGTCGAACTCGGCGTGCCGGGGATTTTGATCGAAGAAAAATTCGGCGGCCTGGGCCTCAGCCTGCTCGACGCCGTGCTCGCGGCCGAAGCGCTTGGCCGCCATGTCGCGCCGATTCCCTTTGTCGCGAGTTCGGTGATGGCGCCGTTGGCGCTGGCGGGCGCGGGCTCTGACAAACAGAAGAAGACATACCTGCCGAAACTCGCGTCGGGCGAAATCATCGCCGGCGTTGCCATCAGCGAACAGGCGGCCGGCGCGCGCGAGAAAGCGGGTATCACCGCCAAGGGCGGCAGGCTCACCGGCAAGACGCTGTTCGTGCTCGACTTCGCCGGTGCCGATGTCTTCATCGTCGCCGACAGGTTCGCCGGACTTCACATCGTCGACGCCAAGGCCAAGGGCCTCGGGAAGATCCAACTCACGACCATCGATGCCACACGCTCGCTTGGCGAACTCGCCTTCGACACTGTCGAAGCCGAGCCGCTCACGTCTGGCAATCCTGCCGCCACGCTCGATCGCATGATCGATGCCGGGCGCATCATGCTCGCGGCCGACACGCTGGGCGCCGGCGGCCGCATGATCGAGAAGGCCGTCGCCTACGCCAAGGAGCGCCAGCAGTTCGGCCGCGTCATTGGCTCGTTCCAGGCGGTCAAGCATCTGTGCGCGGAGATGGTGGCCGAGCTCGAACCGTGCCGCGCGCTGATCTGGTATGCGGCCTACGCCTTCGACGAATTCCCCGAGCAATCGCGGCGCATGGCGGCGCATGCCAAGGCGCACACGTCGGAAGTCGGCACCTTCGTCGCGCGCACTGCGACCGAAGTGCATGGCGGCATGGGTTTCACCGATCTTCTCGGCCTGCACTATTGGTTCAAGCGTATCGGCTTCGACCGCCAGGCGCTGGGCGGCCCGGAGAAAGTCCGTCACGACGCGGCCGTGGCGCAAGGCTGGGTGGGTAACTAGGTCCCCTCACCCGACGCGCTGCTGGCGCAGCGTCGACCTCTCCCGCAAGCGGGAGAGGTTGGCATAACATCGGCCTCTCAGGCGAAACGGGAAAGGTCGGAAATGCGACGCATTTCCGGAGTGAGGGATAGTTTGACGCCGCCAAGCCACACCGACGGATTACCGTTTCCCCAGCGCATCTGGGCGGTTGCGACCATTGCGCTCGGCGTCATCATGGCGGTGATGGATTCGGCGATCGCCAACGTCGCGCTTCCGACCATCGGCATCGATCTCAACACCGATCCGGCGCTCTCGATCTGGATCGTCAACGGCTACCAGCTCGCCGTCACGATCTCGCTTCTGCCGCTGGCGGCGCTCGGCGACATCATCGGCTACCGCCGCGTCTATCTCGCCGGCTTGATCCTCTTCACCATCGCGTCGCTGCTGTGTGCGCTGTCGCACTCGCTACCGATGCTGGCCTTCGCGCGCGTGGTCCAGGGGTTCGGCGGAGCCGGGATCATGAGCGTGAACTCGGCGCTCATCCGCTTCATCTATCCGCAAAGCATGCTGGGGCGCGGGCTCTCCATCAACGTGCTGGTGGTGGCGATTTCGGCCGCAGCCGGTCCAAGCGTCGCTGCGGCGATCCTCTTCGTCGCGACCTGGCCCTATCTCTTCGCCGTCAACATCCCGTTCGGGATCGCGGCCGTGATCGTCGGGTTCCGCGCGCTGCCGAAGACGCCGCGCGCGCCGCATCGCTTCGATATCGCAGGCGCTGTTCTGGTCGCGACACTCTTCGGCCTCCTCATTGCCAGCATCGACGCGCTTGGCCATGGCGAGGCATTCATCTGGTTCGCCGCCGAGCTAGTGGCGGCGCTTGCGATCGGGACCGTCATGGTCAGGCGCGAACACCAGACCGCATCGCCCATGCTGCCCGTGGATCTGATGCGCATCCCGATGTTCGCGCTTTCCATCGGCACCGCAGTCTGCTCCTTCGCCGGACAGATGTTGGCGCTCGTGTCGCTGCCGTTCCTGTTGCAGAGCGCGATGCATTACAGCGCCGTCGAAACCGGACTCTTGATCACGCCCTGGCCGATCGCGATCACGATCATATCGCCGCTTGCGGGACGCCTGGCCGATCGCTATCCCGCGGGCCTGCTCGGCGCCATCGGATTGGTCGTGTTCGCCATCGGGCTGTTGTCGCTCGCCCTCCTGCCGCCGAGCGCGAACGTGATCGACATTTCCTGGCGCATGGCCTTGGCCGGCGCCGGTTTCGGATTGTTCCAGTCGCCGAACGCGCGCGCGATGATCTCGTCGGCGCCGCTCGAGCGTAGCGGCGGGGCGAGCGGCATGCTCGGCACAGCACGTCTCCTCGGCCAGACGATTGGAGCGGCTCTTGTGGCGCTCTCCTTTGCGCGCCTGCCGCAGCATGGCACGCAGCTATCGCTGTATATCGGCGTCGGCTTCGCGCTGGCGGCGGCCGCCGTCAGCAGCCTGCGACTTTTTGAGCGCACGGCAGAGGCCGCGAGAAGCAAGAGTCCCGGCGAGGCTTCCAGCGCGAATTGATTGGACGCTGTTCCCGGCCCTTGCTCATAATTCCTGAGAGACATGTGCAGGGGAAGACCGTGACCAAGATTGCATTGCTGTTTCTGACCGCAAGTTTCGCGGCGCTCGGCCTGGCAAGCGCCGACGAGATGCCGGCCAAGAACGACTATTCCATCGCCTCGAACTGGCTCTGCCTGCCCGGACACGAAGATGCCTGCAGCGCCAACGAAGATGCAACCGTGGTCGGCCCCGACGGCACGTTGAAGCATGAGAAATTCCGGCCTGCGAAGAACGCACCGGTCGATTGCTTCTATGTCTATCCGACCGTGTCGCGCGATCCCGGCGTCAACAGCGACATGCTGCCCGGCGCCGAAGAGATGATCGTGATCGCCCAGCAATTCGCGCGCTTTGGAAGCGTGTGCAAGACCTACGCGCCGCTCTATCGCCAATTCACGCTGACGGCGCTTGCCGCGCGCATGACCGGACGACCGATGGCGGCGCCCGCCGACCCGATGCTCGGCTATCACGATGTCGTCGATGCCTGGAACTATTACCTTGCGCACTACAATCGCGGCCGCGGCGTCGTTCTCATCGGCCACAGCCAGGGCTCGGGCGTTCTCAACGCGCTGATCAAGAACGAGATCGACGGCAAGCCGATTCAGAAACAGCTGGTGCTCGCTATCCTTGGCGGTACGCGACTTCAGGTGCCGGTCGGAAAAGACGTCGGCGGCGATTTCCAGCATGTCGCGCTTTGTCACTCGGACACCGATGTCGGCTGCGTCATCGCCTTTGCGTCGTTCCGCAGCAACCTGCCGCCGCCCGCGAACAGCCGCTTCGGCAAGAGCAACGGTCCAGGTCTTGAAGCGGCGTGCGTCAATCCTGCCGCACTCGGCGGCGGTTCGGGCGAAATCCACGCCTATCTCGCGTCTAGCGGGCGCGCCTTCGGCGCGGCGGTCGAGCCCAAGCCGTGGGCGACGGGAAAGACCGTCGAGACGCCGTTCGTCTCGCTTCCCGGCATGCTGAGCGCGGAGTGCGCGCGCAACGATGTCGGCACGTACCTCGCGATCACCGTGCATGGCGATCCGGCCGATCCGCGCGTCGACGACATTCCCGGCGATGTTGTGCTTGGCGGGCAGGTGCAGCAGGATTGGGGCTTGCACCTGATCGACATGAACCTGTTCATGGGCAATTTGATCGACATCGTGAAAAGCCAGTCGCGGGCGTATTTGAAGAAACAATCGGGAGCGTGAGATGGAACTTTCACCGGGCAAAGCGGGGTTTGCGCAAGGACGGCTCGAGCGCATCGCCGACCATCTGAGCCGCGCCTATATCGACAACGGCAAGATCGCGGGATGCCAGGTCGCGGTGACGCGGCGCGGCCACCTCGCCTATTTCAAATCGCTCGGCCAGATGGATCGCGAGCGCGGCAAACAGATGGCCGACGATACCATCTTCCGCATCTATTCCATGACCAAGCCGATCACCTCCGTCGCGCTGATGACGCTTTACGAGCGCGGTTATTTCCAGCTCAACGATCCCGTCCACCGCTTCGTGCCGGAGTGGCGCGATCAGCGTGTCTGGGTGTCGGGCGAAGGCTCGGCGATGGCGACGGAGAAGCCCCATCGCCCGGTCAGCATGCGCGACATGCTCTGCCACACCGGCGGCATCACTTATGGAGCGGCGCTTGCCGCGCTGGGTGCACCCGATACCGGCCATCCAGTCGACAAGGAATATGCCCGCATTGGCGTGCGCCGCGGCGACGGCGAAGACTTGAAATCGTTCGTGCAAAAGCTTGGCCGCGTGCCCTTGCGCTATCAGCCGGGTGAACGCTGGATGTATTCGCTATCGACCGATGTCTGCGGCGCGCTGGTCGAGATCATCTCCGGCAAGCGCTTCGACAGGTTTCTTGAGGAGGAAATCTTCGCGCCTTTGAAAATGACGGACACCTCCTTCACCGTGCCGCGCGAGAAGTTGAACCGCTTCGCGGCGAACTATCGACGCGGACCCGACAAGAAGCTGCAGCTGATCGAAGATCCCGAAAGGAGCAGCTATCTCAAGGAGCCGACCTTCTTCTCGGGTGGCGGCGGCCTGACCGGCACGACGAAAGACTATGTCCGCTTCTGCGAAATGCTCCGGCGCGGCGGCGAGCTCGACGGCGCGCGAATCCTCGGACCGCGCACCATCGAACTGATGCACCGCAACCACCTGAAGGACGGCAAGGACCTGACGCAGATGGCGATCGGCGGCTTCTCGGAAACCGCCAACGAAGGCGTCGGCTTCGGGCTCGGCTTTGCCTGCACGCTCGACAGCGTGACGTCGGGCAGCATCGTCGGCAGCGACTGGTATTGGGGCGGCGCGGCTTCCACCATCTTCTGGGTCGACGCCAAGGAAGATCTCGCCGTCGTCTTCATGACGCAGCTGATGCCGTCCGGCGCGTTCAATTTCCGCGGCCAGCTCAAGAGCATCGTCTATTCGTCGATCGCGGATTAGACGTAGCGAGAGCCGTCCTTGTGCACGAAGTGGCCATCGGCGGCGGCGCTCTTCATGTCGATGTCCGAGCAGGTGGTCAGGTCTTCGCGTGAACGCGAGCCGACTTCCAGATACACCGCGGTCATATTCGACCGGTTGATCATATGGTGGCCATTGCCGGTGTTTTTCGCGAAGGCGGCGCAGTCGCCGGCGCGCAACACGACTTCGCTCTGATCTTCGATCAGCACCACTTCGCCTTCGAGCACATAGACGAATTCGTCCTCGTGGGTGTGCCAATGGCGCTGGCTCGACCAATTGCCGGGCGGCAGGTGCATGAGATTGACGCCGAAGTCTTTTAGTCCGCCGGCATTGCCGAGCCGTTGCCGGATGCGCTCGGTGCACGGCGCGTCGAACGGGGGCGGATAACCTGTGCCCTTGATTTGTTTCACGGCGGCGATGTCGATCTTCGGCATGATGGTTCTCTTAATTGTCTCTTGTTTCGGAGTTTACACGTCCAATCGTGTTGCCGCGCGGAACGGATTTGCGGCCCATGCTATCGCGTAAGCTGTCCCCACGTCGCCTCTCTGGTTAAAGTGCGCCTCAGAACTGGAGGGGATCACCATGACTCTTTCCGACCTCGCATCGCTCGGCAGCTTCGTTAGCGGCGTTGCCGTGCTGGTTTCGCTGGTTTTCCTGTTTTTCCAGTTGCGGCAATTGAATGCGCAGGTCGCACAAAACACGCGGCATGCGCGCGCACTAGTCTGGCAGGAAGCGACGGCCCGCGGCGTGAACCTGATGATTGCGACGGCCGATCGCGAACTTTGTGCGGCCTATATCCGCGGCAATGGCGAGGAACCGACGCCGGACGCCATCACGCAGCGACAATTCGTTCTGCAAGCGCGCGCCGCCGCGCTTTCCATCGAGGACCTCTTTCGCCAGTGGGACGACGGTCTTATGAGCGATGCTCGCTGGGACCGCACGCGCCGAAGTTATCCTCAGGCGCTCGCCACCAATCCCGGTCTGCGTCGCGTGATCGAGGAGGGCATCGTTCCGGGACTCGACGCCGGTGATCCTTATCGTAAGTTTCTCGAATGGGCGCTCAGGGAATCGCAGAAGCTCTGAAACGAGGCACGTCGACGAGAAGCTACACCGACGTCAGCGCGTCGACATACCGCCGTCGATGACGAGCTCGCTGCCCGTGACATAACGCGAGTCATCGCTGGCGAGATAAAGCACGCCCTGGGCGATGTCCTCCGGCAGGCCCTTCTTCCCGATCGGCACCACCTGTTCGGAGAGTTGATCGAGATTGGGCGCGTTCGCGCCCGCCGGCTGATCGGCGGCGCCGGGGATCATTCCGGTCGGAATGATGCCGAGCCAGATCGGCGTTTCGATGATGCCGGGATGGACGGAATTCACCCGCACATTGTCGCGCGCCAGACCGCATTCCATCGCCACCGCCTTGGTAAAGAGGCGAACGCCGCCCTTGGTCGCACAATAGCCGGCGAGCGTCGGCGAACCCTTGAGACCGGCGAGCGAAGAGATGTTGATGATCGAGCCGCCGCCCGATTCGCGCATCAGCGGCAGCGAATGCTTCACACCCAAGAACACGCCGTCGAGGTTGATCGCCTGCTGACGCCGCCAATCGGCAAGCGTCATCGTCAGAACCGAGCCCGCGATGGCGATGCCGGCATTGTTGACGAGCACATGGAGCTTACCAAGCCGCGCCTTGACCTCGGCGACGACGCCGATCCACGCCTCTTCGCTCGCCACATCATGATGCAGGTAGATGCCGTCGCCGCCGGCTTTCTTGATCGCGGCGACGCAATCCTTGCCCATATCGTCCTGGACGTCGGTGACGACGACGACGGCGCCCTCTTTGGCCAGGAGT
>DATLOU010000013.1:0-83608 GCA_035536115.1 Rhizomicrobium sp.
CCGTGTCGACGAAGCGCGTCAGGTACAGCAGCAAGCGCCGATCCCAATCGTGCGAGGCACGGGCCAGGCGAACAGCGCGCCGCAGCCGACCGCCGCGGTGGTGTCGACGTTGACGGACAAGCCTGTCGAACGTCATGGCCGGCCCGCCACCGGGCTGTTCAACAAGCAGACTGTGCAGAGCGCGCCGCTCGCACCGCGCGCGCCAGCAGCCGGTACGGCTCCTGCCGCACAACCTCCGGCAAATGCAGCAGGCCCGGCTGCAAGTCCCGCGCCGGGAACGGCCGCTCCAACTGCGACGCCGCAACCGGGACCCGCTGAACCCGCTGGACGCAATCGCAAAGGCGGCCGTGGCGAACAAGGTACCGGCGCCGCACCAGGCGGCAACGTAACACCTCCGGCACAGAACGCGCCGGCCGCGGCAGCGCCGACACCGAACACGCCGCCGGCCGAGACCGGCGGACGCAATCGTGAACGAAATAGAGGCAACCGCGGTGAACAAGGTGCGCCGCAAGGTGGAACAGAGACGCCTCCAGCACAGAACGCGCCGGCTGCGACAGCACCCACGCCGAACACACCACCGGCCGAGACCGGCGGTCGCAATCGGGAGAGGAATAGAGGCAATCGCGGTGAACAAGGTGCGCCGCAGGGTGGGACAGAGACGCCTCCAGCACAGAACGCGCCGGCGGCAACAGTGCCCGCTCCCAACAATCCTCCGGCCGAAACAGGCGGACGCAATCGGGAGAGGAATAGAGGTCGCGGCGAACAAGGCGCGCCGCAAGGTGGAAACGAGACGGCTCCAGCGCAAAACGCGCCTGCCGCTACCGCACCGGCGACGAATAATCCACCGGCCGAATCCGGCGGACGCAATCGCGAGCGCAACAGGGGCAACCGTGAACAGAATGCACCACAGAACGCCCCGGCCGCCACGCCACCGGGCGCCAATACGCCGCCCGCCAATACGGCGCAGCCTGATAATGGCACTGACAATCGTCACAAGAAAAAGAAGAACAAGAACGACACCACCGACACTACCGATCAGGGCACGCCGCCTAACTGACGATCATAGATGGAGCGTTCCGGCTGACGGCCGGGACGCTCCGCCCTTCTATCGGTTCATATGCTTGCCTTAGCCGTCGCGGCGAGGAAGACTCTGCTCTTCCTGGGAGGCGGGTATGATTTTCGAACAGCTTTCCGTCGGCGGCTGTCGCTCCTATGTCATCGGCTGTCCGACGACATTTGCGGCTGCGCTGATCGATCCCGAGATCCAACTGGTCGATCACTATCGCGCCACCGCGACACGCGACGGTTTGACGATCCGGTACGTCATCGACACCCACACCCATGCCGATCATTTTTCCGCTTCACGTCAGATCGGCGAAATGCTCGATATCCCCGTGGTGATGCACCGCGACAGCCCGGCGCCTTTCGTCGATCTCAGACTCGACGACGGGCAAATGCTGCTTGTCGGCGATCTGCGCGTGACGGCTTTGCACACGCCTGGTCATACGCGCGACTCCATGTGCCTTGTCACGGCCGACAGAGTCTTTACCGGCGATACGCTTCTGATCGGAGGAACTGGCCGGACAGATTTGCCGACCGGCGACCCCGATGCGCTTTATGACAGCCTGTTCAACAAATTGCTGAAGCTCGATCCGGCGCTCGGCGTCTATCCGGCGCACGAATACAAAGGGCGAAGCCACTCATCCATCGCTGCCGAGCTGACCGACAATCCCCGCTTGCAAAAGAAAGAGCGGTCGGAATTCATCGCCATGATGCGGAACTTGAATCTGTCCGCTCCGACCCATCTCACGGAAGCCTTGCGCGTCAACATGAGCGGCGCAAAGAGCATCACTGAGCTTCTTGCCAAGGCGGCAGCAGCGGTCCCCTTCGTCAGTCTGGCCGAATTGAACGCGCAAGTCGCAAAGCGGGCGAACGATCTCATCGTGCTCGACGTGCGCGAAAAGGATGCGTTCGCGGCGAACCACGTTCCCACCGCCCGTCATTTGCCGCGCGGCCAGCTGGAGTTGCGCGTGAATGAGGAATTTCCCGATCCGACACTGCGCATCGTGGTGTGCTGCGAGTTCGGAAAGATCTCAACGCTTGCCGCGGCGACCTTGCGCGAACTCGGCTTTCTTCGCGCCGCCGCGCTCGACGGCGGCATGAAAGCTTGGCGCGAAGCCGGCTTTCCCGTCGAAAAGAGCTAGTGCGGTTGAATTCTATCCCTTGGGTTGCGCGACCACGCGCAGATAGGATTTCAGAGTCTTCCATCCGGCCGGATATTTCTGCTTTGCCTGCTCATCGGAGACCGATGTCGGGATGATCACATCCTGCCCAGGCTGCCAGTTCACGGGCGTTGCGACGGTATGCTTTGCCGTCAACTGGCAGGAGTCCAGAAGTCGAAGGACCTCGTCGAAGTTGCGCCCCGTGCTCATCGGATAGGTCAGCATCGCCTTGATCTTCTTATCGGGGCCGATGATGAAGACCGAGCGCACCGTTGCGTTATCCGCGGCCGTGCGCCCATCGGATTTGGTGCCCGCGCCTTCGGGCAACATATCGTAGGCCATTGCAACCTTGAGCTCCGGATCACCGATCATCGGATAATTGACGGCGTGGCCCTGGGTTTCCTCGATGTCCTTTGCCCAGCGCGCGTGATTGTCGACCGGATCGACGCTCAGTCCGATGATTTTCGTGTTCCGCTTGTCGAATTCCGGCTTCAGTCCGGCCATGTAACCAAGTTCGGTGGTGCAGACGGGCGTGAAGTCCTTGGGATGAGAGAACAGGATTGCCCAGCCGTTGCCGATCCAGTCGTGAAAGGAGATTTTGCCTTGCGTGGTGTCGGCAGTGAAGTTAGGGGCTTCGGAGTTGATCCTCAGAGACATGATCACGTCCTTTCGCAAGAGTTCATATAGTGAGCGCGTAAAAATACTATTCGAAGATTTTCGTCGGACCAAGACGTCCGATGTTCGGCTTGGTCGCGTCAGTGCGCCGTGCGTGGCGACAAGACGCGCAAGACGGCCTTTCCCTTGACGCTGGCGAGCGCGAAATAAAGTCGGTGACTTGACGGATCGACGGCGACGGCGTGTGCATCTTCGCCCACGAAAATGTCGCCGAGCGGGACGGGAACACCCGGATTCGTCACATCGAGCGTTGACATATTTCCCGACTCGGAAGCGATGTACAGCCGCTTCATGTCGGGATCCATTGCTAGAACATCGGGGTCATGCGCAATCGGTCGCGAACCCATGATGCGCTTCGCTTCAAGATCGACAATGGCCAAGACGTCATTGCCGTCACAGGCGACATAACCGACCGCGGTACCCGCGGCGATCGCCAAGCCATGAGGGTGACGGCAACCCGCAAGGGGAATGTCGGTCACAAAAATGTTCTTGATCGGATCGATCACCGCAAGCACATTGCGCGTCTGCAGCGGCGCATAGACTTTGCCCGTCGCGCGATCAAATTGAACATTACCGACCTGGCCCGCCATCTTGATGCGTGCCAACGGACGATTGTTCCGCGCGTCGATCACGGTCACCGCCGAACCGAGTTCGTCGGAAACGAAAACGCGCTGCTCCACCGGATCGTAGGCGATGCCGTCGGGAAAAACGCCGCCGGGAAGCCGCGAGACTTCCTTCAAAGTCTCGGAATCGAAAATGACCACCATGCCCGTACCAGACGACAGGCCCAGCATTCCGAGGCCGACGCGAAGGGATGAGGCAACTCCGGCTCCCGGAACGCTGGCATAAACACGATGCAATTGCGCAACCGCGAGCACGCCCGTGATTTTCGGCAGACCTGCGATTTCACGCACCAGCCGGTCGCTGGCGAGGTCGTACACAAGAAGTTTCCCCTCGCCCATTTTGGCGATGTAGAGCCTGCGCGCCTCTGCATCGACGCTCTGATAATCCGTCCTCCCGGTCGCATCGCCCAGTGGCACGTCACCGATAAGCGTGAACAGCGCTCGCGGGGAAGGAGATGTCACGCGCGCGTCCAGCGCCCTGGCAGGTCCATGCGAACTGACGATCAGCAAGGCTAGGAGTCCCAGAAGAGGCTGTATCTTCATGGTCGCGGACCTATGCGCCTGTTCGACATTTCTCGGACAGCCCGACGTATGTCTGCGTGCTCCTTTTTTTCCATGGCCAGCGCGCACACGGCAACGCTTCTCGCTTTGACAGCGCCGTGTTACAGAACGCGGCCCCTTGCCGGCGCGTCTCGCATGTCCCCTGCTCCCACTTCGAATAGCGCGACGCATCATCATCACAGCCACGCTCCCGCGCCGTCCAACCTCAACGTCTTGTTCGCGACCGGCGTCGCGCTCAACATCGCCATCGTGGGGCTCCAGACAGCCTACGGTCTCATTGCCCACTCGACAGCGCTTCTTGCCGACGCCGGTCACAACCTTGGCGATGTTATCAGTCTTGCCGTTGCCTGGGGCGCCGCCACGCTGACGAAGTTGCCTCCGACCGAACGTTTCACCTACGGCCTGCGCTCGACCTCCATTGTCGCCGCCGTGTTCAACGCTCTCTTCCTGCTCGTCGTGATGGGCGGGATCGCGTGGGAAGCGATCCGCAGATTGTCGGAACCGGTGGCGGTACAAGGTTCGGTCGTGATGGCGATCGCCGCAGTGGCCATCGTCATAAACGGTATCAGCGCCTGGCTTTTTTCGTCGGGCCGGCACCAAGACATCAACGTCCGCGGCGCCTTTCTTCACCTGTTGTCCGACGCCTTGGTGTCTTTCGGCGTGCTGATCTCCGGTGCCCTGATCGTCGTGACGCATTGGTATTGGCTCGACCCGCTTGCGACACTGATCGTGGTTGCCGTGATCATCTTTGGCACCTGGGATCTCCTGAAAGACTCGTTTCAAATGGTGCTTGGCGCGGTGCCCACCGGTATCGATCCCGGCAAGGTCCGCATTTTCCTGAGCGGGCTTCCTGGCGTCAGCCGGGTGCACGATCTGCACATCTGGCCGCTCAGCACCACGCAGACCGCGCTGACCTGTCATCTGGTGATGCCCGCGGGACATCCCGGCGATGAGTTTACATCTCGCATCGCCGAAAGACTTCACGCGCAGTTCAACATCGAACACAGTACGTTGCAGATCGAATTGTCGGAGGATGCGGACTGCCGGTTGCGCGATGACGACGTAATTTGAGCGCCCCGGCAGGCCGAATTGCTTATATGCGATACACAGGGGGCATGACGGTCCCGGATGGCGGCGGAGAGGGCGAATGTTGAGATGGTTCCAGGCTTTGATGCCGCGAGAGGACCGCTTTTTTGGCCTTTTCAACCAGCATGCGCTGACGCTTGTGGACGGCTCGAGGGCCCTTGCTGAACTGCTCCACGCCCGCGCGAGCGTGCCGGACGCCAGTCGCAGAGTCATGGACTTCGAAAATCAGGCTGACGTCATCACGCGCGATGTTTTGACTCTCACGAGACGATCTTTCATCACGCCATTCGACCGCAGCGATATCAAAGAACTCATTACCGCTCTGGACGATGCCATCGACCAAATGCAGAAGACAGCCAAGGCAATCGTCCTGTTCGAGGTTTCCGGCTTTGAGCCCCACATGGCGCAAATGGGCGACATCATCGTCGACGCCGCAAAGTTGACGGTCGATGCGGTCGCGCTTCTCGGTTCGATGCGCCAACAGGCGGTGCGGCTCAATGCCATCACGGAAGAAATCATCCGCCTTGAGGAGAGTGCCGATGGCTTACATGACCTTGGCATCAAAGAACTCTATGTGAAATACCGCGCCGGCAACGCCATGGACTTCATCGTCGGCACGGAAATCTACGATCACCTCGAGCGCGTCATGGATCGTTTCGAAGACGTCGCCAACTGCATAAGCGGGATCGCCATCGAACAAGCCTAGGAGACGGGGGAGCGCTTGCACATCCAGCTGCTGCTGATCGCGCTTGTCGCGACCGCCTTGCTGTTCGACTTTCTCAATGGTCTGCATGATGCGGCGAATTCCATCGCCACGATCGTGTCGACGCGCGTTCTGTCGCCGCGCTACGCGGTGGGTTGGGCCGCGTTCTTCAATTTCGTCGCCTTTCTGGTTTTCGGCCTGCACGTTGCAAAAACGATCGGCACGGGGATCGTCGCTCCGAACGTGATCACCGACCAAGTGATCTTTGGCGCCTTGATGGGCGCGATCGTGTGGAATGTGATCACCTGGCTAGGCGGCATTCCTTCGAGCAGTTCGCACGCTTTGATCGGCGGACTGGTCGGATCGGGCGTTGCACATTCCGGCTGGAGGGCCATCGTCTGGACGGGACTCGGCAAGACGATCGGCGCGATCTTTCTGTCGCCCGCGCTCGGCTTCGTGCTCGCGCTGCTGCTGGTTCTCGCCGTTTCATGGGCGTTCGTGCGCACGCGACCGGCTTTGGTCGATCTGATTTTTCGCCAAGCTCAGTTCGTTTCCGCTTCGCTCTACTCTCTCGGTCATGGCGGCAACGACGCGCAGAAGACGATGGGAATCATCGCGGCGCTCCTGTTCGCGCATGGCGCCCTTGGGGGCAGCTTCTTTGTCCCGCTTTGGGTCGTGCTGAGCTGCCAGGCGGCAATGGCGCTGGGCACACTCTTCGGCGGCTGGCGGATCGTGCGTACTATGGGCTCGCGAATCACCCGGCTCACCCCGCTTCAGGGGGTATGCGCGGAAACTGCGGGCTCGATCACCTTGTTCCTTGCGACCGGCTTTGGCATCCCCGTCTCGACGACGCACACCATCACCGGAGCAATCGTGGGGGTCGGCACCGCGCGGCGGACATCCGCCGTCCGTTGGAACGTCGCTAAAGACATTGTTATCGCTTGGGTGGTTACGATGCCGGCCTCGGGCGCCATCGGCGCGGTCTTTTTCTACCTGTACGGGCTGGTGGGATGAAGGCACATGTTGCAACACGCGAGGTGGCGGCCGCCAAAAAGCGGTCGGGCGTGCAGTATGCCGCGCTGCCTTATCGTGTGTCGTCGGCCGGTGTCCTCGAAGTCCTGCTGATCACGTCGCGCCGCACGCGCCGCTGGATCGTTCCCAAAGGTTGGCCGGTCGAAGGACTTGAGCCAGCGCAATGCGCCGCGCTGGAAGCACTGGAGGAAGCTGGCGTCAGCGGCGATATCGATCGCATGCCCGTCGGCCACTATCGTTATCTGAAGCATCACAAATCCCGACCGAGCGAACCGTGCAAAGTCGAAGTCTATGCCTTGAAGGTCCGCCAGCAGCGCAAATCGTGGAGCGAAGGCGATGAGCGCGAACGACGCTGGTGCACGCCGGCCGACGCAGCCGCAGCCGTTGCAGAGCCACTTCTGCGGTTGCTGATTTTGGAATTCGAAGAGCGGTTCCTGGCAAAGTAGCGTACGGCGCGCTTCCGAGCCACCGTGGAACCATCTGACTGCGACACTTCTCGGCCGCGCACTTTGGCAAGCCCCGAGCGGCATGCATAATCGAACGCGCAAATCCTACGCATCGGATTGGTCATGAGCGAACATGGTGATGAAAGCTTGCTAGTCGCGCGCGTCGCGGCGAAACAAGCCGAAGCCCGCTACAGTGTGGACATCCGCACAGGTCATCATACGTTGATCGGCGACGAGCCGGTGTCGGCGGGCGGCGGCGACAAGGGCCCCTCGCCTTTCGGACTTGTTCTGGCGGGACTGGCCGCCTGCACAGCGATCACGCTTCGCATGTACGCCGAGCGGAAGAATTGGCCGCTCACGGGTCTTGCCGTCGATTTGCAATATTTTCGCGAAGGCAAGAGCTTCCGTATCGAGCGCGCTCTGCAGTTGGATGGCAGCCTTGATGGCGAACAGCGCGCACGCATGGCCGATATTGCCGAGCGCACGCCGGTGACATTGGCGCTGAAAGCGGGTGCCACGATCAATACAACGCTTCGATAGCGGCAAGTTCGTTGGCAGCGCAGACATCATGGTAGCGGAGACCCCGGAAGCACGCGTCACCCTTGATTTCCTGGCGGCGGAACCCTTCTCGATCCTTCGCCTTCGAGATGGCCGCGCACTCTCGTATCTCGAGGTCGGCGTGCCGACCGGCCCCGCCATCTTTCATTTTCACGGCCACGGTTCGTCGAGGCTTGAAGCGCTGATGCTCGAGGAGCAAGCGCTCAAACTCGGTGTGCGCGTCATCGCCTTCGACCGGCCGGGCATCGGACGATCGGATCCCCGAAGCGGCGACCCGCTGTTGGACTGGCCGTCGGACATGGCCGCGGCTGCAGACTTGCTCGGGATCGCTCGCTTTGCCGTACAAGGCATGTCGGCCGGCGCACCCTATGCACTAGCCTGCGCGCACCGCATCCCCGAGAGACTTACCGCTTGCGCGCTGGTGAGCGCGGTACCGCCGCCGGAGATCGCCAGACGCTCCGGCCCGAGGCTCAGGCGGTTCGCCTGGTGGGTGGCGCACCGATTCCCGAACTATCTGCGCCGGCGGCTGGAACAATTCCGCCCGGACGGTCTGCCCGACGAAGAGATGGTCCAGCGCCGCATGCTTCGGGTGTCGCAATGGCTTGGCGGCGAGGACGAGATCCTGATGCACAATGCAAACCTGCGAACGCTCCTGGCGCGAACCATGGTCGAGACAGCGCGTCAGGGGGCGAGCGCCAATCGTCGCGAAATCGAGCGTTTGGTCCGTCCTTGGGGCTTTGACGTCCGCCAAATCAAGCTCGAACGCATGTTTCTTTGGCATGGAGACAAAGATCGCATCATGCCGATCGGCCCGGCGCACCTTCTGGCAAAGCGGCTTGGCGCTTGCCAGGCAGTTTTTTATCCGGACGAGGGTCATTTCTCTGTCCTGGTCAATCGTTCCGCTGAACTTCTCGCGGCACTCAATGTCTCTTGATGCGGTGCGATTTGACTTTTGGCGGCCGGACCTGATCCTGAACTGCAATCAATCGGACCGCTGCACGAGACCGACATGGAATCGAGCTCACCCTCCGCCCATGCGGTCGTTCGCGACGCTATAGGACCCGATCTGCCTCTGATCGATGCCTTGGCCTGCATCGCGCTTGGAGTTGTCTCACTGCTGTTGGCAGGTGTCCTGCCCGAGATTCTTGGCGCCCTGGCCGACGAACATCGCATCTCGGTTTCCGGCATCGGCCTGGCGGCGACGTTCGAAGCGCTGTCCATGGGGCTGACGACTGCGGTCGCCAGCACCTGGCTCCCCGCTTCCCGACTGAAGCTTATCGGAGCCGTCGCGCTTCTGGCTCTGGCTCTCGCCGATTTCGCGACGATGCAAGCGCATGGCGCCGGCGTGATGGCCGCTCGAACGCTCGCAGGCGTGCCGGAAGGTTGTCTGCTTTGGATCATGACCAGCATGATCGCCCGCACCCGGACGCCGGAACGCTGGGCCGGATTGTTCTTCGTGATCTCGACGGCCGCGCAGTTCGCACTCGCACTGATCTTCGCGCGTTGGGTATTGCCGGAGGATGGCGCAGACGGCGGGTTCGCCGGTTTAGCAATGATCAGCTTGATCGGCCTTGTCTTCCTGATTTGGGTTCCCGCCAGGTTCGCACCCTTGCCCAAGCCCGAAGGTGAAAGCGGCGCGCCGCCGCCGCGCGGCTGGTTCGCACTGCTGGCCACGCTGATCTATGTGGGTGCCACCGGCACAGTCGGCATTTATATCCAGCCACTTGCGCATGAATCCGGACTTGATGTGGATGTCGTACGAACATCTGTGTCGGTCTCGCTCGCCGCCCAGATTGCCGGCGGATTTGCTGCGACTTTATTGGCCGGACATATTCGCTATTTCACGGCCTTCGTCATTTCGACCGTCACGTTTCTGGCGGTCTGGGCAGTATTTCTTTTCCACCCGCCAGGATGGGCCTTCATTGCGGCAAACGCCGCTGGCGGGCTCATGGGGATCTTTATGTCTCCGTTCCTGGTTCCTATGACGATCGAGGCCGACCCTTCCAGACGCGCCGCTGTGCAAAGTGGCGGAACACAAGTGCTCGCCGGAGCGCTTGGACCTTTCGCGACATCGTTCGTCGTCGGCGACAACGATGTGCATGGCGCGATCTTCCTCGGCGGCGTCGGCCTTCTCGTCGGCATGGTCTTGATCGCGATGCTTCACTTCAGCGCGCAACCCATTGCGCGAAACATTGCCGAGGTCTAACCGTAACTCTTCAGGCGCGAAGATTTCGCGTACAACTCGAGCGAAGGAAATGCGAGATGGCCCGCAAGACAAAAAAATCAACGAAGAAGAGCAAGCGCGCGATGAAGAAGAGAGCGCCCGCGCGTCGCAAAGTCGCCGCCAAGTCCACGGCGAGGAAGACGAAGCGCGTTGCCAAGAAGGCCAAGCGGGCGACAAAGGCAAAAATGGTGAGGCGGCCCAAGGTCGTGGAAGCTGCGCCGGCGGCTCCAGCGATGCCGGATGTCGTGATCTCTGGAACTTGAAGGCCTTCCGTCAGATGAAATCGCTCGCCGTCACCCAGAGTGCGGCGAGCGATTCAATTCCTCTGGCATCGGCGTCATCGAATCTGGCACGTGACGGGCTGTCCAGATCCAGGACGCCGGCAAGCCGGTCGCCCTGAAGCAGCGGCACGACGAGTTCGGAGCGCGATGCGATATCGCATGCGATGTGGCCCGGAAACGATTCCACGTCCGCCACGATCAAGGACTTTTTTTGCGCCGCGGCGCTGCCGCAAACGCCTTTGCCGACCTCAATTCGCACGCAGGCCGGTTTGCCCTGAAACGGGCCGAGCACCAAAATGGAGCCGCGCAGAAAGTAGAAGCCGGCCCAGTTGAGGTCCGTGAGCCCCATCCAAAGCAGCGCAGAGAGATTGGCCGCGTTGGCGATCGGGTCCCGTTCGCCGCGAAACAGACCTTCGGCCATCAAGGCGAGCTCGCGATAGATCTCTGGCTTGCTGCCCGTCGGTCGCTCGCCTTCGAACATCTACTTTTCCGGCGCAAATTTCAGCGCGGCGCCATTCATGCAATAGCGCAAGCCCGTCGGTGCCGGCCCGTCAGGAAAGACATGTCCCAGATGTCCGCCGCATTTGGCACAATGAACTTCATCGCGGCGCATGCCATGGCTGGTGTCGAGCGTGGTTGCAACCGCGCCCTCTCGCGGCGCATAAAAACTCGGCCAGCCGCTGCCGCTTTCATATTTGGTCTTAGATTCAAATAGCTCTGTGCCGCAACCGGCGCAGACATATTGGCCGTCTCGTTTTTCGTAGTTCAAGGGGCTCGAGCCCGCACGCTCGGTACCGTGCTCGCGCAGCACACGGAATTGCTCGGGCGTGAGCACGTCCTTCCAGTCTTTCGCTGCCTTTGTGTCCGTCATGCAAAGCTCCAATTCGATTCCTGCATTATACGTCTGGCGACCATGGTCTGTTACGGCAGGCCAGCGGTTTGTTTCAGAAGTTCCGTCAACCGCCCCTTATTCCCGAACGCCCAGCTGCCGCCATAGGCAATATCGTCGACCCGCCAACCTGCCGGTGTCTTCACCAGGAGAACGGTGTCGTTCCAAGTCGTCGGTTTTGCAGTCTTGTCGTCATGCTCCAGCTTGATCGAGCAGCGCCCCTTCGCGCTGTCGCCAGTACACGTGCCGATTGCGACCGATGTTGCGCCTTCGAACAGCGAGGTGAAGAGATCGCCCTCGAGAAGCGGCGGCGAGTCCTTGTTCGCCTTGGCAAATCGCGTTTCTGCAGCTTCGGCCTCGCTCAGGAGAGTCTCGAGGGTCGGTGAGAGGAACGGGGCGTATTTCGCGCGATCCGCAGCGGATGGAATTCCGTCGGACGGATGAAACGTCTGGTACACGCCATAAAAGCCGCTGACCACCGCTGCCATGCCATCCCCCCCGCCGCCAGCCGCGAATGCCGCCCTCGCCACGGACAAAATCGACAGTACCGCCAGCAGAAAAAGCCGCATCAACGCGCTTTTAGCGAGTCACGGATTTCACGCAGGAGCTGGACTTCTTCTGGCGGGGGCGGCGGTGTCGCCGGCTTCGGCTGCCGCTGCAGTTTGTTGATCTGGCGAATGAGCATGAAAAGCACGAACGCCACGATGACGAAGTTCAACAACGTGTTGATGAAAAGGCCGTAGTTCAGCGTGACAGCGCCGGATTCCTGCGCTGCCTTCAACGTCGCCAGACTGTGATCGCCCTTGAGCGTGAGGAAGAAGTTGGAAAAGTCGATGCCGCCGAGGAGCAATCCGATAGGCGGCATCAGGACATCCTTGACCAGCGAGTTGACGATTCCGGTGAACGACGCGCCGACGATCACGCCGACCGCCAGGTCGATGACACTGCCGCGCATGAGAAAGGTTCTGAATTCCGAGAACATGGAGCCACCACCGTTTAGACCCGAATGAAGGCTAGTCCTGGCTGCCTGCCCCAACAAGATTGCGCGCTCTGAGGAGGGAAATGCCGAGCCAACCGACCCCAAGTCCCGAAAGCACGCCGATCGTGTTGGCCAACTCGTCAAAAATGTCCGCGTCGCGCCCCGTGAAGCCTTGAATGATTTCGAGGGCGCCACCCATGAGCACCAACCCCAGGGCCCACCACAAGGCATTGCGATTTGCCCGGACTGCGATCGTCGTCATCAGGCTCAATCCGAAATAAGCGGTGAAGTGCAGCGACTTGTCCCAAAAGTAGGACTCAAGAAGGCCGATGGCCGACAGATGCGTGAGCTCGCCGAAAATGACGACCACAAGCGCCGGCGCTATCAACCATGAATCGATCCGGCGAAGTTGGTGCAAAAGATTTCTGAACGTCACGCGTCGCGATCCCGCGAATGAAGAAAAACTTACAATTAATTCAATTGGTTAAATGGCCGTCGGTGATCTGTCCAGTCGTTCCTTTCGAAGCGGCTGCGCGCTGGGTGCCAACCTTTTGCGCGCGAGGTTGCAAAATGTCCGGCTTTCCGTATAACGCGCCCTCTTTCGTGAGCCGCCCGGCGGGGCATGCCGTGGCGACTCGTAAAGCGAGAGGCCCTTTCGGGGCCAGAGGAGACGCAAAATGCCCAAGATGAAGACCAAATCGGGCGCGAAAAAGCGCTTCAAATTCACCGCGACGGGAAAGATCAAGACTCACCAGGTGGGTAAGCGTCACCGTCTGATCAGCAATTCGCCGGCCCGTACCCGCGACTTGCGCGGTACAGATTTGTTGTCCAAATCCGAAACCCAGCGTGTGAAACGCTGGATGCCCTACGGTTGAGATAGGACCATGTCACGCGCCCCTCGTTCCGTCGCCAGTCACGCCCGCCGCAAGAAAGTCTTCAAGCAGGCCAAGGGCTTCTACGGCCGCCGCAAGAACACGATTACTTCGGCCAACGCCGCTGTCGATCGCTCGCTGCAGCACAATTATATCGGTCGCAAGGAAAAGAAGCGCAATTTCCGCGCGCTCTGGATCCAGCGCATCAATGCCGGCTGCCGTCTCTACGGCATCACCTACAGCCGATTTATCAGCGGGCTCGCCAAGGCGGGCATCGAGATCGACCGCAAGGTCCTCTCCGATCTCGCCACGCACGAGCCCGAAGCCTTCAAGGCTCTGGTGGATCAGGCCGGCGTAAAAGCCTAAGTCGCAAAACCCATCGGAGCTTTCGGGTCTTGGCAATCGCCAAGGCGCGTGATTCAAGCCATTCCGACAAGGGTTTCAAATGAGCGACAGTCACAGTCTACAGCGAGAAATCTTGGGCGCCATCGCAGCTGCCCCGGACGAGGCGGCCTTGGAGTCGATCCGAGTCGCGGCGCTCGGAAAGAAAGGGGCGATCAGCGAACTCTTGAAAACGCTCGGCGCCATGACGCCGGACGAACGCAAGGTCAATGGGCCTCTGTTTAACGGATTGCGCGACCAGGTCGCGAACGCCATCGCCAGGCGCAAGGCCGCGCTCGCCGATGCGCTACTGAACGCACGCCTCGGCAACGAGACGATCGACATCACCTTGCCTCCGCGCCCGGAACCGCAAGGAAGCATTCATCCCGTCTCGCAGGTGTTCGATGAGATCACGACGATTTTGGCCGACCTTGGCTTCGCCGTCGCGGAAGGCCCGGACGTCGAATTTGACGATTACAATTTCACCAAGCTGAACATCCCGCCCGACCACCCCGCGCGCCAGATGCAAGCGACGTTCTATCTCGGCAAGCAAGAGAATGGCGATCAGCACATCCTGCGCACGCACACCTCGCCGGTCCAGGTGCGCACGATGTTGAAACAGAAGCCGCCGATCCGCATCGTCGCGCCGGGACGAACCTATCGCGTCGATAGCGATGCCACCCATTCGCCGATGTTCCACCAGTTCGAACTTCTGGTGATTGAGGAAGGAATCCATCTCGGCCATCTCAAATGGACGATCGAGGAATTCTGCAAGGCGTTCTTCGAAGTCGGCATGGTCGAATTGCGCGCGCGTCCGAGTTACTTCCCCTTCACCGAGCCCTCGGTGGAGTGGGATCTCAGATGCGATCGCTCCGTGCCAAACCAGATCAAGTTCGGCCAAGGCAATGACTGGCTTGAACTCGGCGGCTCCGGCATGGTCAATCCGCGCGTGCTTGAGATGTGCGGCATCGATCCGGATATCTATCAGGGCTTCGCCTTCGGTGGCGGGATCGACCGACTCGGCATGCTGAAATACGGCATTCCCGACATCCGCTCGTTCTTCGAGTCGGACCTGCGCTGGCTGCGCCACTACGGCTTCGCTGCGCTCGACATGCCGTCCCTCGACGGAGGGTTGTCGCGATGAAATTCACACTCTCTTGGCTCAAGGAGCATCTCGAAACCGATGCCGAGGCCGACGTCATCGCCGAGAAGCTGACGTCCATCGGTCTCGAAGTCGAAACCGTGGAAGATGCGGGCGCGCGGCTGAAAGCGTTCGTCGTCGCCCATGTCGTATCCGCGGAGAAGCATCCCAACGCCGACAAGTTGAAGCTGTGCATGGTCGATGACGGTTCTGGCAGTCCGATCCAGGTGATCTGTGGCGCGCCCAACGCCCACACCGGCATGAAAGGCGTATTCGCGCGACCGGGCACGATCATTCCTGCGACCGGTGAGGCGCTCAAAGTCGGAACCATTCGTGGCATCGAATCGCGTGGCATGTTGTGCTCGGCGCGCGAACTCATGCTGGGCGATGAACATGACGGCATTATCGAGCTCCCATCGAATGCCAAGATCGGTGACCCGGCCGCCAAGGCGTTGGGCCTGACCGATCCGGTGATCGACGTTTCACTCACGCCCAATCGCGGCGACGCGGCGAGCGTCTTCGGCATTGCACGCGATCTGGCTGCATCTGGACTTGGAACCTTGAAGGACGGAACAGTCAGCCCGGTCAAAGGCAAATTCACTTCACCCAAATCCATCGCACTGAACTTTCCTCCCGATGCGGCCGACGCCTGCCCGCTCTTCGCCGGCCGTATGGTGCGCGGTGTCAAAAACGGTCCGGCGCCGAAATGGGTCCAGGATCGCCTGAAGGCCGTTGGATTGCGCCCGATCTCGGCCTTGGTCGACGTGACAAATCTGATCTCGCTCGACCGTGGACGGCCCCTACATGTCTTCGACGCCGACAAGCTCAGCGGCAATCTGCAAGCAAGGCTCGCAAAAGCCGGAGAACAAATTCTCGCGCTCGACGGCAAGACCTATGGGCTCGAGGCCGGAATGACCGTCATTGCCGACGACGTGGTCGCGCGCGGCATTGCCGGGGTCATGGGCGGAGAGGACACAGGCTGTTCCGACACGACGACGAACGTCTTCATCGAGTCCGCCTATTTCGATCCTGCGCGCACTGCACGCACGGGACAGAAACTCGGCATTCTCTCCGATGCGCGCTACCGCTTTGAGCGCGGTGTCGATCCGGAGTTCGTGGTTCCTGGGCTCGAACTCGCGACCAAGCTGATCCTGGAGTGGTGCGGCGGCGAACCTTCCGAGACTGTCGTTGCGGGATCTGTTCCAAATTGGCGCCGCGTGATCGACTTTGATCCCGACTATATCGCGCGCCTGGGGGGACTGAAGGTAGCCAAGTCTGAGACGATATCGATACTGAAACGTCTGGGATTCGGCGTCGAGGACGGTTCGCCCGTGAGAGTCACGCCGCCGTCCTGGCGAAGCGACGTGGCAGGAAAGGCCGATCTTGTCGAGGAAATCGTGCGCATCCATGGCGTCAACCGCGTGCCGTCACAGGCCCTGGTGCGTGCCGATGCTGTCGCAAAGCCCACACTGACGCCCGCCCAGCGCCGCACCCGTGCGGTCCGTCGCGCCCTGGCCGCTCGCGGTTTCAACGAAACGGTCAACTACTCCTTCATTCCGCGCGACGACGCCAAACTCTTTGGCGGCGGCGATGAGGCCCGGCAAGTCGAGAATCCGATTGCATCCGACCTCGACGCGCTTCGTCCAAGCGTGCTGCCGTCCCTTCTTGCCGCGGCAAAACGCAATGAAGCACGTGGTTTCAACGATCTGATGTTGTTCGAGATCGGTGTGCAATTCGAAAGCGGTGTGCCGGGAGCGCAGGAAATCGTCGCCGCCGGCATTCGCGTGGGAGAAGGAAGCCGCAGCTGGACAAAGGCTTCGCATCCGTCCGACGCGTTCGATGCGAAGGCCGACACGTTGGCCATCATCGAGACCGCGATGGGCGGGCCGATGACGGCTCCCATCAAGCCCGGCGCGCCGGCCTGGTATCATCCCGGGCGCTCGGGCACGCTTGCATTGGGCCCCAAGCTGCTTGCCCGGTTCGGCGACATTCATCCCAAGGTCCTGGCCGCGTTCGATCTCAAGGGTCCGGTCTCCGGCTTTGAAGTTCTGCTCGAGGCTCTTCCCGAGGCGAAATCGAAGGGCAAGGCTCGGCCGGTGTTTTCGCCCTCGCCGTTCCAGGCGGTTGAGCGTGACTTTGCCTTCCTCGTCGATGTGACGGTACCGGCCGACGACATCCTTCGTGCCGCCAGGAGCGCCGAGCGGAATCTCATCGAAGCCGTCGCGATCTTCGATGTCTATGAAGGAAAAGGCGTGCCGGAAGGCAAGAAGTCGCTTGCGATCTCGGTGCGGATTCAACCCAAGGACAAGACCCTGACAGAGCCCGAGATCGAGGTGGTGGCGCAAAAGATCGTAACCGGCGTCGCCAAGGCGACAGGCGCGGCTCTTCGCACCTAGGCCCTCTCGTCACAATCCCGCCAAATCGGCGGCTGATTGTCTCTTATTCTCGGGAGGGCGTGATGATCCAGCGCTTCGATCTTGTCATTGTCGGCGGGAGTTTCGCGGGCCTCGCCTGCGCACGCACGGCCGCGCTCCGCGGTCTCAAAGCCGCGGTGATCGATGGTAAGCCCGAACCGGGTGCGCGCGTGCGTACGACGGGAATCGTCGTGAAAGAAGCGAGCGATGATTTCGATCTGCCGGCGCGACTGATGCGCAAGATCCGTGGCGTTCGCCTCTACGCGCCGAACGATCGCTCGCTTGATCTTTCTGCGCCGGGCTATTTCTTCCAGGCAACCGATACGCCGGGCGTCTTGCGTTGGATGGCCTGCGAGGCCGAGCGGGCCGGCGCCAAGCTGTTCTATGGCCGCAAATTCAGCGACGGCATCGAGCATGCACGCGGCGTGGCGCTCCCCTCGCTGGGCCTGCATGCCAATTTTCTCGTCGGGGCAGACGGGGCACGCTCGCAGGTCGCCGCGCACTTTGGCCTCGACCGCAACCGGCGTTTTCTGGCCGGTTTGGAAATCGAATGCGAGCCGCTTGCCGACCTCGATTTGCGGTTCCTGCACTGCTTCGCGGACAGCCGCATAGCGCCCGGATACATCGCCTGGATCGTGCCGGGCGTCGACCACACGCAGATTGGCGTGGCTGCCAGACGGCCTGCCAAGCCGGATCTCGGCGAGCTCTTGCTGCGCTTGAAGACAGTGCTCGACATTCGCGAGATCAAGGTCGTGGCGCGACGCAGTGGACTTATCCCGAGCGGTGGAACACTTCGGCACTTAGGAACCAATCGCGTCATGCTGATTGGCGACGCGGCAGGGATGGTCTCACCGGTTACCGGCGGCGGCATTCATACGGCCCTGCATTTTGGCCGGCGCGCGGCGCAGCTCGTTTCGGACTATCTCGCAGATCGCGGTCCGCATCCGGTGGGCGCTCTGTTGCGCGAGGCTCCGCGCTACCGCGTCAAGCGGACGCTACGACGTCTGCTCGACACCGCGCCGTCGAACGGCCTGATCAACGCGTTTCTGATGACGGGGCCGATGAAAGCCATCGCCCAGCGGGCGTATTTCCATTCGCGGTCCGGCTCGCAGGAGTCGTTCGACGCCTGGTCGAAGGAATTCGAGCGGGGCGATCTGGAGACCACTCCGCCGCAGGTGCCAGGACCGACCTTGCGCTTGATCTGAACGGCGACATCCGCGCATCTTAGCGAGGCATGACGCTCTCCAGCTTCGATCGCCGCAGCGCGCTCGCCTTCATCATCGCCTTCGGCATCGTCTCGCTGTTCGCGGACATGGCCTATGAAGGCATGCGCGGATTGAACGGTCCGTTTCTGGGTACACTCGGCGCCAGCGGCGCGGCTGTCGGCGTGATTGCCGGCGGCGGCGAGCTAGTCGGTTATCTCTTACGACTGGTGTCGGGACGGATCGCCCAGCGCACCGGCGCCTACTGGCCGCTGGCGATCGGCGGCTATGCGCTCACCATGGCGGCCGTTCCGGCCATGGCCTTCGTCTTCAACTGGCAGACTGCAGCCGTCTTTGTGGTGCTGGAACGCGCCGGCAAGGCGACTCGCAGCCCCGCCACGAATACGATGCAGAGCCGCGCCGGCGATCATATCGGTCAGGGCTGGGCCTTCGGTCTGCAAGAAGCACTCGACCAGACGGGCGCCATCATCGGTCCGCTGATCACGTCTTATGTGCTGGCCCGACATGGCGATTACCACGCCGCTTATGGCTGGCTGGCGGTCCCCGCTGCACTCACGATGTTGAGCGTCGCGATCATTGCAGTGCGCTACGGCTTCGCCGGCCATATCAGGCAGCCGACTTCGCATGAGGCGCAGGCCACGTTCTCGCGCGCCTTCTGGTTCTACGCAGCGAGCGCGGCGCTTCTCGGATTCGGCTTTGCGGACTTTTCGCTCATCGCCTACCACTTTGCGCAAGCGTCCATCGTTTCGAAGGCTTCTATTCCGATTTTCTACGCGATCGCCATGGGCGCATCGGGTGCCGGCGCCCTGTTGTTCGGCCTTTTGTTCGATCGTCGCGGACTGATCGTGATGGTCCCCGTTATTCTCCTTGGCGCGGTCGCCACCCCGCTCGTTTTTCTCGGTCAAGCGGCGGCCGCGCTCGGTGGAACGATCCTGTGGGGCATGGCGGTCGGAACGCAGAATGCGTTGATGTCGGCGTCCGTCGCCAAGCTTGTGCCGGAAGCCGGTCGCGCCCGCGCCTACGGCCTCTTCTCGGCCTTGTTCGGGACGTCTTGGTTTGCCGGCAGCGCCCTTCTCGGTTTCTTGTACGACCGCTCGCTGGTTCTGGTCGCCGTGGTATCGATTGCCGCGCAGCTCTTGTCGATCATTCCCCTGATCGCGGCGATCCGCGCTACAGCGCGTTCCTGAGCAGCGCCGGCGCGCTGGCGAACTGTTCGCTCAGGCGATTGAATTCGGCTTTCGCCAAAGGATTTGAACGCTGGTGTCGTTCGGCGAAGATGATCTCGTTCTTGAGCGTGTGTTCCAGCCCCGTCAATTCGGTGACGCGCACCCTGTAGCCCTGGGCTTCCAGAAAAAGTCCCCGCATCACATTGGTCAGATGGGCGCCGAACTCGCGACGTTGGATCGGATGGCGCCACAATTGGCGCAGCGGACCGGCGTTCGCTTCGAGCGCTGCGGCCATCTCGGCCTGACAGCACGGCACCAATGCGACGAACCGCGCCTCGTGGCGCAACGCGAACAGGATGGCTTCATCGGTTGCGGTGTCGCAGGCATGGAGCGCCGTGACGACGTCGGCGCGCGCGCCAGGCAATGTCGCGGCGGCGATTGTCCCCGCGATGAACTCCATTCGCTTGAAATCACTGTCGGCGGCGAGGCGCTGCGACGTTTCGATCAAGTCGTCGCGCGCTTCGACGCCGTAGACCAGACCGCGCCCCTGCTGAGCAAAGTACAAATCGTAGAGAATGAATCCGAGATAGGACTTTCCCGCGCCGAGGTCGGCCAGAACCGGCTGCGTCTGCTCGGCAAAGGCCCAGTCGAGTGCGGGTTTGATCAATTGCGCGAGATGGAGAACCTGCTTCAGCTTGCGCCGCGAATCGGCATTGAGCGCGCCGTCGGACGTGAGGATGTGCAACGCCTTGAGCAGCGCGACGGACTGTCCCGGCCACAATTCGCGGATTGCCTGTCTCGGGTTCGCGCCGCGCCGCTTCGCGGTTTTCTGTACCGGATGCCGTGCCATGGAGCTCGAACCTAGCCCAAGAATGACCGGAAATGCTGAAAATATGGCGAGCTAGACCAGCGACGCGCCCGCCGCTATACCCCCGCCCCTGGCATCCGAGACTGCATGACCGAACTCTCGCACATCCGAAACTTTTCCATCGTCGCCCATATCGACCATGGCAAGTCGACGCTGGCTGACCGGCTGATTCAATTCACCGGCGGACTGACCAATCGCGAGATGAAGGATCAGGTGCTCGATTCGATGGATATCGAGCGTGAGCGCGGCATCACCATCAAGGCCCAGACCGTTCGCCTCGCCTACAAGGCCAAGGACGGCGAGACCTACGTCTTAAATCTCATGGATACGCCCGGCCATGTCGACTTCGCGTATGAAGTCAGCCGCTGCCTTGCGGCCTGCGAAGGCGCGCTTCTGGTTGTCGATGCGAGCCAGGGCGTGGAGGCCCAGACACTCGCCAATGTCTACCAGGCGATGGATGCCGATCTCGAAATCGTGCCCGTGCTCAACAAAGTCGACCTGCCCGCGGCCGAACCCGAACGCATTCGGCAGCAAATCGAGGATGTGATCGGCATCGATGCATCGCAAGCAGTGTCGATCTCGGCCAAGACCGGCCTCAACATCGACCAGGTCCTTGAGGCCGTGGTAACGCGACTGCCGCCGCCAAAAGGTGATGTCGCGGCGCCGCTGAAAGCCCTGCTCGTGGACAGTTGGTACGACGCCTATCTCGGCGTCGTCGTTCTGGTGCGCATCGTCGATGGCCAACTGCGCAAGGGCCAGAAGATCCGCATGATGCAGTCCGATGCGGTTTATCAAGTCGAGCGCGTCGGCGTTTTCACGCCCAAGCAAGAGACGGTTGAGTTGCTTGGCCCCGGCGAAGTGGGATTCTTGACTGCTCAGATCAAGCAGGTGGCAGATACCCAGGTCGGCGACACCATCACCGACGAGAAGAAAGGTGCGACGACCGCCCTCCCCGGCTTCAAACCGGCGCAGCAGGTGGTGTTTTGCGGCCTCTTCCCCGTCGATGCGGCGAATTTCGAAGACCTGCGCGAGGCCCTTGGCCGGCTGCATCTGAACGATGCGAGTTTCACCTATGAGATGGAATCCTCTGCTGCGCTCGGCTTCGGATTTCGCTGCGGCTTTCTGGGCCTGCTGCACCTCGAAATCGTGCGCGAGCGGCTGGAGCGCGAATTCAATCTCGATCTCATCGCCACCGCTCCGAGCGTGATCTATCACATCCACCTGCGCGACGGCACGATGAAGGAATTGCACAATCCGGCCGACATGCCCGATGTGATGAAGATCGAGCGCATAGACGAGCCCTGGATCAAGGCCACGATCTTTGTTCCCGACGATTATCTGGGCGCGGTGCTCAAGCTTTGCGAGGATCGGCGCGGCCGCCAGGTCGAACTCACCTATGCCGGCAGCCGCGCCATGGTGGTCTACAAGCTGCCGCTCAATGAAGTCGTCTTCGACTTTTACGATCGATTGAAATCCGTTTCGCGCGGCTATGCCAGCTTCGATTATCACATCGAAGGCTACGAAGAAGGCGACCTCGTCAAAATGTCGATCCTCGTCAACGGCGATTCCGTCGATGCGCTCTCGATGGTCGTCAATCGCCAGCGTGCCGAGGGGCGCGGCCGCGCTATGTGCGAGAAGCTGAAGGAGCTGATTCCGCGCCACATGTTCGTCATCCCGATCCAGGCGGCGATCGGCGGCAAGATCATCGCGCGCGAAACGCTCTCGGCCTTGCGCAAGGACGTGACGGCCAAGTGTTATGGCGGCGATATCACGCGCAAGCGCAAGCTCCTCGACAAGCAGAAGGAAGGCAAGAAGCGGATGCGCCAGTTCGGCAAGGTGGAGATCCCGCAAGAGGCCTTCATCGCTGCCCTGAAGATGGATCAGGACTAGGCCTGGGACGGAACCGCCTGATGCGACCAAGCGTGGCCCTGATCGATTATGGTTCCGGCAACCTGCGTTCGGCGGAAAAGGCCCTGGCGCGCGCCGCCGAAGAAGGCGCAACGAACCACGATATTGTGGTGACGTCGGACGCGCGTGTCGTCGCCGATGCCGAGCGGATCGTTCTTCCCGGCGTTGGCGCCTTTGCCGACTGCATGGCGGGGCTCTCTGCTCTTCCCGGCATGATCGAAACCCTGACGCAGCGTGTCCTGGAACAGCACAAGCCATTTCTGGGCATCTGTGTCGGCATGCAATTGATGGCGGCGGTTGGACGTGAATTCGGGGACCATTCCGGCCTGGGCTGGATCGAAGGTGACGTCGTCAGGCTCGCGCCATCCGATCCGTCGTTGAAAATTCCGCAGATGGGCTGGAACGAATTGTCCCTAAGCCGCGAGCATCCGCTTCTTTCAGGAATTGCGCCGGGGGCGCATGCCTATTTTCTGCATTCCTACGCGATGAGGCCCGACCGGCCATCGGACGTTTTGGCCACCACGGAGTTCGGCGGTGCGGTCACTGCCGCGATCGTCCGCGACAATTATGCCGGGGTGCAATTTCACCCGGAGAAAAGCCAGGTGGTCGGATTGAGGCTGCTTGGCAATTTTCTGACCTGGCGACCATGATCATCTTCCCTGCCATCGATTTGAAAGACGGGAGCTGCGTGCGACTGAAGCGCGGTGTGATGTCCGAAGCGACGATTTTCAACGCCGACCCAGCCGATCAGGCAAAGCGCTTTCAGCAAGCCGGATTTTCCTGGTTGCATTGCGTCGATTTGAACGGTGCCTTCGAGGGCCGCTCGGCCAATGGCGATGCGGTGCGCGCGATCCGATCGGCGGTCGAATTGCCCATTCAACTGGGGGGTGGCATTCGCGACATGGCCGCGATCGAAACCTGGATCGAAGCGGGAATTGCGCGCGTCGTGTTGGGCACTGCAGCGCTGCGAAATCCTGCGCTTGTCAAAGACGCCGCGCGCACCTTTCCCGGAAAGATCGTCGTTGCGGCAGACGCCAGAGGTGGGAAGGTCGCGACGGAGGGTTGGGCGAAGACTTCGCAGATCACGCCCAGCGACCTTGGCCGCAAATTCGAGGACGCCGGCGTGGCCGCGATCCTGTTCACCGACGTCGATGGCGATGGCTTGCTTCAAGGTCTGAATGTTGCCGCCACCGCGGCACTCGCCCGCGCCGTTCGCATCCCGGTGATCGCTTCGGGCGGCGTCGGAGGGATCGCCGATATCAAATCCCTCATGGCCGCCAGGGAAGCCAATATCGAGGGTGTCGTCGTCGGCCGCGCGCTCTATGACGGCCGCATAGATGCGAGCGAAGCGCTGCAACTCATGTCATGAACGGTGTTTAGCAGCTCGAACGATAATCATTTATCTTCTAGGACAATTGGTTACGCGTTACTCAGATGCGACTGAGCCGTCTGACAATCTCGTCAAGCTGTTCGAGAGTTCGATAGGCGACGCGAACCTCCCCACCCTTTTTCCCTCGGTCTCGCACCTGAACTTTCAGGCCCAAGGCATTGGAAAGCCGTGCCTCGAGGTCCCTGGTTTCGGCGTCCTTGGGGTAGCGCCCGGCGCCCCCCAAGCGCTTGCTTTTCGAGCGCTGCTCGGCTTCGCGAACATTGAGCATTCCCGCAATGATGTCCTGGGCGCGTTTCTCTGCGTCCGGCAGCCCGATCAGAGTTCTGGCATGACCGGCGGACAGCTGTCCGTCGCGAACCAAGGCGCGAACGGCTTCCGGCAAGGTCAGGAGTCGCAATGTGTTCGCGATATGGCTGCGGCTTTTGCCGACTTCCTTCGCCACCTTCTCTTGCGTGAATTTGAACCGCTCCATGAGTTCGTAATAGGCGGCGGCTTCTTCAATGGCGTTGAGATCTGCGCGCTGAACATTTTCGATGATGGCGATTTCGAGCGACTCGGAGTCGTTCATGTCGCGTACGACGACCGGCACCTCGTGGAGCTGCGCCATCTGCGCGGCGCGCCAGCGCCGTTCGCCGGCGACGATTTCATAGGCATTGGCCTCGCCGCGAACCGGGCGCGCCAGAATCGGCTGCAGCACGCCCTTCTCTCTGATGGAATCGGCAAGATCGTTGAGCTCGTCCGGCGCGAAGCGCTTGCGCGGCTGCAATTTGTTCGGGCGCAGAAACGCGATCGGAAGTCTGTGCGTGGCACGCGCTGCCGCGGTCTCGCCGCGCGTTGGAACGGCTTCCTCGCCGATCAGCGCCGAGAGGCCGCGGCCCAGTCCACGCGGACGTTCTTCCGTTGTCATTACGCGGCCGCCTGTTCCCGCTCGCGCGCAATCAATTCGCCGGCGAGCTTGATGTAAGCCTGACTTCCCGGACAACGCAGATCGTAGACGAGGGCGGGCAGGCCGTGACTCGGTGCTTCGGAGATACGCACGTTTCGCGGAATCATCGTGCGATAGACTTTTTCGCCCATGTTGGCGCGCACATCGGCAGCCACCTGGTCGGAAAGCTTGTTGCGCTTGTCGAACATGGTGAGGACGATGCCCTGGATCTCGAGCGCGGGATTGAGATTGACCTTCACCAGGTCGATCGTCTTGAGCAATTGACTGAGTCCCTCGAGTGCAAAGAATTCACATTGCAAAGGAACGATCACGGCATCGGCGGCGACCATCGCATTGACCGTCAGCAGCGTGAGGGACGGCGGACAATCGATCAGCACATAGGAAAACGGATTTGATCCGTGTACAGAGTATTCTGCCAACGCTTCTTTCAGGATGTGATTGCGCCGGTCGTGCGCGATGAGTTCGAGTTCTGCGCCGGAAAGATCGACGGTCGAAGGTACGATGGAGAGTCCGGGGATGCGGGTCGGCATGACGGCTTCTGAAATTCTTACGTCGCCCATCAGCACGTCGTAGGTCGTCAGGCGTCTGTCGCCGCGCGCAATCCCAAGGCCGGTCGAGGCGTTGCCTTGCGGATCGAGGTCGAGAACGAGGGTCGGTTCGCCGACCGCGGCGAGGGCAGTCCCCAAGTTGATGGCCGTCGTGGTCTTTCCGACGCCGCCCTTCTGGTTGGCGACCACCAAAACCCGCGGTTTAGCGCTTTTTTGACCTTGCCCTGGCGCCGACATGGCCAAGCTCCCGAATCTCCAGAATGACTCCCGAGGGATGCGTCATGCTCTGGTGCTGGCTGACCTTCATCCTCCAAGATTTACGGGCCTCGGTCAATTCGGCCGCTACGGATTGTCCCTTCAGAAAGAGGCAGACCGTCCGCGGGGTGCAGAATCGCTGTGAATAGTCGAGCAAGCCGCCGAGCGGCGCGAGCGCCCGGGCCACCACGACGTCAAAAGGCCGGTTGGGCACATCTTCGATCCGCACATTGCGAATTTCCACCTCCAGATCCATGGCCTTCGCGGCGACTTGGAGAAAATCGGCCTTCTTGCGTGTCGCTTCGTAGAGCGTCACCGACACCCGCTCGCGCAGCAAGGCTGCCAGGACCAGGCCGGGAAACCCAGCGCCGCTTCCAAGATCGGCAATTTTCGTCGCATTTCGTGGAACAAAGGCAGTGAGCTGCGCCGAATCCCAAACATGCCGCCGCCAAACATCGTCCAGCGAGCGCTGCGAGACCAGGTTGTGGCGTGCGCTCCAGTCGCGCAGAAGGTCGACGTGGATTTTCAACCGATCCAATGTTTCACGTGAAACACGGACCTTCTCGGCAAACGCCTCAGGCCCGAATGCGGCCACGGACATGCGCCAGAAGCAGGGTCAAAGCGGCGGGCGTGACGCCATCGATGCGAGACGCCTGGCCGAGGGTTAGCGGCCGAATGCGCCCAAGTTTCACTGCTGCTTCGGTCGAGAGTCCGCCGACTTGTGCATAGTCGAGCCCAGCGGGAAGGGCGAGCCCCTCGTCACGGCGGAAAGCCAGGATATCGGCATCCTGACGATCGAGGTAACCCGCATATTGGCTATCGATCTCCAACTGCTCCGCAATATCGGCTTCGAAGTCCGCGATCTGGGGCCAGATCTTCTGCAAGTGGGACAGTCCCACACCTGGCAAGCTGAGGAGATCAAGGGCGCTCCGGCGAACTCCATCCAACTTGACGCTAAGTCCTTGTTTCTGCGCGTCATTTGGTGTCAGGGAGGCTTTTCGCATGAACGCCCGCGCATTCTCCAGACGCGCCATTTTCCTCGCGAAAGCCGCTCTCCGTTCCGGTCCGACGCAACCCGCGCGCTCGCCGATTGCCGTCAATCGCTGATCGGCATTGTCGGCGCGGAGCGACAGCCGGTACTCGGCGCGAGACGTGAACATGCGATAGGGCTCGCTCACCCCCTTGGTGACAAGGTCGTCGATCAGAACGCCGATGTAGGCGGCCGCGCGATCGAGGATGATGGCGTCGTTACCCGACGCGGCCCGCGCCGCATTGAGTCCAGCCATCAGGCCCTGGGCCGCGGCTTCCTCATACCCCGTCGTCCCGTTGATCTGACCCGCAAGATACAGGCCTGGCATCTTCTTGCACTCGAGCGAGGGCAACAGTTCGCGTGGATCGACATAGTCGTACTCAATCGCATAGCCAGACCGCCGGACTTTGACGGATTCCAACCCGGGTATGGTCGCGAGCAGGGCGAGCTGAACATCTTCCGGCAACGAGGTGGAAATTCCGTTGGGATAGACGGTGTCGTCGTCCAATCCTTCGGGTTCGAGAAAAATCTGGTGGCTGTCGCGCTCGGCGAAGCGCACGACCTTGTCCTCGATGGACGGACAGTAGCGCGGGCCGACGCTTTCAATCTGACCGGAATACATCGGGGAGCGGTTGTGGTTCGCGCGAATGACGTCGTGCGTGCCGCGCGTCGTACGCGTGATGTGGCAGACCGTTTGGGGCGTCGTGATCGACTTGGTCAGGAACGAGAAGGGCACGGGCGGTGTATCGCCATTTTGCACCGCAAGCTGGCTCCAATCGATCGTCGTTCCATCGAGGCGAGGGGGAGTGCCGGTCTTGAGCCTCCCCATCGCCAGGCCCATGCCGTAGAGCTTCTCGGAAAGGCCCAGACTCGGCTGGTCCACTGTGTCTTTGCCGATGGCGGTATTGCCGCCGGACGCGCGGCCAGCCGGGATCTTCTTTTCGCCGATGTGAATGAGACCGCGCAGGAAGGTACCGGTGGTCAGCACAACCGAACCACAACGTATTGTTTTCGAGTTTGCGGTGATGACACCCGCGACACGTCCGTGCTCGATCGAAAGGTCCTCAACGGCGGCGGCGGAGACCGTCAAATTGGCGGTTTCAAGCAGCATTTGCTGCATCGCCTGGCGATAGAGCTTGCGGTCCGCTTGCGCGCGGGGGCCGCGCACCGCGGGACCCTTGCGTCGATTCAGGAGTCGAAACTGAATGCCGGCGGAATCTGCGACGCGCCCCATGACGCCATCCAAGGCGTCGATCTCGCGCACCAGGTGACCCTTGCCCACACCGCCGATCGCAGGATTGCACGACATCTCACCGATCGTTTCGATCTTGTGGGTCAGAAGAAGAGTCCTGGCTCCAAAGCGTGCGGATGCCGCGGCGGCTTCGCAGCCGGCATGCCCGCCCCCGATCACGATGACGTCGTAGCGATCCATGGTGCGCTCAATAGGCGAGGGCGCTGTCGGTCTCAAGGGCGGGATCGCGGTTTCACGTGAAACAATTGCGCTCACTTGCCGATACAAAAGTCTCGAAAGATGACATCGAGCAGCTCCTCGATGTCGATGCGGCCCGTGATGCGTCCGATCCAACGTGCCGCCAACCGGAGGTCTTCTGCGCGGAGCTCCGCCTCGCTCGCCGCGACCGAACGCTCAAGCGCCGCCAAGGCTTGTTCCAGCGCATAACGGTGACGGGCGCGCGTCAGAACCGGCGCCTCGCCTGGCACATCCAACCGCTCCGCGACCTTCGCTTGGATGGCAGAGAGCAATTGCTCGAATCCTTCTCCCGTTTTCAGGGACAATTGCAGGCCTTCACGAGACCGGGGCCAGGGCAGATCGGACTTGTTCCACACCATCAGCGAAGCGCGCGCGACGATCTGTGAGGAGAGGCCATGAAAGGGGTCGCGAGCGCTGCCATCCAACAGAAGCAGCACCAGATCGGACGAGTCGGCGCGGGCAAGTGCGCGGCGGACGCCCTCATTCTCCACGGCGTCCGCGACTTCCCGCAGGCCGGCCGTGTCCGCGGCGACCACCGCGAAGCCGCCGAGGTCCAACTTGACCTCCAATACATCCCTGGTCGTGCCTGGGGTCTCAGCCACAATCGCCACATCTCGCCTGGCCAGCGCATTGATCAATGAACTCTTACCAGCGTTCGGTGGACCGATCAGTGTTAAGTAGATTCCCTCCCGCACCAGTTCGCCACGCCGAGAGTCGTTCAGATGCCTTTGAATTTCTTGACTAATACCTTTCACCTCGGCATGCGATCTCGCCTGCAAGTCTCCCGGGATGTCTTCGTCTGAGAAGTCGATTTCCGCCTCGGCCCAGGCACAGGCTCTGATCAGTCGTTCGCGCCACGCTTCATAAAGGGTCGAAAGCACGCCGCTATATTGGTCTAGGGCCTGAACGCGCTGCGACCGCGTTTCCGCATCAATTAGGTCCTTCAGAGCCTCGGCTTGGGTCAGGTCGAATTTGCCGTTTTCAACGGCGCGGCGGGTGAATTCTCCCGGTTCGGCGGGGCGGCACGCCTTTATCTTGGCGACCGCCGCGAGAACGCTCGCCACGACAGCCCGCCCGCCATGGACATGGAATTCGGCCATGTCCTCGCCGCTGAAGCTGGCAGGACCGGGAAACCACAGGACCAGCGCCTGATCGATCTCCTGGTCCGCGCCATCGCGCAGCCGCCGCAGCGCAGCGGCTCTCGGCGGAGGGAGCGTGCGCTCCGTCAACGTTTGAACGCAGGCGCCAGCCGATGGTCCCGAGACGCGGATCACCGCCACGCCGGCGCGCCCCGGCGCCGACGACAGCGCGAAGATCGTGTCGCTCATCCTTTCGTTTTATCCGCATCCTTGCGCGCGGCGGTGCCGCTTGCGCGCCGCGCACTGTCGAACAGGAACCGCTGGAACTGCTCGAAACCCTGACCGCCAAGCGGCATCCAGGCCTTGAGCATCGCTTCAGGATCATTGACGTCGATGGCGGCCTTCATGCGCTTTTCCATTTCGGCCAGCATCTTGTCCTGCAACGTCGTGACGTCCGGGAGACCAAGGAATTTCCGCGCCTCCTCCGGCGTCATGTCGATCTCGATGTGCATCTTCATCGCACAAACCACCCTTTCGCGGCGCTTGTGAGCCTCGCCCGGCCTCGCTAGAAGCTTCCCCCGATCGAGCCGTCCAATGCAATGTCGGCTTCTGACCTTCACGGAAAACGCTCTATGAACCGTCTCGCGCAAGAATCCAGTCCCTATTTGTTGCGCCACAAGGACAATCCCGTCGACTGGTATCCTTGGGGGCGGGAGGCGCTCGCCGCAGCCGAGACTCAGAACAAGCCGATCTTGCTTTCGATCGGATACACCGCCTGTCACTGGTGTCACGTCATGGAGCGTGAAAGCTTCGCCAACGCGGCCACTGCGACGCTGATGAACGAGAACTTCGTCAACGTCAAAGTGGATCGCGAGGAACGGCCCGACATCGATCAGATCTACCAGGCTGCAGCCAACATCATGGGTCACAATGGCGGCTGGCCATTGACGATGTTCCTGACGCCGAAAGGCGCGCCGTTCGCCGCCGGAACCTACTTGCCCGACGAGGAGCGCCAGGGGCAGCCGGCCTTCCGAAAAGTCCTCGCCGATGTCGTGCAGCTCTATCGCGAACGAAGCGATCAGGTCGAACAAACGTCCACAGCCGCCACCAGCCAGCTCGCCAATCTCTGGAATCGCGATATGCGCGGCCCGGTCGATGCCTTGATGCTCGACACCGGGGCGCTGCGTATCGGGCAACGCTTCGATATCTTCTTCGGTGGCCAAACGGGGAACATCAAATTTCCCGCCGTCGCCCCCCTGGAAGTCCTTTGGCGCTCCTACCTGCGCACCGGGCTGCCGCAATTCATGCAGCTCACCTCGATCACGCTCGACAACATCCTGCTCGGCGGGCTCTACGACCATATTGGCGGCGGCTTTTCGCGCTATTGCAGCGACGAACGCTGGCTCATTCCGCATTTCGAAAAGATGCTCAACGATCAGGCAATGCTCGTGGAGCTGATGACGAGTGTGTGGCAGTTCAACCGCAACGCACTCTGCCGCTCGCGCATCGAGGAGACCATTCAGTTTCTCCTGCGCGAGATGAAAAGCGGCGATGCCTTTGCTTCGAGCATCGATACCGATACCGACGGCGAAGAAGGCAAATACTATTTGTGGACCGAGGCCGAGATCGACGCGGCGCTCATGGGGACCTTCGTCGCCAAGTTCAAGACTGTCTACAATGTGACGCGCGACGGCAGCGCCCAGGGCAAGAATATCCTGCAGCGCATCGGCTCGCCTGCGCCCTTTCCGCAATCGGATGCCGACGAAGCGCTCCTCGCCAAGCAGCGCGAGATACTTCTCAAGGTGCGCCAGACCCGCACACCGCCCGAAGTCGACCGCAAGATTCTCGCCGACTGGAACGGCCTTGCCATCGCCGCGCTCGCCAACGCCGGCGCAGTCCTGCAAAACGCCGAATGGACGACCGCGGCCATCAAGGCCTTCGACTTCGTCGTCAAGACGCTTGGCGACGGCGACCGCTTGCACCATTGCTGGTTCGACGGCAAGCGCAGCGCGCAAGGCTTTGCCGACGACTATGCCCACATGGCGCGCGCCGCGCTCATTCTCCATGAGACGATCGGCGAAAAACGCTACCTCGAACACGCCAAGGCCTGGGTCCGCACGCTCAATGAACACTACTGGGACGTGGCCAATGGCGGCTATTTCTATACCGCCGACGACGCCGATCCCTTAATCGTCCGTGCACGGATGGTTTTCGACCAGCCCACGCCCTCGGCCAACGGCACGATGCTGCAGGTGCTGGCGCGCCTGACGATGATCACTGGCGTGCGCGAATATATCGAGCGCGCCAACACCATGATCGGCGGCTTCGCCGGCGAAGCGGCCCGCGCCTGGATCACGATGGGTTCTTACTTCAGCGGCCTTGAATATGCGTTGACCGACTTGCATCTGATCGTCATCGGGCCGCTCGCCAATCCCAAAACGCATGAGCTGAGTGCGGCCATCCTCGGCCGGGCTTTGCCGAACCGGTGTCTGAGCGTGGTTCCTCCCGAACACACATTCCCCGAGGGCCATCCCATGCACGGCAAGACGATGGTCAACGGCCAGCCGACTGCCTATCTCTGCCAGCGACAGACCTGCTCGGCGCCGATAACCAACCCCGTAACGCTGTCACAGATGCTGCAACTGCCGCAGCGCCCTCAGGCCGGTCAGCGACCGCAATAGCGCGGCGAAACTGGACCCGCTAACCTCGCGGCTGCACGAGCGCGGAGGAAGTCCATGAGCGGCCAGGACGTACGCATCAAAAGCAGCCCGGACGGCGAGTTCGGCGCTTATCTCGCGTCGCCCGCATCGGGGCGGGGCCCCGGCCT
Organism: Rhizomicrobium sp.; assembly: GCA_035536115.1. Taxonomy (GTDB): domain Bacteria; phylum Pseudomonadota; class Alphaproteobacteria; order Micropepsales; family Micropepsaceae; genus Rhizomicrobium. The sequence continues at coordinate 31,817 of DATLOU010000013.1, forward strand.
GGTGGTGATTCAGGAAATCTTCGGCGTCAACAGCGTGATGCGCAAAATCGCGGACGAGTTTGCCGCGCGCGGCTACTTCGCGCTCGCGCCCGATCTGTTCTGGCGGCTCGAACCGGGCGTGCAGCTCAGCGACCAGAGCGATGCGGAATGGAAGCGCGCCTTCGATCTGATGGGCCGTTTCGATCAGGATGCGGGCGTCAAGGACATCCAGACCTCGATCACCTATCTCCGGCACTCGGTCGCAGGCTGCACGGGTAAGGTCGGCGCCGTCGGCTATTGCCTGGGCGGCCTTCTCGCGTTCTTGACCGCCACGCGAACCGACTGCGATGCGGCCGTTGGCTACTACGGCGTGAACATTCAGGAGAAACTCTCAGAGGCGGCGAAGATCAGAAAGCCCGTGATGCTGCATATCGCGGGCAAGGACGAATATGTCCCGCCGGAAGCGCAGAAGAAAATCGTCGAGGGGCTGAAGAACAACCCCCTCGTGACAATCCACTCCTATGCCGAAATGAATCACGCCTTTGCGCGCGCAGGCGGCGCGCACTACGACAAGGCATGCGCCGATCTCGCCAATGGCCGCACGTCGACCTTCCTGCGTCAGCATTTGAGTTGATCTAGGAAACGTAGCGCTCGGCGCGCCGTGCCGCCCAGAACGCAAGCGCCAGGCACGCCATCATCGTCGCCGAGGCGAGAAACATCGGCAGTCCGGAGAAGGAATAATCCGGATGGCGCACCGCCCAGGCGAAGGACAAGCCATAGAGTAGGGGTCCGATGACCGAAGAGATTCCGATCAGGCTTTGGTTGGCGCCTTGAAGCTGGCCCTGCTCGGTCGGACCGACGCGCCGCGTCATCAAACCTTGAAGTCCTGGGATCAAGAGACCCCAGAGCGCGCTGAGCGGCATGCCGATCAGATAGATCAGGCCGGTCGGTGCCATCGAGTACCAGAAGAGCGCGCACGCGGCGGAGGCCGCACCGGCAAACATGCAGCCGCGTTCGCCCAACCGCTGAACGGCGGGACCGACGAGAAAGCTTTGCACCACGATGCCCAGAACGCTGCCGCCCATCATGACGAAACCTGTCGTTCCGGGAGTCCAATGGTAGCGATACCCGGTATAGAGGACGAAAACGCTCGGCCACACCATGTTGGCGAGCTGATTGAGAAAACCGACACCGGCCAGGGGCAGGAGTTCGTGATGCGAGCGCAACAGCGTCAGCGAACCGAGCGGATTGGCGCGACGCCAGCGAAAAGACGTGGCGCGGCGATTCTCCGGCAGCGACTCCGGGAGAACCAGAAGACCGTAGAAGGCATTGACCAAGGTCAAGGCTGCCGCCGCCATGAAGGGCCAGCGCAGATTGTAGTTGCCGAGCAAGCCGCCGATCGCAGGGCCGGCAAGAAATCCGAAGCTGAAAGCCGAGCCCATCCAGCCGAAGGCCCGTGCGCGGTTCTCCGGCGCCGTCACGTCCGCGACATAGGCATTGGCGGTCGAAAAGATCCCCGAGGTCGCGCCGCTGATCAACCGCCCCAGGAACAGCCACCACAGACTGGGCGCGAATGCCATGAAGAGAAAATCCGTGCCGAAGCCGACGAGCGAAATCAGCAAGACGGGCCGCCGGCCAAACCGGTCCGACAGCAGTCCAAGGACAGGCCCGGCGAAAAAGCTCATCAGCCCGCCTGCCACCGCGAAGGTGACATTCCATTCGGATGCCGTCGCGGTGTCGCCACCGGAAAACTGCTTCAGGAGGTTCGGCAGAATGGGGACCATGATGCCGATCGACATGGCGCTGGCGACGGCGCTGACGAAAATGAAGCCGAAAGCCGCGCGGCCGCGGCCCTGCGAGAGCGCAGGCGCCCCGTCTAACTTTGTTCCATCCTCGATCATTATCGCGTGAACGCCACCCCAGCAGATCGCGCCTTGTATCGACTGCCCCGGGACGGTCATACCGCGAAGGCGCAATGTTGGCCATCTTGGCCGCAGGTTCAGATCGAGCGCGTCAATTCACGCTTCATCTTTGTGATCCGCACTTCGTCGCGGCTATAAAATGTCCACTGCTTGATCCTTTTGGAGCGAAGAAGACCGGCCTGAACGAGTATGCGCAAATGCTCGCTTGCTGTCGGTTGACTGACCCCCAGTTTTTCCGCGATCCGAATTCCGCACACGCCGTCTTTCACCAGATCGCCGTCGCTTTGGGCCGCAAAATGCGCGCGCGGATCCTTCAGCCACTCCAAGATGCGCAGGCGGCTGCCATTGGCCAGGGCACGGAAGCTATGCTCGATTGGCATATTGCTAATTAGCTACTTGCCTAATTATAGTCAAGGCGCAGTGGGCTCAGCGAGACGGCGCCGTGGTGAAAGTTGTTGACCGTTCTGCCATCACAACCACCTACGAAATCATCGCAAGGCACATTCGGCGCACGCCCGTGCTCGACTGGCAGAACGGGCCGTTCGCCGCCGGCGCCTTAACACTCAAACTCGAGTACCTGCAGCATGGCGGCTCCTTCAAGACACGCGGAGCATTTGCCAACCTGTTGACGCGCGCCATTCCAATGGCTGGCGTCTGTGCGGCGAGCGGCGGAAATCACGGCGTGGCCGTTGCCTATGCGGCGATGAGGTGCGGCGTCAAAGCGAAGATCTTCGTTCCATGCATCTCCTCGCCAGCCAAAATCGCGCGTATCCGCGATTGTGACGCGGACCTGGTCATCGGCGGCGATTCCTATGGCGACGCTCTGGCCGCATGCGACCATTACATTGCGCAGTCCGGCGCGCTCTCCGTTCATGCCTTCGACCAGGAAGAGACGATGCTCGGCCAAGGTACTGTCGCGCTCGAACTGGAGCAGCAGAATCCTCAGATCGACACGGTCCTGGTGTCGGTTGGCGGCGGCGGACTGATCGGCGGAATCGCTGCGTGGTACGCCGGCCGCGCCAAAGTGATCGGCGTCGAGCCTGAGGCATCTCCGACGCTTTCGCGCGCCATCGCTGCCGGAACTCCCGTGGACGCTCCCGTCGGCGGGCTGGCCGCCGACTCGCTCGCGCCACGCCGGATCGGAGACAAAGTGTTTCCGATCGTCGCGGCAAATGTGCAAGGAGCGATCCTTGTGAGCGATGCAGATATTCGGGCCGCGCAACAGACCCTTTGGACTACCGCTCGAATTGTCGCCGAACCAGGAGGCGCGGCGGCCTTTGCCGCAATCCTCTGCGGCCACTACACGCCGCATGCCGGCGAACGCGTCGCCGTCATCGTTAGCGGCGCCAATACCACAGCCGTCGACTTCGATCATTGAAGGAAAGAACTTGCGCCAGGTCATCGCGACCCTCTGAACACGTCGGCATTGTGCCGCGACGCGCAATGTTGTCGAATTCCCTGCGAGGCAATCTGACCGCTTGAGGACAGCATGAAAGCCATCCGCTTCGAACAGGTCGGAGGGCCGGAGGTCCTTCAGTTCATCGATGTCGAACTTCCTGCGCCTGGGCGTGGCATCGCGCGCGTCAAACACACGGCGGTCGGGGTCAATTTCATCGACACCTATCACCGCACGGGGCTCTACAAATTGCCGCTTCCGTCTGGACTAGGCAGCGAGGCCGCCGGCGTCGTGGAAGCGGTGGGCGAAGGTGTCTCGAACGTGAAGCCAGGCGACCGCGTCGCGTATGCGGGTGCGATGGGCGCCTATGCCGAAGCCAACAACGTACCCGCCGACCGGCTGGTGAAAATCCCCGCGGGCGTCAGCGACGAGACCGCGGCCGCAGCGATGCTCAAAGGAATGACCGCGCAATATCTCCTGAAGCGCACCTATCCGGTGAAGCGCGGCGAGACGATTCTCTTCCACGCCGCGGCGGGCGGCGTCGGTCTCATCGCCGGGCAATGGGCCAAGCATCTCGGCGCAACCGTCATCGGCACGGTCGGCTCGGACGAAAAGGTCGCGCTGGCGAAGGAAAACGGCTCCGCCCATGTCCTCAACACCCGCAAGGAGGATTGGGTCAAGCGCGTGCGCGAGATCACCGGCGGCGTGGGCGTTCCGGTGGTCTACGATTCGATCGGCAAGGACACATTCATGGGCTCGCTCGATTGCCTTCAGGTGCGCGGCATGATGGTGAGCTTTGGGAACGCGTCCGGCGCCGTGCCGCCGTTCGAGGCCGGCATCCTGAGCGCCAAGGGCTCGCTTTATCTGACGCGCCCGACCCTGATGAGCTACACGCGCAACGCCAAGGAGCTGCAGGAAACGGCGGACGATCTCTTCGCCGTCATCGCGTCGGGCGCTGTCAAGATTGCCATCCATCAGCGCTTCAAGCTTTCCGAAGCGCGCAAGGCGCATGAGGCGCTGCACTCGCGCAACACGACCGGCGCGACGATTCTGATCCCATAGTCGATACTGGGTCATAGGACCATCTTGATACCCCAGCATCGATTATGGTATCAAAAATGGTCATGAGCGAAATGCGCAAAATCACGGTCGACGTACCGGCGGACGATCTCGCCGCCGCACAGGAATTCACCGGTGCCGGCGTAACGGAAACGGTGCGCGCCGCGCTCAGGAGGCTGCGATCGATTCGCGCCCAGAGCGAGCTTCGCAAGCTTCGCGGAACCTACAAATTCACCATCGACCTGAACGAACTTCGCGACGACGCCAAATGATCGCTGTCGATTCGTCGACTCTGATTGCATTCATTCAGGGTGATCGCGGCAGTGACGTCCAACTGCTTGATCAAAGCATTGTCACGAACGAGCTTGCTTTGCCTGCGATTGTGTTGACGGAAGTGCTATCCGATCCGCAACTCCCCGAATCCCACAGCACCTTGATCCGCGTGCTACCGACCCTGGATATCGGGGACGGCTACTGGGCCCGCGCCGCCGAAACCCGCGCCAAATTGTTGGCGCGCCGCTTGCGCGCGCGACTGGCAGATACGCTCATTGCGCAATCTTGCATCGATAACGACGTGGCGCTCATCACCCGCGACGCCGATTTTCGCCATTTTGCGAAATACTGCGGTCTCAGACTCGCCTGAGGCTGCGATAACTATTCCGCCGCGATTTTTTGGTCCTGGCGCATATAAATCGTGTTCTTCGGTCGTGCCATGACGCGCTGGACCATAGGGACGAAAGCTTCGAGCGGCAGCGTGTCGTAAGCCGGATCGAAGGCGTTCTGGTCGTGGCGCGCGCAGAACATCGCCGTGCGCTCGAACGAAGGATGGCCGCGGAACTGTTCGCGCATGTTGCGGTCGAGACCCAGATAGTGGAAGAAGTAATAACCCTGGAAGATGCCGTGATGGTGCATCATCCACCAATTCTCTTCCGATACGTAAGGCCGCATCATCGTCGCGCCCAGTTCGGCATGGCTGGCCGAGGCGAGCGTATCGCCGATGTCGTGCATCAGCGCGCAGACGACATACTCCTCGTCCATGCCGTCGCGGTGCGCCAAGCTCGCCGACTGCAGCGAGTGTTCGAGCCGGTCGACGGCGAAGCCGCCGCAATCGCCTTTCAGGAGTTGCAGGTGCGTCAACACGCGGTTCGGCAGGTCGCGGTTGAACCCGATCGAGGCGGCCGCAATCTTTGCCCAATCTTCCTTTGTGCCTTCGGCCATGGCCTTGAACTGGGCGCGTTCGTTCGGATGCTCGGTCATCAATTTTCCTGCTTGCTTGAACGAGCGAGTTTCGACTGTGACGCACGACCGGTCAACCGGTCCGGGGATAACTGACCCGAGGCCTTCAAAACCCCATGAATGTCGCGTCTACTGCGAATCGCCATCCGATTTGGGGACTTCCATGGCCATCAAGCAATATGAGGAGTTTTTTGAGCAATCCCTGTTCCGCAGCCGCTGGCTGATGGCGCCGTTTTATGTCGGCCTCGTCATCGCGCTCCTCGTACTTCTGATCACGTTCGGGAAGGAGCTCGTCGAAGAGACCTCCAAGGTCTTCACGCTCGATCTGCACGAGAACACCGTCGTCCTGTGGCTCTTGACCCTCATCGACATGTCGCTCGCAGGCAACCTGACGCTGATGGTCGTCTTCGCCGGCTACGAGAATTTCGTCTCGCGGATGGATTTGGAAGGCAACCCCGACAAGCCCGCTTGGATGGGCCGTGTCGATTTCAGCAACATGAAGCTCAAATTGATCGCCTCGATCATCGCCATTTCCGTCATCCATCTGCTCAAATCTTTTATGTCGATCGAGACGGCCGACAAATCCAATCTGGTGTGGCTGATGATCCTGCACGGTGTCTTCCTCGTCTCCGGCATCGTGCTGGCGGCGATGGATTGGCTCGGCGAACGCGGCGGCGAAAACAAGCTGATGGATGAGCCGGCCCGGCACTAGCGCTGAATCGAACGAGCGAGATCGGCGATCCCGTCGGCAACCTCTTCGACATGCGTCAGCAACGCGAGGTGATGGAGCGCCAAGCGCTTCACCGGCAAGCCTAGCCGCTCGGCAGCCGAAGCTTCAGCGGCGCTGCCTGGCCCAAGTTGCAGATACGCGCCGGCAAAATCTCCGCCGAGGTCGCGATCGGGTGCCGGTTCCTCCAGATAGGCCAGGGGGATTTCCTTCAGCTCCAAGGCGAACTGGACATAGGACGCTTCGTCGGCAAACAAACTTCGGATGGCCCCCTGCGGCCACCAGCGGTGCCACGGCGGAACGCGGTCATTGCGCGCGAGATTCTCGAGCCGTGTCTTGAGTGTCTGGGGAACCGTTTCGAACCAGCTTTGGCCCGGATGCGGCATGAGCGCATCGACGAAAATCGCGCCCGAAACGCGCCCGCTCGCCACGATTGCCGGCACCAAGCTCCCCGCGCCACTATGCGCAACCAGAATTGCGCTGTCGCGCGCAACGCACGCAGACGCCGTGCGAACGAGCCGCGAGTAATAAGGCGGGGGGCCCGCCATGTCGGCGGCAAAATCGGGGACGGCGACCTCGAAGCCGCGTGCCTCGAGCGCTGGGGCAATCGCCCGCCACGTGCCAGTCCCGACGAGCGGACTGTGCAGCAGGACAAGCCTCACAGCCTTCCCCGGGAAATCAGGTGTTCATGCTGTCGAAGAAGTCCGCGTTGTTCTTCGAAGTTCTGAGCTTGTCGAGCAGGAACTCGATGGCGTCGGTCGTCCCCATCGGCGCCAGGATGCGGCGCAGAACGTGCGTCTTCGCCAGCGTGCCCTTGTCGAGCAGGAGCTCGTCCTTGCGCGTGCCCGACTTCAGGATGTCGATCGCGGGATAGACACGCTTGTCGGCCACCTTGCGGTCGAGAACGATTTCGGAGTTACCCGTCCCCTTGAACTCTTCGAAGATGACTTCGTCCATGCGGCTGCCGGTATCGATCAGCGCCGTCGAGATGATGGTCAGTGAGCCGCCTTCCTCGATGTTGCGTGCTGCGCCGAAGAAGCGCTTGGGCCGCTGCAGAGCGTTGGCATCGACGCCGCCGGTCAAGACCTTGCCCGATGACGGGATCACGGTGTTATAGGCGCGGCCAAGCCGCGTGATGTTGTCGAGGAGGATGATCACGTCGCGCTTATGTTCGACCAGGCGCTTGGCCTTCTCGATCACCATTTCGGCGACCTGCACATGGCGCGTCGCCGGCTCGTCGAAGGTCGAGGAAATGACCTCGCCCTTCACCGTGCGCTGCATGTCGGTGACTTCTTCCGGCCGCTCGTCGATCAGAAGCACGATCAGGTAGCACTCCGGATGGTTGGCACTGATGGCGCGCGCGATGTTCTGCATCATGATCGTCTTGCCGACGCGGGGCGGCGCCACGATGAGGCAGCGTTGTCCCATGCCTTGCGGCGCGACGATGTCGATGACCCTGCCGGTCTTATCCTTGATGGTGGGATCACTCAGCTCCATGTTGAGCCAGCGGGTCGGATAAAGCGGGGTCAGATTGTCGAAATGGACCTTGTGCTTGATCTTCTCCGGGTCCTCAAAATTGATGCTCGAGACCTTGAGAAGGGCGAAATAACGCTCCCCATCCTTGGGCGCGCGGATCGGGCCTTCCACCGTGTCGCCGGTCCGAAGTCCGAAGCGGCGGATCTGCGACGGGCTGACATAGATGTCGTCCGGCCCCGCGAGATAATTGGATTCGGGCGAGCGCAGGAAGCCGAAGCCGTCCTGTAGCGTCTCCACGACGCCGGTCCCTGTGATTTCGACGTTGCGCTCGGCGAGCTCTTTCAGGATCGCGAACAGCATGTCCTGCTTGCGCATGGACGAGGCGTTTTCGATTTCAAGCTCTTCGGCGAATGCCAGAAGATCGGTTGGGCTTTTGGATTTGAGATCCTGCAGCTTCATGGCCTGCAGGCCGTCTTGAACTGTCATTGTGAATTGCACCTGGGGTACATGGGGAGAAGTGATCCGGCTGTTCGAAGGCACCTTCGGCGCCCGCGCATTCATGGTCGGAGGTTTGGCCGGCACGCGCCGGTCTGAACCGGTTCCGGCGCCGCGCAATCCTTGCCGGTGCCGATGCGTGCCTAGGGGAACGAACTACTTATACCGTGATTTGGGGCGCTTGCAAACCTTCGTCAAGCCCCGCTCCGACACTTTCATGAAAACGGCTTGACGACGGCCAAGATGACGATGGCGATGATCAGGACAAACGGAACTTCGTTAATGAAGCGATAAAAGCGTTGCGGGCGGGTGTTGGCGTCGCGCGCGAAACGCTTGACCGTCGCCGAGAAAAGCCCATGCAGACCGCTCATCAGCAGAACCAACACAAACTTTATTTGAAACCACAAGCTGGCATAGGCGCCGGTCACAATCATCAGTGTCAGCCCGAGCAGCCAGGTCGCGATCATCGCCGGATTGATGATGATGCGAAGGAGCCGCCGCTCCATCACCTTCAGCATCTCCGATTGCGCCGAGCCAACCGGCGCATCGCAATGATAGACGAAGAGGCGCGGCAGATAGAGCATGCCTGCCATCCATGCGATCACAGCGATGACGTGAAACGCCCTGATCCAATCCAGATTGTCCGCGAGAACGCTCATCCTGACTTAGCCCCCAAGCAAGCGCATTTCCCGAATGCGTCCGGGCAAAGGCGTTCCCCCATGTTGCTTGCAATTCCCTTCGGGGCGCGGCTCGCCAAGTCCGCGAGCGCGGCAATGAACGAAGGGTGCACGCCGGCCGCGGGCACCCGCAAATAGTCGGGGACGCCCGATGCTATGGCAAGTTCGCGGTAGTCCATGTCGAGCTCGACCAGCGTTTCGGAATGTTCGGAGACGAACGCGATCGGAGCCACGACGATGCCTTTGCCCTCGGCCCCGGCGCGCCTCACTTCGCTGTCGGTGGCCGGCCCGATCCAGTCGAGTGGTCCGACCCTGCTTTGGTAGCAGATGCGCCAGTCGAGGTCCTTTATCCCCAATCGATCCACAAGGGTGGCCGCGGTCCGACCGACCTGCCATTGATAAGGATCGCCTTTGGCAATGATGCGCTTGGGCAGTCCGTGGGCCGACAAGAGAAGGCGATAATCCACACCTGACTTCGCCCTTGTGAGTGTATCGTGAATAAGCTCGGCCTCGGCTGCGATGAAGCCTTCTTCGTCGGGATAGCAGCAGACGGTGGATGTGGGTGCCGACAGCCCAACTGCGCGGGCCGCGCGCTCCCAATCGGCCAGCGATGAACCCGTCGTCGTCGTCGAAAACTGCGGATAGAGCGGGAGCAGCACGATGGAGTCGGCGCCCCAGGACTTGATCGCTTGAGCGGCTTCATCGCTGAAGGGCTTCCAGCAGCGCATCGCGATAAAGCTCCTGGCTTCGATTCCGCGAGTCGCCAACACCTTATCCAAAGCCTCGGCTTGCGCCTTGGTCTCTTCCAGGATGGGTGAGCGGCCGCCGAGCTTCCGGTAGATGTCGCGTGCGAATGGCGCGCGCCTGGACGCGATGAACCGCGCCAAAGGCGTGCGCAGAAAGCGCGGCAGAGTCAGGATCGCAGGATCACTGAACAGATTGCGCAGGAACGGCTCGACCGCGTCGAGCGAATCCGGACCCCCCAGATTGAAGAGGACGACGGCCAGTTTCACCCGGCACTCCGAACCCGCTCAACCAACCGTTCCACATGCGCGATCGGCGTCTCCTGCAGGATGCCGTGACCAAGATTGAAAATGAACGCTTTACCTTTCAGTGCGGCAAGAATTTCATCCACACCTTCATCCAAAGCTTTGCCTCCGGCGATCAAGGCGACGGGATCGAGATTGCCCTGTACGCTTACGCGTGGCGACAAAATCTCACGCGCCCAACGGATCGGTGCAGATGTGTCGATGCTGACGGCATCGACGCCCGTCTCGCGCGCATAAAGTTCGTAGCCGGCAAGCGTCGCGGCCCTGGGAAATCCGATGATCTTCGCGCTTGGATAAGAACTGCGAACTTGTCTCACGATTTTTTTTGTCGGTTCGACGACAAAACGTGCAAAGCCGGATGAGGTAAGAGCCGACGCCCAGCTATCGAACAGTTGAACGACGTCAGCGCCCGCTTCGAGCTGTCTGATCAGATGAAACGCAACACATTCACCGATGATGTCCAACAACTCGGAAAAACCCCGCGGGTCGCGATAAGCCCAGAGCTTCGCCGCTTTCTGTTCATCGCGACCTCGCCCGGCTGCCAAATACGTCGCCAAGGTCCAGGGCGCCCCAGCGAAGCCGATCAAACTTGTTTCCCGATCCAGACCTGCTCTCGCGCGCTTCAGGGTCTCGTAGGCCGGCGCAAGCTGTTCCTCCCAATGCGCTCGATCGCGAACGAATCCCGCCGCGTGCGTCACAGGCGTCAGCACCGGACCTTCCGCTTCCTTGATTGTCACCGGACAACCAAGCGCCACCGGCACCGTCATGATGTCGGAGAAAACAATCGCCGCATCGAAACCGAAACGGCGAATGGGTTGAAGCGTCACTTCGACGGCCACGTCAGGCGCATTGCACATGCCCCAGAACGAACCGACCTTGGCACGAAGCTCACGATATTCGGGCAGGTAACGACCCGCCTGGCGCATCAGCCAGATCGGAGGCGGCCAAACCGGCTCTCCGCTCAGAACCCGCACTAGTTTCGTCTCTATCTTCAATACAAGAGTCCTAGATTAGGATTCTGAAGATGGTGTAAGGCCTGTGATCTGTGGAAGAGTCCGTGGGCTTTCCGGATCACTAGGCCGGAAGCGCTTGAGACTCAAGTACCTGGAACAAGGCATCGGGAGGCGTGCGGAAGAACCGGCTGGTGACGAAAGTTGGAGCGATGGCAAACGCTGCACGAGTGTCGAGCACACCAAGCCTTTATACGCAGGATCGTGCACGTCGGTGCACAAAGGGAGCATGAATTTGTGAGCAATCCATTCCATGTTCATCTGGTCTCCGATGCGACGGGAGAGACGCTGAACTCGATCGCGAAAGCGGCGCTGGCGCAATTCGCCGGCGTGATGGTCGAAGAGCATTCCTATGTGCTTGTGCGTAACCTTCGGCAACTGGCGCGGGCGGTCGAGCAGATCTCCGAACAGAAGGGCCTGGTATTCTTTACACTCGTCAATCCCGAGCTGCGCAAAGAGCTTATCGCGCAATGCGCAACGTTGAATTTGCCGTGCCTCGACGTCATGGAAGGGCCGATTTCGATGATGCGCCAGTTTCTCGGTGCAGCGGAAACGCATCGTCCCGGAGCGCAGCATGAATTGGATCAGCGCTACTTGCAGCGGATTGAAGCCTTGAATTTCACGATTCATCACGACGACGGTCAAGCGTTGGAAACGATCGACGGAGCAGAAGTCATCCTGGTGGGCGCGAGCCGCACATCGAAAACGCCGACCTGCGTCTATCTTGCCATTCGCGGCGTGCGTGCCGCCAATGTGCCGCTCGTGCCGGGGATTCCTCTTCCGTCCTCACTGCTTGCCGCAAGAGGTCCTCTGATCGTCGGGCTTTGGGCGTCCCCCGATCGGTTGGTCCAGGTTCGCCGCAACCGCCTGAACATCATGGGTGAAGTTCGCGACACCGATTATGTGGACATCGAGTCGGTGCGCAACGAAGTCAGTTCCACGCGCAAGCTCTTCGAACAACAGGAATGGCCGGTGATCGATGTCTCGCGGCGTTCGGTGGAAGAGACCGCGGCGACCGTGATGACCTTGCTGCACGAGCGCCAGGGCCAGACCAGATGAGGTTCGTCCTTGCCTCGGCCAGTGCGCCGCGCGCCCATATTCTGCGCGGCGCGCGGGTTCCGTTCGAGGCAATCCCGGCCGAGATCGACGAGGATACGCTGAAGGCCGAGCTTCTGGCCAAAGGCAGGGGGGTTCAGGATGTCGCGCTCGCGCTGGCCGAGGCAAAGGCCATTCATGTCTCAAAACTCCGCCCCGACGCGCTAGTCCTCGGCGCCGATCAGGTTCTGGACTTCGAGGGCGAATTGCTCAGCAAGTGCGCGAACCTGACAGAGGCTCGCCGATTGCTGCTGCGCTTAAGGGGAAGACGGCATCGTCTGATCAGCGCACTGGCATTGGCGGAGGCGGCCCATGTGACCTGGACCCATTCGGAGACGGCAAATCTCACGATGCGGGACTTCAGCGATGCTTTTCTCGATACCTATCTCACCACAGAAGGAAGCGGCGTCTTGGCCGGGGTGGGTTGTTTTCGTCTGGAAACCATGGGCGCGCAGCTTTTCGAGCGCGTCGAGGGCGACTATTTCTCCATCCTGGGACTGCCGCTTCAGCCGCTCTTGGCGGAGCTGCGCCGCAAGGGTGTGATTGCGTCATGAGTGCGAGCGGAAATGCAAAACTCGCCGGGATCGTCGGCTGGCCCGTCGCCCACACGCTCTCGCCGCGCTTGCACGGCTACTGGTTGAACGAACTCGGAATTGACGGACTCTATGTTCCGCTGCCGGTCAGACCCGAAGATCTCTCAGCGGTGGTCCGAGGCGTGATGAAGGCTGGGTTCAAAGGTTTGAATGTGACGATCCCGCACAAGCAAGCGGCCTTTGCGCTCTGTCACGACTGCGACCTGGCGGCGCGGATGACGGGCGCGGCCAATCTGCTCCTGTTCCCTGGCGAGGGCCGGATCGAAGGTCGCAATACCGATGCGGCGGGTCTGGCGGCATCTTTAGTCGAGCAACTCGGCAATGGCTTGCGCGAAAAGCCCGTGGTTGTACTGGGCGCCGGCGGCGCTGCGCGCGCCGTTGCCGTGGCGCTCAACGATTTGGGTGCTGGGGAAATCCGTATCGTCAATCGCAGTCGCGGGCGGGCGGAACAGCTGGCCGCGCAACTGTCGCCGCATATCACCCCGAAAATCCAGGCGTTCGAGAAGTCTGACTGGTCAAAAGCCGCGAAAGACGCGGCGTTGGTGATCAATGCAACGAGCGCGGGAATGAACGGCACGCCGTCCTTGGATATCTCTCTGGATGTCTTGCCCAAGGACGCGTGGATTTGCGACATCGTTTACAATCCGCTCGAAACAGAGCTGCTCAAGCGTGCAACAAAAGCCGGTTTTCGCATCATCGATGGTCTGGGCATGCTGATGCACCAAGGCGTCCCGGCATTTGCCGCGTTCTATGGCGGTGAAGCAAAGGTCTCGCCGCCGCTGAGGCAATATCTTGAAAGGGCGCTGCGCAGTGGCAAATAGGCGGCCAATACATGTTGGCCTGACCGGCTCGATTGGCATGGGCAAGTCCGAAACGGCCAAGATGTTCGCCAAGCTTGGCGTGCCGGTGTACGACGCCGACGCGGCCGTGCACCAACTCTACCAGGTCGGCGGACGCGCCGTGGCCGCCATCGAAGCGGCGTTTCCCGGCACGCTCACGGATGGCGCGGTCGATCGTGCCGCGCTTTCCAAAAGGGTCACGGGCGATCACGACGCCACGCAGCGTCTTCAGGCCATTGTCTATCCCTTGATGGCCGATGAGCGGCGGAAATTTCTCGAAGACGCCCAGGCGAAAGGCGCCGACATCGTCGTATTCGACATTCCCTTGCTGTTCGAAACCGCCGGTGAGCGGAACATGGATGCGGTGGTGGTGGTCAGCGCGCCCTCCCATGTGCAGCGCCAACGGGTCCTGGCAAGGCCGGGAATGACCGAGGAGAAGTTCGACTACCTGCATTCGCGCCAGATGCCCGACGAAGAAAAACGTGCAAAAGCCCATTTCGTGGTTGTGACGGACAAAGGCCTCGAGCACGCTTTCGAGCAGGTCAAGATGATCGTGACAGAGCTTCGCGAGCGCCGCCGCGCCGAGGAAAACGCCGACCATGCGTGAAATCGTTCTCGACACCGAAACGACCGGATTTGAGCCTGCCGACGGGCATCGGATCGTCGAGATCGGCTGCGTCGAGCTCATCGAGCATTTGCCGACCGGACGGACCTATCGCTGCTTCCTCAATCCGGAACGCGCCATGCCGGCCGAGTCCCAGCGCATTCATGGGTTGTCCGACGAATTCCTCGCCGACAAGCCGAAATTTTCCGATGTCGTGGACGAATTTCTGGAGTTCATCGGCGACGCGCCACTCGTGATCCACAATGCGAGCTTCGATCTGAAATTCGTCAATTCGGAACTGCACCGCATCGGCCGGCCGCCGATCCCCTATGGACGCGCCATCGATACGATCGAGGTCGCCAAAAGCAAGGTGCCCGGGGCGCGCTATTCGCTCGATGAGTTGTGCCGGCGCTTCGACATCGATTTGTCGGCCAGAGTGAAGCATGGCGCGCTTCTCGACGCCGAGCTGACCTCGCAGGTTTACCTGGAGTTGATGGGCGGGCGGCAGCGTAAACTCTCTCTTAGCCCCATCGATCGCGCCGACACCGCGCAGGACACGGTGCGGCTCATTCGGATACGCCCCCAAGCACTACCCGCAAGGCTTACGGCCATGGAAGCCGAGGCGCATGCCAGGTTCGTGGCCGAGGAGCTGGGCAGTGCTGCGTTGTGGAACGCGTTCTCAGGCGGTCCCTGACTCCTGCGCGCCACGGAACTGCTGCATCTGCGCCTGCTTGCTGCGAAAGAGACCCGCGAAATCGATCGGTTCGATCATCAGAGGCGGCATGCCGCCGTCGCGCACGGCGTCGGAAATGATGCGCCTTGCATAGGGGAACAGCATGTGCGGTCCCTCGATCAGAAGGACCTGCTGCAGCACATCGTCGGGTACGTTCACGATCTGGAACAGTCCGGCATAGACAAGCTCCAGGAGAAAGACGGGCTTGTCTTCCTGTGATTTGGCGTTGATGCGCAGTTTCAGGTCGACTTCGAACAAGGGACCATCCATGCGCCGGGCCTGCAGATCGACCGAGAGATCGATATTCGGACGATTGGTGATGGTGCCGGGCGCGCCGGGATTTTCGAACGACAGATCCTTGGTGTACTGCGCAACGATCTGAACGCGCGGCGCATTGGCATCGCCTTGGGCGCCAGCTGGTCCACCGCTCATGAGACATGTCCCTCGGATTTTCGCGCGCGGCGGGTACCACGGAAGGCGCCGACGTGACAAGCAACTCGCAGGGTTCCAAAGCGTTACCGAGAATGCTGGACCCTCATGACGCGTGGGTTTAGTCTTGGCTTTGGCGGACCAGGCGCCGCGGTGGGTTTGACGAACAATGCCGAATTCGCAGTTTTTTGACATTTTCCTGTTTGCGGTGGTCGCAGGTGTCATCCTGTTCCGGCTGTACACGGTCTTGGGCCGCCGGACGGGAAACGAGCGCCCACCGCCGGACAGTTATCGCCTGACCGGCAGAACCCCTGCCGATGCCGCGGCCGCAAAGGACAACGTCGTGCCCTTGCCTGTTGCTGCGCGGCCGGCGCCGCCCGCAGACGCGCCCTCGGACCCGGTTGCGCGCGGGCTCATGGACATCAAGCTCGCCGACCGCAGCTTCGAGACCGACCACTTCATTTCCGGCGCCCGCAGCGCCTATGAGCTCATCGTCACGGCCTTTGCGAAGGGCGAACGCGCGCAACTCAAGCCGCTCCTGAGCGACGAAGTCTTCGCGGCCTTCGGGCAAGTGATCAGCGGCCGCGAACAACGCAAGGAATCGGTGGCCTTCACCTTCGTCGGCTTCAAGGACGTCAAGATCGTCCATGCCGCGCTCAAGGGCCGCAGCGCCGAAATCACGCTCGCCTTCGGTGCGCAATTCATTTCCGCGACCAGCGACGAACACGCCTCGGTCATCGAGGGCGATTCCAAGACGGTTCGCGACGTGACGGACGTCTGGACGTTTGCGCGCGATGTGCGCTCGCGCGATCCGAACTGGCTCTTGGTCGCAACGTCCGGCGATCTTCCATAAATTGAGGCAGGGGAATGCGTTCGCGTATTCCCGGAATCCTGTTTCTGTTCATTCTCGTGAGCATCGGCGTTGCCGCCTGGTTTTGGCTGCCGCACAAGGAAAATAAGCCGTCCAGGCTGGAGCTGACGCCGGTCTCGCTCAGCGGGCTTCCCGGCTGGGCCTCCTTCGACAAGCGCGCGGCACTTTCTGCCTTTCGCAGATCGTGCGGCGCGATCTTGAGAGCGCAAGCCGCTTCGGAGCTTGGCGGGTATGCGGGTCGCGCCAAGGATTGGTTCGGCGTATGCCGCGCGGCCCTCGCAGCAGGAGAGAATTCGGCGCGAAAATTCTTCGAAGATCATTTTTCCGCCTTCGAAGTTGGCGGCGAAGCCCTCATCACAGGCTATTACGAGCCGCTGCTGCAGGGCAGCAGGACGCGCCATGACGCGTATCAAACGCCTGTCTATGCCACGCCGCGCGACCTCATCGGTGCGGATCTTGGCGCGTTCCGGCCCGAGTGGAAGGGAGAACGCATCGCCGGACGCATCAGCGACCAACATCTGGTTCCCTATGCGACGCGGGCCGAGCTCGACGAATTTCCGCCGCCGGCGAGCGTGCTCTTCTATGGCAACGATCCGATCGCGGTTTTCTTTCTTCACATCCAAGGTTCGGGTCGGGTTGCGCTCGACGATGGCGCAACGGTTCGCGTGACGTATGCGGCGCAAAACGGCAGACCCTACAGCGCCATCGGCGCCAGGTTGATCCGGTTGGGCGTCCTGACCCGCGAGACGGTTTCCATGCAGTCCATTCGCGCCTGGTTGAAGGCAAATCCTTCCGCGGCCCGCCAGGTCATGGAAACGAACCAGTCCTATGTCTTCTTCAAGGAAGCGCCGGTCGGCGATGCGTCGCTGGGCAGCCAAGGAACGGGAAGCGTTGCGCTGACCCCTGGCGCGAGCGTTGCCGTCGACCCGAAATTTCATGCGCTTGGCGTGCCCATCTTCGTCGCCGCGCAATTGCCTGACGGACAGAAGCTTCGGAACCTGTTCATCGCTCAAGATACGGGCGGCGCGATTCGAGGTCCGGCGCGGGCCGATCTTTTCTTCGGCTTCGGCACGCGTGCGGAAACACTGGCGGGCGCGATGAAATCTGCCGGACATCTTTATGTACTCCTTCCGAAACAATTTGCTCAGGACATTTTGCGGTGACCCGGCGCAAGACGACCAACGAGGAACGCGCGCTGTTCGAACAGGCGATCGCCGAGGCGCGGCCGCTGTCGCGACTGTCCGAGGACTCGGCGACGCCGGCTAAAGCGCGCAGAAGTGCGACAGACGTCACCGGCGGGCTCGATGGCCGAACCGAGGAAAGGCTGCGCCGAGGACTCATCGATCCTCAGGCTCGGCTCGATCTTCACGGCTTCACCGAGCACGATGCGCATCGGGCGCTGCTATCGTTTCTGCGCAACGCACAAGTGCGGCGGCACAAACTCGTACTGGTGGTGACCGGGAAGGGTGCGCGTGTCGCTCCCGACGCGCCTTTCGATATGCAACTGAGCTATCGCTCGCGCGGCGTTCTGAAGGCAGTCGTGCCGCGCTGGCTCCGAGAGCCAGCATTTGCGGCAATGGTTGCAGGCGTGCGCACGTCCCATGTCAGGCATGGCGGCGAAGGCGCGCTCTACATCTATCTGCGGAAATCCGGCTAGATCAGACCGGCGTCAGCAGCCAGCGTCTTGAGAGACGTTTCGGGGCGCGCGCCGTAATGTGAAATGACTTCGGCGGCGCAAAGTGTCGCCAGCCTGCCGCACGCAGCAAGCGGGCGATTGCGGGTCAGTGCATAGAGAAAACCGGCCGCGAATTGATCGCCTGCGCCGGTCGTGTCGACGACGCGCGCGATCGGCCAGGCGTCCACGACATGGACTTCTGACTTCTGCGCGATCACGCAACCCTTTTCCGAGCGCGTCAGTGCGGCAATGCCATGCCATGACGAGCGCGCGGCCTGCAGAACGGAATCGAAACTCTCCACTTCGAACAGCGCCTTCGCCTCGTCTTCGTTGGCAAAAATGATGTCGAGATCGCTCAGGATCGTGCGGAATTCATCCCGATAGCGACCGACCACGAACGGATCTGAGAGCGTGAACGCGACCTTAGTTCCGACGCGGCGCGCCTCGCGGATGGCCTTCAGGCAGGCCGCCTTCGCTTTCGGCGCGTCCCACAAATAGCCTTCGATATAGAGGACCTTTGCGGCCGCAATTTCTGCTTCGTCGACATCCTCGACGGAAAATTCGCGCGCCGCGCCGAGATAGGTGTTCATGCTGCGCTCGCCATCCGGCGTCACCGCGATCAGGCACAAGGCGGTCGATGGTCCATCCGTTGCCGGTTCGGTCGCGTAGTGGACGCCGAGACCTTTAAGGCTTGTGGCGAACGCCGCACCAAGGCGGTCGTTCCTGACCTTGCCTTCGAAGGCGCCGCGTCCGCCCAGAGAGGCAAGTCCGGCCATCGTATTGGCGGCCGAGCCGCCGGCAATTTCGAGCGGCGCGCCCAGCGCGCGATGAAGCTGCTCGGCACGGTGATCGTCGATCAGCGTCATCACCGCTTTGGCGATGTTGTGCTCGAGGAGGAATTTGTCGTCGACGGGCGCCAGCACGTCGACGATCGCGCTTCCCAACGCCGCAACATCGTAGCGGTACGCCATTAAAGGTCCCCGGCTTTTCGCTTATAAACGGGACTCAGTTAGAGGAGCGTTCGAATGTTCGCAAGCGCCGGCAAGGCCGCGGCCATGCTCTTTGATCGCGACTTTGTCGGCATCGTCCTGCGCTCCCTTTTGCTGACAGCCCTGCTTTTCGTGCTGTTGTTCGCGGGCATTGAATACGCCCTGACGCACCTCCCGCCGCTGGGCTCGATCTGGGTCAACCGTTTTCTCGAAGTGACGACGCCCATCATCCTCATTCTCGCGATCTTCTTTCTGGGCGCGCCCGTTGCCGCCATCTTCGGTTCGCTTTATCTCGACCGCATCGCGGCCAAAGTCGATGCGCATTTCTTTCCCGGTGATCCGAAGGCGCCCGGAACGCCCTTCGTCACCGGGTTCGGCGAAACGCTGCGGCTGATCGCCCTCACGTTGCTGGTCAATGTCGCGCTCTTGCCGGTGGACATCGGCATCCCGGGCTTGGCCGAGTGCGCCACGATTCTGGCGAACGGATGGTTGCTGGGACGGGAGTTTTTCGAACTTGCGGCGTTACGCCACTTGAGCCGCGGCGAAAGCGACGCGATGCGCGCGCGATATTCGACGCGAATCTATGCCGCGGGTCTGCTGATCGCGATTCTGACGGCCATCCCAATCGTTGATCTGATCGCGCCTTTTTTTGGCTCGGCTTTGATGGCACATCTGTTCAAGCGGTTGAGCCACGAGGAACAGAAGCGATGAAAAAACTTGCGGTGCTCTTGATGGCGTGTTGCGTGGCTGCGGGTTGCGCAACGAAGCCCGCGCCACCGCCACGGGTGGCGCTGCCGCCGGCACCGCCGCCAGGCGAGCCTGCGGGAACGACGGGCCTGCGCGAAGCGGATCTGCGCGCGACATTCGGCATGCCGGCACTCGTGCGCCGTGATGGAGCCGCACAGATCTGGCGCTTCGATGCGCCAGGTTGCAGGGCGTTTTTCTTTCTCTATTCCCGCGATGGAGCAACCGCGGTCTGGCATGTCGAAACCACGCCCAGAGGCGCCAGCATCGCGGCCGACGAAAATTGCCTCAACGCCTTGCGCGCACGCGCCGCGGCGCGGCCGGTTTCCTGACCGGCGCACCCTCCTTCGTCTTATGTTTGAAGCGGCATAGATCGCGCACGACGCATGTCGGACATAAGGGTGTGCGCGCCACGCAGGTATAGCGGCCATGCAGGATCAGCCAATGATGCGCGTGGAGCTTAAATTTCTCCGGAACTTTTTTCTCCAACGCCAGCTCGACCGCCACCACATCTTTGCCGGGCGCAAGGTTGGTGCGGTTGCAGACACGGAAAATGTGCGTGTCGACCGCGATCGTCTTTTCGCCGAACGCGACATTGAGCACGACATTGGCGGTCTTGCGGCCCGCGCCGGGGAGGGCCTGGAGCTCTTCGCGCGTGCGCGGAACGCGGCCGCCATGCCGTTCGATCAGCATCTTTGAAAGCGCGATGACGTTTTTTGCCTTGGTGCGAAAAAGGCCGATGGTCTTGATGTAGCCGATCAGTTTTTCTTCGCCGAGAGCGACCATCTTCTCCGGCGTATCGGCGATTTTGAACAAGGGCTCGGTCGCTTTGTTGACGCTTCTGTCGGTCGCCTGGGCGGAGAGAACGACGGCCACGAGCAGGGTGTAGGGATTGAGCGATTCGAGTTCGGTTTTAGGCTCCGGAATCTGCTTTTTCAGCCGCGCGAAGAATTCCTCAATCTCGACTTTGCTGAAGGCGCGCGGCATATCCATCCCCCATCGGCGGCAGCACAGTGTTGCGACAACGGGCTCGGCGCAAGTAATCTTGCAGCATGGGAGACGACGTTCTTCTCGATCAGGTGCTGAGGCCAAGTCCGCCGCTCAGCCCGCGAATTCTTTGCGCGATTCTGGCTGCCGTCGCCGTCATCAACATCCTCTTCGCGCTTTACTTTGTTATGCGTGGCGCCTGGCCCGTCGCTCCCTTTCTGGGAGCGGACATGGCACTCCTGGCTTGGGCCTTCCGCGCCAGCCTCATCGCGGCGAGGCACGAAGAGCATGTCACGCTGACCCATTCGCTCCTCAGCATCGCGCGGCGCCCGGCACGCGGCCGGGGCGATGAAATCCGCTTCAATCCCTATTGGGTCCGCGTGCACATGGATGATCCGCCGGACCATTGGAGCCAACTGACGCTCAGGAGCCATGGCAGAGCGGTGCGAATCGGGACATTCCTCGCGCCGGATACGCGTGCGGCGTTCGCCCAAACCTTGAAATCGGCATTGCGGCAGGCCCGTGAAACCATCGTCTGAAGTGCGCAAGAAACGGGTCGCAAAAGGGCGGCGACAGGCCCATCTTCCGCCCATGAGCAATGTACTCTCCTTCGACGAAAACGACGCCAATTGGCGGCGCATGGGCCGCGCCATTCGTTATCTGAGCGCGCACTATCTCGATCAACCCTCGCTCGAAGACGCGGCGGCGGCGGT
The DNA here is from genome assembly GCA_035536115.1 of Rhizomicrobium sp. Classification (GTDB taxonomy): domain Bacteria; phylum Pseudomonadota; class Alphaproteobacteria; order Micropepsales; family Micropepsaceae; genus Rhizomicrobium. The sequence continues at coordinate 53,115 of DATLOU010000013.1, forward strand.
CAATCTTTCGCCTTTCCACTTCCAGCGCCTGTTCACACGCTATGTCGGCGTCAGTCCGAAAAACTTCGTCGGTCACCTGACGCTCGATCATGCCAAGTCGGATCTGGCGCAGGGCAAGAACCTGCTGGAGACCTCGCTCGATGCGGGCCTGTCGGGACCGTCGCGCCTGCACGATCTCTGTCTCAAGATCGAGGCGATGACGCCGGGCGACTACGCCAAAGGCGGCGCTGGTGTGGAAATCCTATATGGCTTTCATCCCTCGCCTTTCGGTATCGCGCTGATACTGGCGACGGCGAAGGGCGTGTGCGGTTTAGCCTTCGGCGACGAAGGCGAAGAAAAGCGGATCTTTGCGGATATGCGGTCGCGTTGGCCGAAAGCGAACTACCGCGAAGCGCACGCGTTGACGGCGAAGATCGCGGCGCAAATCTTCGCAAAATCTGCCGGAGACCTGTCCGTGCATTTGATGGGAACGCCCTGGCAGGTGAAGGTCTGGCAGGCCTTGCTGGCGATTCCGCCCGGCCGATTCTCGACGTATGGCGTTGTCGCCGAAAGGATCGGAAGTGAAAGTGCAGCGCGCGCGGTCGGAACGGCGGTCGGCCGCAATCCGATTTCCTGGCTTATCCCCTGTCACCGCGTGCTTGCGAGTGACGGTTCGCTCAACGGCTATCACTGGGGTTTGGAGCGCAAGCGCGCGATGCTCGCGCTCGAAGCCGCGTCTCAGTCCGAAAGACCGAGAACATCGGCGATGGCGTAAAGACCGGGCTTCTTGCCCTGGCCCCATTTCGCCGCCGTGATCGCGCCGCGCGCAAAGATCGCGCGATCCTCCGCGACATGCGACAGCATGATGCGCTCCTGCGGACCCGCCAGGATGACCTCGTGCTCGCCGACGACCGTTCCGCCCCGCACGCTTGCGAAACCGATCGCGCCATCGTTGCGCACGCCCGTGATGCCGTCGCGGGCACGCACCGACTTGTCGGAGAGGGCGACATCGCGACCTCGCGCAGCTGCCTGACCAAGCAGCAGCGCCGTGCCGCTTGGCGCATCGACTTTCAACCGATGGTGCATCTCGACGATTTCGATGTCGTAGTCGGGCAACGCCTTCGCCGCCTTTTCTACAAGCGCCGCAAGCAGTGTGACCCCAAGGCTCATATTTCCTGACTTGATGATGACCGCATGACGCGCGGCGGCGCGTATCTTGGCATCGTCGTCGCCCGTGCAACCCGTGGTGCCGATAACGTGGACGATGCGGGCCTGGGCGCAAAGTGCCGCTAGTTCGACGGAGGTCTTCGGATTGGTGAAGTCGATCACGGCTTCTGCCCTGGCAATGAGCGGCAGCGGATCGTCGCTGAGCGTGACACCCAGGGGCTGCGTTCCGGCCAGCGTGCCGGCATCGGCTCCAAGATCGGGCTTGCCATGTGCTTCCAGTGCGCCGCTCACAATGCAGCCGGGCGTTCCCGCAAGCGCGCGGATCACGGTCTGTCCCATCCGCCCTGCCGCACCGGCGACGACGATTCGAAGTTCGCTCATAGCGGAAGCTTAATCGTGAAGCTCAACCGGCGAAACGGCTCAAATGATCCACCACATAGGCGGCGATCGCCTGGCCGAACCAGGGCACCGTCAGGATCAGCGTCGAAGCGCCGACGCGCAACAGCGTCGTCTGGTCGAAGGGCCATTCGGGCGCCTCCGTGATGCGTTTTTCATAGGCCAAGAGGCCATGAAGCCGCGTTGCGGCGTGATCGTCCGAGGTCATGGCCGAGCGTTGCGTCTCGATCTGACGGCGTATGTGCTCGAGCTCCTGGGACTTTGCTTGCATGATCAGTCTGTGGATCCTGCTCATGACGATGGCAAAGTGACTGATGCCCATTGCCGCGCAGGCGGCGATCAGAAGACCCGTAAGCCAATTAAGATCGCCGCCGACGAAAAAAAGACAGGACACCGCGCTGACCACGAACCAGGTCAAGGAGGAGCGCGCAGCCGAACGCCCCAGGACGGCGAGCGTATCGGTGCGCAACAGATCGATCTTGAGCTCGGCTGAAAGCACGCGGCCATAACTGCGGCCGCCGGCACGGGTCTGTTCCACGCCGCGCGAAAAGAGAATGACCACAAATGTCGTCGCAACAACGAACCAGCCAAGCGCCAAAGGCGGCATCGGATGGCCTTCTTGGGATTCGCTTAGCCACACGAGAGAGCTGACGGCGAGTCCCGAGAGAAGACCGATCAAAGTCGCGCGAGACAATCGCGCTTCTTGCGCACCAAACGTGGTGACGAGCGCCGCGCTTGCCGCTCCACCCGTCAGGATTCTGGCATAGGCCGGCGCATCCCTCGCCTCGGCGACCCGCGCATAACGCTGCATCGTCAGCGCAGCGCAACATATGAGGGAGAGCACCAAGGCGGGCCATGAGGCGCCTGTCGGGGAGAGACCGCGCTGGATGATCGCCACGTGCTCGGCGCCCGCAACGATCAGAAACGCGCCGAAGAGCAGGACGAAGACCAATATGGCGGTCGTGACGAGACTGAAGGGCGAGCGAGCGAAGATTTGTTGCTCGAAGGGCAACGCCTCGATCGGCAGTTGCGTTGCTATGATGGCCTCGCTCATGCGCTTCAGTCTAGCGCATAACGGGCGCCGGTGCGCGCCTAGGCCTTGGCGTCGCCCGGCTCCTTGCGCGCCACGGTCACCATGGCTGGGCGCAGTAAACGGTCGCCGATCGTGTAGCCGGTCTGCACGACGTTGACGATCGAGCCGGCGGGCCTGCCTTCGCCAGCGACCTCCGCGATGGCCTGATGGAGATTGGGATCGAACTTGCCGTCGCTGGTATCGATCGGCTTGATCCCGTAAGTCTCCAGCGCTGCAAGCAATTGACGTTCCGTCGCTTCGACGCCTTCGATGACGGCTTGTACTTGCGGGTCTGCCGCTTCGCGCACCGCGGGCGGAAGATGGGCGAGGGCGCGGGCGAAATTGTCGGCGATGGTCAGCATCTCGCGCGCGAAGCGCGTCACGGCATAGGTGCTGGCATCGGCTCGGTCGCGTTCGGCGCGGCGGCGCGTGTTTTCCGTTTCAGCCAGCGCGCGCAAGAGCTTGTCCTTGAGTTCGACATTCTCGGCATGCAAGGCAGCGATCACATCGGCAGGATGAGGTTCGCCGGGTTCGACCGTTTCGATTTCGTCTTCGTCGCTCATCATTTCTCTCTAACGCATCAACCGAGCAATCGGCCAACGACTTTTGCGGTATGATCCACGATCGGGATGATCCGGCCATAGTTCAGCCTGGTCGGTCCCAGAACGCCGATGACGCCGATCACCTTTCCTTGCGCATTGGCGTAAGGGGCCGCAACGATCGACGAACCGGAAAGACTGAACAGCCGGTTCTCAGACCCGATGAAGATGCGCACGCCATCGCCTTCGCGGGCGAGTTCGAGCAACCGGATCAAATCATTCTTGCGTTCGATATCCTCGAACAGATTGCGCACGCGTTCGATGTCCGCCTGCGCCTCGACGGTATCGAGCAAATGCGAGGCGCCGCGCACGATCAGGACCTTCTCCTCGCTGTGGCGCAGGCTGGCGCCGGACGTGGAAAGTGTCGCCAGTCCCTCGGAGACGATCTTTGCCGTCAATTGATCCAGTTCCGCGCGCTCGCTGTCCAGTTCCAGCACGACTTCGCCACGCGCCGCATCCAGCGTGCGCCCGCGCAGCCGGGCATTGAGGTAGTTGGAGGCTTCCGAAAGCACCGAAGGCGGCAGTCCGACCGGCGTGGCGATCAAGCGGTTCTCGACCTGACCGTCCTCGCTCACCATGACGACAAGCGCTTTGCCCGGCGCGACGGCGACGAACTCGATGTGTTTGAGCGCCGAATCCTGTTTCGACGACACGACAAGGCCGGCGCAGTTGGAGAGTCCCGACAGCAGACTGGTTGCCTGGGTGAGGACGTCTTCGACCGCGCGGCCGCTGCCGCTCATGCGCGCTTCGATGGCGACGCGTTCGTCGGGTGCGAGCTCCCCGATCTCGAGAAGACCGTCGACGAAGAGTCTCAAGCCCTTCTCGGTCGGTGCGCGCCCGGCGCTGGTGTGCGGCGCGTAGAGCAGGCCCATCGTTTCCAGATCGGCCATGACGTTGCGGATGGAGGCCGGCGACAGCGCGAGCGGCAGACGTTGCGACAGCGTGCGCGACCCCACCGGCTCGCCCGAGGTCAAGAACGCCTCGACAAGATGGCGGAACACTTCCCTTGGCCGCTCGCCAAGAGCCTTGTTCAACGCCTGTGCACTGACCGAGTCCACCGCTTTAAGGTCCTGATCCGCTGAAACTTATTTCCCTGGCCGCCGAAAGGTTTGCACCGGCGGCGGCAAAGCCGCTAGGTAACGGCGCAACGTCGAAACTTCAAGGCAAACAAAATGCGCCCATCCGCCCGCGCAAACGACCAGATGCGCAGCGTGACGCTTGAACCGGGCGTTGCCAAGCATGCCGAGGGCTCGTGCCTGGTAAAATTCGGCCATACGCATGTCCTCTGCACGGCCAGTCTCGAGGAGACCTCGCCCGCCTTCCTACGCGGAACGGGCAAAGGCTGGGTGACCGCTGAATACGGCATGCTGCCGCGCTCGACCCATGAGCGCATGCGGCGCGAAGCCGCGCAGGGCAAGCAGTCCGGCCGGTCGCTCGAGATTCAGCGCCTCATCGGGCGCAGCCTCAGATCGGTGGTGGAGCTCAGTGCTCTGGGCGAACGCCAGATCGTCATCGATTGCGATGTCATTCAGGCCGATGGCGGGACGCGAACGGCATCGATCACCGGCGGCTTCGTGGCGCTGCACCAGTGCGTCGGATTTATGAAGAAGACCGGTTTGGTGACGAAGCCCGCGATCAAGGATCACGTGGCGGCGGTCTCCTGCGGCGTATGGAAGGGCGAGGCGGTGCTCGATCTCGATTATGACGAGGACTCGACGGCCGAGACCGACGCGAACTTTGTGCTGACGGGCAACGGCGGTCTCGTCGAACTCCAGGGCACCGCTGAAGGCGCACCGTTCAGCGACGAACAATTTGCCCAGATGCTCAAGCTGGCGCGCAAGGGGATCGCCGAACTCGTCACCTTGCAGAAGAGCGTCGTTGCGCCATGAAGCTGCACGCCGGCGATACGCTGGTTGTGGCAAGCCACAATCCGGGCAAGGTCCGTGAGATCCGCGAGCTTCTGATGCCCTTTCGCCTCCATGTCGTGGGCGCCAATGAGCTCGAGCTTGAAGAGCCCGAAGAAAACGAAACGACCTTTGCCGGCAATGCCGCCTTGAAGGCGCGTGCGGCCGCGCACGCGACCGGACACCCGGCGCTGGCCGACGATTCCGGACTCATGGTGCGCGTGCTCGGCGGTGCGCCAGGCATCTACTCGGCGCGCTGGGCGGGACCCGACAAGGATTTTGCGCAGGCGATGAAGCGGGTCGAAACGGAGTTGCTTGCGAAGGGTACGTCCGACAAGTCGGCCAAATTCGTCTGCGCGCTCGCGCTGGCGACGCCGCATGAGGATGTCGAGATTTTCGAAGGCGAAGTCTCGGGCTCGCTCGTCTTTCCACCGCGAGGAGTGCACGGCTTCGGCTACGACCCGATCTTCGTCGCGGATGGCATGTCCGAGACGTTCGGCGAGATCGAACCTGCGACCAAGCACGGTATGAGCCATCGCGCCCGGGCGTTCGAAAAGCTGGTCGGGAGCGCGGTCTTCGCGCCATGAGCGGCTTCGGCATCTATGTCCATTGGCCGTTCTGCACGGCCAAGTGTCCCTATTGCGACTTCAATTCGCATGTTCGAAGCCGCATCGACGAGAACGGCTGGATCGATGCCATCGTGCGCGAGCTCGAGTGGGTCGCTGGCCTGCAAGGGGCTGAGCGCCCCATCGTCGAAACGGTCTTCTTCGGCGGTGGAACGCCGTCGCTGATGCAAGGCTCGAGCGTTCAGCGCACGCTCGACACGATCGCACGATTGTGGCGCACCGCCAACGATGTCGAAGTCACGCTCGAGGCAAATCCCGCAAGCGCCGACGCGGCGCGCTTTCGCGATTATCGCGCGGCCGGCGTCAACCGTCTCTCGCTGGGCATGCAGGCGCTGAATGATCGCGATCTGAAGATGCTGGGCAGACTGCACGATGTCGCCGAGGCCCGCGCCGCACTCAAGCTGGCGACGGCGAACTTCGACCGCGTGTCGCTCGATCTGATCTACGCCCGTCCCGATCAGACGCTGGACGCGTGGCGCAAGGAATTGGAAGAAGCGCTCGCCTTCGGCACCGAGCATCTTTCGCTCTACCAACTCACGATCGAACCGGCGACGCCGTTCTACCAGTTGCACAGAAGCGGCACCTTGAAGGTCCCCGATGAAGGGCTTGCCGCCGATCTCTTCGAGCTCACGCAGGAGGTGACGGCAGCGGCTGGGCGTCCGGCCTACGAGATTTCCAACCACGCGCGGCCGGGCGCAGAAGCGCGGCACAATCTTCTGTATTGGCGCTATGGCACCTATGCAGGCGTCGGACCCGGTGCGCATGGCCGACTCGAACTCGATGGCAGGCGCGTTGCGACTGAGACGGAAAAGCTCCCCGAGCGTTGGCGCGAATTGGTCGCTCGCCATGGCCACGGCTTGCGCGAACAGATGCCGATCGCTTCCGAAGATGCGGCGCGCGAACAGCTGCTAATGAACCTGCGGCTAAGAGAAGGAATTGACCTCGGCGCCTATCGCGAACGCTGGGGCCGATGCGTGGATAGCAAACGCATGGCGGCATTGGTCGAGCAGGGATTGCTTCGCCTGGAGGGCGAAAGGTTGCGCGCCACACCGCGCGGCCGCCTCTTGCTCAACAGCGTGATCGCCGCACTCGCCGGCTAGGAGCCAGACTTCACGAAGGTTTTGGGCGCCGGATCGACTTCGCGAAAGCCTTGCGGCGTGACGGCCATGACGGCAAGTCCGCGCTCGGCTGTTCCGTCCGGATTGAACCGGAAGATGCCGTCGACGCCTTCGAAGCCGTTGGGATCCAGCAGCGCGGCTCGCGTGAAGCGCTGGTACGGCGGACCTTTTGCAAGGAGAGCGATGAGGGCAATCGCATCGTACGACAGTGCCGCGAGTTGCGGCGGGCTGGCGCCAAAGGCCGCTCTGTATTTCGCGATAAACGCTGCATCGTCGGTTGGAGAGGGAGCAGCGAACCAGCCGCCGGTCAGCGTCGGTTCTGAAAGGTTGGCCTGTTCGCCCCACAAGCTGGTGCCGAGCAGCTTGACCTTCTTGGGATCGAGACCGCTTGCGCCCAGTGTCGGCGAAATGGCCCGCAGAACTTGCCCTCCGACCGGTATGAACACCGCGTCGGCGTCGCTCTTGGCGACGTCTTCTGCAGGCTTCAAGGCGGCATCGGGATTGTTGGAAAAGCGTTCGACATCGATCACCCGGCCTCTGCCTTCGGCGACGGCATCGTTGAACGCTTCCAGCGTCACGTCACCATAGGCGGTGTTCGAGGAGAGGGCCGCAAATCTGCGATAGCCCTGCGACGCTGCATAGGTGATGACGCGTTTGACGTCGTTCTCAGGCAAGAACCCCAGCAGGAATATGCCGTCGCCGGCGACACTTCTGTCCGTAGAGAAGGCGAGAACAGGAACGCCGTGATCGCGCGCTTCATGCGAGACCGCCTTCACGGATTGCGAAAAGAGCGGGCCGACGATGATCTCGGCCCCCTGGTCGAGGAGGCGCGTGACCGCAATTTGGGAACTTTCGGCTGTCGTGCCCTCATCGGCCGTCATCAAGATGATGTCTTTGTTGCCGGAGTCGTAAAGCGACAACTCGGCCGATTTCATCATCGCGCTGGCGAGCGCCTTTACGCTGGGCGTGGTGCTCGCAAAAGGAAGCAGGATCCCGACGCGTACCGGCGTACGTTCGCCTGAGGTGTTGGGCAGTCTGAGAAAACCCGGCCGGTTTTCCGTCAACGGGTGCATCGGCACCGTGCCGTTCTCGGCTTCGGGGGGAAGCGGCGGCGGAATGGGCAATCTCGGCTGGCACGCGGCTGCCGCTATCGCCGCGGCTCCGGCAATGGCAAAAAGGCGCGCGGCAAAGACCAACTTGGCCAACGGACATGGAACGGGCATCAAAAGCTCCTTCGCAGAGCGACCCTAAGGCTTTGGGTGCATTCCGTAAATCCGGCTCCAGGCCGTCACTTTCGCCAGGACTCTATGTGACCGCTACGCCCATCGGAAACGCGCGCGACATAACGCTCAGGGCGCTGGATGTACTTGGCGAGTGTGACCTTGTTGCGGCGGAGGATACGCGGGTTAGCGCCAAGCTGCTTGCGCTGCATGGGCTGTCGCGGCCGCTGACAGCCTACAACGATCACAATGGCGTTCGCGAACGGCCCAAACTGCTCGCTCGTCTCAAACATGGCGCGCGCATCGCGCTGATCAGCGACGCAGGAACGCCTTTGATATCCGATCCGGGTTTCAAGCTGGTGCGCGAAGCGGTGGCCGAGGGCATCCCTGTCCACGCCATACCCGGACCGTCGGCGACACTGACGGCGCTCGCGCTCGGCGGTTTGCCGACCGACCGGTTTTTCTTCGCCGGCTTTCTTCCGACCAAGCCGGGCGAGAGGGAAAGCGCACTCGCTGAGCTGGCGAATATTTCTGCGACGCTCATTTTTTTCGAATCGGCGAACCGGCTGGCGGCAAGCCTCACGCAGATGGTTGCAGTGCTGGGCGATCGCCCCGCTGCCGTTGCGCGCGAGCTGACCAAGCTGCATGAGGAGGTCCGGCGGAGCACGCTCGCCCGGCTGGCCGAGCAATATGCCGGCGAACTCGCACCGAAAGGCGAGGTGACGATCCTGGTCGGACCGCCCGGCACGCGCGCCGTCGACACACGTCGTCTCGACGCCCTGCTCGACAAGGCGCTGCCGTTCATGCCGGTGCGCGCCGCGGCCGAACTGATCGCCGAGGCGCTTTCTCTGCCGCGTAAGGACGTCTACCGCCGCGCTTTGGAAAAGAAGACCGATGACGCTTGAACGCATCACACAATCGCGTCGCGCAGCCGAGTCGCGTGGACGCAGCAGCGAGACACTCGCAGCACTGCTGCTGCGCCTCAAATTTTATCGCATCCTCGGCCGCCGTATCCGCACGCATGCCGGCGAGATCGATCTTGTGGCGCGCGCGCCGTCCGGCGTTCTCTGCTTCATCGAAGTCAAGGCGCGCGCTGACGACCGCACGGCGCTCGACTCGGTCTCGCCGCGCCAGCGTGCGCGCATTGCGCGCGCCGCCCAACTGTTCGTTTCGGGAAGAACAAATCTCGCCGCCAATGGAATGCGCTTCGACATCATCACCGTGGCGCCGGTCCCGCGCCATTTTCGCGACGCCTGGCGGCCATGACGAACGAGCCGTTGGACTATCTGAAACGGCTGGGCGAGAGCGGAGACGGTCCGCACGATATTGCCCGCGCAGCGCTCATGCTGGCGGCACTCGATCATCCCAGGCGCCCGGTCGCGAGCTATCTCTCCCATCTCAGTGAGATTGAAGAGACGATGCGAGCCGAGTCGGCGATGATCTTGCGCGTGGGGGATGGCGCACGCGCGCTTGTCGAACTGCTGGCCGGGCGTCTCGGTTATGACGGCGATCGGATGGACTATGACGATGCGCGCAACGCCGACATGATGGCGGTGATCGACCGGCGGCGTGGATTGCCCGTGGCGCTCGGCATTCTCTATATGCACGCGGCGCGCGCCGCAGGCATGCTCGCCAGCGGCCTCAACACCCAGAGCCATTTTGTGCTCAGGCTCAGTCATCGCGGCGACGATCTGACGATCGATCCCTTCCATGGCGGTCAGGCGATCGACCGCGAGCACCTCCCGGTCGAGCTTCGGCCCGACGATAGGGGTCTTGCGCAACCGGTCAGCGATACCGATGTCTTGTTGCGCTTGCAGAACAATCTCAAGATGCGTGCGCTCGGCGCGGGCGACGGCGAGCGCGCCCTGGAACTGACCCGCCGAATGGTGCTGGTGGCGCCCTCGCGGCCGGATCTGTGGTTCGATCTGGCGCGACTGAACGAGGCTGTCGGCGTCCTTGGGGCGGCACGGGACGCATATGAAAAGTGTCTGGACCGGGCGCCTTCGGGCCAGGCCCTGCATAACGAGGCTGCAATCCTTCTGTCGCAGCTCAAACGACGATTGAACTAGGGGACCCTCATGCTCACCGTCGCCATTCAGATGGATCCGATCGACAAAATCGACATCGCCGGCGATTCGACGTTTGCGATGGCGCTCGAAGCCCAGAGCCGCGGTCATGCGCTGATCTATTATGGCCCGCGCGACCTGACGTTTCGCGAAGGAAAGGTCACCGCTCGTGTGCGTTCGCTGTCGGTGCGCTCGGTGAAGGGCGACCATTTCACGCTTGGCGAGGCGAAGGTCTTTGACCTGTCACAGGCTGACGTCGTCCTGATGCGTCAGGATCCGCCGTTCGACATGGCCTACATTACGGCGACGCATATCCTCGAACACATCCATCCCAAGACCTTGGTCGTCAACGATCCGGCCCATGTGCGCAATGCGCCCGAAAAAATCTTCGTGACGCAGTTTCGCGATCTCATGCCGCCGACCTTGATCACCTCCGACCGGCGCGAGATCAACGAGTTTCGCGCCCAGCACAAGGACATCATCTTAAAGCCGCTTTACGGCAACGGCGGAGCGGGCGTCTTCCGCGTCAAGCCGGACGATGAAAATCTCGGCGCGCTCTTGGAGATGTTCACGCAATTCTATCGCGAACCGGTGATCGTGCAGCGCTATCTCCCCGAGGTGCGCAAGGGCGACAAGCGCATCATCCTGGTCGATGGCGTGTTCGCCGGCGCGATCAACCGCGTTCCTGCAGTGGGCGAAGCGCGCTCGAACATGCATGTCGGCGGCAAGCCGGAGGCGACGAAATTGACGAAGCGCGAACAGGACATCTGCGCTGCCCTTGGCCCGGAACTGAAAAAGCGCGGCCTCATTTTCACGGGCATCGACGTGATCGGCGACTATTTGACCGAGATCAACGTCACCTCGCCGACGGGCATCCTCGAAGTCCGCCGCTTCGGCGGGCCTGACATCGCCAAGCTGATCTGGGACGCGATCGAACGCCGCAAGCAGGTATAATGGCTGTGCCTTTAAGGGCTGTATCGCCGGCCCTACATCGACGCTGCAACCATTTGCCCTGACAAACCATGATCACCCTTCGCAAATCCAAGGAACGCGGCCAAACCAAGATCGATTGGCTTGATTCGTGGCATTCCTTCTCCTTCGGCGACTATTACGATCCCAAGCATGTCAGCTTCGGGCCGTTGCGCGTCATCAACGAGGATTGGATCGCGGGCGGCGGCGGCTTTCAGCCCCATGGCCATCGCGACATGGAAATCGTCACCTATCTCATCGATGGTGCGCTCCAGCACCAGGATTCCATCGGCGGCGGCGGCATCATTCGCCCCGGCGAGATCCAGCGCATGAGCGCGGGACGGGGCATCGTTCATTCCGAGTTCAACGCGTCTCGCGACCAAGCCGCGCATCTGCTTCAGATCTGGATCACGCCGTCGCAGAGCGGTCTCGAACCGTCCTACGAACAGAAGGCGATCGCGCCCGAAGCCGTACATAACAAACTCGCTCGGATCGCCGCGCCCGCTCCCAAAGAGGGCGAGGTGCGTCTCGTCCAGGATGCCGAGATCTGGGCTGCCAAACTCGATCAGGATGTCGCTGTCGTGCATCCTCTGGCTTCGGGCCGGCGCTGCTGGATACAACTCGTCAGCGGCGCGCTCGAACTCGGCGAGATGACTTTGAAGCCGGGCGATGCCGCGGCGATCACCGGCGAGCGCGAAGTCCGCGTGCGCGCGCTGGCGCCCAGCGAGGTCCTCTTGTTCGATTTGGGCTAGTGTCCCGATTGCGAAATTCGCTCGGGCTCGATATCGGTAGCTTGCGAATTTCGAAACCGCGACACTAAGTGGTCAGGCCGAAGCGGCTCTTGTAGCGCGCGTCGATGTGCGACAGCGGGAAATAGATAAAGACATCGATGGTCGCAAATTGACGATCGATGACCGCGCCGTCGCCGATAAAGGCGCCCGCTCTGAGATAACCTTTCAAGAGCGGTGGACAGGCGCGTAAGCCCTCCTTGGGATCGATCGCATCCTTGGCCATGCGATTCATCGGGACACAAATTTCCGGGCGTGCCCGCACCGCGACATTCGCCGGCATGGCATGGAAATGATGCATGTAGGATAGCGGCAGCGCGATGGCGTCGGGATCGGTGCCTGCGAATGAGGCGCAACCGAACATCAAATCGATCGAAAACCGCGCCACGAAGGCCATCAGGCCTTTCCATAGAAGCTGCATGGTGGTGGTTCGATTGCGATAGGACTTCAGCACGCAGGAGCGGCCGAGTTCGAGGACGCGCATTCCCGCATTGCCGTCCAGCATCTTGGAGATATCGAATTCGCCCGACGTATAGAACCCGCCGACGCGGGCGGCATCGACATCGCGCATCAGCCGATAGGTGCCAACGACAAGCGGCTGGCCATCGTCCGTGTGGACCGAACGGTCGACGACGAGAAGGTGATCGCAGACTTCGTCGAACTTGTCGAAGTCGCGCCGCTCTTCGCGCATCTCCGGCGACGGCACGGCGGACATTTCTTCATAAAAAATGTGATAGCGCAAGCGCTGCGCCTGCTCGACTTCGGCTTCGGTTTCCGCAAGCCGCACTTCTAGAGCGCCGGCCACCGCCAGAACGGGCCATTGCGCAAGTCTGCCCTCAAGCGGGCCAGGCTCGTGAATGTTGACCAAGCAACCGGATCCTTTGGGATGGCGCCGACTCTTTAAGCCAGCTGGCCGGTTCCCGAGACTTCGCAATTTTACCGGAGCGCCCCCAATGAGGCAAACAGACTCCGTTTGTGCGTCAGGCGGCGGAAGCAGACACCCTTCGGTTGTGCTGGCGGATCAGGATCGCGAACAGGAGCAACGCGGGGATGCCGATCGCGCCGGCGCCCATGAAGAAGAAGGCATAGGCCTTCATCAGGCCAACCGTCGTGCTCAGACCTTCGACGACGCTGCCCGATAGCCCCTTTAGTATCTTGCCAAGCCAAACATAAGCCGATGCGAGCAAGGCATATTGCGTGGCGGTGTAACCAAGACTCGTCAGGCTCGACATATAGGAGACAAGGGCGACGCCGGCGAAGCTTGTCGAAAAACTGTCAAACGCCATGATGAAGGCGAAGAGCGCAAAAGTCGGGTGCGGCGCGGCAAGCAGCGCGAAACAGGCGATCGAGACGGCCTGGAGGATGCCGCCCGCAATCAGCGCCCGCTCATAACCGAAGCGAAGCGCGGCGAAACCGCCGATCGCGATGCCGACCAGCGACGCGGCCAGTCCGAACGAGGCGCGTACCGCTCCGACCAGATCCTTGGTCATTCCGATGTCGTGATAGAACGGGTTGGCCATCGGCCCCATCACGAAATCGGGAAGCCGGTAGAGACTGATGGCGGCGAGCATGAGCACCGCGAGCACGCCGTGTGTCTTGAAGAACATGATGAAGGGCCCGGCGATGGCGTCATAGAGGCCGCGCAGGCTCGACAAGGGCAACGTCTGCGCTTTGGCGTTCATCACGTCATCGGCCCGCGAAGGTTCGGGCGCAAGAAACGTCGCGACCAGTCCGATCCCCATCAGGGCGCCATAAAGGGCATAGGAAACGGACCAACTCGTATGTTCGGCCACGACGAGTATGACCGCATCGGTCGCCAGCAAAGCAATGCGGTAACCGAACTGGTAGGCCGATGAGAGCAGCCCAAGCTCATCATTGTCGCGCGCCGACTCGATGCGCCACGCATCGATGACGATGTCCTGCGTCGCCGCGCAGAAGGCCGCCAAGAGGGCAAAGACGCCCAGCAGTACGAGTCCGTGCGCGGTTCCGATCAGTGCCATCGCAACAAAAGCCACACCGACGGCAATCTGTGAGATCGCCATCCAGCCGCGCCGTCGCCCGAGCGCACCGAAGCCGGGCGCGCTCACGCGATCGATGATCGGAGCCCACAGGATTTTCAGCGAGTATGCGATGCCGACCCAGGAGAGAAATCCGATCGCGGAGAGCGAGGTTCCTTCGTCGCGCAGCCAATAGCCAAGCGTGTTACCCACCAGCAGAAACGGCAGGCCGGAGGAAAACCCCAACACCAGCATCAAGAGCGTCTTGGGCTCAAGATAGGCGGCCAGTGTTCGACGCGTGGAATCCGCGGCGCCTCGAGACTTCATGCGGCGGCGATGCGCGGACGACTCGCTTCGGCAATGAGACTGCTGAACATGGCATCCAACTGCGAGGGATCGACGGGCTTGGTGAGGAAACCATCCATCCCGGCGTCTTTGCAAGCCCGCATTCCGGTTTCCAGCGCGTCCGCCGTCAGCGCGACGATCGGCGTGCGGCGCCGGCCGCAGTGTGATTCGCGCGCCCGGATCGCGCGCGAGGCTTCGATCCCGTCCATGCCGGGCATGTGAATGTCGGTGAGCAGCATGTCGAAAGAATCGTTTTCCATCGCTTTCAGCGCGGCGTCCCCCGACGTAACCTCGGTCACATGGTGGCCGCGGCGGCGCAGCAATTCTCGCGTCAGAAGCGCGTTGATCGGATTGTCTTCGGCAAGCAGGATCCTGAGACCGCGTGGCGGGCGCTGCACGGAAGAAGTCTCGGTGTTGTGAGGCGCGATTTTGCGCGCCGGTTCGGACGCTGTCTCTGTGGATGGTGTCGGCCGTGCTCCTCCCGACAACGGCCGATGCACAAGCTGCTCGATCAAGCTCGATGGCCGCAGCGGCTTGACGAGATAACCGGCAAATCCCATTCCCATCAGTTGGGCGGACCTTGTGGCAGACGTCACGAGGACGAAGGTGGGCACGGTCGGGTCAGGGACCGCTGCCGCCGCGCGGGCACTTGTTCCGGCGTCGGCCAATAGGACGTCCGCGCGCTCGCCCGTGGCGTTCGCCGGAAGCACGCTGCCGCCCGCGGCCTCGATTTGCGACGTGAGTCCGGCGCGCAACACCGGATTTCGCGTGACGATGCCGACGCGCATGCCGCTCATCGGCATATTCGGCGCTGCCGCCGGTCGCACGACGACTTGCGGAATCGTGAACCAGAATCGGCTGCCTCCACCGGGGGCCTCTTCGATCCCGATTTCGCCGCCCATCGCTTCCACCAGTTTGCGCGAGATGGCCAAGCCAAGCCCGGTCCCGCCGAATTTGCGCGCGTGCGTCGAGTCGGCCTGCACGAATTCGTTGAAGATTTCGTCACGTTTGGCGATCGGAACGCCGACTCCGGTGTCGCTGACGTCGAAGCGGACGAAGTGGCGCTCGTGCGCTTTGATGACTCCCACATCGATCCGCACACCACCCTTCTGCGTGAACTTGACCGCATTTCCGACCAGATTGGTCAGAACCTGGCGTAACCGGACTCTGTCTGAGCGCACCACGCTCGGAACCTCAGCCTGCGCGACGGCGACAAGCTCGATGTCCTTGTCATGCGCCCGTGGACAGGCCAGCTCGACGACGCCCTCGACAAGCTGTCGCAACTCGACCTCATCCTCGTCCAGCGTGAAGGTCCCCGATTCGATCTTGGAGAAGTCCAGAATGTCGCCAATCAGAGCCAGCAGGGATTCGCCCGACTGGCTGATGGCTTCGACATATGTGCGCTGCTCGGGGCGCAACTCGGTCTCGAGAAGCAATCGCGCCATGCCGAGAACGCCGTTCATCGGCGTGCGGATCTCGTGACTCATGACGGCGAGAAAGCCCGACTTGGCCCGGCTGCCCGCTTCGGCCTTGTCGCGCGCGATCGCAATCGCATCCTCAAGCGCCTTGCGCTCGGTGATGTCGCGTCCCACGCTCTGAATCTCGACCATGTTGCCGCGGCTGTCGCGCACGGCAAAGTCTTCCCAGGAAATCCAGCGCCAGCCGAAGACCGTGCGCACATGCTGATCATGGCGCACACAGCTGCTTCCCGTTTCGAGCGCCGCGAAACTGCAGAACTCCGGAGCGCGGGAGTCGGGACGCGATTCCGGCGAAAACATCTGGCCGACGCTATGCTGCGCCTTCAGGCCGAACATTTTGTAGAACGCGTCGTTGCCGTAAGTCAGCTTGCCGTCCGGCGTACGACGGAAGATCGCGTCGCCCTGCGCATCGACCAATCCCTTGTAGCGCGCTTCGCTCTGGTTGAGTTTGACGTTCATCGCCGCCGCAGCCGCCAGCGATTGCTGCAGGCGCGTGCTGGCGAGCTTCATCTCCGCCGCCTGTTTGCGCATCAAATCGAGTCGCTGCCGCGCGCCAGCAAATTCGTGCAGCAGAAACGACAAGACGACGACGACAAGGGCCTCGAAAACCCAAGGGGCGGTTAATGTGAAATGGCCGGTGATTAAGACGTCGCCCAGCAACGCGACGAGCATCGCCAGCGCAAGCAGTCCGAAACCGATTCGAAGAATGACCAAGGCCCCGCCCGCTTTTTCGCCAAGTTGGCGTAAGCATTGGGCCGGCAACGGTAATCTTCAAAGCAATCGATTAAGGTAAGGTTGAAGATGGCTTAATCGCCTGCGCGCGCGCCTCTGCCGCAAGGCAAGGCGAGGTAAACGCAGGCGCCAAAATGGGTACGAGAATTAACCCTCGAACGCGCCGGCGTTTAGGGACGCTCCGTCGTATCGGTTCAGCACGCTTGCGCAGGATTCCAGGCCAGGTCCATGGTCTCGCGCCACAGGATTTTGTCCAAGCCATTCAAATCGTTAGGCCAGTATCCGGGGTGCGGCTCCAGCTGTCACAAAAGCTTTGCAAAACTGTGATGGTGGTGGCGCGCAACGCCGGTGGGATGGGTTTGTGGTTCATTTCGGACGGTTTTTCGGCTGCGAAGCGGACTCGTCCAGAACTGGCGTGCGCGGAATCCCATGGCCGAAATCGCTCTTGCCGAACAGATGAGCAGGGTCCCGGAGCGAACCCTCGCCGTGCGCAAGGGCGGCGCGCGCGACACGCGTTTCCGCCTTCTCACGCTTGCGGCGGCGCTTCTCGTTCTGGCGATTTTTGCGGGCGTCATGGCGTCGTTGTTGATCGGCGCCTATCCGGCGATGCGGCAGTTCGGCTGGGGCTTCGTCACGAACGAAGCATGGAATCCGGTGACGGAGAAATTCGGCGCGTTGGCGTCGATCTACGGAACGCTCGTCACCTCCGTGCTGGCGATGTTCGTTGCGGTCCCGGTCGGTATCGGCATTGCGATCTTCCTGACGGAGATTTGCCCGCGTCCCCTGCGCCGGCCGATCGGCATCGCGATTGAGTTGCTCGCCGGTATTCCCAGCATCATCTACGGCATCTGGGGCTTGTTCATCTTCGCGCCCTGGTTTCAGGAACATGTGCAGACCTGGATGATCGAGCTCTTCGCGGATATCCCCTATCTGCGCGATCTGTTCGCAGGCCCGCCTTACGGCATCGGCATCTTCACCGCGGCGCTCATCCTTTCGATCATGGTGCTGCCCTTCATTTCCGCGGTCACACGCGATGTGTTCGAGACCGTGCCAAGCGTGCTCAAGGAAGCCGCCTATGGACTGGGCTGCACGACCTGGGAGGTGATGTGGCGCGTGGTGCTGCCGTTCGCGCGTTCGGGTGTGGTCGGGGGTTCGATGCTGGCGCTCGGCCGTGCGCTCGGTGAGACCATGGCGGTCACCTTCGTGATCGGCAACGCGCATCACATCAAGAGTTCGGTCTTCGCGCCGGGAACGACAATCTCGGCGACCATCGCCAACGAATTCACCGAGGCCGTCGGCGATCTCTATTTTTCGTCGTTGATCGAGTTGGGCCTGATCCTGTTCTTCATCACTTTCATCGTGCTCGCCAGTGCGCAACTGATGTTGCGGGCGCTCGAGGCGCGCGCAGGGAGCGCCAGCTGATGATGAACAAAGCACTCTATGGGCGCCGCAAGCTGTGGAACGGGTTCTTCCTGACGCTATCCGTGCTCGCGGCAGGGTTCGGACTGCTCTGGCTGGGCTTCATCCTTGGCGCTCTTTTCTACAATGGCGCCGTGGCGTTTTCGTCCAAGCTCTTTCTCGAAACGACGCCTGTGCCGGGCGAGGATGGCGGTCTGGCGAATGCCATTCTTGGCAGCGTGATGATGAGTGCGCTTGCCGTCTTGGCTGGCACGCCGCTCGGTCTCTTTGCCGGAACCTATCTCGCCGAATATGGCCGCTATACGCGCCTCGCCTTCTTCGTGCGCTTCGTGAACGACATCCTGTTGAGCGCCCCTTCGATCGTCACAGGTCTCTTCATTTATGAGATTCTCGTGGTGAAGATGGGGCATTTCTCCGCTTGGGCGGGTGCGGCGTCGCTCATGGTCATCGTCATTCCCGTCGTCGTGCGCACCACGGAAAACATGCTGCTGCTTGTTCCGAACGGACTTCGCGAAGCCGCAGCCGCCCTGGGCGCGCCCCTGAGTTCGGTCATCCAGTCCGTCACCTGGCGCGCGGCGCGCGCCGGCATCGTGACCGGCGTGCTTCTTGCCATTGCGCGCATCTCGGGCGAGACGGCGCCGCTTCTCTTCACCGCGCTCAACAACCAGTTCTGGAGCACCAATCCCAACGCGCCGATGGCAAGCCTTCCGGTCGTCATCTTCCAGTTCGCCATGTCGCCTTACGAAGACTGGCACAAGCTCGCCTGGGCGGGTGCGCTTCTCATCACCGCGACGGTGCTCACCATCAGCATTGTTGCGCGCGTCCTGCAGCCGAAACGGAGTCACTGATGAATGCCGCGACAATCGACACCAACATCAAGGTCGACATCCGCGACTTGAGCTTCTTCTATGGCACCACCAAGGCCTTGAAGAATGTCACGCTTCCGCTTCACAGCCGTCAGGTCACGGCCTTCATCGGTCCATCGGGATGCGGAAAGTCGACATTGTTGCGCGTTCTCAACCGCATCTACGAGCTTTACCCCAATCAGCGCGCCGAGGGTGAAGTCGTCCTGGACGGCGAGAACATCCTGACGGCGAAGCTCGACACCAATCTCCTGCGCAGCCGCGTCGGCATGGTGTTCCAGAAGCCGACGCCGTTCCCGATGACGATCTACGACAATGTCGCTTTCGGAATCAGGCTCTATGAGCGGATGGCGAAATCGGAACTCGACGGCCGCATCGAAAGCGCGCTGCAACGAGCGGCACTTTGGAACGAGGTCAAGGACAAGCTCAAGGAATCGGGCCTGAGCCTCTCCGGCGGACAGCAACAACGTCTGTGCATCGCAAGAACCGTCGCGACGCATCCGGAAGTAATTCTGCTGGATGAGCCCTGCTCGGCTCTCGACCCGATTTCGACGGCGAAGATCGAGGAATTGATCGACGAACTGTCGAACGAGTACACCATCGTCATCGTCACGCACAATATGCAACAGGCGTCGCGCACCTCCGATCACACCGCCTTCATGTATCTCGGCGAACTCGTGGAATTCGGCCCGACGGAGAAAGTCTTCACCGCGCCGGAGAAAAAGCAGACCGAGCAGTACATCACGGGCCGCTTCGGCTAGAGCGCAATCGGGTGAAGTGTGCAACGGTTCACCCGACAAATTGAGCGACGAATCTAAGCGTAGTCGGCTTCTTGCGTCGCGTCGCTCGGCGGCGTGCGCAACACGGCATTGAACAGCCAGCTGAACGCAACACTGACCGCCAAGTTCAGAAGCAAGGACGACACAGCGGCGTAGCAAGGCACGATGACGCCGAAAATGTGCAGCGGATAGATCGAGATCTTGAAGGCGTTCTCGAATGCCATCCAGGTGCCGCTCGCCATGCCTGCGAGCCAGCCCAGAAGCAGGGCCCAGGGATTGAGCTTGCTGGTGTAGAGGCCGAGCAAGACCGCCGGTGCCGTCTGAATGATCAGGATCCCGCCCAGGAGCTGGAACTGGATTGCATAAGCCGTCGGAAGTTCAAGGACGAAGAACAATGCGCCCAGCTTCACGACCAGCGAGACGATCTTGGCGACTTGCGCCTCGCGCGCCGGCGAACAGTCCGGCGCCAGATATTCGCGGTAGATGTTGCGGGTAAAGAGATTGGCGCAGGCGATCGACATGATGGCCGCAGGAACAAGCGCGCCGATAGCGATCGCGGCGAAGGCGATGCCCACGAACCAGCCGGGAAACATCTGCAGGAAGAGCGCAGGCACGGCGAACTGATTGCCGAAGGTCTTGAAGCCGTCGGCATATTGCGGCATCGCTTTGACGCCCGACGCCACGGCCATCGTGCCCAGCAGTGCGATCAATCCCAAAGCGAAGGAATAGGCGGGCAGCGCCACGGCGTTGCGCTTGATCACGTGCCGGCTCGAAGAACTGAGAAGCCCCGTCACCGCGTGCGGATAGAGAAACAAGGCCAGTGTCGAACCGAGCGCGAGGGTTGCATAGGCGGATTGCGGACCGAGATTGGCGGCCGACGCCGGCGCGAGAATGAGCGTCTTGGGATCGGCGGCGGCGAAGATTTTGCCGAAACCGCCAAGCTTCGCCGGAATGACGACGACCGCCGCGATAACGGTCGCGTAGAGCAGGAAATCCTTGACCACGGCGATCAATGCCGGCGCGCGCAGTCCGCTCGAATAGGTGTAGAGCGCCAAGACGATGAAGGCGATGAGAAGGGGAAAGTCGTGCACCGTCCCGATGAGCGGCAAAGACGGACTCATGTTGATGCCAAGTCCGGCGATCACGACTTCCATGCCGACGAGTTGCAGCGCGATATAAGGCATGGTCGCGACGATCCCCGTCAGCGCGACGGCGAGCGCCAGCGTGCCGTTGCCGAAGCGTCCGCGCACGAAATCTGCGGCCGTCACATAACCCTTCGCCTTGGCCACGGCCCAGAGCCGCGGATAGACGACGAAGAGGAGCGGATAGACGAGAATCGTGTAGGGCACGGCAAAGAAGCCGGTCGCGCCTGCGCCGAACAAGACAGCTGGGACCGCGATGAAGGTGTAGGCGGTGTAGAGATCGCCGCCGAGCAGGAACCAGGTGACGACGGTGCCGAAACGCCGTCCGCCAAGACCCCACTCGCTCAACAGGTTGAGATCGCCGCGCCGCCAGCGCGCCGCGAAAAATCCGACAACCGTGACGAAAACAAAAAGCGCAACGAATATCGCGATGGCGATCGAGTTCGACGCGATCACTTGCGGCGTTCCTCGCGGAAATAGACCGGCAGCATCACCGCCACGCCCAGGACGATCCACAACATCTGATACCAGTAGAAGAAGGGGATGCCGGCGAGCTCCGGCTCGATGCGGTTGTAGGACGGCACCCACATCATGGCGGCGTACGGTATAAGGAGCAGCAAATAGAGCGGGCGCAGGCCCTTGCGCTTGGTTTTGCTCGCCACTTTCGACTCCCCCGCTGATCCAACGATGCTTACGGCATTGGCCGAGCCCAGCCAAGTTTTCGCATTGCACCATCTCTTTTCGCTGCTTTTGCCATGCGCTCGGCTATGATCGGCGCGACCGCATTGTGGGGGACATCATGCGCACTCTGCTCGCCGGCATTGCGGCCGGCATCGCCATGTTCATCTGGTCGTCGATCGCCCATGTCGCAACACCGCTCGGCATGATCGGCATCAGCACGTTGCCGGACGAAAGCGTGACCGTCGGCAACCTGGCATCCGCCATCGGCGACAAAGGCGGTCTTTATCTCTTTCCCATGCCGAGCGGCGGCTCGGCGCCGAGCAGTTCGGCCGCGACCGCACCGGGCGGATTTCTGGTCTTCAACCCCAAGTCCGCAACTTCGATGGCGCCGAAGAATCTCATCGTCGAGTTTCTCACGGAACTTGCCGAAGGCTTGATCGCGGCATGGCTTCTGGCCCAGACCGCGATTCTGGGATTCGCCGCGCGGGTGGGCTTCGTGACCGCCGTCGGTCTGGCCGCGGCCATTACGACCAATATCCCGTACCTGAACTGGTACAGTTTTCCGCTCGACTACACGCTCGCCTACAGCTTCATCGAGTTGGCCGGGTATTTCGTCGCGGGTTTGGTGCTCGCGGCGATTCTCAAACCTGGGGCGGTCGCAACCTAAAGAGCGATCTGCGAGCGAAACGCGAAGGTGTTGAAGTTCTGGCCGACCTCGGCGTTGGGGAACGCGCCATGGCCGAAGCCTGCCGGGATCGTGCCGATCCGGCTGATCTGATCGTCCTGCCATTGCAGCGAGAATTTGAGCGCGCCGTTGGGATACCAATTGAGCGCAGCGGTGAAGATCCGCTGGTCGCCGCCGCGGATCCCGCCGAGCGGGACGGGACTTCCCAAAACGCCCGGCCGATCGTTGAGATCGAGGTCGCTGTAGCGTGCCGCAATCTCCCACGCTCCCAGGCCCCAGCTGTCGAGCGAGAAAGGGATTCTCGGCTTCGGATTCGCGAAGGCTCCGTTGGCGGCGTTGTACGGCCTGCTCTCACCGGTCAGAAGCCACGTCCCCTGGACGTACCAGCCGTCGAAACTGAGCGTTCGCGCGCCTGCGGTGCGCTGATCCATGCCGAAGCCGAGATAGCCGCCTTGCGCATAGAGATTTCTCCACTCTGCAGCACCTTCGAGCGCATAGTTCCAGGCGCTTTCACTGTTGATTGCGCCGGTCGAGACGAGTCGCGCGCTGTTGTCGTCGATGTTGAGCTCCGGGCCGTCCTGCAGCGTGATGTTGCGGGCCGAGCCTTTGCCCGCCGTGGCGTCGCCGCCTCTGAAAACGTAGGAGCCTGCCAGCGACGCCATCAGCTTCCAATCGTCGTCCGCGTAGAAGACATCGCTGACGCGGCTGACGAGTGCCTGTTGTTCGTCGAAGAAGAGACTGGAGTCTGCCGCCTTGCCGCCCGTGTAGACGAGCGAGGCGAACACGGACTCTCCCGCATAGATGACGCCGATGCCGTCGCGGCCGTCGCCGCCTGCCAGGTTGCGTGACAGATCGTCGGCTGCATTGCGCTCGAGGAAGATCACGTCGGCAGCGCTCGTTGCGTCGTCGAGATTGGCGCTGGGTGGAAAGGCGCCGACGCGAAACGCAAACGGTGCAAGCCCGGCATACTCGACATAGGCCTGCTGGATGCGGCCTTGCAATTCGTTGCCGCTGGATGCGCCGCTGCCGAATTCATAATTGAAGTAGTAGTTCCAGTCGCCGAACACCTTGCCTTGGACGCCCAGTTGCGCACGCCGCCAGTTCGAGCCGCTGGAGAGATCGGGCGCGTTCGCCGCGGCGAGTTGGAGCGCATGCGCGCCTTGCATGAAATAGCCGGTGTCGTATTGGCCGAGCACGCGGATCGCGAGCGCGAAGCGGCCGTCCGCCGATGTCACGCTCGGTCGCCCGCCCGCGATGCTCCAGACCGGCCGGTCGGCTTTCTCGATGCGGGTGCGATCCTCGGTCTCGGCGAACTTGTCGATCAGACTGTTGATCTCGACCTGCTGTTGAGCCACTTGTGATTCGATCGACGTGGGCGCGGCCGGCACGGGCGCGGGATTGTCTTGCGCCGCGACTGCAACCGGCGCGATCTTCACACCCTTGCGCTTCAGCGCATTTTTCAACGCCGTGATTTCACCGCGCTGGGCCGCGATCTGCTTCTGTTGCAGCTCCATCATGCGTTGCATGGCATCAAGCCGCTTCAGGATCGCCGCGTCGTCGGCGAGGGCGGGCGCCGTCAGGCTCGCAAGGGCAACGCCGCCTAGAAGAAAGTTTCGAAAACTCATGGCCGTCCCCCCAGAATGATGAAGCCGTCTTTTTCGAAGATGGCACGCGCCTCCGGTCCGCTCAGGAAGTCGAGAAAACCTTTGGCTCCCGGCTTTGCGTCGCGCGTCAACGCGATCGGATAGACGATCGGGGCGTGGCTGCTTTCGGGAAATGTGCCGACGATGTGCACGCGCTTCTCGCCGAGTGCGTCGGTCGCATAAACGATGCCAAGCGGCGCTTCGCCGCGTGCGACATAGGCGAGCGCCACGCGCACATTTTCGGCGTTGACGGTCAGATCGACCACGCTGTTCCACACGCCGAGCGTGGTGAGGGCCGTCTTGGCATATTTGCCGGCCGGCACGCTGTCGGGATCGGCAATGGCCAGACGCCCACCATGCAACGCGCCCACGAGATCGAAGTGCGGCGCGACCGCCAACGTCACGTGCGTCTCGGCTGGCGCGATCAGCACGAGACGATTGCCAAGCAGGTTCTTGCGCGTCTCGTGGGCAATCAGGCCGCGGTTGTCGAGATAATCCATC
Organism: Rhizomicrobium sp.; assembly: GCA_035536115.1. GTDB lineage: Bacteria > Pseudomonadota > Alphaproteobacteria > Micropepsales > Micropepsaceae > Rhizomicrobium. The sequence continues at coordinate 77,284 of DATLOU010000013.1, forward strand.
CAGTCGCTGTCGGCCGACACGAAGATGTCGGCGCCGCCCGACGCCTCGATCTGTCGCGCCAAAGTCGATGATGCGGCGAAGGAGAGGGACGGCAACGTCCCCGTTTTTGCCTGGTACGCCTTCCCGATCTCGCTCAACGCGTCGCTCAGGGACGCCGCCGCAAGGACCGTGACGGTCTCCGCGATCGCCGCCGACCCGGCAAAGCTCCATAGCGCCACGGCGAGCGCCGCGGCGAGCCAACGTCTCTGTCTCATATGCCCCTCGCATGCATGCGTGATATACACGCGGATATCACGAGGACAATGTATGAGACTTGGACCAAGCTCGTAAAGTGGCAACCGGGTTAGCCGCTGGGCGGACCAAAATCAAATTCAAATTTGATTGGTGACGGTCTGCACTGTATTTTGCGCTTGGACTCGATCACGAAGGGCGCCTCCCACAATGACTCGACGCACGCTTGGTCATGCCCGGCGCTCGAAAGACGAGGACCGTCGCGGCACACGCGAACACTTGCTCGAAGCTGCGGGCGAGGTGTTTGCGGAAAAAGGTTTCAGCGGGGCGACGGCTAAGGAAATCTCCGAGCGAGCCAAAACCAATTCCGCGGCGGTGAACTATTATTTTGGTGGCATAGAGCCGCTCTACGCCGCGGTCCTGGAAGAAGCGCAGAACCGGGTCCTTTCCGTACAAGCCATCGAGAAGGCCATCGAAGGAATTACCGACCCGAAGAAACGTTTTGAGGCGATTGTCGGCGTGGTGGTCCAGACACTGCTGGGTCCGGTGTCGTCGTCATGGGTGCTCCGCGTGATCGCGCGCGACATGGTCACCCCCTCACCGACGAGAGATGCGGTGAAAGAGAGGGTGATTCTGCCCAGAGCACGCCTGCTGCGCCAGTTTCTGGGCAACCTCCTGCGGTTGCCGGAAGATGACCCCGCCGTTGCGCGGGCATGTGTCACCCTTATGGCGCCCCTGTTTCTCCTGGTGCTGGGTGATCGCCGCATGCTGAAACGCGCTCTTCCCAGCCTCGGCCTCGATGCCGACGATGCGCCGGCTTTGGCACGCCACATCGCGCGCTATGCACTGGCAGGACTGGAAGCAACAGGCCAGGACGCCCGCAAACGCCGCTAATCGCTATGGCATCAACAAAATTTAACATTAAAATGCAAATTTGAATTTGACTCCCTGACTGCGCGCCAATACCGTCGCCTTCAGGAGGCCATCAATTTGCAACGCGTCGTCAGGTATAGCCCGCTCCTCGTTGTCCTGCATTGGCTGTTCGCCGTGCTCGTTGTCGTGGCACTCACGGGAGGCGCGCTCGTACTCGTCAAGATTCCAAACTCAGATCCGGCGAAAATCCCGGCGCTGCGCAACCATTTCGAGGGCGGAATATTGTTGGCAAGCCTGATGCTGGTCCGCTTTCTCGTGCGCGTACGCACGTCCCGCCCCCAGCGAGCGTCGACGGGTAATCCGGCTCTCGATCGGATCGCTTCGACGACGCAGCTCCTGTTCTACCCTTTGGTGCTCGCACAGGCGGGCGTCGGTCTTCTGCTGGCGTTTCAGACGCACCTCCCCCAAGTCCTCTTCGCCGGACACGGAGCACTACCGGTCAGTTTCTGGATCTACCCGGCTCGCACTGCGCACTACGCCATCTCACGCCTCCTGATGGTGGCGATCGCGCTGCATATCTGCGGCGGGCTCTACCACAGCGTCATCCTTCGCGATGGACTACTCCGCCGAATGTGGTTCGGCCGACGATTTCTGGAGACTCCCGACCGAGACGATTCCTCGCGCGCTGCAATGACCCATCCGATGGAGCAAAAATCGACATGACCGACACGATTGCGATGCGCCAGTTGAAGGGGCGAACAGCGTTGGTGACCGGTGGTACCGACGGGATCGGACAGGAGATCGCCCGCGGGCTTGCGCAGCGCGGCGCTCGGCTGGTTATTGTCGGTCGCGATGCCGACAAGGGTGCTCGCGCCGAGCAGTATGTCCGCACGTCGTCCAACAATAGCGAGGTTGAATTCGTTCAGGCAGATTTGAGTTTGATGCGCGAGGCGGTTCGCCTGGCGGATGTGGTATCGACGCGTTGGCCGGAACTCAATTACTTGGTGCATAGCGCAGGTATCGTTCGAGGGCGACGTGTTCCGACGTCTGAAGGAATCGAATCGAACTTCGCCACGAACTATTTGAGCCGGTTTGCGTCGACGACTCGCCTGCTGCCGACACTCAAGGCCGCAGGTAGCGCGGGCAAGGCAGCGCGCATTCTGCTCGTTTCCCATCCCGGATTTGCCGGAACGATTCATTATGATGACGTCAATCTGACGAAGAACTTCTCGACCATAAGGGCGTTTCGGCAATTTCACTTTGCCAACGACCTATTTGCAGTCGAGCTGGACCGGCGACTCACCCGTCTCAATGAGGCGGCCAAGGTTACGATTTCATGCCTTCATCCGGGTCCGACCAAGAACACGGGCATCGTTGGCGAAATGCCGTTCTGGATGAAGCTGATGCTGAGATCCATCGTTATTCCTCTGGCCGCCCACACTCCTGACGTGCCGGCGGCAGCCGCGCTGCGCCTGATATTGGACGATGAATACGAAGGCGAAGCGGCGTCCTTCTTCTCGCTGGTCGGCACGTTCAAGCGAATCTCAAAGTCTCCCGAGGTGCTGAGCCACGAGGCAGGAAAGCGACTCTGGGACCTCAGCGAGGAACGACTACAACGCGCCCTGGCCACAGAGGCGGCTGTTTTTCCTGCGCTCGACCGCGTGCGGACCGCGGCCGAGTAGGGGCCATCATCGCATTATTGCTGGTTTGCGATGCGGCGATAGGACAGCGCTTCGGCGACGTGGGGCCGCAGCACGTGTTCGACACCCGCGAGGTCGGCGATGGTGCGTGCGACGCGCAACACGCGATGATAGCCGCGCGCCGTCAGCCGCATCTGATCCGCCGCTTCCGTCAGAAGTTTTTGTCCGGCCGGCTCGGGCGTTGCAATCTCATCGAGAAGTTCGCCCTCGGCTTGTGCGTTGATGCGAAGGCCCTTGCCCGCGAAGCGTTGACGTTGCACCTCCCGCGCATTGGCGACGCGCGTGGCGACGTCTCGGCTGCCCTCCGCCGGCGGCGGCAGCGACAGATCGGTCGCCGAAACGCCAGGAACTTCGACGTGGAGATCGATGCGGTCGAACAACGGACCAGAGATGCGCGACTGATAATCGAGCGCGCATTTGGGCGCGCGGCCGCAAGCTTGAGCGGGATCGGTCAGATAACCGCAGCGGCACGGGTTCATCGCCGCAACCAGCTGGAAGCGCGCCGGATAGCGCACATGGGCATTGGCCCGCGCGACGACCGCTTCGCCGGTTTCGATCGGCTGGCGCAGCGAATCCAGCACCGCGCGCTGGAATTCGGGCAACTCGTCGAGGAACAGGACGCCGAGATGCGCCAGCGACACTTCGCCAGGCTTGACGCGCAAGCCTCCGCCCGTGAGGGCCGCCATCGAGGCGGAGTGATGTGGATTGCGGAACGGCCGTCGCCGCGAGATGGCGCCCCCCGCAAGCTCTCCGGCCAGCGACTGAACCATCGAAACCTCGAGCGCCTCGCGCGCGTCGAGCGGCGGCAAAAGCACCGGCAGGCGTTGCGCCAGCATCGACTTCCCGGCGCCGGGCGGGCCGATCATGAGGATCGCAGAGACATTTGATTCTAAAGGACAATTTGGATTTCTGGCCTCCCGAAATCGATTTATTTATAGGCACAGGCGGCACGCCTCACTAATTCCTCGGGATCGTTTGGGCGGAGCCAGGAAAGCCCTGGTCGCATCTTCCTCTCACCCGAGGCGTCGAGCGCGGAACGATACATATCCGTCAGAAGCTACGCGGTTGTGGCCGCGCTCCCCGGAAGGGGAGCCGTGGTCGACGCTCGCCGCGATGCACGGACGAATCTGACAAAATGGCCAAGGCCTACTCCTACATCCGCATGTCGACCGACGCTCAGCTCCAAGGTGACAGCCTTCGGCGACAGGTTGAGCGAACTGCTAAGTTCGCGGAAGAAAATGATTTAGTTCTCGATCAGAGTTTGGACCTTCATGACATTGGTCGGTCGGCTTATGACGGTTCGAACGTCGAGAAGGGGCGCCTTGGAGAGTTTCTGCAGGCCGTACGCGACGGGAAGGTCGAGAAGGGGTCTTATCTCGTCGTAGAGTCGCTCGATAGGTTGTCCCGCCAGAGGCCCCGTCACGCTCTGCGGCTATTCTTGGATCTCCTCGACCACGGCATCAATGTTGCGACGTTGGTTGATCGGCGCACCTACACGCCGGACTCGGGCGATCAGATGGATTTGATGCTCAGCATCGCCTTGATGGTGCGGGCGCACGACGAGTCGCTACACAAGTCCGACCGATTGACGGCAGTATGGTCGAACAAACGCAAGAACGCGCGATCCAAGCCAATGACGAACAGATGCAAGGCTTGGCTGCGCCCACGAGCCGATCGCACCGGCTTTGATGCAATCCCTGAGCGGACCGACGTCATCAAACGTATCTTTTGCGAATCCGCCGACTTTGGGATCGGCGCGGATGCCATCGCCCGCAGATTTAACAAGGAGGGGCTGACTACGTTCGGCAGCTCCAACGGGTGGTATAAGTCGTACATCTTGAAGATTCTGATGGATCGAGCGGTGCTCGGGGAGTTTCAGCCGCACCGAGTGACCACGAACGGCCGAGAGCCGGTTGGTGAGCCGCTGGTCGACTACTATCCCAAGATCATCGATGAACACCTTTTCTACCGCGCGCAGACGGGACTCGGCCGGCGACGTATTGGGGGTGGCGGTAGAAAGGGTGCGCGCGTCAGCAACCTCTTCTCCAAGGTCGCTAAGTGCGGGATTTGCGGCTCGCGAATGACGTTCGTCAACAAAGGCGGACCGAACGGGAAAGCTCTGATTTGTGACGCCGCACGGCGAGGGCTGGGGTGTCATCCAATCCCATGGCGGTACGAAGAGTTTGAGCGCTCCTTTTTGACTTTCATCAAGGAGCTCGACCTGGCGTCCCTGACCGGTTCGGCCGAGACCAAAACTGACCTCGACCAAACACGGGACCGGGTGCGCGAGTTGGAGGGACGTCTGGCAACGGCTGAACACCAACGTGATCGGGTCTTTGAATTGATCCTTGGCAATGAAGCCACCGACTTTCTGGCGGCAAAACTGCGACAGCACGATCAAGAAGTTTCTGCACTCGCAACTGAGATAGATGATGCGAGGGGGAGACTAACCCAACTTGAGCGGCACGCAGGCGCATTCTCCGCCGAGTCGGAGAAGCTCACAGCCATCATTGACCGACTCCAATCCGAGAACAGCCAGGAGATGTTCCGGGCGCGCTCTGCCGTGTCGGCCAGGTTGGCCTCGATCATCGACGAGCTGTTGGTCTGGCCGGCAGGAGCTCCGCCAAGTTTGGAAGCGTGTCGCCTCGCCGAACATCATGATGTCGGAGGACAACACAGCGAGTCTGTGCCGGAACACTTGGCGGCAATGGATAAAGCAAGTCGCGCCTTCTGTGTTCGTCTTCGCGATGGATCTGTCAGGTTGATTGGACCTCGGCCTGATACGCCCGGGGCGTTTCGGTTTCTGGCGGACTCCGCAGGTGTCCTTTTGTCGGAAGGGTCCTTCGCCGCGTACTGCCAATCTCGGTATGGCAAGCAGCTCGCGCCTGGACCGGAGTACTCGCGGGCGTTGGAAGTTCTGCTCACCGACCCCACACAGCTCGGTCGGCATGATATTGGTGTAGGTGGCTAAGTCATTGTCGCAAAGGATGATTTGAGACCCTAGAACGTATTCCAGCACTTTCGGCCGAGCCGTCCCTGTTGTCGCCATAAGTAGGTGACCTGAATCAGAAATTCATCAAGCGGCTCATCTTGACCGACACGCTCGACGCCCAAGTGCGTCCAATACCATTGATACATCTTTCCCTGAGCGCCGGATTCCGAAACAAGGAATGGACGCGCGTCTCAGCGTTCAGCACGGACTGGAAACCTGCAGAACTGTCGCTCGAGGAATTGGCGAAACATATCGACCAAGGTTTGGCATTCGGTCCGCAGTTTGAGCGCGGCCGGCGCAAGACTGAGACTTTCAAAGCCGCCGGATTCGTAGCGATTGACGTTGACGGCACGATGTCACTTGAAGAAGCCAGATCGCATGACTTCATCAGGCGTTACGGATCAGTTCTCTACACGACACCGAGCCATAGCAAGGAAGGGTACGACCACTTTCGGATCGTGTTCGCTACGCCGTTCCCGATCGAGTCGGCACGGACGTGGAAACATGCGCTTCTTGGTCTCGCCAAAAT
>DATLOU010000014.1:0-71918 GCA_035536115.1 Rhizomicrobium sp.
GCGGTGCGCTCTTACCGCACCATTTCAACCTTGCCGCGGCTTTAGGCCGGTAGGCGGTGTCATTTCTGTGGCGCTATCCCTGGGGTTTCCCCCGCCGGACGTTATCCGGCACCGTGTCTCCGTGGAGCCCGGACTTTCCTCCCGTCTTCGCCCTTCGGGCTACGACGAGCGGCCATCCGGCCATCTGACGCGTCCTGAGTATAATGCGCGCATGAGCGAAATCACAATTCGCCCGGCGCGCGAGACGGAAGCCGCGGAACTGACCGCGCTTTGCCTGCGCTCCAAGGCGCATTGGGGCTATGACGCGGCGTTCATGGCCTTGTCGCACGCGGCGCTGACGATCACGCCCGCATTCATCGCGACCGGTTGCGTCTTCATCGCGGAGGAACAGGGCGGCGCGCTTCTCGGCATCGCTTCCGTCGCGCCGCTCGAACAGGATCGCACCTACGATCTCGTCCATCTCTTCATCGAACCGGGCGTGATCGGAAACGGAGTCGGGCGGCGTTTGTTCGAAGCGGCGGCGGACAGAGCCCGACAGGACGGCGCGCTCACACTTGTGATCCAGTCCGATCCGCATGCGGCGGAATTCTATCGCCGCCTTGGCGCGAGGGATGCGGGCGAAGCGCCGTCGGAGTCAATTCCGGGCCGCATGCTGCCGATGCTGCACTTCGAGCTCTAAGGTTCAGGACAGCGCGAAATCGACGGCGGCGGCGGTGTGCAGCGCCGTGGTGTCGAACATCGGCACGGCGCAATCTTCGGGCTTCAAGAGTAGCGGCAGTTCGGTGCAGCCGAGGATGATGCCTTGCGCGCCCTGCGCGACGAGTTTGGCGATGATGGCGCGGTAGCGGGCCCGCGAGGGTTCGAGGAATTTCCCGCGCACCAGCTCCTCGTAGATCACGCGGCTGGCTTCGGCGGCATCCTCGCCGTCCGGCACGATGACATCGAGGCCAAAGCGGTCGCGCAGGCGGCCGCGCAGCACAGAATCGCTCTCCATCGTGTATTTGGAGCCGACAAGGCCGACACGCTTGAGATCGGCATTCTTGATCGCCTTGCCGAGCGGATCGGCGATGTGGAGGAGCGGCAGCGGCACCGCCTTTTCCATCTCGGGCGTGGCGCAATGCATGGTGTTGCAGGCGATGAGCAGAAAGTCCGCGCCGGCGTTCGCCAGATCGTGCGCCACCTTGACCATCATGGCATTGGCTTCGGCCCAGCGACCTTCCGCCTGCAGTGTCGCCATCTCGTCGAAGTCGAAGGAATAGATAAGAAATTTGGCCGAGTGCACGCCGCCGAGCCGCTTCTGCACCTCGCGATTGATCTGCTGGTAATAGACGCTCGAGGACTCCCAGCTCATGCCCCCGATCATGCCGATGGTTTTCATGCGCAAAGCCTAGCAGCGGCAGGCGAGCGCAGAACCATCACAATTGCATGACGGCAATGCGGCGCGGTTTACGCCCGAGCCAGCAATGCGGCGAGCGTCGCACCGCATTCTTTGTCCCAGCGGCCGTTCACCTGGGCCGGGCGGAAGTGGCGCTGGAAGGCGGTGACCACCGCTTCGAGAGAAACGTCCGTATGCGGAGGAAGCCCGTAGCCATAGTGCTTGAGCGCCGCGTCCGGCTTCTCGCCGAGCACGCGCTCGTTCGTTTTCGGCCAAAGGCCGATGCCGGATTGGGCGAGCCTTGCCCAGGGAAAGAGCTCGCCCGGATCCATCTTGCGCCCTGGTGCCACGTCGGAGTGGCCGAGCACGTGCGCCGGCGGAATCGGATGACGCGCCAGGATCGTGCGCGCGAGATCGATCAGGGCCGCGATCTGCGTCTCCGCGAATGGCACGTAGCCGAATTCATGGCCCGGATTGACGAGCTCGATCCCGATCGAGCGGCCATTGACGTTGGCCTCGCCCGCCCAGAAGGAAACGCCGGCGTGCCAGGCGCGGCGCTCCTCGGGCACATGCGCATAGACCCGGCCGTCGGTGCCGATCGTGTAATGCGCGGAGACTTTCGCCTCCGGATCGCACAGTCTCGCGAGCGCTTCGTCGGCCGTCTTCATGCCCGTATAGTGCAAAACAAGCATGTCGATCGCCGCGCCCGACGGGCGTGCGTCATGGTTGGGCGAACGGCACTGGACGAGGCGCATCACACGAAGATCTTATAGCTCACGACCTCGCCGTTCGGGCGCTTCAATGAAAATTCCGCGCCGGCCTCGTGCTCCTGCAAGAGCGCCTCGAAAACGCGCACCGCATTGCGGATGACCTCGGCATAGGAGGCGGCTTCGGTCTTGTCCTTCAGCCTTTGCAGGCGCTCCATCGCCTGGGGCGGCATTTCCAATTGGACCCGCGTGGTGGTGCGCTCGCCGGCTTCTACGGCGTCTGCCGCAGCGCGCATCGCCTCCGCGGCAACGCCGCGGCCATAACGGCTTCTGTGATGTCTGTGCATGAATATGTCCTTATGATGCGGCGGGGCGCGGCGATGGCGATTGACCCTCGGGCTCGAGTGCAAAGGGATCGTGGCCGCGGTAGTAAGCGGCGATCAGCGCCAGAATCGCGACCACACCGACGATGGTGAAGAGGTTGGCGAAGACGAAGCTCACCAACGCAATGATCGCGATGAGAGCAAGGATCGCCCAGAGCAGCGGTTGATTCCATTGCGGCTGCACGACGAAACGATCGTCGCGGGCAGATTCGCTGAGGCCGCGATGGATGTTGCGCACGATGTTGTCGTGCAGTTCGTGCTGAAAGGTTCGGCTCCAGGCGCGCCAATCGCTGCGCCGCTCATTTCTTTGTTCGTGAAGCGCCTTGCGCCATTGCCGCCGCCACGCACGGCGCTGCTCGCGCCACTTGCGATAGGCTTCGCGACGCACGGCACGATCCTCAGGACTGCCGCATCTACCAGTCCGGCGGTCGCCGGCTGGCGCCTCTGCCGGTTTCGTGTCGTCGGCCGGGAATTCTTCGCCGATGCCGACTCCGATCTTTGTCATGGTCTGACTCCTTGATGGGGGCCATCGATTGGCCCGTATCCCTATAATCATCATATAATCATCAAACGTCAAGACCTATCATCAAATATTCATCAGACAATTATTTAGTCCGTAAATCAATGAGTTGAAAGGCGGATTCGATAAAATGCAGCCTTCTTCGCTACGAAAAAACGATCTTTTGCAGCTAGCCAAGCGGTTGCAGGCGACCAAAGGCGACTGCGCGACCGCTCTGGAGGGCAGCGATGGCTCACTTGGAACTCATCATGATGATCGGCGGAATCTGCATAATGGTAGCGTCCACATACGTTCTGCCTGGCGCGATAAACGCTACACAACGAGCGGCCACGAGTTTCGTCCCGATGGACGGCCTTCTAGGATGGCGCTTCGACTTGTACTGGGGCTGCGTTTGGAGCGGCCTGCTTCTGGTTCAGGTCGCCAATATCCTCGGCCACGTTCGGCCCGACGGAACCTTTCAACTCTCGTCTCTTACTTTGGCGTGGACTGCGGCCGTCCTCCTCCTTTGCGGGATTTGCGCTGGCCGTCTGCTCCTACGCGCGGAGTTGCGCCGGTACGAAGGAAGGCGCGACGAACCAGACCGTGCCGCAAGCCCATAGCGCGGCGTCCAATCGAAGCAATTTGGGCATTCCGTCAAAGACTTGCTCGGTACGGCCCAACTTTGCCACGGAAAAGCCAGTTTCACGGGCGAGCGTTCGCGCGCACGGATTCGGGCGGGCGATGGCGGTCTTCTATCTCAGTGTGCGCGTCGGCGACGAGGTCATCCGCGACCGCCAGGCCTACGAGTTTCCCACCGCGCAGGATGCGCGCGACCTCGCCATCCATGCCGTGCACGAACTCATCACGCTCAATCCGGACGATGTCGAGCTCGAGCGCCGGCAGATCGAAATCGCCGATGCCACGGGCCACGCGATTTCGGTCGTCGATCTCAGCGAAGTGGCCCCTTATCTGCGGAGTTAATATTTCCTCCCCCGTTTACGGCGGGGAGATAGTGCCATCTCGAATCCGAGCCACACTTCGGGCGCCGCCAAAAGTGAGGAAGTGGGGCAATATTTTCGTTGTGCTGATTCACCAATCTTGAAGGCGGCGCTATCGGGCTTTGGTCCATAGTCTGTGCAGTTGGGTATGTGCAATCGGATACGGTCCAGCGGTCGTTTCGTCGGTGAGAAGGCTGTGTGGGGCTTTCGGCAAGACTTGGAGAGATGTATCAATGTCTTCTCAATGACATAGCAAGGGGCGTGCTATGGCGACTGCTGCAGAACACTTTTCCTTCGACGAGCGACGGTCAGACCTTCTTTCAGGCACCTCGCGCGCGCATGCGATCGACCGGTGGATCTTCGTGTTTACGGCGGCACTGTTCGTCGCGATTGTGTTGACTGGATTCATCCCCGATTCACTGGGGAAGATCGCCATGGTGCAGGCTGGGACGAGGCCTCCGTTCCCCATCGTGCTGCACGTGCACGCGGTGCTCATGGCGTCATTCATGGCACTCTTACTTGCGCAAACGACGCTGGTGTCAACGGGACGGTACGAGTTGCACATGCGGGTCGGGATCGCTGCCTTCGTGATCGCTCCGCTGCTGGTGCTGGTCGGATTCATTCTTGTCCCAACGATGTATCACCAAGCGTCGGATGCACTTCGCGCAGCAACGACACCGGAGGCTCGCGAGAAACTGCGGCAAGCCCTGCTACACAAGGACAACATCATGTTGCTGCAGTTCCGCATCGGGATCCTCTTTCCGCTTTTCCTGGCGCTCGGACTGCGGGCGCGAGGACGGAATGCCGGGCTGCACAAGCGCATGATGATCCTTGCGTCGGCCATTCCGTTAGGAGCAGGCATCGATCGCATCGCCTGGTTGCCGACAACGTTGCCGGCGCTCCCGCTTTCGTCGGACCTCTATATTTTGGGCGCCCTAGCGCCGATGTTCGCGTGGGATGTGATGCGCAACCGTCGGATGCACGAGGCCTATTTCGTCTGGTTGGGTTTATGTGTGCCAGTCAGTCTGCTGGTCTATGCGTTGTGGGACACGCCGTGGTGGCATGCGACGGCTGAGTGGTTGATGGGCGTGGCCTAGCTCCGGCCGGGCATTCATCTGTCCCGGTTCCGTCAGGTTCGCCGCTACGAACGTGCTACCAAAAGCGGCGGAGGCGGCGTCGTACAAGGACAACCCAGTTCCCACCCGATTGCCAACTATCGCTTTGTGGCGCCTTGAATTGAAGGAGCAGGTTGGCTGGGATCGATGATTTCCGGAGAACCAGGTAGTTGTCGAATTGTTGGCACGAAGCAGAGGACGAATCAGAGGCCATGTGGCGGGTAAACCAGAGCGCCGCTAGCGCCAGCCGCGTTCTTTCTCGATTCTGTCGAAGGCGGCGTTGATCACAGCGAGCTTGTCGGTGGCGAGACGGATGAATTCTTCCGGCACGCCGCGCGCGATCAGCTTGTCGGGATGGTTTTCGCGCACCAGGAGGCGATAGGTCGCGCGCACTTCGTCGTCGCCGGCATCATGCGCGACACCCAGGATGACATAGGGATCGTTCTTGTCGGGCCCGACATGGGCGGCGCGGATGCGGCGATATTCGCCCGGCGTGAAGCCGAAGATGTCGGCGACGCGACCAAGATACGCATCTTCGCCGGGATGAAAGACGCCGTCCGCCTTCGCGATCTCGAAGAGGCCGTCGAGAATGTCCTCGAGCAGCGCCGGATTGCCGACGAGCATCTTGGCGATCTGCGCCGCATAGGCCTCGAACCCCGCGGTATCCTGTTGCGCCAGGCGGAAGATGCGATCGACGCTCGCCTGCTCGTTCGGCGCAACGCGAAAGAGACGGTGGAAGGTCTCGATTTCGTCCTCCGTCACCGTGCCGTCGGCCTTCGCCATCTTGGCGGCGAGCGCGATCATCGCGATCGTGAAGACGATGCCCGGCGCCTCGCCAGGCTCGAGCGATGGCACCTCGCGATCGATCAGGAAATGCCCCGCCAGCGCGCCGATCAGCGCGCCGACCGGCCCGCCGCCGAGCATGAATCCGGCTGCGGCGCCGCCAAGCTTTCCCAAGATGGACATGGTGGAAAGCAATAGGACAATCTGGCGGGCATGTCAGCTTCGACCGGCGCTTGGAATTTCTATATCGACCGCGGCGGAACCTTCACCGACGTGGTGGCCGAGGCGCCGGATGGCGCGCTTACGACTCTGAAGCTTCTGTCGGATTCTTCACAATACGATGATGCGGCGCTGGAAGGCATCCGCCGCGCGCTCGGCGTCGAGAGCGGAGCCGCCATTCCGTCCGCGCGCATCGGCGAAGTCCGGATGGGTACGACGGTCGCGACCAACGCGCTCTTGACGCGAAGCGGCGAACCGACCGTTCTCATCACGACGCGCGGGTTCAGGGATCAGCTGCGCATCGGTTACCAGAACCGGCCGAAGCTGTTCACGCTCAGGATCGATCTCCCCGACATGCTGTACGACGGCGTGATCGAGGCGGATGAACGCGTCACGGCTGAGGGCGAAGTGCTGCGCGCGCTCGACGAAGGCGACTTGCGGCAACAGCTCGCCGCTGTGCGCCGGCGCGGCATCGCGGCTTGCGCCATCGTGTTCCTGCATGGCTTCCGCTTCCCGGCGCATGAGGCGCGCGCGGCCGAACTGGCGCGCGCGGCGGGCTTCACGCAAATCTCGACCAGTCATGCATGCGTGCCGCTCATGAAATTCGTCTCGCGCGGCGATACGACCGTGGCGGATGCCTATCTCTCGCCGGCCCTTGCCCGCTACACGCGTCGCGTCGCGGCTGAACTCGGCAAGACCAGAGTGTTTTTCATGACGTCGAATGGCGGACTTGCGGCACCGGAATTCTTCCGCGGCAAGGATGCGATCGTCTCAGGTCCGGCCGGCGGCGTGGTCGGCATGGCGGAAACGGCCCGCGCGGCAGGCTTCGCGCACGTCATCGGCTTCGACATGGGCGGCACTTCGACCGACGTCGCGCGCTTCGACGGCACGTTCGAACGCGTCTATGAGAACGAGGTCGCCGGCGTCAGGCTTAGAACGCCGATGCTCGCGCTCCACACGGTGGCGGCCGGCGGCGGCTCGACCCTGCACTATGACGGCGCACGCTTTCGCGTCGGGCCTGACTCCGCCGGCGCCGATCCGGGTCCGCTGAGTTATGGCCGCGGCGGTCCGCTCACCGTCACCGACGCCAATGTCATGGTGGGAAAGCTGAACGGCCAATATTTTCCCCGCTTGTTCGGTGCAAAAGGCGATGCGCCGCTTGACGAGATTGCGGTCCGCGCAGCGTTCGCCGACCTCGCCCGCACCATCGGCAAGGCGCCGGAGGAGGTCGCGGATGGCTTCATCCGCATTGCCGTCGAGAACATGGCCAATGCGATCCGCAAGATCTCCGTCGCCAAGGGCTATGATGCGCGCAGCTACAGTCTCAACTGTTTCGGCGGCGCCGGCGGGCAGCATGCCTGTCTCGTCGCCGATGCGCTCGGCATGAAGACGGTCTTCATCCATGCCTTGTCGGGACTGTTGTCGGCTTATGGCATGAAGCTCGCGGCGTTGCGCACGGTGAAGCAAGGCTTCATCGGCACGGCGCTGCCGAAGGCGAACGTCGCACTGGACGAGAAAGTTCGCGACTTGCGCGCGCAAGCCGAGGCGGAGCTCGTCGCTCAAGGCGCGCAACATGTCGAGACCACCGCGCGCGTGCATATCCGTTACGACGGCAGCGACACGACGTTGCCGATTGCGCTCGCAACGCTGGACGAGATGGCGGACGCTTTTACGAAGGAGCATGGCCGCCAGTTCGGTTTCGGCTTCGAAGGCCGCGCGCTGATCGTGGAATCGGTGGAAGTGGAGGCGCACTCTATTTCTCCTTCTGCCCCTCTGGGGGAGAAGGCCGGGATGAGGGGGGCTCTCTTGTCGACACCCCCTCACCCTGCCCTCTCCCTTCGAGGGGGAGAGGGAGATGTTGCACGCATCTACTCGCATGGCGCGTGGCACGATGCGCCCGTTCTGCGTTCCGCGGAGCGCGGCGTCGATGGTCCCGCGCTCGTCGTCGAAGCGCATCAGACGATCGTCGTCGAACCTGGCTGGCACGCCCAAGCGAACGGGCATGGCGTCGTCCTCACGCGCATCGTCGAACGGAGCGAGACGAAGGCGCGCGCGAGCGTCGATCCCGTCCTTCTGGAAGTGTTCGCCAATCTCTTCATGGCGATCGCCGAGGAGATGGGCGTGGTGCTGCAGAACACCGCCACCAGCGTGAACATCAAGGAGCGGCTGGATTTCTCCTGCGCGCTGTTCGACGCCGAGGCAGGATTGGTCGCCAACGCGCCACACATGCCGGTGCATCTGGGTTCGATGGGCGACTGTGTCACCGCGATCATGAAGAAACATCCCGACATGCGCGAAGGCGAGGCGTTCGTGACCAACGCGCCGTATGACGGCGGCACGCATCTGCCCGATATTACCGTCGTCATGCCCGTGTTCGTCGACGGCGTGCGCTCCTTTTATGTCGCGGCGCGCGGACACCACGCCGATATCGGCGGCATCACACCGGGCTCAATGCCGCCCTTCTCGAAGACGATCGCCGAAGAAGGCGCCTTGTTCGACGGCATGCAGATGGTGAGCGCCGGGCGCTTCGACGAAGAGGCGGTGCGCGCGGTACTGGCATGCGGCGCCCATCCGGCGCGCAGCCCGGAACAGAACGTCGCCGATCTGAAGGCGCAAGCCGCGGCTTGTGCCAAGGGCGCCGAGGGGTTGCGCCGAGCTTGCTCCGTGTACGGACTTTCCGTCGTCAACGCCTATATGCGCCATGTCCAGGACAATGCGGAGGAGTCGGTTCGCCAGGTGATCGGCAACCTTTCCGACGGCGAGTTCGAAATGCCGATGGACACGGGCGCCGTCATCCGCGTGAAGGTGCGTGTCGATCGCGCCCGGCGTTCGGCCAGGATCGACTTCAGCGGCACGAGCGCGCAGGCCGCCAACAATTTCAACGCGCCAGGCTCGGTGACCAAAGCGGCGGTGCTCTATGTCTTTCGCTGCCTGGTCGACAGCGACATCCCGATGAATGCGGGCTGCCTGAAGCCGCTCGAGATCATCGTGCCGGATGGTTCGCTGCTTCGGCCGCGGCCGCCGGGCGCCGTGGCCGCCGGCAATGTCGAAACCAGCCAGGCGATCGTCGATGCCCTGTTCGGCGCGCTTGGCGTGATGGCGGCGGCGCAGGGGACGATGAACAACCTGACCTTCGGCAATGAGCGGCACCAATATTACGAAACGATCTGCGGCGGCTCGGGTGCGGGTGCGCGTTTCGACGGCCAGTCTGCCGTACACACCCACATGACCAACTCGCGGCTGACCGATCCGGAAGTGCTGGAGACGCGCTATCCCGTCCTGGTCGAGGCCTTCGCCGTTCGCGCCGGCTCCGGCGGAAGGGGCGCCCACCGAGGCGGCGACGGCACGACGCGGCGCATCCGCTTCCTGGAAGCGATGACGGCCGCCATCCTCTCGACCCGGCGCGAGACCGAGCCGTTCGGACTTGCCGGAGGCGGTGCGGGCGCAAAAGGGCGCAACAGCGTCATCCGCCATGACGGAACCCTGATTGCGCTCAAGGGTTGCGACGAAATCGATGTCGCGCCGGGCGATGTTATCGTCATCGAAACGCCGGGCGGCGGCGGATTTGGAGGAACTTCGTCATGACCACAGTGCTCATCACCGGCGCCAATCGCGGCATCGGATTGGAATTCGCTAAGCAATATGCCGAGGAAGGTGCCGACGTCATCGCTTGCTGCCGCGCGCCCGACAAGGCGAACGCCTTGCAGGCCTTGGCAAAAGCCAAGGGGATCGAAGTGTTGCCGCTCGATGTGACGGAACCCAAGTCAGTCGAGGCGCTCAAGGCCACCCTGGACGGACGACCGATCGATGTCCTGATCAACAATGCCGGCGTCGGCGGGCCGCGCCACGAACCCAAAAACAGCATCGATTTCGCAGGCTGGGTCGGAACCTTCAAGACCAATTCGATTGCGCCGATGCTGGTCGCACAGGCGCTGCACGACAATCTGACGGCCGGAAAGCTCAAGAAACTTATCACCATCACCTCGATGATGGGCTCGATCTCCGGGCATGGCGGAGGCGCCTATGCCTATCGCGCCTCCAAGGCGGCGGTGAACAGCGTGATGCACGGCCTTTCCAAGGAATGGGCGAAGGACGGCATCGTCGTCGGCATCTTTCACCCGGGCTGGGTCAAGACCGACATGGGCGGCGCCAGCGCGCCGGTCACGCCCAAGGACAGCGTCACGGGCTTGCGCGCCCAGATCGCCAAGCTCTCCAAGGCGAACAGCGGCGCGTATCGTGACTATACCGGACAGGAAATTGCGTGGTGACTGCGCGCGAGTCGTGACGATTAATCACAAATATTTTGCAAAGGATTCACCAAGGAGATTCAACAGCGCGCGATTCGAACCAGATTGACGCTCGCGCGTTGTTGAGCGAGCGTGAAACCGTCTCTGGGACTGGAGGGCAATCCATGGTCCGTGAGTTGCAAATCATGGCAGTTGGACTCGTGTTCCTGTTTTTGGGGGCAATCGTGGTCGGCGTGTTCTGAAGCAAGCCGATGGGGGAAACGAAAATGGCCGCGGCGCCTCAAGCACCGCGGCCTTTTTTCATGGAACATTTTCGATTTTGACGATGCTGCCCAAGGCCTTGGGATCATCGGGATTCTTGACCGCGGTCACATAGAGCTCGCGCCCGCCGGGTCCGAAGGCGACGTTGGTCGTGCCGAACCCTGCGGCGATGTCGAACTGGTGCAGCAGCTTGCCCGCCGGCGACAGCTTCAGGACCTTTCCGCCGGTCCACTGCGCGACATAGAGGTTGCCCTTGGCGTCGATCTTCATGCTGTCGGGCCCGAGCGACCAGGATTGGACCCGGTTCGGCGTCAACAGGTTCAGGAGGGCGAAATTGGCGCGATGCGAAAGCGTGCCATCGCCGTTGATGGCGAACTTCAGGATGCAGTTGCCGACCGTCTCGCTGACGTAAAGCGTCTTCTGGTCAGGCGATACGCCGACGCCATTGGCATAGTTGAGATCGTCCGCGACCTCCACCCAGTTTTTGCCGCCGGGCGCGAGGTAGAGGACCTTGCCGACGATCGCGCCCGGCGCGCCAGATCCCGACCACGGGCCGAAGACGGTGGCATAGGCCCCATCGTTGGCCGTGACCACGACGTCATTGATGCCCCCGACAAACTTTGCGCCGTTCTTGTCATGGTCCCAGCGCCGCAACTCCTTGCCGGTGAGATCGAGTTCCAAAATCGCGCCGGGATCGTTGGTGCACGCGAGAAGGAAGGTGTGATGCCGGGTGAGCGCCAGTCCATTGTGGCCGCAGCCCGGCGTGCGGTTCAGGACCGTGACCGTCTTTCCATCCCACTTCGAGAGCGTGTTGGAGATCCAGCCGACGAAATAGAGATTGCCGTCCACGAAGAGTGGACCCTCGGGCCCCTCGACATCGCGGACGATCGTCACTTCGCCTGCATGTGCGGTGGTGAGCATAGCGGCGACAGCGACGGCGATGGCGAAGAGCTTTGCTGGCGTCATGCTTTCCCCCGTCAATGCGCCGACGCCGGCGTGATGTAGAGCGTCTTGTCCCTGTAGGAAATGTAGAAATGGAGCTGGCGCAGAATGTTCATGCCCAATGTGAGCCTCGGCTCATCACCGGGTTGCGCGTCCGAATTCCGATTGAGATGAATCTTCGGATTGTTGACCGCCACGCCCCCGAACTGAAGAGCCTTGAAGGGATAGTAGTAGGTGGGAATGTTCTTCATACCATTGATGAAAACGCCTTCGGCCACTTTCAAGTCAGGGTTGTCATCGGAAAGACCGAAGAGCGCCTGGGCGGAATCGAGACTCATGTTCGACTGACTCGACCCCGTGTCGAGCAACGCCAGCACCGATTTTCCGTCTAGTTCGACGTGCAATTCGATGTGCCTGGCTTGGTCCAGACGAAAATGAAGCTCGGCATACGGTTCCTTTGTCCAGTAGACGACTTCGCCGGGACAATGATCTGCCGACATCAGATTCAGTTTGGTATTGGCGAAATCGAAATCATTGTCGAACGCGAGCAGAATGTCCGGCGCCAGGGTCCCGTCGGCACCATGCAGTACGCCATCTGGCAAAATGAGAAACTCATAGTTTGCGGCCTTCAGGTTGCCGATCAGAATGTCGTGGGCCGTGACGTAACGATCGATTCGCATGCCACCGAACATCGTCATTTCGCCGATGACGTGACGCGTTTCAAGTCCGAGCCGAGCCGCCGTAGCCGCGGTGAGCATCGAGCCAAAGCCGCCTGTATCGACCAGAAGCTTGACCTCATGTGCGTCGATCGTCATCGGCACCACCGCGCCACCGGCATCGTCGAAGCCCATCGGCAGAGATGCGATGGCTTTCAGGTGGCAGTCCTCAGCAGCCTGTGCCGCGGCCGTGAACAGGATCATCGAAAGGACGATGTGCGCAATCCGCAAAGCAAGCTCCCCCTTGCCCAGGCACCGTGACTCCTAATGCGCCGATGCGGCTGTGACGTAAAGTTTCTTTTCCTTATAGGCGATGTACAGGTGAAGTTGGCGAAGAACATCCATGCCGAGAATAAGCTCCGGGCGGCCCGGCAACGCGATTTCCCTTCGCGGGAAAAGCAGAATATCGGGATTCGAAACCGCGACGCCGCCGAATTTGAGCGTCTTAAAGGGATATTTCGAGACATTGCCGCGGGACGACTTCGCGATGGTCTTGAGCGCCGGGTCGTCATCCTTGAAGCCGAAGATGTCCTCGGCCTGTTCCAATTGCAGGGTCGAGCGGAACGCGCCCGTGTCGAGGACGGCACGGATGCTTTGTCCGTCGAGCTCGACCAGAAACTCGATGTGACCGATATTGCTCAACGTGAACGGTATTTCTGCGTGGTCGTCCGTCGTCCAATAGGCGAGATCGGCCTGGCAGTGATCCTGGAGGAACAGATTGAATCGCGCATTGGCGAAATCGAATTCGACGTCATAGACGCGCAACACGTCGTTCGACAATATTCCGCTTACGCCATCGGACATTGGCGCCGGCGTGACCAGGAACGGCATTTTTTCAGCCTTGAGCCCGCCGAAATCGATGTCGCGCGCGATCGTGTTGTGATCGATTTTCAAGCCGCCGAACATGACGACATAAGCGTATTGGAGCGGCATTTTTGGTAGCCCGAGCGCTTCGACGGTCTTGTCCGACAACATCGAGTCGACGCCGCCGGTGTCGACGAGAAGATTGAATGTCTGACCGCCGATCGACAGCGGCACATTCGGCCGCCCTGTGGGATCAACCGACATCTCGACCGACGCAGCGCGTACGAGACCACACGGTTTATCGTCGGAAGCGACACACGGAGCGCAGAGGCCAAGAACTGCTGCCAGCGCAAGCGCGGCACGGCGAAGATTTCTCATTTCAGCGTGCTCAGCTCGAATCGGGCTTCGTCGTATTCGACAAAATTCTTCGGACATTTCTCAGCCGCCGCGTCCAGGAGCGGCTTGGCGGACGCCACGTCTTTGCGCGCCAGCCACCATTCGGCGACGTAGAAGTCCGCTTCGCATTGCTGGTTGGCAACCTTGTCCGCGTCGCCGCGCGACGCGGCCGACGCCACGTCTTCCGGCTTGGCCTCGCCGGCGAACATTCTGATGAGCGGCGCAGGCCAGCCGCCATTGCCGATTTCGCGCAAGACTTGTTCGCCGGTCCCGGGATCAAGGCCGCCGCGCGCGCGCGACAATTCGAGCCACAACACCGCGTAGGCGTCTTTCGGGTCAAGCTGCGCGACGTGCATAAAATCGTCCGCGGCCGCAGCGAATTTCTTCAGCCGCCAGCGCACCCTACCCCGACTCCAATAGACGCCGCGTTCTTGCCGCATGCCGATGAGCTCAGTCAGATCTGACTCGGCGGCGGAATAGTCGCCCGCGCATGAAGAAGCGTTGCTGCGAAGTTCCAGGCCCTGTACATCGCCGGGCTTCAGGCGGATGAATTCGTTGAGATCGCCCACCGCGCTTTTGCATTGGCCCTGGCGCAGATACGCGATGGCGCGGCCGCGATAGGCGGCTGGTAGCAGCGTCGGATTGAGATCGCCCGCCGCCAGTGCGGCGCTGAACGAGGTCACGGCGAGCGCCGGATCGCCCTGGAGATTTGCCGACACGCCGCGTGCGAAATCGTCATAGGCCGCAGCATGCGCGACGCCGCACGCGACCCCCAGAAACGCGACAACGATGAAGAATCCGCGCAATCCTTCCCCCGACTCCGCAAAGCATAAATCCACGCCTGACCGCAGACAATCGAGGCGCTTCTCTTTACGCCGCATCCTTGGCGCGCGGATCGTAGTTCAGGAGCGGTCCGAGCCAGCGTTCGGCGGTCGCAATGTCCCAATCCTTGCGCTTGGCATAGTCCTCGACCTGGTCGCGCTCGATTTTGCCGACGCCGAAATAGCGGCTCTCGGGATGGGAGTAGTAAAAGCCGCTGACCGAGGAACCGGGCCACATCGCAAAGCTCTCGGTCAGCTTCACGCCGATCTTCGCCTCCGCATCGAGCAGCTTGAACAGCGTCGCCTTCTCGCTGTGCTCGGGTTGGGCGGGATAGCCAGGTGCCGGGCGGATGCCGCGATATTTTTCCTGGATCAGTTCGTCGTTCGAGAGCGCCTCGTCCGGCGCATAGCCCCAGAAGTCGCGCCGCACGCGTTCGTGCAAGCGTTCGGCAAAGGCTTCGGCGAGCCGGTCGGCGAGCGCGCGCAAGAGGATCGCGGAATAGTCGTCATGTGCGGCCTCGAACGCCTTGACGCGCTCTTCCTCGCCGATGCCCGCGGTGACGACGAAGGCGCCGATATAATCTTCGCCGCCTTTAGGCGCAACGAAGTCAGCCAGCGCAAGATTGGGCCGGTTGTTGTCGCGCGCCATCTGTTGGCGGAGCGTATGCAGCGTGTGAATCGGAAACTTTCGTGCCTTGTCCGCGAAGATTGCGATGTCGTCGTCGCCGTTCCTGTTCGCCGGAAAGAAACCGACAGCCGCCCGTGCCGTCAGCCATTTCTCCGCGACGATCTTCTTCAACATTGCCTGGGCATCGGCGTAGAGGTTGCGCGCCGCTTCGCCGACCTTGTCGTCGTCGAGGATGGCGGGAAACTTGCCGACCAGTTCCCAGGTCTGGAAGAAGGGCGTCCAGTCGATGTATTTCACCAGTTCGCCGAGATCATAGTGATCGTAGGTGCGCGTGCCGAAGAATTTCGGCACCGGCGGCTTGTAACCGCTCCAATCGAGCTTCAGCTTGTTGGCTCGCGCTTGGCTCAGCGACAGGCGGCGACCGGGCGCACGTTGTGCGGCGTGATTGCGCGCGATCTCCTCATATTCCTTCCTGATTTCGGAGACGAAGTTGGCGTTCGCCGTCTTGCTGAGCAGGTTCGAGGCGACGCCGACGGCGCGGCTCGCATCTGTGACATAGACCGTTTGACCGCGGCGATAGCCGGGATCGATCTTCACCGCCGTATGCACGCGGCTGGTGGTGGCGCCGCCGATCAGAAGCGGAATGTCGAAGCCCTGCCGCTCCATTTCGGCGGCGACATGCACCATTTCGTCGAGCGACGGCGTGATCAGGCCCGAAAGGCCTATGATGTTCGCCTTTTGCTCGCGTGCCGTGTCGAGAATTTTTTGCGCCGGCGCCATGACGCCGAGATCGATGACTTCGTAGCCGTTGCATTGCAAAACCACCCCGACGATGTTCTTGCCGATGTCGTGGACGTCGCCTTTCACGGTCGCCATGACGATCTTTCCTGCCGGCTCCTTGGTCGCATTCTGTGACTGTTCGGCATCCATGAAGGGAAGGAGATACGCCACCGCCTTCTTCATCACCCGCGCGGACTTGACGACCTGCGGCAGGAACATCTTGCCCGAACCGAAGAGATCGCCGACCACATTCATGCCGGCCATCAAGGGCCCCTCGATGACGTCGAGCGGACGCGCCGCAACTTTGCGCGCTTCTTCCGTGTCCTGGTTCACGAAGGAATCGATGCCGTGCACCAGCGCATGGGTGATGCGTTCCTGCACCGGCAGCGAACGCCAGGCGGCATCTTCCACATCCGCGACTGCGCCATCGCCCTTGTAGCGCTGCGCCAGTTCGAGCAGGCGCTCGGTGGCATCGGGATTGCGCGCGAAGAGGACATCCTCGATCGCCTCGCGCAAGGGCGTCGGAATGTCCTGATAGACGCCGAGTTGACCGGCATTGACGATACCTAAGTCCATGCCCGCCTTGATGGCGTGGAAAAGAAAGACCGAGTGCATCGCCTCGCGCACCGGCTCGTTGCCGCGGAAGGAGAAGGAGAAGTTCGAGACGCCGCCGGAGATGTGGCTGTGGGGACATTCCTTGCGGATGACCGACGCGGCATCGATGAAGGCTTTGCCATAGCCGTTGTGCTCCTCGATGCCGGTGGCGACCGCGAAGATGTTGGGATCGAAGATGATGTCTTCGGGCGGAAAGCCGACCTTGTCGACGAGAATCGCGTAGGCGCGCTTGCAGATCGCGATCTTGCGCGCCGCCGTGTCGGCCTGACCCTCTTCGTCGAACGCCATGACCACGACGGCCGCGCCATAGCGCATGACAAGGCGCGCATGGTCGACGAATGCCTTTTCGCCTTCCTTCAGGCTGATCGAATTGACGACGGGCTTGCCCTGGCAAGTCTTCAAACCCGCTTCGATCACGCTCCACTTGGAACTGTCGATCATCAACGGCACGCGCGCGATGTCGGGCTCGCCCGCCATCATGTTGAGAAAGCGGCGCATGGCGGCCTCGGAATCGATCAAGCCCTCGTCCATGTTGACGTCGACGAGCTGCGCGCCGTTCTCGACCTGGCTGCGCGCCACTTCGAGGGCGCCTTCATAGTCGTTGGCGGTGATCAGTTTGCGAAAGCGCGCCGAGCCCGTGATGTTCGTGCGTTCGCCGACATTGACGAAGTTCATCTCGGGCGTGAGCGTGAAGGCTTCGAGACCCGAGAGGCGAAGCGCGCGAGGTTTTTCCGGCACGATGCGCGGCTCCGCGCCTTTGATGGCCTCGCCAAACGCCTTGATATGCGCCGGCGTTGTGCCGCAGCACCCCCCGATGATGTTGACGAGACCGGAACGTGCGAATTCGCCCATCATCTCGGCCATCATTTCGGGTGACTGGTCGTAGCCGCCGAATTCGTTGGGGAGGCCGGCATTCGGATGCGCACTGACCAGCGTGTCGGCGGCAGCGGCGAGATCGGCGACGTAGGGCCGAAGCTCCTTCGCGCCCAGCGCGCAGTTCAATCCGATCGCAAACGGTTTCGCATGGCGCATCGAATGCCAGAATGCTTCCGTGGTCTGCCCCGTCAATGTGCGGCCGGAGAGATCGGTGATCGTGCCGGAGATCCAGACCGGCAGGCGCTCATCGAGCTCGTCGAAAATCTCTTCGATCGCGAAAATCGCCGCCTTGGCGTTCAGCGTGTCGAAGATGGTCTCGATCATCAGCACGTCGGAGCCGCCGCGGATGAGCCCGCGCGCCGCATCGCGATAGGTGGCGACCAATTCGTCGAAGGTGATGTTGCGAAAGGCGGGATCGTTCACATCGGGCGAAATCGACGCGGTGCGGTTGGTCGGACTGAGCACGCCCGCCACGAGCCTTGGCCGCGATGACGTGGAGACCTCGTCGCACACTTCGCGCGCGATCCTGGCCGAGGTCTCGCACATCTCGGCGACGAGATGGGAAAGGCCGTAATCGGCTTGCGAGGAAAAAGCCGTGGTGAAGGTGTTGGTCTCGATGAAGTCGGCGCCGGCCGCGAGATAGGCGTGGCCGACCTCGCGGATGATGTCGGGGCGCGACAGCGAGAGGATGTCGATATCGCCTTTGAGTTCGTGCGTGTGGTCGCCGAAGCGGTTGCCGCGGAAATCCGCTTCGCTCAGGCCATAACCCTGGATCATCACGCCCCATGAGCCGTCGAGCAGGAGGATGCGCTTCTGCGCTTCCTCCTTCATCCAGCGGATGCGCGCTTGCCGGTCGAAGCTCATGCGGAACCTCTGGGCTGCAGGCCCATGATGCGACAGGCGGCGTAGGTCAGGTTCGCCTGGTTCAACGTATAGAAGTGGAACTGCGAAAAGCCGAGCGCGCGCAACCGCTGCACCTGTTCGGCCAGCACAGCAGCCGCCACGATACGACGTGTCTCGACATCGTCATCGAGGCCGGCATAGGCCTGCGTCAACCATTGCGGAATCTTCGTGCCGCACTTGGCTGCCATGCGTTCGACACCGCGAAAACCCGTCGTCGGCATGATGCCGGGAACGATCGGCGCGACGATGCCGGCAGCAACGCACCGGTCGCGAAAGCGCGCGACGGCGTCATTGTCGAAGCAGAATTGGCCGAGCGCGCGCGTGGCGCCTGCGTCGATCTTGCGCTTGAGCAGCGCGACATCGTGCTCCAGCGAAGGTGAATCAGGATGGCATTCGGGATAGCAGGAGACGCTGATCTCGAACGGCGCGGTCTTGCGCAACCCCTCGATCAAATCCGGGGTCGAGGCATAACCCAGTTCATGCGCCTTATAAGGTCCGCTCATGCCGGGCATGTCGCCGCGCAAGGCGACGAGATGGCGGATGCCCGCGTCCCAGTAACCGCGCACGATCTCGTCGATCTCGCACCTGGAATGGCCCGCGCATGTGAGATGCGCGGCTGGCTTGAGCCTGGTCTCCTCGACGATGCGCTTGACGGTCGCATGCGTGCGTTCGCGCGTGGAGCCGCCTGCGCCATAGGTGACCGAGACGAAAGACGGCGCCAACGGCTCGAGCCTGCGGATGGCGCGCCACAACGCCTCTTCGGCTTCCGCCGTTTTCGGCGGCGAGAATTCGAAGGAGACCGCGATCGGCCGCCTGTCGGAGACGAGTTCGCCGAGGCTCATGCGGCCTCCGCCTGTGCTTTCGCCGCCGCTTCGGCCAGCCAGATTTTCACGGTGAGCTTATTCCTGCCCGCCGCGATTGCTTCGTTGGCGACAGGCTTGAGACCGGCAGCCTGGAACCAGCCCTGCACTTCGCGATCGGCAAAGCCGAGCCGGCGATGGGCAAAGTCGCTGCGCAGGAATTCGAGATCGTGTGGTGCAAAGTCTGCGATCAAGAGGCGGCCGCCGGCGCGCATCACGCGCGCGGCTTCGGCAACCGCGGCCGCCGGATCGTCGAGATAGTGCAGCACCTGGTGGAACAAGACCGCATCGAAACCCGCAACTGCCGAACCGTTGGCGAACGGCAGGCGATAGACGTCGCCCAGACGAACCTGAGCGTGCGTGATGTGCGCGCGTGCCAACCTGTCGCGTGCAATGGCGAGCATCTCGGCGCTGACATCGACGCCGATCGCGCGCTTCAGGTAGGGCGAAAGCAGTTCGAGCATCCGGCCGGTCCCGGTTCCGGCATCGAGCAGGAGGTTCATCGGCGTCGCTGCGATGTGACGCACGATCGCGGCTTCGACGTCTTTCTCCGGCGCATGCAGCGCACGGATGCGCTCCCATTGCGCCGCGTTGGCCTTGAAGTAGGCGGCAGCTTCCGCGGCGCGCGTTTCGCGCACGGTCGCGAGACGCTTGCGATCGGAGTCAAGGATTGCAGAATCGGGCGCGGCGATTTCGGCGATGGCGGCAGCAAAGTCGGCGCCCTTGCCCTGCTCGCTCGCGCGGTAGAAGACCCAGCTTCCTTCCTTGAAGCGCTCGAGCAATTCGGCTTCGCACAACAGTTTGAGATGACGCGAGACGCGCGGCTGACTTTGGCCGACGATCTCGATCAGCTCGCTGACCGTGAGCTCGGCCTGGCGCAGAAGCAGCAACAGGCGCAGCCGGGTCGGATCACCCGCGGCGCGCAGCATGGCAATCAGGGCGTCCATCGCAACCTTCTCCTTCAAACACATAAACATATCTTTATATGATTATGCAATGGTTACGGCGAGCCGGCTCGGAGAATTCAAGGAATCGCTTATATAAAAGAGCGATATGGCGGGGATTGGCGGCAGAGACATCGGGATCTTGGCGGCAGCGGCGCTTTTGGCGTGCTGGCTGGGCGGTTGTGCGACGACGCCGACCCCCGAAATGCGGGCGGCGAATGACCCGTTCGAGCCCACCAACCGCGAGACGCTGAAACTGAACGGGAAAATCGACAAATACTTCGTAATTCCCACCGTCGGCGCCTATTTCTTCATCGTTCCGGACGGCGGCCGCCGCGCCATCCATAATTTTCTGCAGAACGTTTCGTTGCCAACGGTGTTTGTAAATGACGTGCTTCAGGGCGAGACCAAACGTGCTGGACAGACTTTCGCGCGCTTCACGATCAACACGACGCTGGGTTTGGGCGGATTTTTCGATCCGGCGACGAAGAAATTCCACGTTCCGGCCCATGGCGAGGATTTCGGTCAGACACTGGCGGTCTGGGGTGTCGGCGAAGGACCGTATCTCATTCTGCCTGTCATCGGCCCGCAGCCGCCGAGGGATGCATTCGGACAGGTCGTCGACGTTTTTCTGGATCCGACCACCCATATCCACTTCAAGCAGCATCTGTGGTGGGATGTCGGGCGATACTATTTCACGCTTCTGGATTTGCGCGGGCAAACCTATTCGACCGTGCAAGGCATCCAGCGCAGTTCGGTGGACTATTATGCCTCGCTGCGCAGCCTTTACCGCCAGATGCGCAACAATGAGATTAGCAACGGCAAGCCTGAGACGGAAAACCTACCGGAGTTCTGACGCCGCCACGAACTTGCCATATGGCGCCACGACCATCGGAACGCTCCATTGAGGAAAGACGAACCATGTCTGCTACGGACCTGACCCCCGGCATACTGCCCCTCGCGCGCCGCGCGATCCTCGCATTTGCGTTTGCAACGGCTTCGCTCGCGGTTGCAACGACATCCGCGACGGCCAGCGCGCCCGCCGAGGCCTATGTGCAGAATAACGTGCAGACCGGGCTCTCCATCCTGAACAACCGCTCGGCCTCGACCGACCAGAAGCGCGAGCAGTTCGAGCACTTCATTCTCGGGCTGACCGACATGAAGCGGATCGCGAACTTCACGCTCGGACAATACAAGCGCACCGCGTCACCTCAGGAACAGGAGGCCTTTGCGCAAGCCTTCCAGAGTTATGCCATCGCGGTTTACCAATCCTATTTCTCGAAATATTCGGGCCAGACGCTGAAGGTCACAGGTTCGCAGCAGCGCGCGCCGGGCGACACCATCGTCCAGACCGTGATGATCGATCCCAACGACAAAAGCGGACAGCCGCCGCTCGAAGTCGATTTCCGCGTGCTGGGCGAGGGCGGCAAGTTCGTCGTGATCGATTTCAGCGTCTCCGGAATCTGGCTGGCGCTGGAGGAACGCGATCAATTCAGCTCCTTCCTCGGCCAGAACAACGGCAGCATTGCGCTGTTGATCTCGCACCTGAAGGAATTGGCCCGGAACTACAAGGCCGAGCACTGAGCCGCGCTACAACACGCGAATGTCGCGCCCGTGTTGTGCATGCCAAGTCCTGCGGCGGCTATCCTGTTCCTGATTGCGAGCATCGCGGAAGTATAGCCGCGCGCCTACAATCGACGCGTCACGCCCGCGCGAAGCGCTTGTACTTGATGCGGTGCGGCTGGTCGGCGTCGATGCCGAGACGGCGCTTCTTGTCGGCCTCATAGTCCTGGTAGTTGCCCTCGAACCATTCGACATGGCTGTCGCCTTCGAAGGCCAGCATGTGGGTGGCGATGCGGTCCAGGAACCAGCGATCGTGGCTGATGATCATGGCGCAGCCGGCGAATTCCTCAAGCGCGGATTCGAGCGCGCGCAACGTATCGACGTCGAGATCGTTGGTCGGTTCGTCGAGAAGGAGCAAATTGGCACCGGACTTCAGCATCTTCGCGAGATGGACGCGATTGCGTTCGCCGCCGGAGAGCTGGCCGACCTTCTTCTGCTGATCGCCGCCCTTGAAATTGAAGGCGCCGACATAGGCACGACTGGGCATCGTGCGCTTGCCGAGTTCGAGGATATCGAGCCCGCCCGAGATTTCCTCCCACACCGTCTTCTTGGCATCGAGCGCGTCGCGCGACTGGTCGACATAGCCCATCTTGACCGTGGGCCCGATGCGCAGCGTGCCGGCGTCGGCCTTTTCCTGGCCGGTGAGCATGCGGAACAGGGTTGTCTTGCCGGCACCGTTCGGCCCGATGACGCCCACGATGCCGCCTGGCGGAAGCTTGAAGTCGACGTTTTCGTAGAGAAGACGATCGCCGTATGCCTTCGCGAGCCCTTCGGCCTCGACGACGACCGAACCCAGCCGCTCCGCCACCGGAATGACGATCTGCGCCGTGCCGCCGCGCTGCTCCTGCGATTTGGCGAGCAATTCCTCATAGGCGTTGATGCGCGCCTTGGACTTGGCCTGGCGTGCCTTTGGCGATTGCTGGATCCATTCGCGCTCGCGCGCGATCGAGCGTTCGCGCGCCGCTTCCTCCGCGCCTTCCTGGTGCAGGCGCTTTTCCTGCACGACCAGGAAGGAAGAATAGTTGCCCTCGTGCGGAATGCCCTTGCCGCGGTCGAGTTCCAGAATCCAACCCGTCACATTGTCGAGGAAGTAGCGGTCGTGGGTGACAAGGATGATGCAGCCCTTGTATTCGCGCAGCGTATGTTCGAGCCATTCGACGGACTCGGCATCGAGATGGTTGGTCGGCTCGTCGAGCAGCAGAATGTCGGGCGCATCGAGCAGAAGCTTGCAGAGCGCGACGCGGCGGCGCTCGCCGCCGGAAAGCGTTGCGACTTCGGCGTCGCCTTCCGGACAGCGCAACGCGTCCATCGCCTGGTCGACCTGGCTGTCTAGATCCCAAAGACCCTGCGCCTCGATCTCGTCCTGCAACTTCGCCATCTCGTCGGCGGTTTCGTCGGAATAGTTGGCGGCGATCTCGTTGTAGCGGTCGACCAGCGCTTTTTTCTTGGCCACGCCCTCCATGACGTTGTCGCGCACGTTCTTCGCGGGATCGAGCGTCGGTTCCTGTGGCAGGTAACCCATGCGCACGCCATCCGCGGCCCAGGCCTCGCCAGTGAACTCGGTGTCGAGACCGGCCATGATGCGCATCAGGGTCGACTTGCCGGCGCCGTTGACGCCGACGATGCCGATCTTGGCGCCGGGATAGAAGGAGAGCCAGATATCCTTCAGCACCTGCTTGCCGCCGGGATAGGTCTTCGACAGACCCTTCATCACGAATACGAATTGCGGCCCGGCCATGGGAATTCCTTGCGCTGATGGCGTGAGTGGAGCGGCTTGTAGCGAAGCGAGCGCGCGGCCGCAACGTTTGGATCGGCGCTAGAACTTGATGCGCGCCCGCGACAGCAGCGAGACGGAATTCGCCCCGGTTTGGCCGGCGAAGTTCATCTGGTACGAGGCATTGGTCTGCAACGCCAGGGAACCGTCGAGGAACGTCGTGACATAACCGACCTCGATATCGGTTTCAGGCGTCGTGCCTTCGAGCAGATTGCTGCGGGAGAAGAACAGCGGCCGCCCCTGCCCGTTGCGCGTGGTGATGAAGCCGCTGCCGTCCGCGTTGAAGGCTGGACGTGAAACCGCCAGACCAAGCGCATCGTCGCCGAACAATCCGTTCTTGGCGATCGCGATGCCATAGGAGCGTGTACGCAGGCTGTCGCCCGCCAGCGCCGGACTGAAACCTGGCTTGAGATCGAGCTGGGTGATGCCTTCGCTGTACGATGCCGTCGTGACCCAACCCGCGCCGAGTTGCACGCGCGCCGAAACATCGACGGCCGAGGTGTTGGCGTTGACGCCCGCAACCGGCGTACCCAAGACGCCGCCATGTTCGGAGGTTTGCGACCCGGTGAGGCCGACGGCGGCCCATTTGCCGATGTCCCACGTCAAGCCGCCAAGCAACGAGTTCGCGGCGCGCAGGCTGAAGAGATTGGTGCCGCCGCCGACGCGCGCGAGCGACGATGCCGCGCCGGAGGAATAAGTCGAATAGCCCGAAGCGAGACTGGCCGTGCCGACCGAGAGATGCAGATCGTCCGCCAGCGCAACCGTCGCGCCGATGAAATCGCCACCGCTTGCGAGCGACGCATAGGGTGCGGCGAGCGCACTGCCGGAGAAGAACAAGGCATTGGAATTGGACGTGCCGGTCGACATCACCTGGCCGGCAAGATCGACCTTGTAGCCAGCCTGAAGATTGAGACCGTCGATCAGCGCAACGCTCGTCACGAAGCTCGGGATCGCGTCGCGGCTAAGATCGGGCGGACCGTAGTTCAGCGCCGGCAGAGCGAAGGACTGGCTAAGATCGATCGGACCGGCGAGCGAAGCGGCCCCGGTCTGCGCAGAAAACGAAGCGGCATCGAAGGACGTCGCCACGGGCGCAGCCGCGTGCGCGGCTCCCCCAATGGCGAGCGAGCCCGCGAACGCGCAGAATGCGCTGCGGAACAATCCCCTCATGGCTCCTACGATCTCAAACCTTTTAACCCACCTCAGATTACCAGCCGTACCTATTCAATCCAAGTTTCCCTTTGAAACCACTATGGTTTACGGCCCGAATAGGCTGTTGCTGTGGCACTTTCGTAACGCCGTTGCTTACGCACCGTTGATAATAAAGTTACTGAACGCGCCCCGCCTCGGCAGCGGAATTGTTCGCGGGATTCCAGCGATTTTGCTGGATATCCCCCTCACAGAAGGTTGCGCCGGGAACCCGAACGCCCCTATCTGAGATGGCATGACTTCGACCACGATCAAGGCCGCGATCCTTCCGGTGACGCCATACCAGCAAAATTGTTCGCTGGTGTGGTGTACGCGCACCATGCGGGGTGCGGTGATCGATCCTGGCGGAGATCTCGACCGGATCAGGCAGGCGCTGGCCCAGGAAGGCGTCCAGTTGGAAAAAGTCCTTTTGACGCATGGCCATCTCGACCATGCGAGCGGCGCGACCAAGCTGGCGCGCGAATTTGCCGTTCCGATCGAAGGCCCGCACAAGGACGATGCATTCCTGCTCGACGGCCTTGGTCGCAATGCCGGGCGTCCTGGATTTGCCGACGCGGAAAACTGCACGCCTAGCCGCTGGCTTGAGGACGGCGACGTCGTCAGTGTCGGCGAGGCGACGCTCGGCGTGCGCCATTGCCCGGGACACACGCCAGGCCACATCGTGTTCTTTCATGAAGGCGCAAAGGTCGCCTTCGTCGGCGACGTGCTGTTCGCAGGTTCGGTCGGGCGCAGCGATCTGCCGCGCGGCAATCATCAGCAACTGGTCGACTCGATCACGACGCGCTTATGGCCGCTCGGCGACGACATGCATTTCGTGCCCGGCCATGGCCAGATGTCGACCTTCGGCTGGGAGCGCAAGACCAACCCTTATGTCTGCGATCTGGCGTTGCAGATCCAAAAAGATCTGGGCGGTTAGCAGGGACATTCCCCGCTCACGGCTGCGCCATGATCGACCCTCCCGTAAACGGGAGAGGTTCAAACTGACTTACCTCGCCCGCTTGCGGGAGAGGTCGGTTGGCGCGCAGCGACACCGGGTGAGGGCATCAGCGCGGCGCGGGTTTGTAGCTCGCAGGCATTCCTGCCGATACCTTGCCCGGAAAATTCGGCTTGCGCTTTTCGAGGAACGCGGCGACGCCTTCCTTGACGTCGGGACCCGAACCCAATTCGACCGACAGCAGCCCGTCGATCTTCATCAGTTCGAACGGATGCGCCATGCCGGAATAGCTCCAGAGCATCTGACGCGTCAGCGCGAGCGAAACGGGCGCGGTGTTCTCCACGATCTCCTGCGCGATCTCCTTGGCGCGCGCCAGCAGGCGGTCGGGCGCGACGACTTCCGAAACGAGGCCGCCTTCCTTCGCTTCATCGGCACCGAAGACGCGCCCAGAGAGACACCAGCGCAAGGCCTGGTTCAGTCCGACCAGACGGGGCAAGAACCAGGCGCTGCCAGCTTCCGGCACGAGACCCCGTCGCGCGAACACGAAACCGAACTTGGCCTCGCTCGAGGCGATCTTGATGTCCATCGGCAAGGCGAGCGTGATGCCGACGCCGACGGCGGGACCGTTGATCGCGGCGATCGACGGCTTCTTGCAATCGAAGATCGCTTGCACGAACCCACCGCGCGAGGAACGGGGCCGCGTCCCGGCAAACATCGCAGTATTGCCCGACTTGGTGTCGAAGGCGTTGGCGCCGCCGGAAATGTCGGCGCCGGCACAGAAGCCGCGTCCGGCACCTGTCACGATGATCACGCGCACCGCGTCATCCTCGTCGGCGCGGATGAAGGCGTCTTCCAGTTCCGCGCCCATCGTCGCCGTGTAGGCGTTGAGCTTTTCCGGCCGATTGAGCGTGACGGTCGCGATCGCACCGTCCAATTCGTACTTGATGTGCTGGTAGCTCATGGCGTTCTCCGCGCTAGAACGCGAACGATAGACCTTGCGGCGATGAAGCCAAGCCTTCCGCCGCGGCATTCTTCGTCAAGCACAGAGTGAGCAGGGTCTGTTCAGCCGAACGTCACGCCGGTCAGTTGCTCGGAGAGATTCCACAAGCGCTGCGCCACGGCTTTGTCGTGCGCCAATCGGGAACTTCGCGCGATGCCGGGTGTGCCGATCAACTCGAACGTGCCGCTCGGCCCGTAGAAGCCGCCTGGCCGCGCTTCCACCGCGGTCGCGGCGAACAACGTCGGCAAGGCGCCTTCGGCCGGGGACTGCGAGAGAAAGAGCGCGACCAGACGGCTGAATTGATAGCTCAGCCCCTTCGTACCGGGCCCGTTGGGGATGAGGTTTGTGAGCGCGTAGCCGGGATGAGCGGCATTGGAGAGCAGACCCCAGCCTTTGGCGTCGCTTCGTCTCTGTAGCTCGAAGGCGAACAACAGATTGGCGAGCTTGGATTGACTGTACGCCGCGACCGGCCGGTATTTCTTCTCGAACTGCAGATCGTCGAAATGGATGCGGCCGATGCGGTGCATGCCGCTGGAGACTGTCGTGACGCGCGCTTTGTTCGCGGCGCGCAACAGCGGCAGTAAAAGCGCGGTCAGTACGAAATGCCCAAGATGATTGGTGGCGAACTGCAATTCGAACCCGTCGACGGACGTTTTTCGTTGGGGCGGAGACATCAAGCCCGCATTGTTCACGAGAATGTCCAAGACGCGGTGCGTCGCCTTCATGCGGTCGGCGAAGGCCGCAATCGAATCCAGGCTGGCGAGATCGAGTTCTTCGAAGCTGATCTTGGCGGCCGGCACTTCGGCGCGAATGGCGGCCACGGACTTGGCGCCCTTTGCCCGATCGCGCCCGGCGAGCACCACGTCGGCGCCGCGGCTGGCAAGTTCGAGCGCTGTCTCATAGCCGAGCCCGCCTGTCCCCGTGACGATGGCGAATTTCCCCGTCTGATCGGGAATATTGGCGGCTGTCCATTCGAACATGGTGCGCTCCCCGCACGGGTCACTTATAGGCCAGCCGCCCTGGCGGATCGAATGGCTTGCTTAATCGACGTGCGGCGGAAACGACTCGACTCTTGCGATGGAGCCTGATTTTTTGTCGCTCCAGCAGCCAAAAGCCAGCGTTGAGGGAGTTTTGCCATGTCGGCCATTAACCAGGTTACCGATTTCTCACGCGACGGAGAGATCGGCGTCATCACATTGAACTCGCCGCCGGTGAATGCGCTCTCCTTCAACGTGCGCGACGGCTTGTTCGAGGGTTTCAAGGCAGCCATCGCCGATCCCGCGATAAAGGCGATCGTCCTGATCTGCGAAGGCCGCACCTTCATCGCGGGCGCCGACATCTCCGAATTCGGCGGCGCGCAGAAAGGCGCCTCGCTCTTCGACGTTCAGAAGATGATGGAGGATTCTCCCAAGCCCGTGGTCGCGGCGATCCACGGCACCGCTCTTGGCGGCGGGCTCGAAGTCGCGCTTTGCGCGCATTATCGCGTCGCCGTACCGAGCGCGCGCTGCGGTCTTCCGGAGGTCAATCTCGGTCTCTTGCCGGGCGCCGGCGGCACGCAGCGTTTGCCGCGCATCGCGGGCGTCGAAAAGGCGCTCGAGATGATGACGAGCGGCCAGCATGTGCCGGCCAAGGAATGTCTTGCCATGGGTCTCCTCGACGAACTCGCCGAGGAAGGCAAGCTCCGGGAAACCGCCGTCGCTTATGCGCGCAAGATCCTCGCGGAAAACAAGCCGCTCAAGAAAGTGCGCGAGAACAATACGAAGCTCGAGGCGGCCAAGGGTCATCCGGAAATCTTTGCGAACTTCCGAAAAGCCAATGCACGCAAGTTCCGCGGTTTCAAGGCGCCCGAGGCGAACATCCAATGCATCGAAGCGGCGGTGAACCAAAGCTTCGAGGACGGCCTCAAGACCGAACGCAGGCTGTTCATGGAATTGATGACGGGTGCGCAATCGGCGGCGCAACGCTACTACTTCTTCGCCGAGCGGCTGGCGAACAAGATTCCCGACGTGCCGGACGATACCAAGCTCATTCCCGTCAAGAAAGTCGGCATCATCGGCGGCGGCACGATGGGCGGCGGCATCGCGATGAACTTCGCCAATGCCGGAATTCCCGTGACCATTGTCGAGGTGAAGCAGGACGCGCTCGACCGCGGACTGAAGGTCGTGCGCGGCAACTACGAGCGCAGCGCCAAGTCAGGCCGTTTCCCGATGTCGGAAGTCGATCGCCGCATGGGACTGATCGGCGGTTCCTTGAACCTCGAAGAGCTCAAGGACGTCGACCTTGTCATCGAGGCGGTATTCGAGCGCATGGACGTCAAGAAGGAGATCTTCACCAAGCTCGACGCCATCTGCAAACCAGGCGCGATCCTTGCGACCAACACATCGGGTCTCAACATCGACGAGATCGCGTCTGTGACCAAGCGGCCAGAATATGTCATCGGCCTGCACTTCTTCTCGCCTGCCAATGTGATGAAGCTGCTCGAGATCGTGCGTGCCGATCACACCTCCAAGGAAGTCATCGCCACCTGCATGAAGCTCGCCAAGACCATCGGCAAGATCGCCGTCCTGGTCGGCGTCTGCCCAGGCTTCGTCGGCAACCGCATGCTGGCGCAGCGCGGCCGCGAGGCCCAGAAGATGGTGCTCGAGGGTGCGATGCCATGGGATGTGGATCGCGTGCTCTACGATTTCGGATTTCCCATGGGCCCGTTCGCGATGAGCGATCTCGCCGGCCTCGACATCGGTTGGGTGAAGGAGAAATCGCACGGCGAGACAATCCGCGATGTCTTGTGCGAGGCGGATCGCCGCGGCCAGAAGACCGGCGCCGGCTATTACGACTATGACGAGAACCGGACGGCGAAACCATCGCCCGTCACCGAGAGGATCATCCACGACTTCGTTTCGAAGTCGGGCAAGAACCCCCGCAAGATCGGCGACGAGGAAATCCTCGAACGCTGCATCTACCCGATGATCAACGAGGGCGCGAAGATCCTCGACGAGAAGAAGGCGATCCGGCCGTCCGATGTCGATGTGGTGTGGGTGAACGGCTATGGCTGGCCGGTCTATCGCGGCGGCCCCATGCACTACGGCGACGCCATCGGCCTCGACAAGGTGCTGGCGAAGATGAAGGAGTTCCAACGGACGATGGGCGACGCCTTCAAGCCCGCGCCGTTGCTTGAAAAGCTCGTCGCGGAGGGCAAGAAGTTCGCCGATATGCGCTAGGTGACCGAGTAGAAGTGGCACCAGCCCTGGGTGCTGATCTCGCCTTGGACGAGGTGACACGCATTCGGCGCGGCGAAGTGTTTGCATAGCTCGCAACGCTGATTGGCGCTGGGCTTGTCCTGATAACCGGCTTGCGTCTTCGTCAAGGTCGCAGATGCGCTCGACGACTGGCCTGCGAGAGCAAATGCGCCTGCCGTCGTGCCGGCGAACAGCGATCGCTTCAGGAAGCTGCGGCGGGAGAACATCAGAAGGCCGTCCATATGAAGAGCCTGAGCGCGTCGTTGTCGCCCGCGTTGGTGCCCAATCCGTCGAAGTTCCTGCCTGCTCCGTTGAACTTTGTGTAGGCGGAGTATTGCAGGCCCACCCGCACATTGACCCATGGCCCGTAGGGCGAGGCGTCAGGCTTGCCGAACGGCGTGCCGTCGATCTGGAAGAGGAATCCCGAGCTGTCGGGCTTCTCGGTTCGGTTCGCGACATAGAGCAGAGCGTCGCGGCTACCCCAGGTATCGAAGTGCTGCACCGTCACGCCGATCGTGTTCTGCCAATAGTAGGACGCGTTCAGGACGATCTCGTTCAGATCGTCGCTGTGATTGCTGGCACCCCCCAAAAGCTCAGTCGCATCGAACGTCTCGTTCTCATGCGTGTAGCGCGCGTTCAGCGTGGCAATATGCTCGCCGGTGCCGAGAAACTGGTACGACGCGTCGATGCCGACATCGGTGAAATGATCGGAATGACCCGTGGTCTGATCGCGTCCGGGGAAAATATCGCCCAGGAAACTGAAAGCTCCGACTTCGAAATTCTGCGGGCCGTAGTCCTTTTGATAGGCGACCCGAAGATAGGGCGCGGCACCGTCGATGAGGTTCGTACCGTCGGCGCCCACGCCCACGGCGCGCAGAATTCCCTTCGAGAGCGACGTGTAGAAACCGGCTTCGGTATAGAGATCGGAATCCCACCAGGCGTAAGCGCTCGTACCGAAGACGTTGCCGTTGAACGAGCCATCGAGGACCGGTTGGGCGCTCGGCGTCGGGGCAAGTGCGCTGTCGGTGAAGGGAAAACTCCACACCGGCAAAGTCGCCCATGCATCCTGCACGGTTGGCGCGTTGTTGACCGACAGTCCAAGGATGACGTCGCTTCCCATGATGGTTTCGCGATCGACGGCACGGATATCGGAATTGTCCAGGCCCACCGAACGGCCGATGCCGTCATAGGTGATCTCGACGAAGCTTCCCAGATGATCGCCATAGCCGCCGGCGACGAGAAGCGCGATCTCGTCGATCGTGGCATTGTCGTTCACGCCGTAGTGCGGCGCAGGCGGCGCAGGTTGATCCTTCGCGGTGTGGAGGAAAGAGGCAATGGCGATGAGCGCCAGCGGCGGCGTGTATTGCACGGCGCGCAAGGTGTAGCCGCCGAGCTTGAACTGCCGTCCGAACGGAGTGAGTTGCGGACCGAAGGCGCCGATGTGGCAGGTGGAACAAGGCTGACCCGTCTGTAACGCGAATGCCGGCAGTGCTTGGGCTTGCTGAAGCGGCACACCGGCGATTGCAACGGCGGCGAATAGAGTCCAGCACAACCTTCTGAGCATGAGCGACACTCCCTCTCTGTGCCGCGCCGGCGAGTCAACGCGCGGCCGCGCGCAGTGCGCGACCGGAGGAGTCGACTCTTCCGCTGAACGACTTTTTTTCTACTTCATGCAACGTCGATTTATTCGTTGGGCGATGGGTGTTTTTGATTTACTTGGCTATCGCGCATCACGAATGTGTCCGCCCGCGACGCTGGGAATGTTCGGCACCCGCGCTACCGACCGAATTCGACATCCCGAACGGCGGGTTTGGCTAACGGGAGCCCTCTCCCTAAGCCATTGATGACAGCGAATTTGTGTAAACCGCATTTACAGGTATAAGCATTTGTTAACACGCGGTAATCTGGAAAATGGCCCAATCCCTTGCGTGGCGGACGCTGGCACGGTCCTTGCGTATATTTTGGGGACACAGCGTAAAAACGCTGGGGTTACGGCTTTTTTTGCCCCAGGCTGCGCGACATAGGAGATAGATTACGTGAGAGCTTACATCCCGAGTTTGATCATCGCGGCCGGCATCGCCGCCTTGGCGCTCGTCGCGCCCGTTTCTGCGTCGGCGACGCCGCTGCACGGCTATTGCGTGGGTACGGCATGCCCCGACAACGGCACCAATTCGCCGACTGCGCTCAACCCGCCCGTTTTCGCGTTCTCGACCTCTGGTCAGGCCGCAACCGGTGACTTCCTCGTCGGCATTCTCGTTCCGAACGACGATCCGACGCCGGCAAGTTTCACCATCCTGGATCACAACAACAATGCGATCACGTTTACCGCCACTCCTCTGAGCACGACCACGGCTTGGACGTCCGGCGAACTCGGCGCCTATATGGTCGCGCAAGGCTCCACCAACATTACGGGCGGCAGTGGCCATACGATCGGCGCATATCTGCCGGCGACGCAGGCTCTGGATCCTTCGGCAACAGGCTTCTGGGTGTATGTGGCCGATCTCGGTACGCAGACGCTTCAGAGCCAGGCCGACGTCTTCAACGGCCTCGAGTTGGAACTCAACGGTCAGATGCCGCTCGGCGGCTATCTCCTGGGCTTCCTGCAAACTTGCACCGAGACCCGTCATGGACTCAGCTGCTCGTACAGCATGAACGCGAACAGCGGCGCGATCCTGGAAACCAATCCGAATTGCCCCGACTGCCACACCGAAAACGTCCCGGAACCGCTGACGCTCTCCCTCTTCGGCGTTGGATTGGCGGGTGGATTTGCGATGCGCCGTCGGCGCAAGGCCGCATAGCCAAACTTGAGCACCGCTTAACTCAAGGGCCGTCGCGAGACGGCCCTTTTTGTTTGTCCGCGCTAGTAGAGAATCGAGGGCAAGTATGCGCCTGAGGGCTCGTTATAGAGTCCCATGCTCATCAGTGTGAGCGGTTGGGTCACACGCAACCCCTGAGCGAGACACCAGCGCAGCAGCGGGCCGTTGCGCGAGGGAACCAGGAAACCTGGACCGGCGAATGTTTTCGCCGAGGCAATCAGAGCCTTCAGGTCGTCTGTCGTTTCGCACACCGAATGGCCGAAGAACGCAATGCCGGTCGTGTAGCCGGCGATGCGCCCGCCACGCTCGACCACGCTAGCCGCGTTTCTGGCGATGGCGTCGCGCACTTCGCCATCACGGCCTGCACCATGGACGCTCTGGCAAAGCGCATTACATGCCGCGATGTCGTCCGTCGTCGCCGTGCGCACGGAATGGCCATCCATTTTTTGCTCGATCGCGGGACCCTGCAGGCACGACAGGTGCTCGCGCACGTCGAATCCCAATTTGGAATAAAGCGAAAGAGAGCGGGTGTGATAGCCCGCCTGGACCAGGCGAATTCCCGCGAAACCTTTCTCCTGCGAGCGTGTCATGACGGCATGCATCAAGGCGCCCCCAATGCCCTTGTTCTGGACATCGGGATCAACGGTGATCGGACCGACGCCCGAGATCGAATTTCGTTCGTCGAGGAAATTGCTGCCGACGATTTTACCGCCGTCTTCGGCGACGACGGCGAAGGACTGTGCATTTCCAAGCATGCTGCGGACCACGCCGGTCGCGACTTCCGCGCTCGGAAAATCAGGCTGAAAATTGTGCGCGTTTGCGATGGAAGCGAATGCCGCGTGGCAAATGCGTCCGCATTCCATCGCGTCGTCCGGATGACCCCGTCGAATGGTCACAGTCATCGCCTGCTCCTCCCGCCCAATTTGCCGACAGAGCCTAACCAGCAGCCCAATTTGCTTGCAACATCGGCGCCGGCGCGCGACACAGTCACTACCTGCCAACCAACGGGAAGTCGCTCGTGACCCTCGCCAAAATCGCCGATCTCGACGTCTATTTCGAACGCGCCGGCGAAGGATTGCGGCTGCTCTTCATTTCCGGCTCGGGCGCCGATCTGCGCGCGAAGCCCAACCAGATGGACGGACCGTTGCCCAGGCATTTCGACGTTCTGAGCTATGACCAGCGCGGCCTCGGCCAGACCTCGAAGCCGGATCAGCCCTACACGATGGCGGACTATGCCGACGATGCGGCGCGGCTGATGGATTTCGTCGGCTGGAAGAGCGCGCGCGTGATCGGCGTCTCGTTCGGCGGCATGGTGGCGCAGGAGTTCGTTCTGCGGCATCCCGCGAAAGTCGAACGCTTGGTGCTGGCCTGCACCTCGCCGGGCGGTGCGGGTGGTGCCTCCTATCCGTTCCACACAATCGAGCATATGGGGCGCGAGGAACGCGCGCGCTTCATGATCCCGGTCTCCGACACGCGCCGGGACTCCGAGTGGCAGAAGGCCAATCCGGAAATGTATGAGCAATTCGTGGCGATGGCAGCAAACGATCCGTTCGAGAATGAGCCGCTTCGCGCCATGGGTTATCATCGCCAGCTTGAAGCGCGTTCGCATCACGACACCTATGATCGTCTCGGCGAAATCGCGTGTCCCGTGATGATCGCGGCGGGGCGCTATGACGGCATCGCGCTCCCCGCCACGCAGGAAAAAATGGCGGCGCGGATCAAAGGTGCGAAGCTCACATTCTTCGAGGGCGGCCATCTCTTCATGCTTCAGGACCGCTCCGCCTTGCCCGCGATGATCGATTTCCTGAAAGGTTGACCGCGCTGGGTTTGACAGCGGATCGAAGCCCCGCAAGATAGAGGTCGAGAGCGCCTGAGACGCTCGCTTCAGGGGATTGTCGATCATGTCGCAGACGGGTTCTGCTCCCATCTCCATCGCCGCCGCACTCGCGCGGGTAGCCGAGGAAAAGCCGAACGCACTCGCCGTCACCTGCGAAGACGTGACACTCTCCTGGCGCGAGCTGCACAGGCGCAGCAACCGCATGGCGCGCGGGATGGCGGCCAAAGGCGTGAAGCTCGGCGATTTCGTCACCATCGCGCTGCCCAATTCCACCCACTTCATCGAGGCGTGCTACGCGGTCTGGAAACTCGGAGCGGTGCCGCAACCGGTTTCATCGCGCCTTCCCCTCGCCGAACTCAACGCCATCGTCGAGTTGGCGAAGACGCCCATCGTGGTGAGCAACACGCCGTTCGACTGCACAAGGCCGGTGATCTCGGCGAACGAATTGCTCGACGCCTCACACGACGAAAGCGACTTGCCCGATGCGGTCTCGCCATCCTGGAAGGCGCCGACGTCGGGCGGCTCGACCGGACGGCCGAAGCTGATCGTGTCGGGCCAGCCCGGGTTGGTCGACGGACTGAACGCAGCCTTCTGGCGCATCCAGAAGGACGACGTCATGTTGATGCCGGGGCCGATGTATCACAACGGCCCCTTCATCACCTCGTTCGGCGGGCTGCAGATCGGCGCGTCGCTGGTTCTGATGCCGAAATTCGACGCGGAAGCGACGTTGCGCGAAGTCGAACGTCATCGCGCGAGCTGGCTCTACCTCGTCCCGACGATGATGAGCCGCATCTGGCGGCTGCCAGAGGAAATGCGCGCCAAGTATGACGTGTCCTCGCTCAAGACGGTGTGGCATCTCGCGGCACCGTGTCCGCCTTGGCTGAAGGAGGAATGGATCAAATGGCTCGGCGCCGACGTGGTCTGGGAACTCTATGGCGGCACGGAAGGTCTCGCCTCCACCACCATCTCCGGTCATGAGTGGCTGAAGCATCGCGGCTCGGTCGGCCGCGTCGCGCTTGGCGGCATCATGAAGGCGTTTGCTCCCGACGGTACCGAACTTCCGACCGGAGAGACCGGCGAAATCTATATGAAACGCGAGCCGGGACTGCCCGCGAGCTACCGTTATCTCGGCGCGACGCCGCGCGTCATCAACGGCGATTGGGAATCGATCGGCGACATCGGCTGGTTCGACGAAGACGGCTACCTCTATCTCGCCGACCGCCGCACCGACATGATCCTGGTCGGCGGCGCCAACGTCTATCCCGCCGAAATCGAAGCCGCGCTTGAGGAACATCCACTGGTCGCGTCGAGCGCGGTGATCGGTTTGCCGGACGATGATCTCGGCAACCGCATCCATGCGATCATTCAGCCCCGCGACGGGCTCGATGTCGAAGATCTGAAACTGCATCTGGCCGAACGGCTTGTCGTGTACAAGAGACCGCGCAGTTTCGAACTCGTGAACGAGAATGTGCGCGACGATGCCGGAAAGGTGCGGCGAACCGCGCTGCGCGACGAACGCGTGGCGAAGATGAGAGCGGGAACCTAAGAGATGTCGTCTTTGGGTGCGCCGCCGGCAGAATTCATCTCGATCGGACGAAATCTCGCCAGACTCGCAGCTGAAAAACCCAACGCACCGGCGCTGACCGTGGCCGAACGCACGCTGACATTCGCCGAACTGCACGCACGCAGCAATCGCATCGCGCGCGGACTTCTGGCGCAAGGCGTGAAGCGCGGCGACTTCGTCACCATAGCGCTGCCGAATTCCATCGGCTTCATCGAGGCGGAGTTCGCCTGCTGGAAAATCGGGGCCGTGCCGCAGCCGGTGTCATGGCGGTTGCCGGAGCACGAAATCAACGCGATCATCGAGCTTGCCAATTCCCCGATTGTGATCGGCGACGCCCAGATGATACGCGCCGGGCGGCCGATCGTTTCGCCCGATGCACTCTTTGCCGCTTCCACCGACGCGAGCGAATTGCCTGATGCGATCGCCCCATACTGGAAGGCGCCGACCAGCGGCGGATCCACCGGCCGCCCCAAGCTCATTGTTGCCGGAAACCCTGGCGTGGTTGCGGTGGGCGCGAGCGAAGGCGCGTTGTGGCGCTTCGGAAGCAGCGACACCGTGCTCATGACCGGGCCGCTCTACCACAATGCGCCGTTCGGACTCTCGGCGAGCGCACTTCACACGGGCGCGCATGTCGTGCTGATGGTCAAGTTCGATGCCGAGGAAACGCTCAGGCTCATCGAGCGGCATCGCGCAACCTGGCTCTACCTAGTTCCCACCATGATGAGCCGTATCTGGCGGCTGGCAAACCGCACGCAATTCGATGTTTCGTCGTTGCAGACGGTTTGGCACATGGCGGCGCCGTGTCCGCCCTGGCTCAAGGAAGAATGGATCCGCTGGCTCGGCGGCGAGACGCTCCTCGAACTCTATGGCGGCACCGAGGGGCAGACCATCACGATCATCGACGGCAACGAGTGGATGGCGCACAAAGGCTCGGTGGGAAAGCCGCTGGCGCTTGGCGAGATGAA
Source organism: Rhizomicrobium sp. (assembly GCA_035536115.1). Lineage (GTDB taxonomy): Bacteria > Pseudomonadota > Alphaproteobacteria > Micropepsales > Micropepsaceae > Rhizomicrobium. The sequence goes on from DATLOU010000014.1 coordinate 36,828, forward strand.
GGCGTTTTCGCCGGGCGGAAAAATGCTCGGCCCGCGCGAGACCGGCGAGATCTACCTGCGCCGGGATCCCTCTCTACCGCCGAGCTATCACTATGTCGGAGCCGAGCCGCGCACGCTTCCCGGCGGCTGGGAATCGCTCGGCGACATCGGCTGGTTCGACGAAGACGGCTACCTCTATCTCGCCGACCGCCGCACCGACATGATCCTGGTCGGCGGCGCCAACGTCTATCCTGCCGAGATCGAAGCGGCGCTCGACGAGCATCCGCTGGTCGCCTCGAGCGCGGTGATCGGGCTGCCGCATGAGGAACTCGGGAACCAGATCCACGCCATCATTCAGCCGCGTGCAGGTCTCAACGAAGAGGAACTGCATCGCCATCTCGCTGATCGTCTAGTGAGTTACAAGCGGCCGCGCACCTTCGAATTCGTCACGGAGAACGTCCGCGACGACGCCGGTAAAGTGCGCCGCACTGCGCTTAGAGATGCGAGGATCGGAAAGGTTCCACGCAAGTCATAATTTAATTCCGCTGACGGATCGCCATGGACGGCCTAGGCTTGGCCATGGCGAAACTTTCCACCTATCGCGCCAAGCGCGATTTTACCGCCACCCGCGAGCCGCGCGGCACCGTCGCGCGCAGCTCCTCATATCGCTTCGTCGTTCAGAAACACGACGCGACGAGGTTGCATTACGACCTTCGCCTCGAACTCGACGGCGTTTTCAAATCGTGGGCGGTGACGAAAACGCCATCTCTCGATCCGGCCGTGAAGCGGCTCGCAATCGAAGTCGAAGACCATCCTCTCGCCTACGGCACGTTCGAAGGCAACATCGCCGAGGGCCAATATGGCGCCGGCACGGTGCAGCTATGGGACCGCGGCAAATGGAAGCCGCTCGGTGACGATCCCCAGAGCGATTTGCGCAAAGGCCGTCTGTCGTTCGAATTGAACGGAGAGCGGATGAAGGGCGGCTGGGCGCTGATCCGCTTACCGAGGCGGCGAAAGCAGGAGAGTTGGCTTCTGATCAAGGAAGACGACGACGAAGCCCAGCGCGGGAAGGCGGGGGAAGCGCTCGAGAAGGACGTGACCTCCGTCAAGACCGGCCGCACGCTGGCAGAAATCGCCAAGCATGGCCGCACGTAAGTCCACGTCCGACAGCGAAGTCCTTGGCGTCGCGATCAGCCATCCCGAAAAAGAATTATGGCCGAAGTCGAAGGCCGGCGGCGCGGTGACCAAGCTGGCGCTCGCACGCTATTACGAAGCTGCTGCCGCGCGCATGCTGCCGCATATCGCACAACGCCCGGTTTCGATCGTGCGAACGCCGGACGGGATCGACGGCCCCAGGTTCTTTCAGCGCCACGCGAGCTCGGGCTCAGAGGCGTTGGCCATCAAGATCAGGGGCGAAGCCAAGCCGTTCCTGACGGTCGACACCGCAAAGTCGCTGGTGTTGCTTGCCCAACTCGGCGCGGTGGAAGTCCATCCCTGGGGTTCAGCGAAGGGCGATCCGGAGCGGCCGGGACGCATCGTCTTCGATCTCGACCCGTCATCCGAACTCGCCTTCGCGCGCGTGATCGAGGCCGCGAAAGACGTGCGCGACCGCTTGCTCGCGCTCGGTCTGGTGCCGTTCGTCAAGACCACCGGCGGCAAGGGATTGCACGTCGTGATCGCGGTCGGCGGCAATACAAGTTGGAGCGAGGCCAAGACGTTCGCAAAGGCCGTCGCGCTGGCGATGGAGCATGACTCGCCGTCTCGCTACACCACGACAATCGCGAAGAGTGCGCGCCGCGGCAAGATCTTCATCGATATCCAGCGCAATGACCGCATGGCGAGCAGCGTCGCGCCGTGGAGCCCGCGTGCGCGCGAAGGCGCCACGATTTCCGTTCCTTTGGAGTGGTCCCAGATCAAGCAGGGGCTGGACCCCAACCGCTTCACCATCGCAACGTCAGTTTCCTTGTTGCGCAAACCCGACCCCTGGCAGGGGCTGGCGAAATCGGCGCGCGCGATTGCCCCGGCGATGAAAAAGCTGATGCGCAAGTCTCAGGCGTAGGTCTTCGCCATCTTTCCGATCGTCGCGTGGAACTCCGCGATGGTTTCGTCGATCACCTGTTTGACCGGCTTGATCTCGTGGATGCGGCCGCAGACCTGGCCCGAAAGCGCGATCGATGCCTCCATGTCGCCGCCGAAATAGAGATCGAGCGCGTGGCCGAACTCGCTCATCACATTGGCCGGCGGTTCCTTCTCGATACGCGTGGTCTTTTCGGTGCGGAGCGCGCGCAGAGCGGGACCGGGCCCAAAGCGGTTGAGGAACACGGTGTCGGTTTCCTGCGCCGAAAGAATCGCGTTCTTCCAGTTCATGTGCACCGGCGATTCCGCGCTCGACACCATGCGCGTCCCCATCTGGATGCCTTCGGCACCGAGCATGAACGCCGCCGCCATGGTGCGCCCGTCGACCATGCCGCCGGCCGCGACGACCGGAACCTTCACCGTCTCGCAGACGAGCGGCAGCAGCACCATGGTCGAAACTTCGCGCGGGTTCTTGAAGCCGCCACCTTCGCCGCCCTCGACGACCAGACCGTCGACGCCGCAATCGACGGCGCGCAGCGCCGCCTTCAAGGAGGGCACGACATGAAACACAGTCAGACCAGCCGCCTTCAGCGGTGCCACGATCTTCTGCGGGTCGCCCGCGGACGTCGTGACGAATTTCACGCCCTGGTCGATGATGAAATTCACGATGCCGGGATCGCGCACGAAGGCAAGCGCGACGTTGACGCCGAACGGCTTCGTGGTCAGTTCGCGCATCTTCTGGATCTCGACCTTGATCGCGTCCAACTCACCGGAGGACGTCTCGATGATGCCAAGTCCGCCGGCGTTCGATACGGCCGACGCGAGCTTGGAGCGCGCGATCCAACCCATCGGTGCCTGCACGATGGGATATTCGACGCCAAGCATGGCAGTGATGCGATTTGCGATCTTCATGGCAGATTCTCCGGTAGCGGAACTTGTTCGCCGACGATGACGGCCGGCATACCGCGCCTTGCAGCGAGCTCGCTCTGGATGCGGGCGTGGGCAGCGCGGTCGATGCGATAGAAGATCGAGAGGATGACGCAGATGAACGTCATGGTGCCCGGAACGATGCCGTACATCAATCCGAGATGTTCGATCGTCGAAGCGGCGATATGCGCCTTGTCGCCGCCCTTTGCGGCCAGGTCGGCGGGAAAGCCGATGATGCCGAGCGCGAGCCCGGCGATGAAGGTGCCAAGCCCCGACGCGGCCTTGGCAGAGAAGCTGAGGCCCGCGAAGTAGAGGCCCTCGCGCCTGGCCCCGAAGCGCAGTTCATGTTCATCGGCGGCATCAGCCATCATCGATTGGAATCCGACCGTCAGATACGAGATTGCGATGCCGGCGATGAAGTAGTTGATCGCAAGGATTGGCACAACCGCAGCACCGGCAGGAATGACACCCAGAATGTGGGCGACCGGAAAGCCCGCCTGACTGACGACGATATAAAAAAGGCTCCAAATCACCATGGTGCGTTTTTCGACGCGCGCTGCGGAAAGCCAGACGGCAGGCAAGCCGGCCAGCACACCGGCAAGGAGAATGACGGCGAGGAACAAGATCTGCGCCGTGTCGAGCTTCCAGAAAAACTTACTGCCGTGAAGAGTGAGCGCGGTTGCCGTTCCCTGGGCCACGAAAAAGATGAGGACGGTCGCGAACAACACGAGAAAGGAGCGATTGCGGAACACTTCGATCACTTCGCGCCAGAGACGCCTCAGCGGATGATCGCTGCTGGGCGTGGCACGATGCAGGCGATTGCGCGAACCAAGCGTGCCGAACGCCGCGACCGCTGCGAACGCCGTCATGAGGGCCGCGCAAAGCCAGCCGAATGGAATATAGGCGGCATGATCGTAGATCTTGGGTCCGGCCAGGAAGACGAAATAGCCCAGGATCAGCGGCAGCAAGGTCGCGAAGACGCTGTAGAAGGTGCGCCAGCCCACGACGCTGGACCGATCGGCATAGTCGTCCGTCAACTCCGCGCCAAGCGCGGTGTAGGGAACGATATAGACGGAGAGCCCGAAGCGAAAAAGAAGCGCGATCGTCGTCGCATAGAAGAAGAGCGGCAGGTCATGGAGATTGCGGGGCAGCGAAAAGAGCAGACCTAGTCCCAGAAAAATCAGGATGAGGCTTGCAATCATGTAGGGATGGCGGCGGCCCCAGATCGAGGTCGAATTGTCCGACACGGAGCCCATCAAAGGATCGACGAAAGCATCGACGATGAGCGCAAGACCGAGCGCCAGACCCGCAAGGACTCCGGAGAGACCGCAAACTTCGTTCAAATAGAAGAGGAGAAAGGTGTTGATCGCCGCCGCACTGACGCTGTCGACGAATTGGCCGGTGCCGTAGACTACCTTGGTCGCGAGCGGCAGGCGCGAGGTATCGCGTTGCGAATTGTCATGGGACATGCCGGTCAGATCACTTCCAGATAGTCGCGGTCGGGCAACGCCGGGAACGGCGCGGTTGGCAACGTCTGGTACCAATAGGCGACCGAAGCGATGTCGTCTTGCAGCGGGAGATATTGCCTCTCCTTGTGCGTGCGCCAGCCGAGCGCCTGAATCGTGACGCGCAGGTCGCTTTCGAAGCGAACCGGATCCATGACGTGGAAGCGATACATGCCGAAGCGCGTCTGAGACCTGTAGACGCCGTCGGGCCGGATGACCTGCGGCAGTCCGGCGAAAGGCGTGGTGAATTCGACATAGGCCGAGCCGCCAGGGCGATCGCGCTCGACGATACCCGGATCGAAGTCGAATGCGCCGCAGAAATAATCCTCGGTGCCGGTACCGCAGATCGTGGGGAAATCCTGGTCGTCATCCATGTAGAACTTGATCTCGCCTTCTCCCCACCAACCGGAATTGTTCACGCCCCACGCCATATAGGTGCCGGCATAATGGCCGCGACCTTTCACGCCGTCGAGGATCGTGAACACATCCTTGTAAGGTAGCGGGTTGACGCGGCGGAACTGTGCATGGAAATACGCGCACTCGTCAGGCACATCGGTCAACGTGTAGTTGATCTGATAGTAGAGGATCACCTTCTCGTCGCTGAGGTTGGTCATCGCAAAACGCGCGCGCTTTCGAAATGGCATCTCCCAGTAGCAGTTGAAGGCCCGGCCTGGATTGACTGAGACGGGCAGCGCCGAGACCTGCGCAAAACGTTCCCAGCCGACGCAGAAGAAATCGCCGGTCGGGCACTCGATGGAGGGCTGGTCCTGATCGTCCCACCAGGCCCTGAGGATCGCGTGGCGCCACTTGCCGCCCGCCATCGTCAACCAGATCTGCTGAATCGCACCCATGCCGGCAATGTTCGCGAGTTCGCGTGTCTCGCCCGGCTCGATGACGATGTAGGGCGAGACCTTCCAGCCCTGACCAAGGCCGCGCGCGGCATTCGCCGCCGGTCCGTCGGTGGACATGCCGCCCTTGCCCTTTTCGCCGCTGAAATTCTCAGGACTGATCGAGCGCGATTTGGCGCGCGACAGCCGCGACAGATTTCCCAGATGAAGACCAAGGCCGTTGAATTCACTCATCCCTACGCTCCCCGACGGCGTGTGCCAATTCCATAGAATGTTTCGGCCGTGCCGCCGAAGATGGCTTCGCGCTCGCCGGCGGTGAGGTGCGCCGTCAGCGTTTCGCAGGCCGCGAGCCAGCTTTCATAATCGCCGACTTCGTTCAGCACCGGCCAGTCACTGCCCCACATCAACCGCGAAGGGCCGAAACATTCGAGCAGGACATCGACATAGAGTTTCAATCCTTGCACGGTCCAACCGGGACCGGCCTCGAACGCCAAGCCCGACAATTTGCATCTGGCGTTTGAGTTCTTGGCGATGTGGCGCATGAGCATCGCCCAATGCTCCAGCTCAAGGCTGGCGATATCGGGTTTGGCGCCATGATCGATGACGACGGCGAGATCGCCATAACGGTCGAGGAATTCCGCCAGGGCCGGCAGGTGTGGCGGCTTCACCAAAGCGTCGAAGCGAAGATCATGGCGCTGCATTGCGTCCAGGGCTGGAGCGAGCTCGGGGCGCAGCATCCATTCGACCTCCGCAATGTCCTGGATCATCGGGCGAAGACCGACGAGCGCGGGATCGGCCGCGAGGGATTTGATTCGATCGGCGGCATCCCTCGCATCGAAGTCGACCCAACCCACCACGCCGGCCACAAAGGGCGTGGCGTGCGCGAGCGCCAGAAGAAAAACAGATTCCGCCTCGCTTGGTGCCGCCTGCACGAGAATTGTCTTGTCGATCCCTGCGCGTGCGAGAGACGGCGCCAGATCATCGGGAAGAAAATCGCGCGTGATCTTGGGAAAATCTGCGGCATTCAGCCAACCATAATCGCCGCGCGACAACCGCCAGAAATGCTGATGCGAGTCGACGCGCATCACCGGGCAGCCGGGCGAATGACGCCCTTTTTCAGGATCAGATTGCCGTAGAGTCGGGTCTCTCCCGTCGCCACGACGGCAAATGCGCCGCGCGCGCGGTCATAAAATGCGTGTCGTTCAAGCGCTTCGATGGGTCGTTTTTCGCCGACTTTGCGTAGCGCCTTCTCAAATTCGAGCGCGATGGGCGGCACCTCCTTCGGCTTGCCGACCACAGCCATGCGAAACACTGCCGATGCGAAATCGTCGAGCGGCATGACCGAGAGAATGGCTCCCAGCATGCGAAGCGCGTCGATGCCGTCGGCGCGAACCAGCTTTTGCGCCAGGTGAGCCGAGGGAAAGTTGGCATCCGCCACGACGATCTCGTCGCCATGGCCCATGGCCCTCAGGATCGCCAGTAGTTCAGGACCGAGCAGGGGATCGATGCCCTTCAGCATGGAAAAGGCCCTACGCCTGAGCGGATGGGATAACTCATACCCTGCCGTTCCTTGTCGGAGCCGCCGTGCCCGGTCTCGTAATTCGTCCGGTAACCGCTAGAATAGTAGGTATGTTGCGCCCTGCCCCGCAAGCGCGAAGGAGCCGCTCCTGTCCGATGTCCTGACCAATGATGCCGTTGCGGTACGTCTGCACGCGGCGGACAACGTCGTGGTGGCGACCCGGCGCATTGCAGCGGGAACGAGGTTGGCCGGCGAACATCTCACGACAGTCGATTCCATCCCGTCGGGTCACAAGATCGCGACGGCAGAAATCGCCGCCGGCGAACCGGTACGCAAATATGGTCAGGTGATCGGCGTCGCCACGACGCATATTGCAAAGGGCGCGCACGTACACGTGCAAAACCTCGCCATGTCGGATCAGCGCGCACCGGCGGGACATCCTATGCACTGGAGCGGGACCCAGCCGCAACGGTCGTTTCTTGGCTATCGCCGGAGCGACGGACGCGTGGGCACGCGCAACTATATCGGCGTACTGACGAGCGTGAATTGTTCGGCGACTGTCGCACGGCACATCGCCGAAGCCGCGGAACGCGGCGGTCTGCTCGCCGGCTTCGATAACGTCGACGGCATCGTACCGATCACGCATGTCAGCGGCTGCGGCATGGCGGGTTCGGGAGAAGGCTTCGAGATCTTGCGTCGCACGCTTTGGGGAACCGCCGCGAACGCGAATTTCGCCGCGATCCTTCTGGTCGGGCTCGGCTGCGAAGTCCTGCAGATCGATCGGCTGAAGAAAGACTATGGCCTTTCCGACAACGCACACTTCCAATCCTTTACCATCCAGGAAACGGGGGGAACCAAACGTTCGATCGAGGAAGGCCTGGCACGGCTCAAGGCGCTTTTGCCCTCCGTGAACGCGGTGTCGCGGAGCGAAGTTTCGGCGGGTGAGATCGTTCTCGGCCTGCAATGCGGCGGCTCGGATGCCTGGTCGGGCATCACCTCGAATCCAGCGCTGGGCAATGCGTCGGACCGCCTGGCCCAGCTCGGCGCGACCGTCATCCTCTCGGAAACGCCCGAAATCTACGGCGCCGAGCATCTGCTGTATGCGCGCGCCAAATCGCCGGATGTTTCGGCCAAGCTGCGCACCCGGCTCGACTGGTGGGAACGTTACACCAAACGTCATGGCGCGGAGATGAACAACAACCCCTCCCCCGGTAACAAGTCAGGCGGTCTCACCACGATTTTGGAAAAATCGCTCGGCGCCGTCGCCAAGGGCGGAACTTCGACGCTGAACGACGTCGTCGAATATGCCGAGCCGATCCACGAACACGGCCTCGTCTTCATGGATAGCCCGGGTTTCGATCCCTGTTCCGCAACGGGACAGGTCGCTTCCGGTGCAACGCTGATCGCCTTCACCACCGGGCGTGGCTCCGCCTTCGGCTGCAAGCCTTCGCCCTCGATCAAACTGTCGTCCAACAGCGAGATCTACCGACGCATGCGCGACGACATCGACATCGATTGCGGCCCCATCGCAACGGGCGAAGCCAGCATCGAAGAAAAAGGCGAGGAAATTCTCGACTATCTGCTCGCCGTCGCTTCGGGACGAAAAAGCAAGAGCGAAGACCTCGGCTATGGCGGAGCGGAATTTGTACCCTGGCAGATCGGCGCGGTGATGTGATCGCCGCTTACGAGGCACACGCCACTGTGTTGCCGCAGGCCATAGACGAAACCCCGATTGTCTCGTTAGTCTCTTTCAAGCGAGCCGGGTTGGCGATGGTTTGGGGGAGCATGTGAAGGGACTGCGTCTGCTGGCGGTGGTTGCGGTTGGCGTATGGGTTGCAGGATGTTCGACCTCGCCTGAATCCCTCGAGCAGAACGATCCGTTGGAACCGATCAACCGCGAAGTCTTCGCGCTCAATCACAGCCTCGACAATAGGGTCGCATTGCCGGTGGCGACGTTCTATCACAGCATCACGCCCGATCCGATCCGCGAACACCTGCATTACTTCCTGACGAATCTGCATCTGCCGGTGACGTTCGCGAACGACATGCTGCAGGGTAATTTCGAACGCGGCGGCGAAGCGATCGGTCGCTTCGCGGCCAATTCGACCCTCGGCTTTGTCGGCGTCTTCGACGTCGCGACGGATTGGGGAATGCCCTACCACCAGGAGGATTTCGGTCAGACGCTGGGAGTTTATGGCGTGGGCGAAGGTCCCTATCTCGTCCTTCCCCTGGCCGGGCCCGCAGTGCCGCGCGACATCGCCGGCGGCTTTGTCGATCACTATCTGGATCCCCTCGGCTACATCCGGTGGCACCGCCCATTCTACTACTCGTGGACGCGCAGCATATTGTCGTTCGTGGATTCCCGCTCGCAAAGCATCAACGCCTTGCGCGAAATCGAGCGCTCCTCCATCGATCTCTATGCCACCACGCGCAGCCTTTATCGCCAGTCCCGCAATGCCGAAATCCGCAATGGCGAGCCGGACGTGAAGGGTTTGCCGGACTTCTAGCCGTCCGTTAAACAGCGTTATGACAATTGTCGAACGAATCGTCGCGATATGCAGCGCCGCGCCGGCACGCGTTGCCGCGCTGTGCCTCGCGCTGGGCATCGCGGGCGGCATCTACACCGCTGCCAATTTCTCGATGGATACGGACAGCACCAAGCTGATCGCGCCGGATGTCGATTGGCGCGCACGCGAAGTGCATTTCGATTCGCTGTTTCCGCAACAGGTCAATTTAATTCTGATCGTCGTCGACGGTGCGACGCCTGAACTCGCCGAAGCCGGAACCGCTGCGCTCGCCGACGCCCTTGGCGGTCAGAAGAAGCTTTTTTCGCTGGTGCGCAGGCCGGACGGCGGCGCGTTCTTCAACCGCAACGGCTTGCTCTTCCTCTCTTATGATGAGGTGAAAACGACGACCGAGCAGATGATCGCCGCACAGCCTTTCCTCGGTCCGCTCGCCCAAGACCCGAGCTTGCGCGGAATCATGGACAGCCTCAAAACTGCGCTGGACGGTGTGTCGCGCGGCCAGGCCAAACTGGATGACCTTGAGCGCCCGCTCGCCGGCTTCAGCGACACGTTGGGAAAGATCGTAGCGGGACAACCCTCCTTCCTTTCGTGGCGCTCGCTGATCACCGGAGCAAAACCGTCGCGGCAGGAGACGCGCCGCTTCATCGAGGTGAAACCGGTCCTGGATTTCAGCGCGCTTGAGCCGGGAGAAAGTGCGACGAACGCGATCCGCGCGACCGCTTCGGCCTTGCACCTGACGCCTGAAAACGGCGTGCACGTGCGCCTGACGGGGCCGGTGCCACTGTCCGACGAAGAGTTCGCAACGCTTGCCGATCGCGCAGCGCTCATGCTCGGCGCCATGCTGCTCGCCGTGCTGGCGACATTATGGGCGGCGGTGCGCTCCTTTCGCATCATCGCCGCGATCCTGATCACGCTGGTTGTGGGATTGATGATCACGATGGCGCTAGGCCTGTTCATCGCGCACGTCTTCAACATCATCTCCATTGCGTTCGTGGCACTCTTTGTCGGTATCGGCGTCGATTTCGGAATCCAGTTCTGCGTGCGCTATCGCGCCGAGCGGCATGCCAAGGATGACCTGAGGCCCGCTCTGATCCGCGCCGCAGCCGGCGTCGGGACACCGCTGGCGCTCGCTGCGGCGGCGACGGCCGCGGGGTTTTTCTCGTTCCTGCCGACGAGCTATGTCGGGGTCGCAGAGCTAGGGCTGGTTGCCGGTATCGGAATGGTCGTCGCCTTCGCGCTCTGCATCACGCTGCTTCCGGCCTTACTCATGCTGTTCAAGCCCTACGGCGAACCGGAAGGGATAGGCTTTGCCTTCTTCGAGACGATCGACCGCATCATGATCTCGCACCGGTCCCAGGTTCTCACCGCCGCGGCCGCGATCGCGCTCGCCGCGCTCGTGCTCGTGAGCTTCGTCAAGTTCGATTTCAATCCGCTCGACCTGCGCAGCGCCAAGACCGAATCCGTTTCGACCATTCTCGACCTGATGCAGGATCCCCAGACCTCGCCCAATACCATCGACGTGCTGGCGCCGAACCTGAACGCGGCACGCTCGCTGTCCCAGAAGTTGTCGAACATTCGCCAAGTAGGACAGGCGATCACGCTCGCCGATTTCGTACCGTCCGATCAGGAAAGAAAGTTGGCCCTTATCACGGATGCCAACGTTCTGCTCGATGCCACCATCAATCCGTTCGTGACGAAGCCGGCGCCAAACGACGCGGAACTGGTCGCAAGTCTTGGCGCAACATCGGCCGCACTCCGCGACGTGGCGGCCAAGAGCGATGGACGTGCTGCGAACGACGCGCGACGCCTCGCCGATACGTTGGCGAAATTGGCGACGGGGCCCCAGGCTCTGCGCGCACGCGCAACTGCGGCCCTGGTACCGGGCCTCAAAACCATGCTGGCGCAGATGAGCGCGTCGCTGCAGGCCGCCCCGGTCAGCGTACAATCGCTGCCGCCGGAACTCGTCGGCGACTGGATCGCCAAAGACGGCACCGCCCGCATTCAGGTTTTCCCCAAAGACACGTCCGGCACCAATGTCTCTCTCACCCAGTTCAGCAAGGCGGTCATGAAAGTGGCGCCCGATGCAACCGGTGCTCCAATCTCCATCCGCGAGTCGGGCACGACGATCGTCGACGCCTTCATCGAGGCCGGCACGTTGTCATTTCTCGTTATCACGATCCTCTTGATCGCTGTCCTGCGCCGCCCCCGCGACGTGCTGCTGACGATCATTCCGCTGCTCCTGACGGGACTGCTGACGCTTGGGACGTCCGTCGCCATTGGTCTGCAGCTGAACTTCGCCAACGTCATCGCGCTGCCCCTTCTGTTCGGGATCGGCGTCGCCTTCAACATCTACTTCGTCATGGCCTGGCGCGCCGGGCAGATGGATCTCCTGCAGTCGAGTCTGACGCGGGCGGTGATCTTCAGCGCCCTGACGACGGCGTCGGGCTTCGGCAGTCTTTGGCTATCCAGCCATCCAGGCACCGCGAGTATGGGCGAGCTTTTGATGATCTCGCTCGGCTGGACGCTCGCAACGACGCTGTTCTTCCTACCGGCATTGATGGGCGAACCGCCGGTAAACGCCGCCGGCTCGGACGCTCAGCCCGGATAGAACAGGGAACAAAATGCTCTGGCGCCCGTTTACTTGAGGCAGGATTTCGTGGGGCGCGCCATGTCGGCTTTTGGGCTCTATGTCTTGGGATTTGTTGTTCTTCTGGGCGGCCTTATCTATGGCGCGCATCTTCTTCATGTTCCGCAAACCTGGATTATCGTCGGCGCGCTCATCGTGATCGGCCTGGGCATCATGTCGGCCGTGTCGCGGACGAAGCAGCGCGATCCCCCGAACGAAACGCCGCACGTCTGATCGTTCGCGTCAGCTCTTCAGAGCCTTGTCGGCGAGGGCGTCGATCTTCTTGATCAGCGCCGATGCGCCGCCGGTCTTGAGCGTGGCGGCAAAATCGGAGCGATAGACCGAGAGCTGGCTGATCGAGCCATCGAGTAGAATGTCGATGATCCTCCAGTCGCTGCCGAACTGGCGCATGCGATAGATGAAGGAAACCGTCTGATCCTTGGCGACCAAAGCCGTTTTCACATAGTGATCGGTGCCGCGAATGTCGGCTTTGGGTTCGACGGTGAATTTCTCGCCGTCATAGCTTGAGAAATTGCCGGCATATTGGGCGATGGTCATGCGCGCAAAGGCATCGCTGAGGGCTTTCTGGTCGTCGGCGGACATGGTCGACCAGCCGGGTCCGACCGCGTATTTGATCATCGTGGCGAGATCGAAGGTCTTTTCGACGACAGGTTTCAGCTTGTCGTAGCGCCCCTGGGCGCCCAACGTCTTGCCGCCCTTCATGCAGTCCAGGAGCGTCGCATAGAACGACTGTACCGCAGGCGTCGCCGGGTCGGCCGCATCGGCGCGGACAGACGGCGAAGAAAGCAGCGCCACCGCCAACCCCAGCGCGAGAGAAAGTTTCATCATCCAGTGTTGCATCCGGGTCTCCAAGTGATCGAAGCGGCGTAGGCGTCAATCACGGCAAAATTAGGCCGTTCAGCCGCGCGCCGAAGTTTTCTGGACGAAGTGCGCGGCGATGACGCGGGTGAGATCGGCGGCGGCAAGACCGGCTGTCTCATATTGGCGCGCGGGGTCGTCATGTTCCAGAAACCGGTCCGGCAATGTCAGCGTGCGGATTTCGAGGCCCGGTCTGAGCAGTCCTTCATTGGCGATGAAGTGAAGCACATGCGCGCCGAAGCCGCCGGCTGAGCCTTCCTCCACTGTTACCAGCATGCCGTGATGACGCACGAGGCGGCGAACCAATTCTTCGTCGAGGGGCTTGGCGAAGCGCGCATCTGCAACGGTGCAGGAGATGCCATTCGTCCTCAGCTGATCGGCGGCGGCGAGGGCTTCTGCCAGACGCGTTCCCAAACTCAGGATGGCGACTTCCCTGCCCTCGCGCACGATGCGACCCTTGCCGATGGGCAACACCATCCCGCGCTCAGGAAGCGCCGAACCGGTGCCTTCGCCGCGCGGATAGCGAAGCGCAATCGGGCCCTGATCATAAGCTGCGGCCGTCGCCACCATATGCACGAGTTCGGCTTCGTCGGATGGCGCCATCACGACAAAGTTCGGCAGGCAGCATAAATAGGCGAGATCAAAACTTCCCGCATGCGTGGCGCCGTCGGCGCCAACCAGTCCCGCGCGATCCATGGCGAAGCGCACAGGCAGGTTCTGGATCGCGACATCATGCACGACCTGGTCGTAAGCACGCTGCAGGAAGGTCGAATAGATCACGGCGAAGGGCTTGAGCCCTTCCGTCGCGAGGCCCGCGGCAAAGGTCACGGCATGTTGCTCGGCGATGCCGACATCGAAAGTGCGCTCGGGAAACGCCTTGGCGAAGATGTCCAGTCCCGTGCCCGACGGCATGGCCGCCGTGATGGCGACGATCCGGGGATCGGCTGTCGCCTCTGAAATCAACGCGTCGGCGAAGACCTTGGTGTAGCTGGGCGCTCGCGGCTTCGATTTGATCTGCGCGCCCGTCGCGACGTCGAACTTGGCGACCGCATGGCCCTTGTCGGCCGACCCTTCGGCAGGCGCATAGCCGTGGCCCTTGCGCGTGACGATGTGGAGGAGCACGGCGCCTCCCTCCTTGTCGTCGCGGATGGCTTCCAGCGCCCGGACGAGCGCATCGACGTCATGGCCGTCGACCGGACCGATGTGGCGCATCCCAAGTTTCTCGAACATGGTGTTCGTGCCGGACTTGGTCACCGTCAATTCGTTGAGATGCTTGTTCAAGGCGCCCGTGGCGGGCGCGATCGACATATCGTTGTCGTTGAGGATCACCAGGAGCCGGCTGCCGAGCGCGCCCGCATTGTTGATCGCTTCATAGGCCATGCCGGCGCTCATCGCGCCATCGCCGATCACGGCGATGACATGGTTGGACTTTCCGAGCAGATCGCGCCCAACCGCCATGCCCAATCCCGCCGACACCGATGTCGAGGAATGGGCCGCTCCGAAGGGGTCGTATTCGCTCTCGCTCCTGCGCGTGAAGCCCGATAGCCCGCCACCCTTGCGGATCGTACGGATTCGGTCGCGACGGCCAGTCAAAATCTTATGCGGATACGCCTGATGACCGACATCCCACACGATGCGATCGTCGGGTGTGTCGAAGACATAGTGCAGCGCGACGGTCAATTCGACGACACCGAGACCGGCGCCGAAATGGCCACCGGATTGCGACACGGCATCAATCAATTCGTACCGCAGCTCGTCGGCAAGCTGGCGCAGATTCGACGGGGTGAGACGGCGCAGATCGGCCGGCACGTCGATCCCGTCAAGCAATGGTGTGCGCGAAACGTCGGCCATCAGGAGTCCCGGTTCAGCAGGTAAAGAGGAAGGGCGCACAATTCCGGCGCAGCGTTGCCATAGGGAGCGAGCGTGGCAGCAGCCCGGCGTGCGAGCTTCTCCGCTTCGCTTCGCGCACCGTCGATTCCGAGGATCGCCACGAGCGTTGCCTTGCCCTGCTCCTTGTCCTTACCGACGGCCTTGCCCGTCTTTTCCGCCGTGCTGGTGACGTCGAGCAGATCATCGGTGATCTGGAACACCAGACCCATGTCGCGCGCATAGGAGCGCAGGCGATCGCGGTCTTCCTGTTTCGCTTCGCCCAATATTGCTCCGGCTTCGCAGGAGAATTCGAACAGCTGGCCGGTCTTCAACCGCTGCAGCAGCACGATCTCGTCGGCTCCGAATGCATTCTTAGCGGCCTGCATGTCGATCATCTGTCCGCCGATCATGCCGTTGCTGCCCGCAGCCTCGGCGAGACGCTGAACGAGTGCGCTGCGAACCTCGCCGGACGGATGGGTTTCCCTACCTGCGAGAGTCTCGAAGGCAAGCGTGAGCAAGCCATCGCCCGCAAGGACCGCGGTCATCTCGTCGAAGGCGATGTGTGTCGTCGGACGGCCGCGGCGGAGCGCGTCATCGTCCATGCAGGGCAGATCGTCGTGGACGAGAGAATAGGTGTGGAGAACTTCGATGGCCGCGGCGACGCGGGCGGCTCGCTCTTCAGGAACGTCAAACAGCCTCGCTGAATTCAGCACCAGAAAGGGCCTGAGACGCTTGCCGCCGGCGAAGGTTGCATATCGCATCGCCTCCTGAACCCGCGCATAGAGCCCGTGAGGCTTGGGCAGTACGCGATCAAGCGTTGCATCGACGATCCTGGACGCCTCCTGCAAGGCGCTCGGCAACGAGATGGACTGGGACTGAACCGACATTCTCGGCGCCCCGTCATTCGTACCCTTCATGAACACCCCGTCCGACCCGCCGGTTCCAAATCCCCAATGAAGGCAGGGGTAACTTTGCGCGAATTGTACCATATCTCGCCAATTCGGGGGCCCTGCCTACCCTCCAATTGAGCCAAATGCTAGCCGGAGCGTTGTAATCTTGTGCCGGTTGCGCTGCACACAGATGCTGGCTATAGCCACCCCTTAGGGCCAAATCGGCCCAGGGAGACAGGAGTCTCGATGCGAGTCGTTCTCGCCCAACCCCGCGGATTCTGCGCCGGTGTCGTTCGAGCGATCGACATCGTCGAGCGGGCGCTCGAGAAGTTCGGCGAGCCTGTCTATGTCCGCCATGAGATCGTGCACAAC
Organism: Rhizomicrobium sp.; assembly: GCA_035536115.1. GTDB lineage: Bacteria > Pseudomonadota > Alphaproteobacteria > Micropepsales > Micropepsaceae > Rhizomicrobium. The sequence goes on from DATLOU010000014.1 coordinate 52,843, forward strand.
AAGCACGTCGTCGACACGCTGAAGAACAAGGGCGCGCGCTTCGTCGAGGAACTGAACGAAGTTCCCGATGGCGCGGTGACCGTTTTCAGCGCTCATGGCGTGCCGCAGGCTGTGGTCAAGGATGCGCAGTCGCGCGGACTTCCCGTGCTCGACGCAACCTGTCCGCTGGTTTCGAAGGTGCACAATCAAGGCAAACGCTACGCTGGCAGCGGCCGCAAGTTAATCCTGATCGGTCACGCCGGACATCCGGAAGTCGAAGGCACGATGGGTCAGGTCGGGGCACCGGTGCACTTGGTGCAGTCCGAAGCCGATGTCGCCGCGCTCGATATTCCGAGCAATACACCGGTCGCCTACATCACGCAGACGACCCTTTCCATCGACGACACCAAAAACGTGATCTTGGCTTTGAAGGCAAAGTTCGCCGACATCGTCGGTCCGGAAACGACAGACATCTGTTACGCCACGCAGAACCGGCAGACGTCGGTTCGCGAGCTTGCGAAGGTGGCTGACGTCATTCTCGTCGTCGGCGCCAAGAACAGTTCCAATTCCAACCGGCTCTGCGAAATCGGCCGCGAGGAAGGCATTCCCGCCTACCTGATCGCCGACGGCAGCGAGTTGGATCCGGCCTGGGTGCGCGGGCGAAAGGTCGTCGGCCTCACCGCGGGGGCCTCCGCGCCCGAAAGCCTTGTCGAAGACGTCATCGCCGCGCTGGGGCGCATCGAGCCCGTCGAAGTCACGCAGATGGACGGCAAGAAGGAACATATCGAGTTCCGCCTTCCGGCCGAACTCAGAATCGATCGCGCCCCGGCGGCGTGAGAACGGAGAAGAGTGTGGGAATTCCGGTTCAACAGGCCGCGCGCATCGGCGCCTATGTGATGAAGCAGCACCTCACGGGTACGAAGCGTTATCCGCTCGTGCTCATGCTCGAGCCGCTCTTCCGCTGCAATCTCGCCTGCGCCGGGTGCGGCAAGATCGACTATCCCGACGATATTCTCAATCAGCGCCTGTCCTATCAGGATTGCATGGAGGCGATCGACGAATGCGGCGCGCCCGCGGTTTCAATCGCCGGCGGCGAGCCGCTTCTGCATCGCGAGATGCCGCAGATCGTGCAAGGGTTCCTCGACCGCAACAAGTTCGTGATCCTGTGCACCAATGCGCTCCTGCTGACGAAGAAGATCGATCAGTACCAACCGCACGCGAACTTCACCTGGTCGATCCATCTCGACGGCGACAAGGCGATGCACGATCACTCGGTGTGCCTGGAGGGCGTCTACGAAAAGGCGATCGAAGCTATCAAGCTTGCCAAGTCCAAGGGCTTCCGCACCCAGATCAACTGCACGCTGTTCTCCAACGCCATTCCCGAACGCGTGGCCGCGTTTTTCGACACGATGATGGAGATGGGGCTCGACGGCATCACCATTTCGCCCGGCTATGCCTATGAACGCGCGCCGGACCAGGACAGCTTCCTCAACCGCGAACGCACCAAGAATCTCTTCCGCGACATTCTTTCGCGCGGCAATGGCGGCAAGAAATGGGAGTTCACCCAGTCGCCGCTCTTCCTCGACTTCCTGGCCGGCAACCAAACCTATGAATGCACGCCGTGGTCGATGCCGTTGCGCTGCGTCTTCGGCTGGCAGAAGCCCTGCTACTTGCTCGGCGAAGGCTATGTGAAGACGTTCAAGGAACTGATCGAGGACACAGACTGGGACAAGTACGGCGTCGGCAAGTACGAGAAGTGCCAGGACTGCATGGTCCACTGCGGCTTCGAGGGCACCGCCGTCATCGACTCGATCAAGCATCCCCACAAGCTGATCCCGCTCGCGGTGCGCGGGGTGAAGACGTCGGGACCGATGAAGCCGGATATCGACACCTCGCATCAGCGGCCGGCAGAATTCGTGTTCTCACGCCATGTCGAGCAGAAGCTAGCCGAGATACGGGCAACCAAGAAAAAGCCCGAGAGCGTCACGGCTGCGCGATAGGGCGGCGAACGCCTTGTTGGCTTCGCGACCGGTCGTCAGCAAATCCGCGATCTGAAAAGGCTCGCTCACCAGCGAGCGCAGAACGCCGCCGAGACGGATGCGCCCGTTGGCATTAAGGCGCACGAGCGCTGCCGGCGGCAATCCGCGCGTCGCGGCATCAGAAATCGCGCGGAGCGCCACGAACGGAATCTTGTGGCGGCGCGCGATGCGCGCGGCGATGTGAGATTCGTTATCGACCGCGTGTGCGCCGGAGATCGCGAACAGGCGGCGTTTACCGTCGACATGGCTCACGATCTCGCCATGGCCGACAATGATCGCCGTCGTGGCACGCGGCAACTTTTGGCGCAGGACCGCATTCCACTTGACGTCGGTCGCATAACGTTCCTCGCCATGCACGACGTGGCTCGCGACCACAACGTCGCCGGGACGAAGGAGCGGTGCGAGCGCGCCGGCGATTCCGAAACTGACGATGCCTTTGGCCCCGGCGGCGATGGCTTCTTCGAGGCGGCGCGCCAGAAGCGCTCCGTCGCCGGCCCCGACAACGGGCACCATGCGCGCGCGCCGTGCAATGCGGGCTTCACGCGCAAGACCGGTGACGGCAATGACGTTCATGCGGCGGCGAGCTCCAGAACTCTGCGCTCGACGACGCCTTCGTCATCCTGATCGGCGAAGACGGCAACGCTGCGCGGCGGCGACATATCGGGAAGATGATAGACCGCGCAAACGCTGCCGGGACCTGCGCCGCTATGGCCGTACCACATTCCGAATGGACCGTCGGGATCGATCATCAAACCGGTTCCTGGAGTCGGCGTGACGAAGGGGCGACCAGTAAGAGCATCCAGCGGTGGCGAGGCCTGCAACATCGCAGCTCTTGATTGGACGGAAAGGAAATCGCTCGTGAAGACGCGATACAGGAGCCGCGCCGCATCCAAAGCGGTGCCGACGATAAGTCCGTGATAGACCCAGTTGGGGTCGTAGGCGCCGAGATCGGCAAAGGCCAGTCGCTGCATGTCGTCGCGCTCGCGGGTCAGGAAGGCATGGATGCCGAGCGGCGCGAAGACGGTGGCATGGAGTGCCGAACCAAGTGCGGAGTCGCTGGCGCGCTCGATCTCGCGGCGCACGAAGTAATACCCGATATTGCTGTATCTCCAGGCCTGCCCCGGTTCGGACAATAAGCGATTCGCGTTGGCCCGACGCAGGAGTTCGTCGACAGGCCAGGCAGGTTCGCCTCGCGCGACCGCGGCGTGATACTCGGAAAGGCGCCCATAGTCGGTCAGACCCGCGCGATGAGCGAGGAGCTGGCGCAGCGTGTAGGGTTTTGCCTCCAGCGGTTCGTCCAATGCGAGCTTGCCTTGCTCGACGAGCCGAAAAGCGGCGATAGCGAGCACCGTCTTGCCGAAGCTCCACCACGGTACCAGCGCATGCGGCGCACCAAAGTCGGATTCGCTGCCGCCGACGATGCGGGCCGCGAGGATCACAGCCCGTACGCGACGTGATGCGAATTGCCTGCCTTGAGATTGCGGTAGCGCGCGACCGCCCAGAGCGGGAAGAACTTGGGATAGCCGTGATAACGCAGGTAGAACACGCGCGGGAAGCCGCCACCGGTATACTGGTCCTGCGACCACAATCCGTCGGGGCCTTGCGCGGCCCTGAGATAGCGGATGCCGCGCGCCACAGCGGATGAATCGACCTCACCGGCCGCCATGAGCGCAAGCAACGCCCAGGCGGTCTGCGACGCAGTCGAAGGCGCGTGATGATAGCCGCTGTAATCCAGCCGGTAGCTCGCACAATCCTCGCCCCAGCCGCCATCTTTGTTCTGGATTTCGACGAGCCAATGCACCGCGCGCCGGATCATGGGATGGTCGTGAGCGAGCCCCGCCGCGTTCAAACCGGCCAGAGCCGACCAGGTGCCGTAGATGTAGTTGACGCCCCAACGGCCGAACCAGCTGCCATCGGCCAGCTGCGAGCGCTTTAGAAACTCGATCCCCCTGTGCACCGCAGGATGGTCCTCGGTCTCGCCAAGTTGCGCCAGCATGCCGATGCAGCGTCCGCTGACATCGTCGGTCGGTGGATCGAGCAGCGCGCCGTGATCGGCAAAGGGAATGTTGTTCAGATAGTAGTAAACGTTGTCGGCATCGAACGCACCCCATCCCCCATTCTCGCTCTGCAAGCCTTCAACCCACTCCCGGCCGCGCGCGATTGACTCGCGATAATCGGCAAAGGGCGCGACGCGTTCCTTGGCGCGGTCGAGCGCGATGACGACCACAGCCGTATCGTCGAGGTCGGGATAGTGGGCGTTGTTGTACTGAAAGGCCCAGCCGCCCGGGCGCACGTTCGGCCGCTCTTCCGCCCAATCGCCTTTCACGTCGAGAACCTGCCGCGTCTTCAGCCATTCGAGACTCTTTGCCACCGCGGCGTCAGCCGCGTCGTCTCTGAGTTCCATCAACGCCAGCGCCGCAAGCGCGGTGTCCCACACCGGAGACACGCAAGGCTGGCAGTAGGCCTCGTCATTCTTGATGACGAGGAGCCGCTCGACCGACTGGCGCGCAATCGCGCGATTGGGGTCGTTCGCTGAGACTCCCAACGCGTCGAACATCATCACGCTGTTTGCCATCGCTGGATAGATGGCGCCGAGTCCATCCTCGCCGTTGAGCCGTTCGATGGTCCATGCCTTGCACCTGTCGATGGCGCGTTGACGCAATCCCTTGGGCCAATAAGGTTCGAAACGCTTGAGCAACCAGTCGAGCGCGGCGAAGAAGGCGGACCAGCCCACGCTTTGATGCGGTGCGCGCGGGCCGATCACGGGCACGCCGGCAACGAAGAGTTCCGGGACATGCACATTGCGCGGATTTCTCGCGACCGGCTTCAAGGCCGCCAGCACCAGCAGCGGCACGATCACGGTGCGCGCCCAATAACTCATCTTGGAGAGATGAATGGGAAACCAGCGCGGCAAGAGAATGAGTTCGACCGGCACCGTCGGGACGTTCTTCCATTCCGTTTCGCCATAAAGCGCGAGCAGAATGCGCGTGAAGACGTTCGTCTTGATCGCGCCGCCCCGCTCGCGGATGGCGTCGCGGGCTCGCGTCATGTGCGCAGCGTCACTGTCGTCGCCGATCATCTTGAGGGCGAAATAGGCCTTGACGGTCGCCGAGATGTCGAACGGGCCGCCATGATAGAGCGGCCAACCGCCATGGCTGCCCTGAATGCGGCGGAGATAGTTGCCGATCTTCGTTTCGAGCTCCAGGTTCGGCGTCTCTGCCAGATAGTGAACCAGGAGGACATATTCGGACGGAATGGTCGCGTCGGCTTCGAGCTCGAACACCCAATGACCGTCCTCGCGCTGCAGCTTCAAGAGCGCGGCGGTGGCCTCGCCGAGCACTTTGTCGACAAAGACGGTGCTTTCATGTTCGCTGGCCAGCTGGTTCATGCGATGGGGTTATCCGCTTGTCCGAGAAAGTGCCAGTCGCGCCGCCTTTTGCCCCGAACGGACGGCGCCTTCAAGCGTCGCGGGCAAGCCCGTATCCGTCCAATCGCCGGCGAGCAGCAAATTGGACCATCTCGTGATGGCCCCGGGCCTCAGCGCCGCTTGCTCAGGGGTCGCGGCAAAGGTGGCGCGGCGTTCCTTGACGATCTGCCAGGGCGGAAGCTCAGCCGGCAGATTCAGCACCGCGGCGACATCAGACCAGAACAGCGCTGCCAATTCCTCGCGGTCCTTCTCGACGATGGCGTCGGCGCCGCTGACTGTGATCGAGATGCGATCGGGGAAGGCGAAGACCCACTCAGCCGATCCGCCGATCACGCCCGTCATCAACGGCGTTCCGGCGGGAGGCGCAATGCGAAAATGCGCGTTGACGATGGCTGAGTGCTCAGCGGGCGCGACAAGGCCGGGCACCAGCTCCATCGCGACCCAAGGCGGGACGGCGAGAATGACGGCGTCGCGCTCGCCGAGTTCGACGACCGAATCCGGCAATTGCAGACCTGTCACCTCGGACTGGGCGAAGACGAGCGCGCGCACACGCTGACCCAGACGAAGGTTGGCCGCCTTGCGTTTCAGCGTGGCGAGCGCCGGATCGACGAAGGCCGCCGCCAATGTGGGATGGGCGATGCGTGGACGATATGCGTGTCCGCCTCGCGCCAGAGACTCGCGAATGACCGCGCCTGCCAATCTTGCGGACGCGCCTTTCGGTTGGGTGTTGAGAACCGCCAGGAGAAACGGTTCCAGCAAGCGCTCCCACAAGGCGCCCTCGCAGGCGATGACGTCGCCGATGCGCTGGTTTGGCGCGGCAAGCATCAGACGCACCAACGCGAGATAGTCATGAGGTTTGGTCCTGGGGACGCGGCGTCTCGCGCTGAACAGCCACCAAGCGATGGCGCTTTCATTGGGGCGGATTGTCCAGCGCTCGCCAGTCCGCACGTCGGCAAAATCGAACTCGGCACGGTTTGGCCCGGCAAGCGCATTCTCCGCGCCGATGGCGCGAAGGTAGCTCTGTACGCAATGATTGCCCGACAGCACGAGATGATTGCCGTTGTCGATCACCTGTTCGAGCACCGGATCGAAATAGGAACGGCAGCGGCCGCCTGCCTGCGGCGCGCCCTCGATCAGTTCGACGCTGGCGCCGTTCTCGGCGAGTGCCACGGCAGCCGAAAGGCCGGCTAGGCCCGCGCCGACGACATAGACTGTGCTCATCCGAAAAGGCCATTGCGCAAAACGATGCCGAGCAGCTTCGCCTTGCCGAGGCTGACGCGGCTGCGCGGGGGCTTCCAACCGACGGCCTCTGTCTGGCGCAGGATCTCGCCATACACAGCACCCATAAGACGCGGCGTCGCGATGCGGCCCTTCGGTTTCTTCGCGAGAACAGAAGCCGCCTTGGCGTAGCGTCCATGCGCATCGCGCGCCAGTAAGCGGCAGACGGAGTCGATCCTCGGATCGGCGATCGCGGCTTTCGGATCTCTCGTTGCGATCCCTGCGGCCTCAATATACTCGCGCGGCAGATAAAGCCGGCCGATCGCGGCATCTTCGTCGATATCGCGCAGGATATTGGTGAGTTGCAATGCACGGCCGAGCTCATGCGCAAGTTCGAAGCCGGCGTCCTCCTTCATGCCGAACACCTTGATCGACAGCCGTCCCACCGCGCTCGCCACCCGCTCGCAATAGAGATCGAGCGTCTGCAGGTCCGGCGCCACGATGTCCCTTTCGACATCCATGTCCATGCCGTCGATCACCGTGAGGAAATCGACCCTGCGCAGGCCATAGTGCTTGACGGGCTCGGCTAGAAAACGGGCGCGCTCCGGCGGATGGCCGGCATAAAGATCGTCTAGATCGACGCGCCATTTGAGCAGCTCGGCTTTGCGTTCCTCTCGCGTGCCGACACCGTCGTCGGCGATATCATCGACCAGGCGGCAGAAGCCGTAGATGGCGAACATTGCCTCGCGCTCTGCTTTCGGCATCAGGCGCATTGCCGAGTAGAACGAGCTTGAGGACGCCTTTTCCTGAGCCGCCTGAACGACAGGAATGGATTGTGATGGTGCGAGTGTCATGGACCAGTTGCCGAGTCGGAGGAGGTCTTTTTAGGCCGAAGCCGGGCCGAGGCAAACTCGCGCAGGCTGCGGAACAAAAGAGCAGGCATTTCGCCGCGCGTGTGATGCACGCGCTCAGAGAGGGGATCATGGTTCAGAAGGCGTTTCGCCAGGTCCTCGGCCAGGGTCTGAATGACGTTGACTTCCAATGCGAGGCGGCGGTCGCGGATCTGACGGGCGAAGGGGCGCGCGATCTGCAGAAGCTCCTGCGTGCGACGGGTGAGATCCACGATCACGCTGCGCAGCGCGAGCGAACTCTTGTCCTTGGCCAGTGCGAGCGTCGACACGCCGGCGCGATCGAGCAAGTCCATTGGAAGGTAGACTCGATCGAGCTGGCGGTAATCCTTGGCGCAATCCTGCAGGTGGTTGATGATCTGCAGAGCCGTGCAGAGCGCGTCGTTCGCCGGCCAAAGGCTGCGGTCTTCGCCATGGACATCGAGCACGAAGCGTCCGACCGGCATGGCGGAATAGCGACAATAATCGAGGAGCTCGTTCCAGTTCGCATAGCGTAGCTTGGTGACGTCCTGGCGAAAGGCCCTCAGGAGATCGAGCGCGTGCTCGTTCGAAAGCGCTCGCGCCGCGAGCACTTTGCGAAGTTCGACGGCTTCTTTGGCATCATCCGCCTCGCCTATCAGGTTGAGGCGCATATCATCGAGCAAGGCAAGCTTCGCGGTCGGCGTCGCCGCCGCATTGTCGGCGATGTCGTCACTCGCGCGTGCGAAGCGATAGAACGCCATGATCGCGGGACGATGCCTGCGCGCAATCAGGATCGAGGCGACGGGAAAATTCTCGTCCTTATGTCCCTTGCCGGATGCGAGCTGCGCCGCCGTCATGTTCGGCCCATCGCCTGGGCGCGGCCTTTCCACATACCGCCGCGCCCCAGCCAATGCTGCAGCGCCGAGTCGAGCGTGAACAGCGCATAGACCGCGCCGATCAATGGCAGAACCAGACCCCAGAGCGGCGACAGGCGGTAGAAACTGAGCGTCGGCTGGAAAGCCAGCGCCATCGCCGCCCAGGCGAGAATGCCCGACGCCTGGGCGGAGTCGCGCGCCAGGAGCGCGAAAAGCGGCGGTGCCGCATAGACGACGATCATGCCGACCAAGGTGCCGGCAAGCGCAAGCGAGGAGTAGCCAAGCTGCGCAAAGGCGGAGCGTGCGACCATTGCGCGGATATCTGGCAGGCCACGATAAGGTCTGATGCTCACGGCCCGTTCGCTAAGGCCCAGCCAAATCGGACCTTCCCGCTTGAGCAGGCGGGCGAGCGCGCAGTCGTCGATGATGTCCGAACGGATGGCATCGATGTTGCCGGCGCGTTCAAGCGCCTCGCGGCGGACGAGCATGCAGCCTCCTGCGGCGGCGGCGGTCTTCGTGCGAGGATCATTGACCCAACGAAACGGATAGAGCATTGCGAAGAAGAACACGAAGGCCGGAATGAGATAGCGCTCGCTCCAGCTCCGGCAATGAAGTTTCGCCATCAAAGATGTGAGCACAAGCCGGTTCGCCTCCGCCCGCGCCACGAGGCGACGGAGATTGTCGGGCGCATGCGCGATGTCCGCATCGGTCAGCCAAAGATAGTCGGGCGCTCCCGCAGCAGTGACGCCTTGCCTGACGGCCCAAAGTTTTCCCGTCCAGCCGGAGGGCCGCGGCGCGCCGCTCACCACCGTCATGCAGACGGCGCCGGAAGCGTCGCGCGCGGCCTCGGCCGTTCCGTCATCGCTCTGATCGTCCACGAGTACAACGCGGAATGTGCCTGGATAATCCTGCGCCAGAAGGCTCGCCAAGGTCTCGCCGATCACGTCGGCTTCGTTGCGTGCCGGAACGATCGCGACCACCGATGGCCACGACGTCGGTGACGGTGCTGCGTCGCGGTCGTCGCGTTCCTGCATCACCCAGAACATGCCGCGCGCGGCCAACAGGTAGAGCCAGACGGCGACGGGAAGGAGTGCAACAAGCGCGATCATCGAATGTAGCCCGCCTGGCGGAACCAAGAAATCGCGTCCTCGATGCCGCGCGCAAAAGGCCGTGCCTGAAAGCCCAGTTCGGCTTTCGCCTTCTCCGACGAAAAGTACATAAGATATTTCGACATCTTGAGCGCATCGACGGTAAGGAACGGCTCCTTGCCCCTCATGCGCGCAAACGCTTCCGCGCCAAACGCGAGCGGATAGAGCGGTGCTCGCGGCAGCCGCACACGCGGCGGCTTTCGTCCCACCAGCGGCGCGATGAGAGCGAGCATGTCTCGCAGTCGGACGTCTTCGCCGCCCAGGATGTAGTTCTCGCCGATCCGTCCCTTGTCCAGTGCCAGCAGATGGCCTTGAGCGACATCGTCGACATGCACCAGATTGAGTCCGGTATCGACGAAGGCGGGCATGCGCCCGTTCGCTGCCTCGACGATGATCCGACCTGTCGGCGTCGGTTTGATGTCTCGAGGTCCGATCGGCGTCGAAGGACTGACGATCACCACCGGCAACCCCTCGCCGGCCAGACGCTCAACCAATCGTTCGGCAACGAGCTTGCTCTTTTTGTAGACGCCGATGACTGTCACTTCGTCGTGCCGCGAGGTTTCGTCGACCGCTCTGCCGGCGACCGGTTTCAGTGCGGCGACACTGGACGTGTAGACGATGCGCTCGACGCCCGTGGTGCGGGCCGCTTCCATCACGGCGCGGGCACCGTCCAGATTGTTGCGCACGATCTCGGATGGATCTCTGGCCCAAAGCCGGTAATCCGCCGCAACATGGAAGACATGGCGCACGCCCTCCATCGCCTTTGTCATCGCCTTCACGTCGCGCATGTCGCCGATCATGACGCGGCAATCGAGCCCATCAATGTTCTTTCGCGAACTCCCTTCGCGCAGCAGCACGCGGACGTCGTCGCCGCGCGCAACAAGCGCACGTGCCACCGCCGAGCCGACAAAGCCCGATGCTCCGGTAACGAGGACAGGATCGCCCATCAGCTTTCGGCCGGCCTTGCGAGCGCGCGGCGTCCTTCCATGGCCTGCCAGGCGAGAAGCACCGGTACGCCGATGACGATGTCGCGCGCCCGGCGCAGCAGCGACACGGCGAGACCGATCTCAGGCCCCAGTCCGAACAACGGCATGAGCGCGGCGTAGCCGGCTTCCTGGACGCCGATAGCCGAAGGGATGAAGACAGTCGCGCTGCGCAACCCGGCGAGCAAGGCCTCGATCGCGATCGCCGATGGAAAACTGAGATGGCCGCCGATCAGCCGGACCGAGAGCCATACAATGAGTGCGCTCGCGGTCCAGGAGAGAAGGTGGATGGTGGCCGAGGCGGCGAGCCGTGCCGGGGACGCATAGATCACCTTCAGAGCCAGAGCGAATGCCGCGGTGTGCTTGACGGCGGCGGGAAGAAGCCGGTTCGCCAACCGTTCGGCAAGTGCGCTGCCGCGCTTCTGCAGAACGACGAGGGCGGCAATTCCGGGAACGAGCAGAAACGTGCCTAGGACCAAGCCGTCGACATACGGCGCCAGGGTCGCGGACGCGCGGAGCTCCGTCAGGCACAGCGCGATGCCGATGGCGATGAAGGCGATCTGCGCCATCAGCTCCGTCGTCACGTCGGCCGCCATCGAGGCGAAAGCCATCGGTGCAGGCACACCACGCAAGGTCAGCGCCCGCGCGCCGATCACCATCCCGCCGAACTGCGAGAAGGGAAGAATGTCGCCCGCGCTGTCGCGGGTCTGTCGACCGATGATGCAGCTCACCAGATTGCGCAGACGATGATCGGGCAGCAGGGCGAACCAGCCGCTGCCCATCAGCGCGACGATGCCAAGTCCGGTCAAACAGATCAGCGCAAAACCGCCGAGACCGACCGAAGCAATCGCCGCGAAGACCGAAGCTGCACCGACATGGAAAAGAAGCCAGACCGCGATTGCGAGCCCGAATATGGCGGCAGCGACGACTCCGGCTTTCATCGCCCGCTCAAGCGGTCACAACTGGTTTCGGCCCGAAGAGCCGCCGGAAGGTGCGCACCATGAACGGCACAAAGCGCGGGCGCTTGAGGCGCCCGTCGTAAACGCCGAGACGGCGCGCGTTCTCGCTGAGGCAGATATCCATCAACTTGAAGGCGTCGATGTCGTCGGCGAGCTGGCTTGCTCCCGTCATGGTGAAATTGTTGTCCTGCACGCCGTTCGAGACGTCGGATGCGATGCCGATACGCTCCCAGATCAGGAATGCCCACACCGCGAGCACTTTCAACTCGAACCAGGGCCGCCGCCAGAGCGGCATGTTGCGCCGATGCCAGGAAACCCAGTTCACGAAGAAGAGGATATGGCGACCCTCTTCGTGGATGACGGGCTCGAAGGTTTCGACGAGCGCGGCCGGAAAATAACCCGACGCGCGCGCGGTCTCGAACAGTCCGAAGGCGAAGAAGCTGTCGATGCATTCGCTGTAGCCGGTGACCAGAAACGCCCATTCGGGATCTTTGGGGCGCGGATACTGCGGCTCCGGCGCAAGCTTGATGCCATAGGCTTCCACCAGATTGGAAAGGACGAAGCGATGGCGGCGCTCCTCGAAGCCGCTGAGTTCGACGGCCTTGCGCAGCAACGGATCGCGCACGCCTTCGGCATAGGTGCAGACATTGAGGCTGGCGCGGTTTTCGGTCTGCACCGCGATATCCCAGATCGGCAACGACGTGATGCGCGCGGTAGCGTCGGCATCCAGCTTGGGCCAATCGATGACCGCCGGGCGGTAGGGATTGAACGTGTCGAGAAGCGTCTTGCAGAAGAGGCGCTTGTGGTCGTCGCTCCCCATGCGGATCGGGCCATCGCCGACCCCTGGGCCAGTGCCGCTGATTTCGGGAAAAGTCAATACTGACATGGTCTTATCCTACGGAACTCCTCATAGGGGCTGTCGCTCACCCGGCCATAGCAGAGGATCAGAAGTCTGCAAAGCCGCCGCGGGTCACGCCGGAATTGCGCGAGGCCTCGACGATGCGCGGCGCCAACAGCGCCTGGAGTTCCTCTGCATAGCGATAGCCAGACGCCGAGCCCCGATAGGGTCCCGTCGCCGGATGCAGATAGATCTCCGTCAGGCCCGGCGGCAAATTCTCGAGCAATCCCAGAACGCGCCCTGGCGTCATCGCGCCGGACCAGGCGAGACCAAAAACCTGATCGGGTACGCACATCTTGGCGGCACGAAAGCGGCGTCGCGACAGAAGCAGCCACGGCGTCAACAGCCAATCGCGTGACGCGCTCAGAGTGGGCTCTACACGACGAAGGAGCCAGCGCGGCTCCAGCGGCACGCGCACCGCGCGCAGACCGTAGCGCCTGCCAACGCGCAGAATCGTCGATGCGATTGTCGGGTGCAGATGAAAGTGCTTGTGGGTGTTGACGTGATCGAGGGCCAATCCGGTCGCACGGAAGGCGTCAAACTGCGCTTCGACCTCGGCCTCGAGCTGGCGGCGCACGCGCGGCAGGCAAAATATCCTGAATGCGGCGGCGGTCATGTCGTTGCGAAACATGCCCGCCGCATCGACGAGATCGGGCACGGCGGATGCGGGCAGTGTTGGCCTGCCATCGACCAAAACGATATGCAGCCCGACGCGCAGGCGCGGCAAGGCCTTCGCGCGCGCGATGGCGCTTGCTGCGGCTTGGCCGGAAACCATCAGGCTTGCCGCGGTGAGGATGCCGTCGCGATGGCCTTGCTCGACCGAGTCGTTCACTTCCTCCGCGGCGCCGAAATCGTCCGCCGTGACGATCAGGCCTTTCACGCGGCTACGAGACGATGGCGTCTTCGCGCGTGCGCAGGAACTGGAAGAACTCCACGCCCTCGCGCAGGCGGCGGCGCATCATTTCCGGCGAGGTGAGCATCTCGCCGACGATGGCAGCAATCTTCGAGGGACGGAAATAGAACCGCTTGTAGAAGCTCTCGACCGACTCGAAGATTTCGGTGTGCCCGAGGTGCGGATAGTTGAGCGGCGCGATCTGCGTACCGTCTTCCGTCAGAAGGTCGGTGTCTTCGGCGAACCAGCCGTTTTCCTTGGCCTGCTTGTAGAGGAAGGTGCCTGGATAAGGCGCAGCGAGCGAGACCTGGATCGTGTGCGGATTCACTTCCTTGGCGAAGGCGAGCGTTTCCTCGATCGTTTCGCGCGTTTCGCCAGGAAGGCCCAAAATAAAGGTGCCGTGCACGACGATCCCAAGCTCGTGGCAATCCTTCGAGAAGCGCCGCGCGACGTCGACAAGAAGACCCTTTTTGATGTTGTGCAAAATCTTCTGGTTGCCCGATTCATACCCGACCAAGAGCAACCTGAGCCCGTTGGCCTTCAGGATCTCAAGCGTCTTGCGCGGAACATTGGCCTTGGCATTGCAGGACCATACGACACCGAGCTTGCCGAGTTCCCGTGCCAGCGCTTCGACGCGCGCGTGATCGTCCGTCAATGTGTCGTCGTCGAAGAAGATTTCCTTCACCTGCGGAAATTCCTTCTGCAGGTACTTCACTTCCTCAATCACCTTGGGGATCGAGCGATAGCGGTATTTATGTCCGCCGATCGTCTGGGGCCAGAGACAGAAGGTGCAACGCGACTTGCAGCCACGCCCGGTGTACCAGGACATATAGGGGTGCTTGAGATAGCCGCCGAAATACTTGTCGATCTGAAGCTGTTTGTAGAGCGGCAGCACGGACGGAAGCTTGTCCATGTCCATGAGGATTTCACGTTCCTCGTTGTGGACGATGGCGCCGTTCTTGTCGCGATACGACAATCCTTTGATCGTCGCCCAGTCTTTGCCGTTTGCCAGTTCCTGGATGGTGAACTCGTATTCGTTGCGGCAGACGAAATCGATCGCCGGACACGCTTCAAGACTCTGTGCCGGCTCGACGGCGACCTTCGCGCCGATGAAGCCGATGACCGCGTGGGGATTGAGCTCGCGGATCATCCGGGCCGTCTTACAGTCCGAGCGAAAAGACGGCGTCGAGGTGTGGATGACGATGAAGTCGTGCGACTTCACATCCTCTTCGATGTCCTTGAACGTGAGGCCGTGCGGCGGAGCATCGATGAGTTTGGCGCCTTCCACCATCGCGGCGGCTTGCGCGAGCCAAGTCGGGAACCAGAACGACTTGACCTCGCGCTTCATCTGATAGCGCGCGCCGGCTCCGCCGTCATAGCCGTCGAAAGAAGGTGCCTGAAGGAACAGCGAGCGCATGCGAAAACCTCAAAGTTGGGACATCGCCCCGCTCGGCCGGACCTGAAAACGCGCGCCGCGCCAGGCGACTTGCTGGCCGAGAAACGAGAGCAAGAATACGGCGAAGGATATAATGTCCCGTATCGGCAGGAGCCAGAGCGGACCAGCACACGTATTAAATGCTCTTTCCACGGCCGTTTTGAGCACGATTCTTGCGCTAACTGCAGCGAGAAGAACGGCTATACCCGTGAGGCCGCCACCGAGCAGGGCAAGCGCAGCAAGAGCCAGCGGGAATGGGTAGGTGACAATCGTGCCCATGTGTTCAAACGGCCGTAGCACGCGAATGGTTCGGTTCCAGCGCAATTCGTGACGGAACAGGTCGACCGCACTTTGTTCGGTGCAACGGTGGCTGACCGCCAGAGGCAGGACCGAGATGCGCATGCCGCGCTGACGAACAGCGCGTCCGATCTCATAGTCGTCGGCGAGCAGATCGCGAAAAGCCTCGAAACCTCCGATCTGCGCCAGTGTCGCTCGGCGCAAGGCGATCGTCGAACCGAGGCACGCATTGGCCATGCCCCACCAGGTTCCGAACAAGACGCTCGGCAGGAAGTCATAACTTGTGCCCATGGCCGCGAGCGTGGACCAGGCGCTGGCGCCGCCAAGCCCTGTGTAGGGACACGTCACCGCGCCGACGCCTGGTTGAAGCAAGGCACCCACCACGTTTGAAAGCCAGTTCGCAGTCACGGAGATGTCGCTGTCGCTGACGATGACGATATCGTTCCTGGCGCGCTCGGCCATGTTGATCAGGTTGGAGATCTTGGCGTTGTGGCCGTATGAGCGGGTGTCGACGACGAGTTCGATATCGACTCCAGGATGCTGTCCCTTGAGGTGATTGACGATCGCGATGGCCGGGTCGTTTACGCTCTGAACGCCGAAGACGATCTGAACCGGTGCCGCATAATCCTGCGCCAGAAACGTCGCGAGGTCTTCTTCCAGACCGGGGGAATCAAAGTGCAGCGGCTTCAGCAAGGTGACCGAGGGGCGCTCATTCGCCGTCGACATTCGAACGGACATGAATCGCGCTGCGACATTTGCCGCCAAGAGCATGTAGAGCGAGCCCGCCAGCGAAATGCCGGCGAACATCCAACCCAGGAATTGCGTCAATGTATGCACAAAGCGCTCCGACCCCCGGAACGATCTCCTAACATTGCTCCGTGCGCGCCGTTAGTGAAATCGCGCCAAGCTTTCGCTTGACGTACCAGCGAACATGCTGGCCACCAGCGTCCCCGGCTCGCTACTTAATTTACGCAACTTCAGGCGTCAAACATGATCACGGAACGGGCTATTTCGCCCTGTTTCAGCTCCTCGAAGGCACCGTTGATCTCCGCCAGCTTGATGCGGCGCGAGATCATCTCATCCAGCTTGAGTTTGCCCGCCATGTAGAAGTCGACCAGCCGGGGCATGTCGAGCGGGAAGCGATTCGACCCCATGGCGGAACCCTGGATACGTCGCTCGCCGAGGAAGGCGAACCCGTCAAGCTCGATCTTGGTGCCGAGCGGAATCATGCCGATGACGTTGGCGGTGCCGCCGCGCGCCAGCATGCGGAAGGCCTGTTCGGCCGTCTGTTTGAGACCGATTGCTTCGAACGAGTGATGCACGCCGCCCTTGGTCAGCTCCATCACCTGCGCGACGGGGTCGCCGTCCTTCGCATTGACGACGTCGGTCGCGCCGAAGTGCTTGGCGAGGTTGAGCTTGGAGCCAACCACGTCGACCGCGATGATGCGACCGGCGCCTGCGATGGCCGCTCCGTTGATCGCGGCAAGCCCGACGCCGCCGCAGCCCAGAACCGCGACCGTTTCGCCGGGACGCACCTGCGAGGTTTGGATGACGGCGCCGACGCCCGTCGTCACGCCGCAACCGATCAGCGCGGCACGATCGAGTGGCATGTCCTTGCGCACGGCAACACAAGCATGCTGGTGGATCAGCATCTGCTCCGCGAAGGACGACAAGTTGATGAACTGGTTCATCGTCCCACCGTCCGCCGATGAAAGTCGCGCTTGTTCGCCGGCTTGCCGCTTGGTCTCCGGACTCTGGCAACGCGACATATGTCCGGTCAGGCAATGCTCGCAATGGCCGCAGAAAGCCGAAAGGCAGGTGATGACGTGATCGCCGGGTTTGACGGTGCGTACTTCGCTGCCGACTTGCTCGACGATGCCGGCCGACTCATGACCGAGCACGACGGGCATCTGCGCAGGATAGGAGCCCTCGATGAAGTGCAGGTCGGAGTGGCACACGCCCGCCGCCGCGGTCCGGATGAGCACTTCGTTGGGTCCCGGCTTGCTGATCTTGACGTCTTCGATGACGAGTGGCTTTCCCACCTCGCGCAACACTGCGGCTTTCATGGCATTCTTCCCTTGGATTGTGTGTGGCTTCGAGACTAAAGGGCTCAGGTACCACCGTCGATGTTGACCTTTTGCCCGTTGGCATACGGGTTGGCGCCCGAAACGAGAAACGTCACGACCGCGGCAACGTCTTCCGGCACCGAGACGCGCCCGAACGGCGAGGATGCGTCGAGCTTGTGGATGTCGCCGCCGGTTCGCGCCTTGGTGAGACGCTTGCCCATCTCGGTCACGGTCAGGCTCGGCGCCACGATGTTTGTTCGGATGCCATGCTCCCGCTCTTCCTTGGCGAGGGTCAGCGCCAGCGCCTCCATCGCCGCCTTGCCCATATTATAAGGTGCGCCGTTGGCGCCCATGTGGCGTGTCGCGACGGACGAGATCATGATGATGTCGCCGCGCTTTTCCTTGCGCATGTGCGGTAGCACGAGTTTCGAGAGATAGTGCGGTGCAAAGGCGTGGACCCGCAGAACGCGCTCCATCTCGGCTGGATCGGTGTCGGCAACACTGTTGCCGCGACTCGCGATGCCGGCATTGTTGACGAGAATGGAGATCGACCCGAAATCGCGCAGGACGTCGGCGACCATGGCGACATCTTCATCAAAATTCTCGACCGATGCTTGATAGGCGCGGGCCTTGCGACCAAGTTTTTCGATCTCGCCGACGGTGTCCTTGGCGGCGCCTTCGTCGCGGCGATAGTTGATCGCGACGTCTGCACCCGCCTCCGCCAGACTGAGCGCGATCGCCCTTCCGATGCCTCGGCTGCCACCGGTAACGAGAGCCGTGCGGCCTTTGAGTGATACCTGCATGGGTTGCTCCTAGCTGTTGGTGTAGTTCGGTTTGCGCTTCTCCAGAAACGCCGTCATGCCTTCGCGCACGTCGCTGGTTTGCGAACAGAGGATCTGGTTGCGGTCTTCCATGTTGATCGCCGCTTCGAGGCTCGTGGCATCGACGCTCATGTTGAGACACTCTTTCGTCAGGCGCAGGCCGAGCGGCGAGGTGGTGATCATCTCTTCGATATAGGGCTCGGCAGCACGTGCAAGCTGTTCGTCTGCAACGACGTCCGAGACCAGACCCACGCGCAACGCGCGCTCGGCATTGATGAAGCGACCGGTCAGCATCAGTTCGGACGCCACCGAAACGCCGACAAGGCGCGGCAGAAAATAAGAGACACCGATATCGCAGGCTGATAGTCCGATGCGGATGAAGGCAGCGTTCATGCGCGCGCTTTGTCCGGCGATGCGGATGTCCGAGGCCAGCGCCAGCGCGAAACCGCCGCCGCACGCCGGTCCTTGTACGAGCGAGATGATCGGCTGTCCGCAGCGGCGCATTCGCATGACGATTTCGCTGATGCGTCTCTGGCCGAGGAGCCCGGCGTCGGGACCACGCACGTTGGCGCCTTCGCTGTTTCGCCTGGCGCCGGATTGTTTCAGGTCCAGTCCGGCGCAGAAGGCTCGGCCGGCGCCGCGCAGGACGACAATGCGTGTCGAGCGGTCGAAATAGAGGTTGCCGAAGTAATCCAGAAGTTCATCGACCAGCGTCGTGTTGAGCGAATTGAGCGCCTCGGGACGGTTCATCGTCACCCAGTCCACTGCGCCTTTCTTCTCGATCAGGAGAGTTTCGTACTGCGTTGCGGCGTCGGACATAGTGGGGCTCCGGGCGTGACGAGAGACGCAACATTACATCCCGGGCGACGCATGCAAGCACGTAAAAACAACCCTACCTAACGACAGCTTTTTTTCGCCGCGTTGCGGTGTTACCAACGCCTGCGGACACCTCAGCAACGGCATTCCCATGCGCACCATCGGCCATTTTCTGAACGGAACCAGCGTCGAAGGCACGTCCGGACGCTATGGCGACATCTTCAATCCCGCGACCGGCGAGGTGCAGGCGAAGGTTGCATTCGCGACCAGAAGCGAACTGCGCAAGGCCGTCGAGAATGCCAGGAAGGCCTTCAGTGAATGGTCGGCCATAAATCCCCAGCGCCGCGCCCGGGT
>DATLOU010000015.1:0-3953 GCA_035536115.1 Rhizomicrobium sp.
CCGCGCGCCAGCCAGATGGTGGCGAAGAGATTGACTTCGAAGACATGGCGCCACTCCGCCATCTCGGTCGTCAGCGTGGTGAGGCGCGCGCCCTTCTCGCCCTTGGGTGAAATGCCGGCATTGTTGACGAGGGCGTGAAGCTTTCGGCCCGTCAGCCGTTCGCGCATCTCCGCGATGGCGCGCAGCGTATCCTCGGGCGTCGAAAGATCGACCTGGATGTGGTCCTCCGGCCCCGCCGCCCACGGACAATTCTCCGGAAAGGCATGACGCGAGCAGGTAATGACGCGCCAGCCCGCGCTCGAGAAGCGCTTCACCGTGGCATGGCCGATGCCGCGGCTCGCGCCCGTGAGAATGAGCGTTTTCTGTTCGTCGTCGTTCGGTTTGGCTGTCGTCATCGCCCCAGTCTACCATCCGGTTTTCAACAATGGGAACTCGCGCCCGACATGCCGCCGCAGGACCTGACAGCACTGGCTTTGATGCTGCTGGCCGCAGTGCTGGCGGGCCTCCTGATGAACCGGCTCAGGCTTCCCGCCGTGGTGGGTTTCATTCTCGTCGGAACGACGCTCGGTCCCACCGGCTTCGGCGTCATCGAGCAATCGCCCTCCATCGAAACGCTCGCCGATCTCGGCGTCCTGATGCTGCTCTTCATCCTCGGCATGGAGCTTCGCCTGCAATCGTTCCGCGCGCTGTTGCCGCTCGCCGTCGGCGTGACGCTGGCGGAGATCGTCGTGATGACGGGTGCGACGAGCCTGGTGGCGCAGCTTGCGAGCGGCGAGACGACGAGCGCCATCGTCATCGGCTTCATGCTGGCGATTTCCTCGACCGCGGTCGCCATCAAGATGATGGACGATTCCGACGACGAGCAAAGCCGCGCCGGCAAGCTCGCCGTCGCGATCCTGGTGGCGCAGGACCTGGCGGTGATCCCGCTCCTCCTCATCGTCGGCGCCATGGCGCCCGGAGCGGGAAGCGTCGGCATGGCGCTGATCGCGGGCAAGCTCTTCGGCACGGGCGCGCTCCTTGTCGGCTTCATCGTGCTCTTGACGCGCATCAAGAGCTTCCGCTTTCCGGCGTCGGAATTCTTCCTGAAGGATTTCGACGTCGGCACGCTCGGCGTGCTCGGCATCTGCTTCGCCGCGGCATCCGCCTCGGGACTGCTCGGACTGTCGCCTGCGCTCGGCGCCTTTCTCGCCGGCCTCGCCGTCGGCCACTCGACGCTTCGCCGCACCGCGATCACGCTCGCCCAGCCGGTGCAGAGCATCCTGCTCTTCATCTTCTTTCTTTCGATCGGATTGTTGATCGATCTCCACTATGTGCTGGCGCATCTCGGATTGATCACGCTCGTGCTCGCCATGGTCACGCTCGGCAAGACGGCACTCAACTTCGGCCTCCTGCGCCTGGCGCGTCAGCCGGGCGAAGTGGCGTTTCCCGCCGCGCTGTTTCTTTCGCCGGTCGGAGAATTCTCCTTCGTGCTCGCGACCGCCGCAGCCGGAACCGGCGTGCTGACGCCCGAAGGCCACAAGCTCGCCATCGCGGTGATCGCGCTCTCGCTGCTGGTGAGCCCGCTCTGGTTCGTCGGTGCGAGGCGCGCGCACACGCTGGCGCTGCGCGGCATCACCGGCGCGGATGCGCTCATCCGCCAATCCTATGCGCGCGAGCTCGCGTTCCTTGGCCGGATCAGTCGCGGCGTGGGGCGCAGTCGCGATGCTGTGGCCGATCCAGAGCGCAGGCCGCCGGCGCCGATGGAGGCGACCGGACCCGATCCGGACGACGACACGCTCGAGCCTTTCGTCGATATCCCGCGCACACCGCTCAAGTCACCGCCAGCGGCACCGGCATTTCGACGCCCGCCGGATCCTGGTGAATGATGACCTCGGCACGCGGGAACGCAGCCATGAGGTCGGCTTCGACCGCATCGCTGATCTCGTGCGCACGCAGGAGCTTGATGTCGGGATCGAGTTCGATGTGAAGCTGGATGAAGGTGTTGACGCCGGCCATGCGCGTGCGCAGATCGTGCAGGCTCCTCACCTCGCGATGCGCGCGCACGATATCCTTGATGCGGTCGCGGTCGGCATCGGGCAGTTCGCGGTCCATGAGCTGGTCGTAGCTCTGGCGAAAGACGTGCACCGCGCTCCAGGCGAGGATTGCCGCCACCAGGATGCCGATGATCGGATCGGCGATGAGAATGCCGAACTGCGCCGACAGGATGATGCCGAGGATGACGCCGGCATTGGTGACGATGTCGCCGAGATAGTGCATGCGATCGGCGCCGACCGCGATCGACCCGGTGCGCTTGACGACCATGCGCTGCGCGATCACGAGCACGATGGTCGTGACGATCGACACCGCCATCACGGCGAGGCCGACCAGCGGATATTCGATCGTATGCGGCGCGATCAGGCGGCTGACCGCTTCGATGACGAGGAAGGCCGCCGAACCGGCGATGAAGGCGCCCTGCCCCAGCCCCGCCAGCGGCTCCGCCTTGCCGTGTCCGAAGCGATGCTCGCGATCGGCTGGCGTCAGCGCATGGCGAATGGCGAGCAGATTGACGAAGGAGGCGAACACGTCGAGCGCGGAGTCGGCGAGCGAGGCCATCATCGCGATCGAATCCGTCACGATATAGGCAACCGCCTTCATCGCCACGAGCACCGCGGCCACCGCAACCGCCGCGACCGCGACGCGGATCATCATCCGCCCGTGTTCGGTATTGGTGTTCACGGATAAAGCCGCTCGGTCCGCCACGGACCGGACGCCTCCCTGCGATAGACGAGCCGGTCGTGCAGGCGGAAGGGGCGATTGCGCCAGAACTCGATCTCGAACGGCGTGACGCGAAAGCCGCCCCAATAAGGCGGACGCGGCACCTTGCTCAACGCGTATTGCGCGGCGTATTTCGCGATCTCCTTCTCGAAGGCCCAGCGCGTCTCGACGGCGCGCGACTGTGCCGACGCCCAGCAGCCGATCTGGGCCTCCTTCGGCCGCGTCGCGAAATAGGCGTCGGACTCCGCCGCGTTTGTCTTCTCCACCGTGCCGCGCACGCGCACCTGCTTGCCGAGGCTCTTCCAGTGAAAGCAGAGCGCGGCATAAGGCCGGCCGATCAGCTCGACGCCTTTGGCGCTTTCGTAATTGGTGTAAAACACGAACGTGCCGTCAGCCGCGTCCTTGAGCAGCACCATGCGCACATTGGGCCGCCCCTCGCCGTCGACGCTCGCGATCGACATGGCGTTGAAGTCGTTGGGCTCGGATTTCTCCGCCTCCTTAAGCCAGGCGTGGAACAGCGTGAAGGGATTTTCCTTCTCGCCGATGCCGCCGTCGTCGACCGGTCCGCCGATATCGCTCATGACTTATCGCTCATGGCTTTCCGAATAGCATCTTGAATTGCGTCACGGTAGCTTAACCCGGCGAGGGCGAGCCATGCGTTTCAAGTTTCATACTGTTTTCCTGACCTGTCTCTGCGTCTCGTTCGCAGGCGGCTGCGCCGTGGCGCATGACGGTGCAGAACTCAAGTCGATCTTCGACCAGGGCGTCAGCGCGTATGACCAGGGCAAATACGAAGAGGCTTTCGAAATCTTCAAGTCGATCGACAGCGAAGACGTCGCAGCGATGCGCAACGAGGGCGTGATGCTCCGAAAAGGCATCGGAACGCCAAAGGATCCTAAAGCCGCCTACGACCTTCTTGAGCGCGCGGCAGAGGCCGGCCTTCCGACCGCGCAATACGATCTCGCGGAGATGATGCTGAACGGCGAGGCGGGCGATCCCGACCCGAAAGGCGCACTCCCCTGGCTGACCCAGGCGGCGGCGGCGCATCATCCCATCGCCGAGTATCGCCTCGGCCAAATGTACGAAGAAGGCGAGTTGGTGGAAAAGGACGTGCACACGGCGCGCACGCTCTATGGCGACGCCGCCGCCGCCGGTGTTCCCGGCGCCAAGGAACGCCTGGCCGCGCTCGGCGGTCCGAT
>DATLOU010000016.1:0-22842 GCA_035536115.1 Rhizomicrobium sp.
TTCTTACATATGTCAATGCATTAATCAAGGGAACTCTTAGCCATGAACGTTCCTTTCCCCGAAACGGCACTTCAGGGTGCGACCAGCGTCGCTTACGTCATTCACATTGGCTGCGGGACGATTGGGCTCCTGTCGGGAACCGTCGCTGCCTTCGCCGAGAAAGGCGAAAGACTTCACCGCGCTGCCGGAAAGGCATTCTTTGTTTCGATGCTGGCGATGGCCATCTTCGCGGCCTGGCTCGCGATAGCCATTCCCGGTCAAATGTCGAACCTGCTGGGCGCAATTCTAACGTCTTATCTCGTTGCTACGGGCTGGCGGACCGTCAAACAGGAGCAACGCACCGTCGGTCGCGCCGAAAAATTCGCACTGGCGGCGATCTTGTGCATTTGCGTGGGATTGGGCTGTTTGTCGATTGCCGAAGCGGCCGGCGGCGTGCCGGGCGTGAGCGGGCAATTGTTGATGGCCACCGGGATGATCACCGCGATTGCTGCTGTCGCTGCAGTGGGTGATGCAAGGCTCGTTCTTCAAGGCGGAATTGCGGGCATGCCACGCGTGGCGCGCCATCTTTGGCGCATGTTGACCGCGCTCTTCCTCGCCTTCGGGTCTGGATTCGGCAACGGCCTGGCACGGCTCTTACCTGGACCCTTTCATGGTCCGCCGCCGCTCTTCCTCTTGCCTATGCTCTTGCCGCTTGGCCTTCTCATTTTCTGGATGGCCCGCGTGCGGCTAACCGGGCGGTACAAGCTGGTTGAGCAGGCTTCGCCATAGGGGAGGACAAAATGACGATTGCCAATTTGCCGTCAATTATGGGAGCGATCCTGATAGCCGGCGGTATGTTTATGGTGCTTGTGCAATACTTCTTCCGGCCGTCCCCGAACGCCCAATATATCTACAGTGCCCTCGTCACGATGATCATCGTGGGCGCCGTACTTCTCGGGGTTGGGGCATTCGTGCATCGCTGAAATTAGGCCACTACCGTGCCTCATAAGCGAGGCATCGCAGCTACGCCGTTTGAGATGGACCCTCTTCCTTGGCCGCAGCCAGGCGAGCTTCGGCCGCAGCGAGCATCGCCTGAAACCGCGAATCGTCGCGGAGCGTATCGAGGTCCGGGTCCGCCTTGGCGTGTTTGAGGAAGCCGATATTCCATTTGGCGAAGACGGGACCGAGCATCTCGAGAGCGGAGTCCTTGTCCTTCAGCTGCGTGAGCAGAGTGCAGGCGAAGTTGTAGCGCATGTTCATGTTGTCGGGATCGATCAGGAGCGCACGCGTGATCCACTCCTTCGCACGCTCATGCTCGCCCAACGCCGCGAGTGCGTCGGCGCCGCTGGCGACGGCACCGCCGTTGTTCTGGTCATTCGTCAGGGTTTTCTCCGCCCGGCCAAGGGCGATGCGTGCAACCCGCAACACGTCCTGGGACATGCCGAGCGCCCTGTAGCAGGTCATCAGCATGAGCGGTGAATTGAAATCGGTTTCCATCAACGCAGCGGCTTTCTCGAAATAGCGTGCGGCGTCGGCGACAGCGCGCTGGCGGAAACTCAGGCGCGCGGCCGATTTGTTGACCTCATACGATTCTGAATCCAGGCGAAGCGCGATTGCGATTTCGTTGGAGGCTTCCTCGGTTCGACCCTGATCGGAAAGAATGCGCGCCTTGATCGCGTGCGCTTCTGCGAGATTGGGGTCCAATTCGAGCGCATGATCGACGGCGCGCAGGCCGTCGTTGGCTTTTATTCCATGGGTGAAGTAGAGGATCATCTGCCCCAGCGCCATCAGCGCCCAGGCTTGCGCGTAACCTGAATCGATTTCCGTCGCTCGCTTGCAGAGGCGCACTATGGCTTCCGCGCGGTTCGAATAACCTTCATTGCCTATGACGTAGTTCTGCCGCGCCATGAGATAGAGATTGTAGGCCTCCACATTCGCGGTGCCACGCTGCTCGATGGCCTTCTTTTCTTCGGGAAGCAACTTCAGCTTGAGCGCCTTGACGATGGCTTCCGAAATCTCGTCCTGAATGGCGAAAATGTCGTTCAAGTCGCGGTCGTAGCGTTCCGCCCAGATATGACCGCCGCCGCCGCCATCGATCAGCTGCGCCGTGATGCGCACGCGTCCGCCTGCCTTGCGAACACTCCCTTCCAGGATGTGGCTGACACTGAGCTCACGCGCGACCTTGGGGACATCGACATGCTTCCCCTTGTACATAAAGGCGTTGTTGCGCGAGATGACGAAAAGCGCGGACACCTTGCTGAGATCGGTGATGATGTCCTCGCTGATGCCGTCGCTGAAATACTCCTGCTGCGGATCGTCGCTCATGTTGACGAAGGGCAGAACGCAGACTGAGAGCTTGTGTCCCGGCCGCTCCGGCTTTGCCTGTTCCGTTGCTGCGACCTTGGCGTGGCGAGCCGAGAAGACGTGCACCGGAGCTTCGATATTTTTCACAGTATGTTCGCCCATGTCGTCAAACACGCACGGTGCCTTGCCGGCGACTTGATCGCGCACGACTCGCGACAGCGCAACGCCGCCCAGCGGAGCCAGCGTCTGGATTCGCGTAGCCACGTTGACGCCCTCACCGTAGATGTCGTCGCCATCGACGATGACTTCGCCCAGATTGATGCCGATGCGGTATCGGATGGGTTTGGCGTCGTCCAAAGCCGCCTTCTCGGTCGCATCCTGGATGGCCAGCGCGCAATTGACGGCGGCAATGACGCTGGCGAACTCCACAAGGGCACCGTCTCCCATCAGTTTGAAGAGCCGCCCGCCATTAATAGTGACATAGGGATCGAAGATGCGGCTGCGATTGGCCTTCAGCCGCTCGAGCGTGCCGGCCTCGTCAGCCTCCATGAGGGCGCTGTAGCCGACGACGTCGGCGGACAGGATGGCGGTCAGTTTACGTTGCATCGGGAATGAAACCGTACTGTCGTTCGTGCCGTCCTGTCCCGGAGAAAATACTAGAAAAACCGCGAAAGCAGCCGGAAAATTCAAACAAACTGGGGCTTTGGCCGTCTTCGCGCGCCTTGGGTTAAGGCTTTGCGCTGGCCAGAAACCCTTCACGGATCAGCCGCCTAGCGTCCGACAAGGAAAAGGCCATCCGTTATGGAACAGGAACCGCCGTGCAGGCGGGACAGTGGGATGCCCGGGTCCCAATCCTCCGCCATTTCCCGCCCACCGAGCCTTCTGGGATCTCACGGATTTCTGACGGGGCGGCAACCATTCCCCCTCTTGTGCGTTGTTTCGCGCTTAGGGGTGATCCTATGCGGGGGCTACTGAAAAGCAGCGGGGTTTGCGCGAACGGTGCTATGCGGCCGGGCCGCGGCCTGAGCGAGACCAACGAGGTTTCGAATGTCTCCAACATACTTCTCATGTGTGGAGCGTGAGCAGCATGCGGGGAGTGGATAATACCGCGCGCAATCGCCTCCTGATCTACGTCGTGCTCCCGGTGAGCTACGTGATTGCAGGCCGGCTTGAACTATTCTTCGCTGTGCCGCCAGGCTATGCCACGCCCATTTTCTTGCCTGCCGGCATTGCCGTCGCGGCGATGTTTCTCGCCGGCGCTACCACATTGCCGGGCATTTTTGTCGGTTCGCTCTTGCTCAACCTCTGGGTCGGTTATTCACAAACGCACCACCTGGACGTCGTCGAAAGTATTGCTGCATTCGCCATCGCCGCTGCCTCTGCGCTGCAGGCGGCTGTTGGCGGAACTGTCTTGCGGAGGTTCATAGGCTTTCCCGCGACGTTGGACACACCGCGTCAACTCATCACTTACCTGATCGCCACGCCATTGATTTGCGTGACGAGCGCAACCCTTTCCGTCTCCAGCCTTTGGATCCTGGGCATCGTTCACTCCGACGGCTTGCTGAGCAACTGGTTGGATTGGTGGGCTGGCGACAGTCTGGGCGTCCTCGTAGCGCTACCTCTCATGCTCACGCTTTTCGGCGAGCCGCGCATGCTCTGGCAATATCGCGGTGCGCGCGTTGCAATTCCCATCGTTTCCATCTTTGCCGTCTTCGTGGCCATATTTTCGCTGTTCCCCTTCTGGTCCGTCATCACGATCGGAGGGATCGGTACCGGCCTGTTGGGTGTGTTTCTGCTCCTGATAACAGGTCAAGCCTTTCAGCTCGCCGCTACCCAAGCGCGCAGCGTCGCAGATCTCAGGGCCATGACACGGCTCCATGATATCGGCATGCAATGCGCCGACGACGCAAATGGAATCGAACGATGCCTGCAACTGTTTCTCGACGCCGCTATTGAAATCACGCGTGCCGACAAGGGCAACATTCAATTGCTGGACGTTGCCTCCGGCGCGTTGACAATCGCGGTGCAGCGCGGGTTTGACGATCGTTTTCTGTCGTTTTTTGCAACGGCGCGCACTGACGGTGATTCCGCCTCCAAGGCAGCCGTCACATCGCGCGAGCGCGTTGTGATCGAAGATGTTGCCCAGAGTCCGATATTTGCCGGCACACCTGCGCTCGAGGTCATGCTCGAAGCGGGAGTGCGTGCCTGTCAATCAACCCCGCTGGTGAGCAAGGGAAAAGTCTTGGGCGTGCTATCGACACATTTCGGGCATCCGCATCGTCCGGATGACCGAGAACTGCGTTTGGCGGATCTGTTGGCGCGTCAGGCCGCAGACTATCTGGAGCGCAAACGCGCCGACGTTATCGCCAGTACTCTGGTGCTGGAGATCCAACATCGCAGCGACAATCTGCTTGCCGTCATCCAAGCGATCGCAAACAGGAGCCTCTCGGACGACTATACGCCGCCGGAGGCAAAGGCGGCCTTCCAAGCGCGGCTGCAAGCATTGGCCAGGGCCAACCGCCAACTGATCAAGTCAAATTGGACTCCTATCAGCTTGCGAGAAATTGTCCGTTCGGAACTGGAACTCTATGGCGGGCGGGCAAAAGCCGAGGGCGCCGACATCTCTCTTTCGCCGAAACAAGCGCAGAACTTTTCGCTTGCCCTGCATGAGCTGGCGACAAACGCGGCAAAATATGGCGCGCTATCCGCTGGTAGCGGGGCCGTCAGGATTTTCTGGACAACATCGACGCAAGGCCAATCCACGGCGTTGACGTTCAACTGGCGCGAAAGCGGCGGCCCCCTCGTTACTGCGCCGCGCACGAACGGGTTTGGAATGGCCATGCTAAGGGCAGCGTTTCCAGACTCGCATTTTGACTATGCGCCGGAGGGGCTGAGTTGCGAGATCAATTTCAATCTCGATGGCGCGAGCAAGTTTGGATAGAAGCCGTCTTGATGGTCGCTGATCGCCTCGGCCTGGCGACGCAGCTCTTGCCGCTCAGTGCAGATTGGCCCAACTCTTGGCCACGATCTCGTATCCGCTCGTCGCGAGCTATGGCTCGGCTTATGCCAACGGCTTATCGTGGCCCGGACCCCAATGCGGAGCACACCGTTGCAACAAGCCCTGATGGATCGCGTCGCGCCGTGGCTTGATAAGGTCGCGGCGGTCTCTCATATCGCGCGCGAAACGGCGGACTGGTCGGAAGTCCATTCCCGCCCTGCCGAAGCGTTCGTCGAAGCGCTTCGTGATTCCGGTCTCTTCAGTCTTCTCGTGCCCGAAAACATGGGCGGCGCCGGCCTCTCCGTCTGGGAGTTGCCGCCGGTGATCGAGGCGATGGCCCGCGTCGACGGCTCGGCGGGATGGACCCTCGCACTCGGCCAGGGCCTCCTCGCGCTGCTTGTGCCGCCCGCGCTCTTCCGCGAGCTCTTCGCCGATCCGAAGGCGACCATGGCGGGCTCGCTCAACCCGGTGCAGGTGCGCGCGGTGAAGGTGCCCGGGGGCTATCGCTTTTCCGGACGCGGCACCAACGTATCGGGCTGCACGCATGCCACCTGGATGGTGGCCGCTGGGCTCGTGGTCGAAGACGGCGTGCCGAAGTGGCTCGACAACAACACGCCGGTCATTCGCGCCGGCGTTTTGGCGATGAAGGACTGCACCATTCTCGAAACCTGGAACGTGCACGGCATGCGCGGCACCGGCAGCCACGACGTGACGTTCGAAGACCTCTTCGTGCAGGACGATCTCACCTTCGCGCAGAACGACGCGCTGGCGAATCTCGGCGCCTCGCTCGCGCCCGTGGCGCTCGGCATTGCGCAGCATGCGATCGATGCCTTCGTCGAACTCGCGACCACCAAGGTGCCGCTCGGCTCGCGCACGCTCTTGCGTGAACGTCCGCAGGCGCAAATGCAACTCGGCGAGGCCCTGGGTTATCTCGACGCGGCGCGCAGCCTCTTCTACGAGACCGCCGCCGAAGCCGAAGCGCGGCGCAAGGCCGGCGTGACGCCAAGCGAAGCGGAGCGTGCCCGCGTCAGCCTCGGTTCAGTCGTTGCGGCACAGCACTCAGCGCGCGCAGTCGATCTCATCTACGACGCCGCCGGCCTCACCGGCGCACAGAACAACCACCCCATCGGCCGCTGCTGGCGCGATGTCCATACCACCCGCCAACATATTCGACTGGCCACCACGAGATACGAAGTCTATGGCCGCCTGAAACTCGGTCTCCCGGCAGGCTCGCCCCTGATCTAATGATATCGCGGTATCCGGTCGCGGAAGCAGACCTCAACGAGAGCTGAAATGAAGGTTCGAGCGGTCTATTCGGGCCGCATTCCCGGAGAAAAGCACGGTTCATCGCGGCCGCAGAATGGCTGCCCCGGGTTCCCATTTCTCCGCCAGTTGCGCAGTATCTCGTTCCGTGAAACTCGCCGATGTCCGCTCTGCGCAAAGAACGCTTGGGGTCGCCGCAGCGTGGGCGATTCATTTTCTTACGGGCAGCGGCGCCGTGCTTGCGTTCTTCGCCTTCCTGGCGGCCGAGCAGGGAAGCTTCCGGCTGGCCCTGCTCTGGCTCGCGGCGGCACAGATCGTAGATGGCATCGACGGTCCGTTGGCGCGCTGGGTGGGTGTCAAAGAGCTTAGTCCAAAGCTCGATGGCTCGATGCTGGATATTGTCGTGGACTATCTGACCTATGTGTTCGTGCCGGCGATCATCATCTATCGCGCCGGGCTGCTTCCACCGGACTATGCCTGGATCGGCGTTGCGGCCATGTTGGTTTCGTCGCTGTACACTTTCGCTCGCACCGACATGAAGACGGACGACTATTTCTTCAGGGGCTTTCCGGCGCTTTGGAACATCGTCGCCTTCTATCTCTTTCTGCTGCAGCCCGGGCATATAGTCGGCGCGGTCGTGGTCGGCGTGTTTGCTCTGCTGACTTTCGCACCCATTCATTTCGTTCATCCCGTGCGCGTCCGGAGCTTTCAGCCGTGGCTTGGAGGCCTGACCGTCGTATGGGGCCTGAGCAGCATGGCGCTCTTGTGGCCTGGATGGAGCCCGTTGTGGACGCACGCGTTGTTGGCTGTCTCCCTATCGGGCGCTGGCGGACTGGTGGCCATCGGACTCTTTCGCACGCTGCGTGGCAGCACGTAGCCGATTGGAGAAGATAGAAAGGGTTTCTCACGCGAGAACCGAAAGCGCGGTTGGCGGCGTCGGAATAGGCTGCGGCTGGTTCGCCGCGACGTCAGGCGGTCGCTTTCGGACGGTTCCGTCTGCGCAAAGTCCAGTCCCAAACGGGGATGACGCCACGCTCGCGTTCGCTCCCGCCTTCTGCGGCCGAAAACCAAGCGACCGCCGCGCCTGCCAGGAGAGCGGCGGCAATCATGAAGGCCTGTAGAACGGCTGCGACGCGCGCGCGGTGGATTTCCGTTGCGGATTCGGCAATCACGCGGTCCGTGCGATCACGGGCTTCTGCCCCGCTTATCCCCGCCTCGCGCGCCGCGATGGTCGCGAGATAAGCCCGGTCGTCATCGCTGACGCCTCTATTGCCGGACGTCTTGAGGAGAATACGGGCCGCCTCGGCGCGGCGATAAACAATGTCGCTATCTATGACTCTTTGATCGGTGCGAAATAATTCATCGAGCTCGGTCGCGATGACATTCTCGCCCGCGACGGATGCCGACGGTCCGAGCGCTCCTCCCGATGGCGCGGTAGCCCGGGACGCGAGAGCGGCTCCTGCGAGCGCCAAGGCTGCGGTCAACAAGATCGCAAGTCCCCAGGCGATCAAACCGTGCATGCCGTCCTCAAATTCGCTTTCGACGGTCTCCGCGAGGCCGGTCGGCGAACGCATCCGTCCCGTTGCATATCCGCCAGCGCCGAACCCGCAAAGGGCCACGAAAAGCAGAAAAAGGCCCGAAAGAAGCCAGAGCCAGGAAGAAGAGTCGCGCCAAGTCGGCGCCGTGGATGATACCGACAGGCCGATCGCCGAACCGAAAGCCAGCAGGGTAATGGAGACGCCCGCCGCGATGACAGCACCGGCAAAGACCGCTCGCCACTCCACGAATGTTTCCGGCCGCGCCACCAATGAGGTGCGCCGCGGTTCAGTCGTATCGAGGCTCATCTCAATGCAGCCCTAGAAACGACAGGATGGCCATGATCACTACGATAAGGCCTATGAGATAAATGATGCCATTCATCGGTTACTCCCCAGCAATCGCGGAGGTTAAACACGCTTCATGCTGTTAGGTTCCATGAGCTGACGGCGAGAGCGTCGGTTCCCCAAGAATTGGTCCCGATCGCACAGGAACTATTCCGCGCCTCGCGATTTCAGAAGACGCAGGACCGCCCATTCGGCACCATCCAGGCCGGAAGCCCCTTTGTTCGCACCCTTGCTGAGCAGAAGTTCACCTCTTTCGTAGGCGCTTATAATCATGGGATGCACATAGCACTTGCGGCATATCGTGGCCGTATTACCCAACTTTTCAGCGACTTGAGCGATCACGTCACGAACGTTCTTCTTGAGTGGCGGTCCCTGCAAGGCGTGAAAAGCCAACGCCGCTTCCACGGTCGCAGCCCAGGTTCGAAAGTCTTTGGCCGTCACATCGCTGCCAGACACTGCGCGCAAATAGTCATTGACGTCGGAGGATGTGATGCATTGGGGCGAGCCGTCTTCGGCCAGGTATTGAAAGAGCTGCTGGCTTGGAAGCTCCTGGCATGCGCGCATGATTCTTGCGACACGTGCGTTTCTGATGCTCAAACGCCAGGTTCTTCCGCTCTTGCCCTTGAACAGGAAGCGCAACTCGCTGCCCTGAATATGCACGTGGTCGTTGCGCAGAGTCGTGAGTCCAAAACTGCCGTTTTCTTTGACGTAGCCGCGGTTACCGATCCGAATGAGCGTTTGCTCCAAGAGAGCTATGACGGTGGCAAGAACCTTCTCCCGCGGCATGCCCCTCAACCGCAGATGCATCTCCACCGCCTTACGAATCTTGGGCAGCGATTCGGCAAACGCGATGAGGTGATTGAATTTTGCGCGCCCCCGTGTTTCCAGGAATTTCGGGTTGTAGCGATATTGCTTGCGCCCTTTGGCATCTCGTCCAGTAGCTGCGATGTGCGCTTTTGGATCCGGTGAGATCCAGACCGATGTCCATGCCGGAGGAATCGCCAATGCACGCATTCGCCTGATCAAGGCTGGGTTGCGAACCACACGGCCGCCTGGTGCGCGATAGATAAAGCCGTTTCCCTGCCGTATGCGGCGGATGCCGGGCGTATCCTCATCTGAGACATAGCGCAGGCCAGCCATGGCGGCGGCGTAGTCCGGCTCGGCCGACATCTGGGTGCCTCTTGCGCCTTGGAACATTCACAACCTCGCCTCTGACAAGGAAGGCCCGGATTACGCTTTAGGTTCCACATGGCGAGCCGCGCTATTGGCGTCAGGGAGAGGAACCGAGCCGCCCGGCCAACCGTTTGCTGTGCTGCTCCGCGCCGACAAGAGTAGCAATCTGCGAAGCAACCACCGCGGATACGACCATGCGCCTCGACGACCTTCGCCCAACCGAGAATGTGGATGATCAACGTGGCCGGTTTGGCGGCTATGGTCCCCACCTCGCGGTCGGTGGCGGCGGCCTGGGTCTCGTCGCCGTCGTGATCATCTCCCTGCTATTTGGAGTCAATCCTGCCCAATTACTGAATGGCGATAGCGGCGGGACGCCGACAGAACAAACCGGCGGCGCCGGCGGTCCGCGGAGTGACGACGCCGCATTCCAATTTGGGCGCAAGATTGTGGGCTCCGCGGAAGATGTCTGGTCCCCCATCATGCAGGCCAGAGGCGTAGCGTTTTCTCCCGCGACATTCACCGTCTATGACTCGGCGACGTCGACGGGCTGCGGCGAAGGGGAAGCGTCCATGGGGCCCTTCTATTGCTCTGCCGACAACCACATCTATCTCGACTTGTCCTTCTTCAACGAGCTGGCCGACCGATTTGGTGCGCCCGGCCAGTTCGCGCAGGCTTATGTGATCGCGCACGAATACGGTCATCACATCCAGAATCTGCTGGGAACGACGGCGGCGCACGCCGACCATGGGACTGGCGCAGGGAGCGATTCTGTCCGGATAGAATTGCAAGCCGACTGCTATGCCGGCGTCTGGGCGTATCACGCCAACGCCCAATTCAGCATTTTGCAACAAGGCGATGTCGAGGCTGGGCTTAGGGCGGCAAGCTCGGTTGGAGACGACACATTGGAAAAACAGGCGCAAGGTTACGTGGTGCCGGACTCCTTCACGCACGGTACGAGCGCGCAGCGCGTGCGCTGGTTTGAACGTGGTCTGCAGCACGGCGACATGAACGCGTGCGACACGTTCTCGAGCGCGGAGCTCTAGTTCCTCGGCTGGGTGATCAGCGTCAGCCCATCGCCGACCGAAACGAGGCCCGCCGCCAGCACATCGGCATAGACGCCCAGGCACTGTTCGGTCTCGCGCATCATGGCCTTCATGATTGCGCTGTCCTGCGGCAGATCAACCTGCGCGCGCGTGGTCATGACACACCGCATGGCCTTCATCGCGAGATGCAATTCGGCCTGCCCGACTTTTGCGTCCTTCTCCACCCATGTCGTCTCGATCGGACCAACGGCCGACGCATCATCGGCAATCAGGAAATTGGGCCGGAAGCGGCGCACGTCTATCTCCGACTGAGGTGCGAGCGTGCGCATGTAGCGCAGCGACGCCTCGCTCAAGACGTGCACCGGATAGAGATCGAAATAGGTGCCGCGTGGTGAGGCAAATTCCATGACCTCCGCCATCAACTTGGGCGGGATTCTCGAAAGATCCGGCATCGGCTGACCTGGAACGATCGAGAGCGCGAAGACCATGTTCATCTCCTCCCGCATGCTGCCCGTCTGCAGCCCGTTGATGCGATAGTGATCGGCGTTATCCGCCGGCTGCAGAGGCCATAGCGTCACCTTCCGTTCGAGCGCCTGCGAGAGTCGCGCATGCACGGAGACATCATCCGAGCGTACTCGGCTGCCGTCGGCCAAGGTGATCTCGACATGGGGAACGGCACCCGCGCGGGTGCCTTCTATGTAACGCGCCGAGCAGCGCATCAGGCCGGCAATCCACTTCGCCCCCCGGATGGTCTGAGTTTGCTCGTCGCGCACCGCCCAACCGCGGTCGAGCGGAATCCCGCCCTTTGTCAGCATGCAGCTATCGAGTTTTTCGCCCTGCATCGACTTGACGGGATAACGCCAGATTTCCGCGACGCGATAGCTGCTCATTTTTTCGATGGGCTCCTATCGCTCCGCATCGACGGCGCGCCAGCGCGACGTCAATTCGTCGAGTTTTGTCTTGAGGTCGTCGGGAAGGGCGCCCTTCTCGCCGGCCGCAAGACTGTCGGCGAGTTGATCGGGCCGACTCGCCCCGATGATGGGAGCGGTAATCGCCCTGTTCGAGATGACCCAGCGAACGGCAAGCGTCGCCAGACTCATTCCGGACTCTTTGGCGATGCTGCGCAGATTTTCAACGGTGTCGAATTCGGGTTCGTGCCAATAGCGTGTCTGATACATCGCGCCTGCGCGTCCGACAGTAAAACGCGTTCCCTGTTCGGGCGGCGCGGTCCGATTGTGCTTGCCCGTGAGGAGCCCGCCGGCCAGCGGATTGTAGGGAATGACCGCGATATTTTCTTCTTCGCACAGCGGGAGCAAGTCGCGCTCGAAGGTGCGAAAAAGCAGATTGTAGCGCGGCTGCACGCAATCGACGCGCGCCAAATTCTTCACTTCGCTGCGGCCGAGCGCCCGCGCCAGACGATGCGCCATCCAGTTCGACACTCCGACATAGCGCGCCTTGCCGGACTTCACGACTGCGTCGAGCGCCTCCAGGGCTTCGTCGATCGGTGTGTTGGTATCAAAGCCATGCAGTTGATAGAGATCGACATAGTCGGTCTGCAACCGCTTCAGCGATGCATCTATGGCCTCGAGAATGTGCTTGCGCGACATGCCCTGGTCCCAGGGCTTTGGACCCATCTGCCCCACGCATTTCGTGGCGAGCACAAAGCTCGCACGCTTGCCTTTGAGCCAGCGACCGACGATTTCCTCCGTGCGGCCTGCGGTCGTTCGGTCCCCGCCCAAGGGATAGACGTCTGCCGTATCCAAAAAGTCGATGCCACCCTCGGCCGCCGCATCCAGAATGGCGATGCTCTCCTGCTCGTGGCACTGAAGTCCAAACGTCATCGTTCCGAGGCAGAGCCTGGAAACGCGCAAGCCGGTCCGGCCGAATTTCGTGTGGTGCATCCGCGCAGTCTAGCGCCGGCGCGATTGAAAGCGGAAGCGTTTCTCGTTCTGTCGAGCGATGAATCTGTCTGCCCTGCAACGATTATGGCGGTGATGTCGTCTAGCTGGTGATCGGCCAGAGCTCCAGCGGCACGACCGGATTTACATTCGGGCTGCGATCTTTTGCGCGAGCTGTCTGGCCGCCGACATCGCATCGGTGCCGCCGGCGGGCTGCACAATGATCACCACGTAATGGTTGCCCTTCAGCAGGTTGATCTGGACGAAACCTGCCTGCGAGTGGAATGCGAAGGCCGCGTCGCCGATGCCTGAGATCGATTCGGTGCCGCTCATGCGGCTGCGGTCGAACTCGAACTGCGAGCGGCCGCCATCCTTCGGTTGAACCGAGAGGCCGCCGCGCGCCGACATCCAGGAGCAGCCGCCCACGAGATCCGGCTGTGGCGCGCCGAGCGGAGCACCGAGCGTTGCCGAAGCCTCGCCCGGATCAACGAGCCGGCATGGGCCGGCACCGGCCGCCGGGCGGGGTGCTGCCTGGAGAGTGCTCTGCACGGCAAAGAGATGTTTGAAGGCAACGCCGAGCAAAGGAATGGCGCCCCTGTCCATCGGCGCGGATGTCTTCGTGACAATGTCGACGCTCAAATCCTGAACCACCATCTCGCAATATCCCCCGCCCGCGATGTCATTGCATTGCGCGAACGGCGGATAAGGAATGAGCTTGCCCGCATGGGGAGGCAGCGCCAAATGATGATTGCTATAGGTGATCGCGTCGCCGGAACGCGAAAAGACGTAGTAGGAAATTTGTGCCCTGGGATCGCCCCCTGGAAACGAGATGCGCACGGCGCCGATCAATCCCAACGCTTTTGAGTCGCCGCCGGGATCGAATGGCGAAATCAGCGGCGTAATTCCGTTTGGGTGCGACCCGAGCGGCGTGTGCGTTAATCCGTGAAGCAAGCTGACCGCAGTCAGAGCTGCGACGGCCCAAGAGGTCATGACGAGCGCAGATGCCGGCAGCATCGTCAGCACCCAGCGGCGGGTCCATTGCGCCATGGCTCGCCTCCTTCACGCAGCCCATTTTGTAAACTGTTATCGCAGCGGCGGCGGCGCGAAGCCACCACATTCCGGTCATGTCGTCTTCGAGGCCTTAGCGGCTCGAACTCCAAGATGCAAAACAGATCAGCAGCATAGCGACCCCACCCCCGGCATCAGCCAACAGCGCGACAAGCATCTCGGTCCTGAGCCAGCGCATATCCTTGAATGCGATCTGCGTCGTAGCTTTGACGGGCTCCTTGCGAGCGCGGACAGGGTTGAACACGGTGCGCCAGCGCTCTTCAATGAGGGGCGGCAAGAACTCCTGTACGCGCTTGCCCTTCATGGGGCCAAAGACTTCTTCCCACTTTGTGCCCGCCAGGCGGCTGACGTAATCCGCCTGAGGTTCGCCGTCTTGTACTTCGATAAGCCCGACATGGCTCACAAAGCTCCTCATGCCGGCCGGCGAAAGATCCGCACGCAACGGCATTCGTCCAAGTTCTCTGCGTCGCTCAAGCCAATAATCGCGAGCAAGAATCGTCTCTGTCCGTTCGAGATTGAGCGACCAGTCCAGCACCACCGGCTCGGTCCTGATGATTTCGAGCGCGACTGTGGACCTCACGCCGAATCTCCACCCGATGACGTCGTTGGCCACCAAGCAGTGACCAGCATGAACATCGTCAATTGGCTTGCGGCATCGCGTAGCGGCGCCAGAAGCGTTTCCTGATAGAGCCAGACGCTGTCCGCATAGGACATCCGTCCGTGCACGCGCAAAGGCGACTGCGCCGCACTGACAAGGCCAAGCGCATGGCGCCAGCGTCGCTCCATATCCGCCGGGAGGAAGTCCTTTAGTTTGCGCCGGGCGACCGCGCCATACCGCTCGCGTACGCGTTCGCCCGTCAACCGCACCGAATATTCGCTGGATCCGTCCGCACCTATGTGGCTCTCGATCAGGCTCACATGGGCGATGAAATCCTTCATCCCCCTCGGGCGAATGTCTTGGAAAGCGGGTACCTGATCTGCGCCGCAACGCTCGTTCCAGTAAGCCAAGCCTTTGCGTGTCGCCTCATGCTCAAATTGGAGCGACCAGTCGTAATAGACGGGCGTCAGTTCTGCCTGCGCTTCGGCAAGTTCGGGCATAACGCCTGGATTTTAGCAAAGAGCGCCATACCGAGTGGTTAACACCGCCAACTCACGGCTCATCCCTGATCAGCCCCGCCCGTCTGAGCCAAAGTGTGCGCGCCGGCAGGACCGCATCGAGCGGGGCCATGGCGAGGGGACCCGCGACGCACGACTTGGCGCCGCCGCCATTATGCAATTAATTGTTTGGACCGGCGCGGACGAGGAAGCCAAGTATGCCCACACGGCAGGAGGTTCTGACCCAACTGACATCGTCCGGACTCTTCCAGATCGAAGAGGATCGTGCGCTCGGCTATCCGATCCGGATCTATCGCAATGCGCCGCGATCGATGCGTGCAATTCTGGAATCGACGCGCCCATTTGCGCAACGCGACTTCCTGATCTACGGCGAGGAGAAAATCACATTCGGCGAACATTATGCCCGAGTGGCCGCTCTCGCCGACTTCCTGTTGCACAAAGGAATCCGCAAAGGTGACCGTGTCGCAATCGGCATGCGCAACTATCCCGAATGGATGATCGGCTTCTGGGCCTGTCAGGCAATCGGCGCCGTCGTCGTTGCGCTCAACGCCTGGTGGACCGAAACAGAGCTGTCCTATGCGTTGGACGACTCAGGCGTCAGTGCCCTGATCATCGATGGCGAAAGATTGGAACGCCTTGCACCCGCGCTGCGACGGCGGAACCTGAAAGCTGTGATCGTGGCGCGGCGCAATGGTCTCGGCGACGAAGGCGTCGATTTTTCGGATGCCGCGCGAAACGGCGGCGACCGGTTGCCAGACGCCGACATCCTGCCGTCCGACTTTTCGACGATTCTCTATACCTCCGGTACGACGGGAAAACCGAAGGGTGCCGTCGCGACGCAGCGCAATCACGTCACCAACTATATGAATTCCCTGCTCGGCGGCGCAGTCGCCAAGGGCCTGCTCGGCGATTTCTCTCCGCTCAATCTGAAGGACGCGCCTCAGCTTGGCGTTCTGCAGACGTTTCCGTTCTTCCATATCGGCGGGATGAGTGGTCTCTACGTCGCGACGGGAACCGGGGCGAAGCTCGCACTTATGTATAAGTGGAATCCGGCTGAAGGCGTCGATCTGGTCGAAAAACATCGCCTGAACAGCGTGGCCGGCGTTCCGATGGTCGTTCGTCAATTGCTCGAGCAGGCGCGCAATTCGGGCGCCGACGTCAGCTCTCTTCTCGGTATCGCGTCGGGAGGCGCTCCGGTGCCGCCCGATCTGATTCGTCAGATCGGAAAGCAATTCGAGATGAAGACCGCTCCGGCCAACGGCTACGGGCTAACGGAAACAACAAGCGCCATCATCAGCAACAGCGGCGCGGACTATCACGCCGAGCCGACCAGCATCGGGCGTCCCGTCGTAACGGCCGACGTGAAGATCGTCGACGAGCTGGGCATGGAGCTTGGCGATGACCAGATCGGCGAGTTGCTCGTGCGCGGACCGAACGTCATTCCGGGCTATTGGAACAATCCCGAAGCCACCGAGAGCGCTTTCGGCGGCGGCTGGTTCCGCACCGGCGACCTCGGCTATCGCGACGCGCGCGGTCTCCACTATGTCGTCGACCGCAAGAAGGACGTGATCATCCGCGGCGGCGAGAATGTCTATTGCGCCGAAGTCGAAGCGGCGATCCTCGAGCACCCCATGGTCAAGGACGCGGCGGTGGTCGGCATTCCTCACCCCACTTACGGCGAGGAGGTGGGCGCCGTCATCCAGATCCGCGATCCCGCGCGGTCGCACACGCTGCCGGCGGAGTTGCGGGCGACTCTTGCGGGTTCACTGGCACAATTCAAGATTCCAACGGCCTTTCGGATGACCGAGGCCGATTTGCCCAGAACCGCAACCGGCAAAGTCCTCAAGCGCGAGTTGCGCGCGCTGTTTGCCGAGACTGATGCCAAGCCAGGTTGACGTTACGGGTGCATGCGGCACTCGAACCGATTTTTTGCGCCGCACCCGGTGTCCGGCGTTGCCGGGCGGCGCGAAGCACGCGTAGCATCGTTGGCAGCTCGAGGACCGTTTCATGATCACACTGCCGCACCATGTTGAGTTCCTCTCCGATGCATGGCTCGAGGAGGCGCGACAATATCTGGAGCGCTGGGTCGCGCAGCACAAGGAAAGACTGGGCGCGAAGCCATTTTCCGTCAGCGAGCGCTTCGCGCATGCGCCGCCGCATCTCAACCTTCCCGGCGAAGTCGCAAGCTGGAGCCTGTCGTATGACGGCAAGGCCGTCACCGTTGCGCGCGCGTTCAATGCCGGAGACGATCTGGTCGTCGAAGGCGATTATCAAGCCGCGCTGACGATGGCGCAATTCGTCGGACTGATGGTTCCCGGCGCCACTGAGGCGGCACTCCGCGAAGCCCAAACGATGTTCGGCAAGGATTGCATTCGGGTGAAGGGCAGAATCGAAAACGCTGCCGCGAACGAAATGCTCTTGCTGCTGCACGATCACATGGGCCGTCGAACGGTCGAGAACCCCGATCTGGCACATCGCGCGCAGCACCAGGGCGTGGCAGAGCGCATTCGCGAGATGGAGGAAAAGGGATACACGATCATCGAGCACGCGATCTCGCCGCAATTCGCCGACGAGGTGCGCGCGGCGACGCTGCGCGCGCTTCTGCCGCACCAATCCTTCTCGATGAACTGGATGCTCTATCATGGCCGCGAGTTCGAACAGCTGATTCAAAATCCCTTGCTGATGACGCTCATCGACGCATCGTTGGGCCGCGGCGCGGTGATCGCCTCGTTCAGCTCGATCAAGAAGGGTCCCGGCGCCGGCGTCATTCCGATGCACACCGATTACGCCCATGTGCCAGAGCCTTATCCTGAGTTTGCGCTGACCGGTGTCGGTGTCTGGGCGCTGGAAGACTGGCAGATCGAGTCCGGGCCCACCTGGATTGTGCCGGGAAGTCACAAGATGCGCCGACCGCCGCGCCCCGGCGAAGGTCACAATGCGGCCGTACCGATCGTGATGCCGAAGGGGTCAGTCGTCTATTTCACGCATGGCGTGTGGCATTGGCAGGGAGATCGCACGGAGCCGGGCGACCGCGTCACGCTTCATGCGCATTTCAATCGCGGCATTTTGCGAAGCCTGGAGCCCAAGAAAACCGATGTTCAAATGCTCCACCGCAACGCGCCCCGTCTCGGCGAGATGCTTGGGGAAGACGACTGGTTCGACAAGATGTCCGCGGCCGGACGGGACTATGTGCGCTTTGCCTATATGAACAAGCTGCACGCGTTCACAGAAAAGCAGAAGCGCCTGATCCTGGAAGGGACGGCATAGCGACAGCGCTCCCGGATTTGGCGTAGCGATATCTGGACGCGGATGCAATACAACTTCCGGCCGCAGAGAATGCTTGCACTTTAAGGACAAGCTTTACCGGCTGTCAGAGCTTTCACGGTCATAGTCCGACGTCGACATCGCAGATGGAGTTGGCGATGAACGTGAAGCTCCTGGCAACCATGGGACTCATAGGCGCGATGGGAGTCGTGGTCGCTGAACCATCGATCGCGGCTTGGCCCGGCGCCGCCATTCCGGTCTCGCAAGCAGCCGCGGACGAAATCAATTCGAACGAAGCGGTCGCGCATGTCGGCGAGTGGACCAATCTGCAAGGCACGGTCAGCGAAATCCTCACCAATCGCGGCGCTGCCACCATTATCAATGTCGGCGGACACTATCCGGATCTTACATTCAAGGCCGTATTATTTCCCGATCAGCTTTCGTCGCCGGAAAAGGTTCAGGAGTTCGATCGTCGGATCGTGATCATCTCGGGCACGATCAAGCTGGTTCGCGGTCACCCCGAAATCGTTGTGACATCGCGAGACCAGATCGCCCTGTGAAGGGATGCTGGCTGCCGCTTATGTCTGCGGCTCGATGTTCGGCATGGGGTTCTGCCAAGAGGACGTTTTGCTGATCACGCCGAACGGTTACGAGCTTATCAACCCGCCCCTTCCCTACACGGCAGCCGACATCGAAGCGCTGATGGCGCGCCTTAAGCGATGAAGAAAATCGGCCTTTTCCAGGAGCGAGCGCGCAAAGCGACTGTCTGGCGTAAGCGCTTCGGTTTGAGCACGATATTCAGGGCATTTGCGGCGGCACACGCAATCGTTTTTGCGGCGCCTATTGACCCGGGATGAAGTGGCGGAGGAAGCTCTCGCGAAGCGTTGGGCGCTTGGCGCCGGCTGTAGGAGTCCTCATGGCTGATGCGCTCATCACACCCGCCAGAGTCGACGCTCCCCCGTTGGCTTCGCCTGTCTCCGCCACGCGCGGGGGACACGAGACCTCTCTGTGGACCCGTTTTGCCTATGGCTTCGGCTCCGTCGCGTTCGGCGTCAAAGACAACGGATTTTCCTATTTCCTTCTGATTTTTTATAGCCAGGTCATCGGATTGGACTCGCGCTGGGTGAGTGCTGCCATCTCGATCGCCTTGATCTTCGATGCCTTATGCGATCCGTTGATCGGCTACTTCTCCGACAATCTGCACTCGAAGTGGGGGCGGCGGCATCCCTTCATGTATGCGGCTGCAATACCTGTCGCGCTGTCCTACCTCCTTTTGTGGCGCCCGCCCGTCGGGTGGTCGCCTCAGGAGATCTTCTGGTACCTGCTCGTTCTCGCCATCCTCATCCGCATCATGATCACGATGTTCGAGACGCCGAGTTCCTCGCTCGGCGCCGAGCTTGCTGCAGGCTACGACGAACGCAGTTCGCTGATGTCCTGGCGCTATTATTTCGGCTGGACCGGCGGCAATCTGATGACGGTTCTGATGTATGGCGTGCTGTTCCCGGCCTTCGCTACGACCGCCATCAAGAACGGACAATTCAACCGCGACGCCTACGCCGTTTACGGTCTGATCGCGTCGGGCCTCATCTTCTTAGGCATCATGGTCTCGGCGCTCGGCACGCATGCGCGCATTCCTTATCTGCATGCGCCGCCGCCCAAGCGTCGCATCACGCCGTTCGTGGTGATCAAGGAAATCTGGGAGACGCTTTCCAACCGCTCCTTCCTCGCGCTCTTTCTTTCGACTGCGTTCGGCGCGGTGGCAGCCGGCCTTTCGGCGGCTCTTGCATTCTATTTCCTCTCCTATTTCTGGGCCTTCGACGCGTTCCAGAATTTCCTCATCACCGGCAGCGTATTCATTTCGGCCTTCATCGGCGCCTGGCTCGCGCCGCTGGCGAGCCGCACGATTGGCAAAAGAATGGGTGCCATCATCATCGGCTTCGTCGCGTTTCTTGGTTCGCCCATGCCCGTCGTCTTAAGACTTTTCGGACTCTTGCCGCCCAACGGTTCGCCCTTCATTTTTTGGTTCGTGCTCGTCTCGACCATGATCGACGTTGGCCTCATCATCGCTTTCGGCATTTTGGGCTCGTCGATGATGGCTGACCTCGTCGAGCAGGCCGAGCTCAAGACGGGACGCCGCGCCGAAGGCGTCTTCTTCTCGGCAGCGACGTTTGTCCGCAAACTGGTCACCGGCATCGGCGTCTCGGCCGCGGGCTATGTTCTCTGGTTCGCGCATTTCCCCAAGGGGGCAGATCCCGCTCATGTTCCCGCAGATGCGCTCTGGCACCTGGGCGCTTACTATGTGCCGACGATCCTCACGCTTTGGATGACGATGGTCGCGGTGATCCTCTTCTATTCCCTTGATCGCAAGAGCCACGAAGCGAATTTGCGCAAACTCGCGGAGTCGAAGAAGTAGTTGTTCGCGCGCACTACGTCCGAGGGGGATTTCGGATGCGCATAACCGGATTGGGCCGCCTGCTCTTTGCCGCGGGTTTCGCCGCAACCGGCGTCTTGACCATCGTCACGCGCGATGTGGCGTTTCTCTGGCGCCCACTCGCCCAAGGAGACGCTTGGC
Source organism: Rhizomicrobium sp. (assembly GCA_035536115.1). Taxonomy (GTDB): domain Bacteria; phylum Pseudomonadota; class Alphaproteobacteria; order Micropepsales; family Micropepsaceae; genus Rhizomicrobium. The sequence goes on from DATLOU010000016.1 coordinate 20,562, forward strand.
ACGACACGCTGGCCATTCTTTCCGGCGCACTTGTTCTTGCCGCCGCCATCGGCCTTCTCATCCCGCGCACCGAACAGATGGCATCGCTCGCGCTCGCAGGGTTTCTCCTTTTGCGTGAGCTGGTGTTGCAACTGCCGGGGGTGGTTGTGCATCCGCTGGTCGAGGCCTCGTGGTACAGCGTGAGCGAGAACCTCATTCTCCTCGCCGGTGCATGGGCCATCTTCTCGCTTTCGCCGCGCGAAGACGGTGCCTTGGCAAAATACCGACATGTGCGCGTGGGCCAGATCCTCTTTGCCCTGGCGCTGCCCGCGATCGGCCTGTCGCACATGGTCTATCTCGACCAGACGGCGCCGCTCATTCCGGCATGGCTGCCGTTCCACGTGCCGTTGGCGTATCTCACCGGCGGCGCACATATGGCGGCCGGAGTCGCCATCCTGATCGACGTGATGCCGCGCCTCGCCGCGACTCTAGAGGCGGTGATGGTGAGCCTCTTCACGCTCCTTGTGTGGGTGCCGACGGTCGGTGCTCACCTTACGAACCGTTTCGACTGGTCGGAGATTTGCGTCTCGACTTTGATCGCGGGCGCCGCATGGTCTGTGGCGGAATCGTTTCAAGCCCGCGCATGGAACTTTTTGCGCGCGAGATAGATGCAGTCGAGCGGCGAAGCGGTTGCGCTTACGTCTCCTGTAAATCCGCTTGACAGATTAACCTTTCAAGTCACGAGAAAACGGACCAAAACGGCCTTTTCCGGCTCGAGGAAAATATTGGCCCAGAACTTGCTTATTGTATCTCGGGGATTGCTGCGAGGTGTGAGATGACACGATCGAAGCTTATTCTTGGCGCGCTGGCAGTGGCGGCAATCGCAATTGCATCGCCGGCCAGCGCAACCCCGACATGGACCGGGCCCCTCTCGCTCCATGTCAATGCTTTGGATTTCACTGTCGGCACCGGAACATTGAGGCCCGGACCGCCACCCACCCACCTGGATTTAATCGGCTCGAGTTTGGGAGCAGATGAGTCCATCCAATACGCCGGCCCCGTTTCGGTCACTCTCAACACGATCCCGCCGACCGCTCCCCTGAACGTCATCGTGTTCTGCGATGACCTGGTGCACAGCTTCACGCCCGGTCACACCTACAACAACTATTTCGCATCCGATCCGACTGCGCCGGCCGATGTCGTCTTCTACCTGAACGTGGGCAGCTTGGCGACGGCGCATGAGATCATGGGCCTGACCGCGCTGGGCATCAACGATTATCTCCTCGGCACGTTGACAGCCGAGCGCGGCGCGGCGATTCAGATGGCGATCTGGGAACTGGAGTATGGCGGCAGCGCCACATTCTCCGGCGATGCGAACTTTCAAAGCGTTGTCGCGGGACTGATAGCAGGCGCAGCGGCCGACTACACGCTCTTCACCACCCAACCGGATCCCTGGACATTCTCGCAGCTCGAGGCGCCATGCAGTGCAGCCTTGGTCGGCCTCATCACGAAGGATACGACGTGCCAGACGCAAGGTCAGATCTTGGCCATTCCAGGAACTCTGGTGACCGGCTTTGTACCTGAGCCGATCACGCTTTCGCTGTTCGGCGCCGGCCTTGCGGGCATCGCGGCCTATCGCCGGCAACGCCGGAGGCGCGCCGCCGCCTAGAGCCAAACCATCATTTCGGGGTCGTGCAACAGCACTTGGGGGAGAAACCGATGGTCAGGGAAGTTCTGCGTTTCGTCAGGGACGACGAAGGCTTGGTCACGTTGGAATGGGTGGCGTTGGCTGCGGCGGTGATCATTTTGGCGATTGGAGTCGTCCTGGTAATCCAGACCCAGGTGAATACGGCCGCGAGCACGATCGGTTCAAAGATCGTCAGCACTGTCCAATCCAATACCTGAATTGATCAATTCGCCAATGTCCTGAGGCGCACCGGCTGCCTGGCGGGACGCCGGCCGGGTCTACCTCGTTACGGCGTTCGCGGCGGAGCGCTCGCTTCGCCGCCGGAACTTGCGCTACTCTCGCCCGCGAGATCGAGATGGTGCGAGGTCGACAATGGCGCCCAACGCAGCGGGTCAGGATCGGGTAACGCCGGCGCACTATGACGTCGTGATCGTCGGCGCGGGCTTTTCCGGCCTCTACATGCTGCACAAGGTGCGCGAGCTGGGACTTTCGGCGCGCGTCTACGAGGCCGGCAGCGGCGTCGGCGGCACCTGGTTCTGGAACCGTTATCCGGGCGCGCGCGTCGACATCGAGAGCCAGGAATATTCCTATTCCTTCTCGCCTGAGCTCGAAGAC
>DATLOU010000017.1:0-9654 GCA_035536115.1 Rhizomicrobium sp.
CGGGACTGACACCGCTCAAGGAACGTCAGCTGCTCTCGGAGGACGAGTTCTACAAGGCGCAGGACGAGTACGGCAACGACAGCTTCACGGCCGAAATCGGCGCCGAGGCAATCCGCAAGCTGCTCATGGCGATCGATCTAGAAAAGCTGCGCGATCAATTGCGCGTCGACATCGCCGGCAGCAATGGCGGCGAAAAGCAGAAGAAGCTCGTCAAGCGGCTGAAGGTCGTCGAGGCATTCATCGATTCCGGCAATCGCCCGGAAGGGATGATTCTGACCGTCGTGCCCGTGATCCCGCCTGATCTGCGTCCGCTCGTGCCGCTCGATGGCGGACGTTTCGCGACGTCGGACCTCAACGATCTTTATCGCCGCGTCATCAACCGTAACAATCGGTTGAAGCGCCTGATCGAACTGAAGGCCCCAGACATCATCGTGCGCAACGAGAAGCGCATGCTGCAGGAATCGGTCGACGCGCTCTTTGACAATGGCCGTCGCGGCCGCGTGATCACCGGCGCGAACAAGCGTCCGCTGAAGTCGATTGCCGACATGCTGAAGGGCAAGCAGGGACGCTTCCGCCAGAACCTGCTTGGCAAGCGTGTCGACTACTCCGGCCGTTCGGTCATCGTCGTCGGTCCTGAACTGAAGCTGCAACAGTGCGGGCTGCCCAAGAAGATGGCGCTCGAACTGTTCAAGCCGTTCATCTATGCGCGCCTGGAGGCGAAAGGCTTCAGCCAGACGGTCAAGCAGTCGAAAAAGCTCGTCGAAAAGGAAAAGCCGGAAGTTTGGGACATTCTCGAAGAAGTGATCCGCGAACATCCGGTGCTGCTCAACCGTGCGCCGACACTCCACCGGCTTGGCATCCAGGCGTTCGAACCTGTGTTGATCGAAGGCAAGGCGATTCAGCTTCATCCGCTCGTCTGCACGGCTTTCAACGCCGACTTCGATGGCGACCAGATGGCCGTGCATGTCCCGCTGTCGCTGGAAGCGCAGCTCGAGGCACGCGTGCTGATGATGTCGACCAACAACATCCTCTCGCCGGCCAACGGCAAGCCGATCATCGTGCCGACGCAGGACATCGTTCTTGGTCTCTACTATTTGAGCCAGGAACGCCCGAACGAGCCGGGTGAGGGCATGGTGTTCAACGACGTCGGCGAGATCGAGCATGCGCTGTTCGCCGGTTCGATCACGCTGCACGCCAAGATCAAGGCGCGCTACAAGACGGTCGATGCCGACGGCAAGCCTGTCACACGTCGTGTTGAGTCGACGCCGGGCCGCATGATGATCGCGGAAATCCTGCCGCGCCATCCGAAGATCCCGTTCGAACTCGTCAACCGGCTGCTGCGCAAGCAGGAAGTCAGCCATATCATCGACGAGGTCTATCGCCATTGTGGCCAGAAGGAGACCGTTCTCTTCGCCGACGCGGTCATGGGTCTTGGCTTCCGTGAAGCCTGTAAGGCGGGCATCTCGTTCGGCAAGGACGACATGGTGGTACCCGACACCAAGGCGAAGCTGATCGACGAAACGCGCCATCGTGTGCGCGAATACGAACAGCAATATCTCGACGGCCTGACGACCGACAAGGAAAAGTACAACCTTGTCGTCGACACTTGGTCGAAGTGCACGGACCTTGTCGCCGCCGAAATGATGAAGGAAATTTCCGAATCGCGTGTCGATCCCAAGTCCGGCCGCATGGAGGAAATGAACTCCATCTACATGATGAGCCATTCTGGTGCGCGCGGGTCGCCGCAGCAGATGAAGCAACTCGCCGGCATGCGTGGACTCATGGCACGTCCGGATGGTTCGATCATCGAGACACCGATCCTTTCCAACTTCAAGGAAGGCTTGACGGTGTTGGAGTACTTCAACTCCACACACGGTGCCCGCAAGGGTCTGGCCGACACCGCGCTCAAAACGGCGAACTCGGGTTACCTCACCCGCCGTCTGGTTGACGTGGCGAACGACTGCATCATCACCACGGACGATTGCGGTACCAAGAAGGGCGTTTATGTCCAGGCCGAAATCGACGGTGGCACTGTGGTGTCGTCGTTGGCCGAGCGCATTCTTGGCCGCACCACGGCTGAAGACGTCAAGCATCCCGACACGGGTGAAGTCATCCTGCGCCGCGGCAAGGAAGTGACGGAAGACGTCGCTGACAAAATCGAGGCTGCGCACATCCAGAAGGTGCGCGTCCGCTCGGTTCTGACCTGCGAACTCAAGGACGGCGTCTGCGGCAAATGCTACGGACGCGATCTGGCGCGCGGCACTCCGGTCAATATCGGTGAAGCGGTCGGCGTGATCGCGGCCCAGTCGATCGGTGAGCCGGGTACGCAGCTGACCATGCGCACGTTCCATATCGGCGGCGCGGCCCAGATTGCAGGACAGTCGAAGATCGAAGCCAGCTACGACGGCAAGATCAAGATCGTGAACCGCAACATCGTCAAGAACTCGGACGGCGAACTGATCGCCATGGGCCGCAATATGCAGGCGGTGATCCTGGATCCCAAGGGCCAGGAACGCGCGTCCTATCGCATCGTCTATGGCGCGCGCCTGAAGGTGGATGAAGGTTCGACCGTCAAGCGGGGTGATCGCCTCGCGGAATGGAACCCGAACACGCTTCCGGTGCTGACGGACGTCGAAGGCGTCGTGAAGTACGAGGACCTGATCTCTGGCGTTTCCATGCGCGACGTCTCGGACGAAAAGACCGGCGTGTCGAACAAGGTCGTGATCGACAGCCGTGTTGGTTCGGGCGCCAAGGCACAGGAACTTCGTCCGACCATGGCCGTCGTCGATAAAAAGGGCAAGCCGATCCAGTTGCCGGGCGGCGGCGAGGCGCGCTACGCGCTTTCCGTCGATGCGATCCTTTCGGTCGAGGATGGCGCGGAGGTCAAGGCTGGCGACGTCATCGCGCGTATTCCGACTGAAGGAGCGAAGACTCGCGATATCACGGGCGGACTGCCACGCGTGGCCGAGCTGTTCGAGGCGCGCAAGCCCAAGGAAGCGGCGGTACTGGCCGAGACAGACGGCTTTGTCGAGTTCGGCAAGGACTACAAGAACAAGCGCCGTGTCATCGTGAAGCCCAAGTCGGACAAAGTCGACCCGACGGAATACCTCATTCCAAAAGGCAAGCACATCAGCGTGCGCGAAGGCGACTATGTGGAGAAGGGTGACTATATCGTCGAAGGAAATCCCTCGCCGCACGATATCCTGCGCATCAAGGGCATGGAGGAATTGGCGACGTATCTCGTCAAGGAAATCCAGGACGTCTATCGCCTGCAGGGCGTGAAGATCAACGATAAGCACATCGAAGTGATCTGCCGCCAGATGATGCAAAAGCTGGAGATCACGGAAGGTGGCGAGACCACACTCCTGGCCGGCGAGCAGGTCGATCAGCTCGAGCTGGAAGAGGCCAACCAAAAGGCGACCGATGCTGGCGTCAAAGTCGCTGAAGGGCGCCCGGTTCTCTTGGGAATTACCAAGGCGTCGTTGCAGACGCGCTCGGTGTTCTCAGCCGCGTCGTTCCAGGAAACGACACGCGTACTGACCGACGCCGCCGTCAATGGCAAAGTCGATACGCTCGAGGGCTTGAAGGAGAATGTGATCGTCGGACGTCTCATTCCGGCAGGTACAGGCGGCGCCATCGCGCGTCTGCGCCATATCGCGACGGAGCGCGACAAGGCGATCCAGGAAGAGCAGGCGAAGAGTGTGCCGGTCGCCCAGATCGAAGGCCCGGTCGCGGCGGAGTAGTTCAGTTTGTTGTGCACGGACAGGGCCGCTGGAAACAGCGGCCCTTCTTGCATTGTAGCCGGTGGCGTTCTCTAGAGCGCGCTGCGCGTGATGCGCAACATGACCCGAAAGCGCTCTGCATCCGGGAGGAAGCCGTTGTCGAGGGAACCTGGTGTATGTGTCGCGTCGCTCGCCCAAGGCAACTGAGCCTGTGCCCCGAGCGTGACTTTCCAGGGCGCGGTCACATACTGAATCGTCGGACCCACATAGAATGATGTCGTGGTTGGCGCGGCCCGGCTGTTCAGCAGCAGGCCGGAAAAATCATGTTCCACGTTGAATTCCAGTGCGGCAGAAAAATTCCAGGTGATGTTGTAGGCAATACCTGCGTCGAAGGTGAGCGCACTCACGTCGCTCCATGCGCCGTCTTCGCGCTCGGTTCCGATCTCCGCGCCGAGATTTACAACGGCTCGCAGGCGGTCATTGATGAAATTTTTCTGCAACAAGAGTTTCGTTTCCAAATTTCGCGAATTGCGGCCTACGCCCGGGCTGACCAACAGGCCGACGCCGAGCGGATCGAAATACACGTTCATCGCCTGGTAGATCATTTCGGCACGGATGGCATCGAATGCTGTACCGCTGATGGCTGGCAAGCCGGGCACCCTGTGGTCGCGCGCGCGTGTCCAGTCGTACTCGGCGGCGGCCGCCAGCTGGATCTGATCGGACAAGCCATATTCAAATTCGGTCTCGCCCTCGATGGCGTCGAACGACTGTCCGGTCTTGCCGGATGTCCAGGTGAAATTCTGTTCGAGTTCGTTGGCCAATTCCGGCTCGATGTCCGTCGCGTCCAATGTAAGGAACGGTTGGTCGTCTGCACGCACCTGCGAATACCATGCGTCGAGCAGCACACCTGAGAGGGCGAACGCGACCAAGGTGAGGACGAAAGTCCGCATGGTTTCTTGCCTTAAAATGATAATCGCTCGCAACTGGCCATGGACCATACCGGGGCGATGTTCTCTGTCAATGAGACTTATTCGCAAAATGGCGAATTGAACCCAAAAAGGGCATCAGTTTTGCGTTTTGCGGGAACTGGGCGACAGTCCACCAACTCGGGGGGAGTCGAAAATGAATTCCATACTGACGCCGGCGCTAGCACTCGTTGTGCTGACCCTTCTGGTCTGGGTCTGGATGTATGCGACCCGAATTCCTGCGATGCAGAGAGCCGACATCCAACCGCAGGATGCCAAGTTCCCGGCTGATTTGCAGAAGTTGCCGGATGGCGCACGTCAGGTCGCAGACAACTACAACCACCTGTTGGAACAGCCGACTATCTTCTATGCCCTTGTTTTCTATGTGTTTCTCGCAGGTCATACCGACCAGCTACACATCTACCTAGCTTGGATTTATGTGCTGCTTCGCGTCGCTCACACGCTCATCCAATGCACGGTGAACATCGTCACGATGCGCTTTTCGGTGTTTGCTCTTTCGACTCTTGTCCTGATGGCCATGGCGCTGCGCGAGATCATCGTTCTGCTCTGAATAAAGCGCGAAATATCCTTACTTCGCGCGCTTGACCCGCCAAAGCACGGCGTATACATAGCGCCACCTTTCAGTGGCAGGCCGTCGGCGCGAGTGCGCCAAAACGCTGTCGGAAAGCCAGTAAAGAGCTTCGAACGCGCGACTTCGGCGAAAGAGCCTCAGTCCTCCGCGAATTCACCGGGGCAGGCCCTATGGCCCGCGCCCGTTTTGTTTCGGCTCATGCGATGGGCGCATGAGCAAAATTGGTCAGCGCGATTGGTCGCGCAACAATGGAAGTGTGAATGCCGACGATCAATCAATTGATCCGCAAACCACGCGGTGAGAAACCGAAACGCAACAAGGTCCCAGCTCTGCAAGGCTGTCCCCAAAAGCGTGCCGTCTGCACGCGTGTCTATACAGTGACTCCAAAGAAGCCGAACTCAGCTTTGCGCAAGGTCGCCAAGGTTCGGCTTACCAACGGATATGAGGCGCTTTCTTATATTCCCGGTGAGGGCCACAACCTTCAAGAACACTCAGTCGTGTTGATCCGCGGCGGTCGCGTGAAGGACCTGCCAGGCGTTCGCTACCACATCATTCGCGGCGTGCTCGACACGCAGGGCGTCAAGGACCGCAAGCAACGCCGGTCCCTCTATGGCGCCAAGCGTCCAAAGTAGGGAGAGCAAGAAATGTCCCGCCGTCGCCGCGCAGACAAACGTGAAATCGTTCCGGACGCCAAGTATGGCGACCTCGTGCTGGCCAAATTCATGAACAGCCTGATGTATGACGGCAAGAAATCCGCCGCCGAGGGCATCATTTATGGCGCGTTCGACAACATCCAGCAGAAGACCAAGCAGGATCCGATCCAAATTTTCCACGAGGCGCTTCGCAACGTCAGTCCGGCCATCGAAGTGAAATCGCGTCGCGTCGGTGGCGCGACGTACCAAGTGCCTGTTGAAGTCCGCACCGATCGCGCGCGCGCGCTTGCCATCCGGTGGCTGATTACCGCCGCTCGTGGTCGCAACGAGCCTACCATGACGGGGCGGCTATCCGGAGAACTCATGGACGCCGCCAACAATCGCGGTTCCGCCGTCAAGAAGCGTGAAGACACGCACAAGATGGCCGACGCCAACCGCGCCTTCTCACATTACCGCTGGTAAGCGACAGAGACTGCCATGCCCCGCACAACTCCGCTCGAACGCTATCGCAATATCGGAATTGCCGCTCACATCGATGCCGGCAAGACTACCACGACGGAGCGCATCCTCTACTACACCGGCAAGAGCCACAAAATCGGCGAAGTGCATGACGGTGCCGCAACCATGGACTTCATGGAGCAGGAGCAGGAACGCGGCATCACGATCACGTCTGCGGCGACGACCTGCTACTGGAAAGATCACCGCATCAACATCATCGACACGCCAGGCCATGTTGACTTCACCATCGAAGTCGAGCGTTCCATGCGCGTGCTCGACGGCGCGGTTGCGGTCTTCGATGCCGTCGCCGGCGTCGAGCCTCAGTCGGAAACGGTGTGGCGTCAGGCGGACAAGTACCGGGTTCCGCGCATCTGCTTCGTGAACAAGATGGACCGCACGGGCTCGGATTTTCCGCGCTGCGTCGCCATGATGATCGATCGTCTCGGCACCCGCCCCATGGTCATTACCTGGCCGATCGGAACGGAGTCTGAATTCAAGGGCATCGTCGACGTCGTCAAGATGAAGGCCGTCATATGGCACGACGAACAGCTCGGCGCGAAGTTCGACGAAGTCGAGATTCCGGCCGACCTGCAGGACAAGGCCAAGGAACTTCGCGCGGCGCTCGTCGAAATGGCCGTGGAGGAGGACGACAAACTTCTCGAAGCCTATCTCGAGGGACATGAGCCGTCGGAAGCTGATCTCAAGCGCTGCATCCGCAAGGGCACGATCAATTTCCACTTTGTGCCGGTGATGTGCGGGTCGGCCTTCAAGAACAAGGGCGTCCAGCCGCTCCTCGACGCTGTCGTGGAATACTTGCCATCGCCGCGGGACATCCCACCGCTGAAGGGTGTCGTGCCGCACACCGACAAGGAAGAAGAGCGTCCGGCAGACGACAAAGCCCCATTCGCGGGGCTGGCCTTCAAAATCATGGACGATCCGTTCGTGGGTTCGATCACCTTCGTGCGCGTCTATTCGGGCACGGTGAATTCCGGTACCGGCGTTCTCAACTCTGTAAAGGACAAGACGGAACGTGTCGGCCGCATGCTCCTGATGCATGCGAACAGTCGAGAGGACGTCAAAGAGGCGTTCGCAGGCGACATCGTCGCCTTCGCCGGCCTGAAATACTCGACTACCGGCGAGACGCTCTGTGATCCGAACCATCCGATCATCTTGGAGAAGATGGAATTCCCCGACCCCGTCATCGAGGTCGCGATCGAACCCAAAACCAAAGCCGACCAGGAAAAGATGGGCATGGCATTGGTGCGGCTCGCGCAGGAAGACCCCTCATTCCGCGTTTCGACCGATCAAGAGTCCGGCCAGACAATTCTCAAGGGCATGGGCGAGCTTCACCTTGAAATCAAGGTCGACATCCTCAAGCGTACCTACAAGGTCGAGGCCAATGTCGGCGCGCCGCAGGTCGCCTATCGCGAGACGTTGAGCCGTCCGGTTTCCATCAAGTACACGCACAAAAAGCAGACCGGCGGATCGGGCCAGTTTGCCGAAGTTTCCATCGATTTCGAACCTCTTGCGCCAGGCTCTGGCTTTGTATTCGAGAACGACGTGGTGGGTGGCGCGATTCCGAAGGAATTCATCCCATCGGTGGAAAAAGGCCTGAAGGCGCAAAAGGAGTCGGGATTGCTGGCGGGCTTCCCGGTCATCGATTTCAAGGCGACTCTGACCGACGGGAAGTATCACGAGGTGGATTCGAACGCGCTCACCTTCGACATCGCGGCACGCGCGGCATTCCGCGAACTTGCTTCGAAGGGCGCGGTGAAGCTGCTTGAACCGATCATGAAGGTCGAAGTTGTGACGCCGGAAGATTTTCTTGGCGGTGTTATCGGCGATCTCAATTCGCGTCGTGGTCAGGTGCAAGGAACAGATTCACGAGGCAACGCGCAGGTCGTGACCGCGATGGTGCCGCTCGCGAACATGTTCGGCTACATCAACACGCTTCGTTCGATGTCCCAGGGACGCGCGCAGTACTCCATGCAATTCGATCACTATGAGCAAGTGCCGCAGGCGATCGCGGACGAAGTCAAAGCCAAGTACGCATAAGACAATTACGGAGAAACGATCATGGCGAAGGCCAAATTTGAGCGGACGAAGCCGCACTGCAACATTGGGACGATTGGGCATGTTGACCATGGCAAGACGTCGCTGACGGCGGCGATCACGAAGGTATTGGCGGAGACGGGAGGAGCGACGTTCACCTCGTACGACCAGATTGACAAGGCGCCGGAAGAGAAGGCGCGCGGGATCACGATTTCGACGGCGCATGTGGAGTACGAGACGAAGAAGCGGCACTACGCCCATGTCGACTGCCCCGGCCACGCCGACTATGTGAAGAACATGATCACGGGAGCGGCCCAGATGGACGGCGCGATCCTGGTGGTGAGCGCGGCCGATGGTCCGATGCCGCAGACGCGCGAGCACATCCTTCTGGCGCGCCAGGTGGGTGTTCCGGCGCTGGTGGTGTTCATGAACAAGTGCGACATGGTGGACGATCCGGAGCTTCTGGATCTGGTGGAGCTGGAAGTGCGCGAGCTGCTCTCGAGCTACCAGTTCCCGGGCGACAAGCTTCCGATCATCCGCGGCTCGGCGTTGATGGCGCTGGAGGGCAAGGAGCCCAAGCTCGGTCATGACGCGATTTTGGAACTGATGAATGCGGTGGACGAGTCGATCCCGCAGCCTGACCGTCCGATCGACCAGCCGTTTTTGATGCCGATCGAGGACGTGTTCTCGATCTCGGGCCGCGGCACGGTGGTGACGGGCCGTGTCGAGCGCGGCGTGGTCAAGGTGGGCGAGACGGTGGAGATCATCGGCATCCGCCCGACCTCTTCGACCACGGTGACGGGGGTGGAGATGTTCAGGAAGCTCCTGGACCAGGGTCAGGCAGGCGACAATATCGGCGCCTTGTTGCGCGGCATCGAGCGCGACGGAGTGGAGCGCGGCCAGGTCCTGGCCAAGCCCGGCAGTGTCACGCCGCACACCAACTTCTCGGCCGAGGTCTACATCCTGACCAAGGACGAGGGTGGGCGTCATACCCCGTTCTTCGCCAATTACCGGCCGCAATTCTACTTCCGCACCACCGATGTGACGGGGATCGTCAAGCTGCCGCAAGGCACCGAGATGGTGATGCCGGGCGACAATGTTTCGATCGAAGTCGAACTGATCGTGCCCATCGCCATGGAGGAGAAGCTGCGCTTCGCCATCCGCGAAGGTGG